>JBOFLX010000045.1:0-63544 GCA_051658085.1 Waterburya sp.
CCTCTATTCCATTAAGTATATACTCTTGTTTCCATTTACTAATGAATCCCGAACTCACCTGTAATATTTTGATTATTTCTTGATGCTTATAACCAGAGAGTGTCATTCTGACTGCCAGCCCTCTTTTTAATTCTCTCGGTTCTCTATTAGCTTCAATAAAGGCATCTAGTTCTTCCATCTTTTATTTTCCATAATTCTCCACCTAATTTTCTCACATATGATTCCTGATTGCTATACCTTGAATCAGAGCATTAGTTGCACGAATTTTGCCATCTGCTTCAACAACTCTTTCATATAAAATCGTATCTCCAACTTGTGGACGGCGATTTGTTTTTTCTAGCGCACTGATATGTAAAAAAACTTCTTTACCACCATCATTAGGCTTAATAAAACCAAAACCTCGATCATCCTTCCACTTGATCAACTGTCCGCTATGTAAAACGGGTTTCATGAAATACTCTTACTATTAACGATATTTATAGATACAGTTTTCCCAAAAACAAAATCTATAAAAGCATTAGACTAGGAATCTTTTGTATTTTTATCTATTTTATTCTTGATAGTCTTCTATATAGGCGATCGCGCCTTACGTAAAAACCACAAATGCGATCGCATTTATAAAATCATCAGCTACTGAATCATTACCAATTTAGTAACGAAGAAAAAAAGTTCTTGACTTTCACCTTGGGGCAAAGTGTTAACTAGGAAGTAGCAGAGATTTAGGTATCATTCATGCTTAAAATTAGTGACTTTGCTCAACTTAGTCGTATCTCACCGAAAACCTTACGTCTGTATGATCGTTTGGGATTACTCAAACCTGCCACAGTAGATCGTCAAAATAACTATCGCTATTATTCTGCCAGCCAATTACCTCGTCTAAATCGAATTCTTGTCTTTAAAGAATTGGGATTCTCTTTAGAACAAATTGGTAAGTTACTGGATGACGATATTTCTGTGTCAGAGATTCGCGGTATGTTCCGTCTCAAACAGCTACAACTCGAACACAAGCTAGCTGAAGATGTGGCTCGTTTAAACAAAGTAACAATTCGCCTACAAGAACTAGAACAGGAGAAATCAATGTCTAATTACGAAATTATTCTCAAACCCGTAAAATCTCAGTTGGTTGCTGGCACTTTAGGAGTGATTCCCGATTTTGATAATTGCACTTCCATTATAGAACAACTGTTTGATCGAGTTTATGGTTATGTTTTTAGTCAGGGAATCCAAGATGTTGGTAGTGGTATTAATGTCTATCATGAAACTAAATTACGAGATAAACATATTCCCTTGGAAGCAATTGTGCCAATATCTCACACCATCCCCAATGATGATAGTCAAGCTCCTTCAGTGTGGGTGTATGAACTACCGGAAGTGGAAACCATGGCTTGTGTAGTGCATCATGGTTCATTTAATTCCCTAGGAAATGCTTACTGTAGCTTATTGGAATGGGTAGAAAAATATGGCTATCAAATTGCTGGTTCTACTCGCGAGGTTTATTTGCACTATGAAAGAGAAGGCGATCCTAATCAATATGTCACAGAGGTACAAATTCCTGTAGAAAAAGTCACGAAGTAACTTAGGAATCTAATCTTAAAATGGCGATCGCTCTTGTTCAAAAAAATCTAATTCAAACAGCGATCGCCTTTATAAAATCACCAGCTACCGAAGTTGGTTAAATTCTTCTTCTGTAATTCCCATTTGCTTAAGTATTTCCTGAAATAACCAGCTACCAATTTCAGCCTTACCATGAATAGGAATAGTTGTTGCTCTTCCGTCAGGATGCTTCCAGCGTGCATGAGAGCCTTTTTGTCTCGCTTTTCTAAATCCAAGTTTCTTAGCAACTCTCTCTAATTCTTTCGCTTTAGCTGGCATTGGCAATAACCAATTCGACATCTTGAGGAAGAGAATGCCCCATTTCTTGATACTCTTCTTGTATCATGGCAAACACATTGTTTAACTCTGCTCTTGCTGCCTCAGAAGTTTCTCCCCAAGCATGACATCCTTCAATTGCAGGTACATAAGCAACAAAAGTATTATTATCGTCAGGACGAATAACGATGGTGTAGTCTTGCAAAAATTTCATTAATCACTCGATTTAATAAAAAAACAATCAATATTTTCAATTATCATTTAATAGATGGGTCGAAAACCCCGTCCTTTAGGACGATTCTTGATGGTCAATATACTCTTTAATTTTAGCGATTGGCGCACCTCCACAACTAACGCAAAAATAACTAGGACTCCACAAATGTTCTTTGTGCGGGGCAAGCCCAAATTCTTTTCTGAGCATACGGCTAGAAACACCTTTAAGAGAATTAACTATTTGAGAAATAGATAGCTTTGGAGGATATTCAATCAACAGATGAACGTGGTCAGACTCTCCATTAAGACGAATGACTCGAAAATTCATTTTGCCTGCTACATGATTGCACACCTCTTCCATACGTTGAATGTGTTGTGAGTTAAATACTTTTTTTCGATATTTAGTCACGAATACCAAGTGAGCATGAATTAATGTAACGCTGTGTCTACCTCGTCTATATTGAGTCATTGTTTTAACAGACCAAATAAGATAATATATCAACTATATCATGTAGACCAAGCAATGAAAGCTCGATACAACTATCGCATTTACCCCAAGCAACCTCAACTAACACCACTGGCAAAAGCTTTTGGTTCAAGTCGTGTTGTCTGGAATGATGCGCTTGTGTTGTATAAAAATGCCGAAAGAAATAATTTAGACAGACCAACTAAAATCAGTAACTTGGTAATTACTCAAGCCAAGAAAACTGAGTCACGAAAATGGTTGTCTGAAGTATCTTCTGTGGTGCTGCAACAGTCTCTCAGAGATTTAGAAGCAGCGTGGAGTAACTATTTCTCTAGTCTTAAAGGAGAAAGGAAAGGTCAAGCTGTAGGAAAACCAAAGCCAAAAAAGAAACATGGTAGACAAGCAATTAGGTTTGCTTCTAATGCTTTTTCGGTACACTCTGAGTCTGTGTACTTAGCTAAAATTGGTCATGTTAAAGTTGTTTTTTCACGACCATTGCCGAGCAAACCAAGTAGCGTAACTATCATCAAAGATACAACTGGTAGATATTTTGCTTCGTTTGTGGTTGAAATACCGTCTGAAATAGCTCCCCAAACAATCAATAGTTGTGGGGTTGATCTGGGTTTAACCCATTTTGCTATTTTGAGTTCGGGTGAGAAGATAGAGAATCCTCGGCTGCGTTCTAAAATGTTACGGAAAATCAAACTAGCTAACCGTAGACTGGCAAAAGCTAAGAAGGATTCTAATCGCAGGAAGAAAAGAAAATTAAGACTAGCTAAACTTCATGCCAAAGTGAAAGATGCGAGAACCGATTTTCTACACAAGTTAACTACTCGCTTAGTGGCTGAAAACCAAAGCCTAGCCGTGGAAGACTTAAACGTAAGTGGTATGGTCAAAAACCGTAAACTCAGTCGAGCAATTAGTGATGCTGGGTGGGGTAAGTTCAAAACCATGCTAGGAGCGAAATGCGATAAGTACGGTAGAGATTTAACTATCGTAGATCGTTGGTATCCAAGTTCTCAGATTTGCTCATGTTGTGGCAAATCTGGAGGCAAGAAAGAACTTGATGTTCGCGAGTGGGAATGCTTGTTTTGCAATACCATTCACGATAGGGATATCAATGCAGCCGAAAACTTAAATCGATACCACAAGGGTACAATGTGGGCGGGTGGGCAATCCGACCAATATAAATATGGACGTGGAGCGAGTGTCAGTCAAGCGAAGCTTGCAGTTTGCGGTGAAGCGTCAACCACCCCTAAGCAATTGACTTTGTTTTAGGGAATCTCCGTCCGTGACTGTCGGAGAGGATGTCAAAAGAGCTTGTTTATATTATATTTAGATGATTTAGCGATCGCTTCTTACCTAAAAACCACTAAATCCAGACAAGAGATCGCCCTTTACTCCCCATAATGCGACCACATTCGGATAATTTTTATTGTATGTTGCGACTCTATGACCTCATAGACTAGGCGATATTGCACGTTAATACGACGAGAATAAGCTCCTTTTAAATCTCCCTGGAGTTTTTCGTAACTGGGAAGATTGGTAAAAGGATTTTGTCTGAGAATTTCTAATAATTGCTGTGCTTTAGGTTTTAATCCAGCAGCAGCGAGTTGTTTAGCATCTTTTTGCGCTTGTTTAGTAAACTTTAACTGCCATTGGCAATCTACCACTCTAATTTATCCTCAGAAACACATTCAGACAAAGGCGTTGCCATACCTTCTATAATTGACTGTTGCATTCCTGGAATAGACTGTAAATATAATGTCTCCTGAATGTTTTCCCAATCATCTTTAGAAATTAATACCCCATCACCCTTACGAGAAGTGATGATACAAGGTTTACTCTCTTTATTCACTTGTTCTAATAACTTAAACAGATTGGCTCTGGCTTGACTAGCACTGTGAATATCCATGATTTAGTCTATGTTATTGTACTTTTTATTGTACCACTTCTAAAATTGCTATAGCCGTACAAATTTTACAAAACAAAGATGATTTAAAAGTAGCTGTTTTAGTTAATGAATTTGGCGATATTAATATTGACGAGCAACTGCTAATCTCAGTTGAATCAGATATAGTAGAGCTTGATAATGGTTGTATCTGCTGTACAATTAATGATAGTTTGGTAGATGCTGTTTATCGGGTTTTAGAACGAGAAGAAAAAGTAGATTATTTAGTAATTGAGACTACAGGAGTTGCCGATCCATTACCAATTATTTTAACTTTTCTCTCGACAGAATTAAAATTTTCAACTCGCATTGATGCCGTAATTACAGTTGTTGATGCAGCAGCTTTTGACACACAATATTTTGAGAGTGAAGCTGCAATAAGCCAAATTAGATATGGTGATTTGGTTATTTTGAATAAAATTGATTTAGCAACCAAGGAGCAAATTGAAAAATTAGAAGCATTTATTATTGATATTAAGCCAGGATTTAGAATTTTACAGAGTCAATATAGCAAAGTACCTTTAGCTCTAATTTTAGATATCGGTTTAACTCAAGAAAATAATTATGAAGATCAGATTTCAGAGTTTAGACGTAATAAATATTCTTTTAATAATCATTTAGAAAACGATGATTTTAGTTTTGTTTCTTTTATAAGCGATCGCCCGTTTAAAATTAAGAAATTTGAGCATTTTTTAACTGAACAATTACCAAATAATGTGTTTCGGGCTAAAGGAATTCTTTGGTTTCAAGAAAGTGAATCTCGACATATTTTTCAACTTAGTGGCCCTCGTTACGATTTACAAGCTGATGATTGGAAAACTCAACCAAAAAATGAAATTGTTTTAATTGGACGTAATTTAGATGAATCATCAATTAAACAACAACTTAATGACTGTTTAGCTGGTTTGATTTTATCTAAAAAATCTATTCTGCCTAACTTACCTTGGTAATTACATTATTTTTAACTTTTAACTTTTGACGTAAGTTGCATTGAGAACAATCCCGATTAAAAAAACACGATTGTAGTCAACAACTTCGTGACTGTGATTACAGATCATTGATTTATTTTTTGAGACTATTGAGACAGAATTAAGATTGCACAGTACTTCTTGTTATTTTTAGAAATTAGCACCTAAGCTCAGGAAAAATGCGTTCCGAAGGCTAGGAGCAAGATCAATCGCTAATATTAAACTTTTAAGCTGATTATATTTTACATTGATAATGATAATCGTTACAACAAAATTCTGTCAATATTATTGCCTCTTTTTATAATTCTCAACTTCTTAGGCAAGAGAGCGAAGTTTATTTTTGATCATTAAATTCTTATTTTTTCCACAACTTCCTAAGTCATGTAATATAATAGCTTAAAATAACGTAAAGCTTAGTTAAGAATTTTAGATATTAATTTAAGCAAAAAATAATGTTTGTAGTTGCATGAGATTTTAGCTGAAATTTACGTTGAGTTGATTTTGTACCATCAACCATAAATTCATTACCAAAATTATAGCGGTGGATATCAAAGCTTTAAAAATCCTGCTAGTTGAAGACAACTTGGCTAATGCTGGTTTAATTAGAGAAATATTAAGCCAGCATCATTGGCAAGAATATAATTTACGACACGTTACCAGTATTGAAGAAGCCGTCGCTAGTCTTTGTCAAGATAGTTTCGATGTAATTTTATTAGATTTATATCTTTCTGATAGCCAAGGTTTAGCCAGTTTAAAAATTGTTCGACAAAAAGCACCCCAGTCACCAATTGTCATTTTAACTGCTGTTAATGATCCTCGTATAGCAGTACAATCATTGCGTCATGGAGCGCAGGACTATCTAATCAAAGGTGAATTTGAAGGGAAAATATTAACTCGCTCGATTGACTATGCGATCGCTCGTCAGAGGACAGAATTTAATACTCGCCAATTAGCATTAATGAAAAAAATGCTCGATCAGATTCGTAATTCTATTGATTTAGTAGCAATTTTAAAATCTACAGTCAGGGAAATACGACAGTTTTTGCTTACTGACCAAGTATTAATTTACCGTTATCAATCCCAGCAGTCAAAAGAAATAATCGTTGTTACCGAATCATTTAATAACCAATCAGAGAAACTTGCTATTGAGCAATTTATATCTGCGGTTAATTTATCCTCTCTTAATTCAATTTTGACTGAATCAACTTCAGCTAGGGCAGTTACAGATACATTAGCTCAAGAAAATTTGGGATTACAAATAGTAGCACTTCAGCAAATTAGATCCTACTTAATTTTACCTATCTGGCTAAGTGAAACTGTTGATGATATACACGATGACTTAACTGCTCCTTTAGTCAAACAAACAAGTACTAATCATCAAAAAGAAAAATTGTGGGGAATGCTGATTGCTTATAATAATAGCGAAATCAGAAAATGGCAAGATTGGGAAATTAATTTTCTTCAAAGATTGACTACTCAAGTGACTATTGCTATTCAACAATCTCAACTCTGTGGTCGGTTACAAACAGCCAACCAAAAACTACAAAAGCTAGCAATTTTAGATGGGTTAACTGGAATCGCTAATCGACGTTACTTTGATTTAGTTTTAGATAACGAATGGCAAAGATTGGCGAGGGAAGGAAAACCTCTGTCTTTGATATTATGTGATATAGATTATTTCAAAGCCTATAATGATGCCTATGGTCATCAAAAGGGCGATCGCTGTTTACAAAAAATTGCTAAAATCCTGCAAAATTCTACTAGAAGACCAGCAGATTTAGCTGCTCGTTACGGGGGAGAGGAATTTGCAATTATTCTACCTAATACCGACTCTGAAGGTGCGTTGTTTATAGCTCAAAGTATTACTCAAAAGCTAGCCAAAAAACATTTTATTCATCAACAATCGCCTGTTAGCCAGTATGTTACCCTGAGCATGGGTATAGGTACTAAAATTCCTGATTCCAGACAACCAGCCACTAACCTGATTGAATTTACTGATAGTCTTCTTTATCAGGCAAAAAAGGCAGGACGTAATCAAATAACTACTAATATCACTAGAGGGAAGTCAGAAGTCAGAAGTCATGCAATTGTAGATTGTTGATGAAAAACAATTATTTCTCAATTTTCGCTGATCAAGGTCGCTTTTGGCGGTTGGCAGGAGTTAATATTTTGTCTAATCTGATGGTGCCATTGGCTAGTTTGGTTGACATAGCATTTTTAGGGCATCTAACAGAAATTCGACATTTAGCAGGAGTAGCGATCGCTACTGTTTTGTTTAACTATCTTTACTGGACTTTTGGTTTTTTAAGGATGGGAACAACGGGTTTAACCGCCCAAGCGCAAGGTAGAGGGGAAACAGAGCAAGTTTTTTTAATTTTATTACGCCATAGTGCGATCGCTCTGGGGATTGGCATTATGATTCTGATTTTGCAGTATCCGCTCAGAGAAATTGGCTTTACTGTCCTCCACGCTGATCCAGAAGTACTAGATGCTGGCAGAGCTTACTATAATGCTCTAATTTATGGCGCACCTGCTACCCTATTGAACTTTGTTTTGTTAGGTTGGTTTCTGGGTAAAGAGCAAAGTAAAGAGGTCTTACTTTTTTCTTTGGTCAATAAAGGTGCAAATATTGTTTTAGACTATCTATTTATTGTCCGTTGGGGTTTGTCTAGCGGTGGTGCAGGAGCAGCAACAGCAATTAGTCAAGTAATTACAATGTTAGTGGGGTTAATTTTACTCAGTCGGCAGATTCCCTGGCAGACTTGGCAACAATATAGACAGAAAATTTTTGATTTACCAGCTTTGCGAGCTATTTTTGCTTTAAATCGTGATATTTTAATTCGGACTCTAGCTCTTGTTTCTACCTTTGCTGTCTTTACTAATCTCAGTGCTACCTTGGGGACTGGAATTTTAGCTGCCAATACTTTATTGTTGGAGATAGTTACCCTCGCAGCCTACTTTATTGACGGGATTGCCTTTGCGACTGAGAGTATCGCTGGTAATTTGCAAGGACAAGGAAAAGAAAATCAATTAATGCCCTTGCTGAAGTTGGCAGGTAGTAGTAGTTTGATAGCTGGCTTAAGTTTTGCAGTTGTGTTTTATTTATTTCCCCAAGGATTATTTGGCTTGTTAACCAATCACTCACAAGTAATTAAACAAGTGAGTAACTATGTGTGGTGGTTGTTTCCCATCTTAGGTTTTGGTTCGATAGCATATATGTTAGACGGCTATTTTTTGGGTTTAACCGCAGGGAAAATTTTACGTCAATCAACTCTGATTGCTGCTGTCTTAGGTTTTGCACCAGTAGCGATCGCTGCTTGGCATTGGCAAATTAATAATTTACTTTGGCTAGCATTAGCTTTGTTTATGGCAACTAGAAGTATGACTTTGGGAGTAAAGATTAAGGAAGTAGGAAATAGGAAATAGGAAATAGGAAATAGGAAATAGGAAATAGCAAGTAATAGGTAACGAGTAATAAGTAGATAGCTCCCATCCCAATCCCCAGTTGCCAGTCCCCAATCACCAATCACCAATCACCAATCACCAATTAACAATTAACAATTAACAATGATAGAAAGAGATATCGCCAAAGCAAATTTATTTAAAGTACTTGCGGATCATGATGGAGATACTAAAAATGAACAAGTTGTAGCAGCAATAGAAAAGTTAGCATCTCTTAATCGAACCAGCGCACCAACAGAAAATGACAGTCTTTTAGAAGGTAATTGGTTGTTAATTAATGCGCCAAATTTTCCAGATCGTCAACCTGATGAGCCAGAGCGATATGTTTATAAGCTTGGTAGATTAGCTTTTAATATGTTTGAGCCTGTCGAACTTAAAGTAGCGATCGCTCGAGTGTTACAACCTGTTTTTCCTACAGGTAATGGGAATGAACGCACTCACGATATTGTGGTGGAATTTAAGACAATTGACGACAATATTCCTGAATTTAAAGGAATAATCAAAAATCTGGCTGTCTGTGTTCCTATCAATCAAGATACAGTACAAGTCAAGTTTACAGGCGGAGAATTAATGCCTTTAGAGAGTCAAAACGCAGAGAAAATGCAGGCATGGTTGAAAATATTTGGTAATAATAATCAGAAATCTCAACTTAACTTTCAAGCTCGAATGATGTCCTTGGTGATGAAATGGATGTTTGGAATCAAGAAAGCATCAGAGATCAACTCTCAAACTGGTAAAAGATCTTTTGTAATGAATAAATCTCCTAAAGGTTTATTAAAAATCCTTTATTTAGACGAGGAATTAAGAATTACCAAAGGTAATCGTGAGACTATCTTAGTCTGTCAACGACAAGTGTTAGACTAACAACATCTTCACTCTCAAGAGTTATGACTATAACAACACCTTCAGTTCATAGTCTGGAAGAATTTCAAAAGCTCCCAGAAACCAAACCAGCCAGCGAATATATCAAAGGCAAGATTGTACAAAAACCAATGCCAAAAGGAAAGCATAGTCGATTACAGCTAAGACTTTGCAATAGTATTAATGAGCAAGCAGAAAGTCAGAAACTTGCTTATGCTTTCCCAGAATTACGCTGTAGCTTTGGTAATCGTTCTATTGTTCCTGATATAGCTGTATTCAAATGGTCAAGAATTCCCTTTGATACTGATGGAGAAGTTCCCAATGATTTTTTGTTGCCACCAGATTGGACTATTGAAATTCTCTCCCCAGAACAGAGTTCAAATCGGGTAATTGGTAATATTCTTTACTGTTTACAACATGGTTGTCAGTTGGGTTGGTTAATAGATCCTTCTGATAGATCTATTTTAGTTTTTCAACCAGATCAACAACCAGCATTATTACAAGATAAAGATTATCTTTCTGTGTTACAAGGTCTTGATTTGGAATTAACAGTAGAGACAATTTTTAGTTGGCTGAAAATGTTAGGTAATTAGCCAAAATCTATGCTAAACCTTTTAAAGTTGTAATACATTGTGAACCCGAAACAACAGGTAACTTGCTCATACTAAAATAACTTCTACTTTATCTTCTGGAATACTTTCTCCTCTTTCTTCCAGTACTTCTATATAAAGAGAAATTGCTTCTTCTATATTGGACAATGCTTCATCACGGGTTTTCCCTTGACTGATGCAACCAGGTAAACTTGGTACTTCTACTACAAAGTAACCATCTTCACCAGGATAGAGAATTACTTGACGCTGCTGTTGCAATTTCATTTGAGTAGTGCTTGTTTAATGTTTATTTAGTTTAATTATCAATTATATTAATTATGCGATCGCTTTTCCTATAATTTTACAAAAAGCTCCATAATTAGATGAATATTACTTTTATTCAAAAATCTTCTGCAAGAATATTAATTCAAATAGAAACTAATACTGTTTGCCTTCTAATTAAAACATCATGCATATTCGATCCTTTTGAAGAATTATATATATGGTTAGGAAGAGTTCGCGATCGCCAATTACCTGTACAAATGATAATTGATGAAGAAGGTTATGGTGTAACACTGAATGCTAGACAATATAATGATAAAAAGATAGAGTTTACAATTGAAAAATGGATATTTGATAATAAAGTCAAAGCTCCTATTTATATTCAAAATACAATACAAGCTGAGGAATTAATTCAATCTTTTTATGATGGAATTACTGATTTTATTAAAGAACGATATATTCTTTCAGATTCATCTTTTGTTGTTATTAGTAATATTAATTGGGATAGTTTGCTGAAAAAGCCAGTTAAAATTCCGAATTGGAAAATCCGTTTAGCAATGTGCGGTGGGGGAAGAGGTAAATATCTAGAAACTGAGATAGAAACAGTTCAATTAACTACAGAGCAACAAGAGTTATATAATCTCAGGAATGTACTTTATCACATTTCTAAGAACGTACATAATCGAGTAGGAGTCTTAGCTGATTTATATAAAAATTTACCTGTTGATATTGCTTTAGGTGAAATAGATTCTGACTGGTATAAAAAACGCCAAAAGGAAATAGATTCTGAATATGAAATTTATAGTAATAGAAGAAAACGAAGAAGAGAAGAGCAAGAAAAACTTTCACTTTTACGTAAAGCCAGACTCAAGACTCTGAAACTAGGTCAATTAGTTGATGGGACTGTAGTAAAATTTAAATCTTATGGATTATTTATTAATATCTGCGGTATTAATGCTTTGTTACATATTTCTTGGGTATCTCAAATACCTGTAGAAGATCTAAAGCAAATTTTTCAATATGATGGCTGGGTAAGAGCAATAATTACTTATTTAGATCTGGAAAAAAATCGTGTTGGTATATCCACTAAAGAATTAGAATCTCAACCAGGAGATATGTTAAAAGATCCAATACTTGTTTATCAAAATGCTGAAAAAATGGCAAAAAAATATCGTTTAGATAATAATTTATAATAACTGACAAAAATTTTAATAAACCTTATGAGTTATATAACCTGTTTTTTTTATTATAGTTGTTTAAAATTGCTCTAAATTCATTAATTTGTTCTTCATTTATAAAAATATGTTTAGGAATAAAGCGTCTATGTGTACCAAAATCTAGTATAAAACCAGTATCATTTTCAAAAAAACTAGCTAGTTTTTCCCCTAACCATAATTTTTCACTTTTTTCATTGATAAAAACAAAATTAGTTTCAGTTACAATTATTTTTCTTGATTTAACTAAATTGGGATTTTTTTTAAAAGATTTTTTGATTTTATATTTTTGTATTAATTTTCCTGTGGGTAATCTTACTATTATTTCAGGGAGCATTAAGAATGAGAACGTCAAATTAAATAGAGTTCCAACAATTGATGTATCTGGCGATCCTAAATCTACATAAAAAAGAACATTGCTTGTAAAACATTCCCATATATAAGGCAAATTTAATACAACTATGATTAAAGCTAAAATTATATTGATGTTTTGCCAATGTAACAATGGTAAATTTAAAATGTACTCTTTTTCTGCATTAATACCATTAAGCTCATCTTGCAAAGTTAATTTATATTCTATTTCTAACATGATCTAACAATTTTTTTTTATAGTTTTAACATTTTAGAATAAAAGAGTAATTATTGATTAACTAATAAAGATATATAGTAATTTGAGAATAATAGTTAATAGCTTACATTAACCAATTAATTAAAAGTTTACAGGCGACTACAAATTAATAATCCAACTATCTCGATGATGAAAATCGGCTGTTGATGCTGGGTGTTTTAATGCCCAATAACTAAGCTGTTGATCTTGACTTTTAATGACGCTACTAATACCAACTTCTAATTTTTGTTTGCTAGAAATGATTTTATTTAGATTAATTTCTACGTTTAGTTGTAAATTATCAGTTTGCTGCAATACAGTCAAAGGAAGTGAAGTAAAAGCTATTTCTTCGGCTATATTTTGACGATAATTAGGAAAGTTAAAAACGTTCCAGTCTCCTGCTGGTGAGAGATTAAATTCCCAGTAGGATGTTGCATCTTCAAGTCCTAAAAAAAATTCTAAACAAGTATGTTCCCAAAGATCGTATTGTCGAGTTGGTGTGGATACTAATTGTGGAATGATTATGTTGTCCAAGTTACCTGCAAGCAAGTATTGCAGATTTAATTGATTGTGCTGACGGGAGATAGTGCCAGTAATTGTGAGTACAGGAGCAGTATTGATACTAAAAGGTATTAAAGTAAAATTAGATTTTTTCATCTCAAATCATTAATTATAGTTTTAATCACTGCTGCTTGTTTTTCGATACTTGCAGTTAATTGAAATTGCACTAAAGCTCTGGCTAAATTATGTTCAGGATGCTTGACTTTAAAATAAACATTACCTGCTAAATAATCAGTAAAAAATCTCAGTCCTAACTCAAAAGCTAGCAAACGAATTGAGTCGTAGATATATTCATAATCGCTTTCTGTCAAAAAATCTTGAGCAACTGTCAAATAGCCTTGTAGAATCGCTTGGGCAAGTTCGGGCTCAAAGGTTACTTGTTGCCAATTGTCGGTTTCTTCTCCTAAAACATTACAACCCGATCGCAAGCAATCACCAATATCATAATGAATTAAACCTGGTTTGACTGTATCTAAATCGATCATCGCCACTGCCTGATTAGTATGACAATCGAGCATAATATTATTAATCTTGGGATCGCCGTGAATAGTTCTCAGTTTGAGTGTTCCTGCTGCTTTCGCGGTTTCTAAGATGTGGGGTAAATTAGGGCGATCGCTGATAAACTGAAGACAATAATTAATCTCAGGTGATTGTTTAAATGTCGTGCAAGCGATTATCTGTTGATAATGTTGTAAATATCTCGGGGTAATATGAAAGCCTTCTAAGGTGTCAGCGAGTTGCTCAACGGGAAGATCATTAATTAAATGATGAAAACGCCCCAGCCCGTAACCAATTTCCTGTCCATGCTGGCTGTCCTGAATAGTATCAAAAGATTGAGAATTAGCAACAAAAGTCATAGCCCGCCAAAAAGAACCATCTTCAGCTAAGTAATGATGTCGGCGATTACCCTTCGGGTACGCTTCGCGATCGCTGGTATACAAAACTTGAGGCATCAACCAAGGACGACTATCGTTATCTTGCTCAGACTGTAAAAATTTTTGACGTACATAGTCAGCAAGAACACAGATATTATTCATTACTAATTCTGGCTGACAAAATACTTTCGTGTTCAAACGTTGGAGAATAAATGGCGGTTGATTGTCGAGATTCACCAAAAAAGTACTGTTAACATTGCCACTCCCATAAGGCTGAATATCTACCACAATTGAACTTTTTTCATAAGACTGAATATTCGCAATTGAGCCGTTTAGTTGAAATTGTTGAGCAATTGTGAGCAAATCAGGCAAACTTTTATCGATTTTCTTAAAATTCTTTCCCATCTCCCTCCAGTCTAGACAAAAAACTTCTGCTATGAGTTCTGTTCATAATTAGAACATTTCAGAAGTATTTAGATCTTTATAAACTAATCAGAAAACTAACTAAATAAGCCTTAATATAAATAGAAATAAGTTTAAAAATACTTTCTTGTATGCACACAAAGTTGAGCAGGTATTGATAAGGAGTTTGGTTTAATGGATGAATCTGCGTCTACTAGAGTTAATGGCGTTTTAAGTCCTGGTTCTGCTTTAGCAAGTGGAGAATATTGTATTAAACAACCACTAGGGCAGGGTGGTTTTGGAATTACTTATCAGGGCGTAGATACCAGGTTAAATCGTCCTGTTGCAGTTAAAGAGTTTTTTCCTGAAGGTTGCTGGCGAGAAGGTTCAACAGTAGTTTCGGCAGGCAGATGGAATTCTGATACTTATAGTGATGCCAAACAAAAGTTTTTGCTTGAAGGTCAAACTTTAGGGCAATTTAATCATCCTGGTATTGTTCAGGTCTTTTATTATTTTGAAGAAAATAACACTGCCTATATGGTGATGGAATATTTGCGAGGGAAAACTTTGACAGAACTTCTCAAACAACGTCAAGGAAAACTCAGCGAAGTCAACGCCCTCAAATATATTTCTAAAGTTGGAGAGGCTTTAGAAGTTTTACATCAAGCGCAATTTTTGCATCGAGATATCAAGCCTGATAATATTATGCTGGCGAATGATGGCAGAGTAGTATTGATTGATTTTGGTGCAGCCAGAGACTTTGCAAGTAATAATATTACTCGGTATACAACCATGTTGACTCCTGGTTATGCTCCTCTAGAACAATACGGACGTGCCTTAAAACATGGAGCTTTTTCAGATATTTATGCTTTAGGTTCGACTCTGTACCATTTATTGACAGGTAAAGCACCAGTCTCGGCAATTGAAAGAGCAGCAGGGGTAGAATTACCAACAGTCAAGCAAATTGACCCTCGAATTAGTTCTCATGTGAGTGAGGCGATCGCCAAAGCCATGATTATGGACGTGACTGAGCGAATTCAGTCAATACGAGAATTTCTGGATTTATTACATTTAGAAGCAGCGAAACTGACAACTTCTACAAAACCGACGAGCTTTTATCGTTCAGTTGAAAATCCTTGGAATGTTTTCGGTCAAACTCAAGCAAATTCCACCCAGAAATCCCGTGATAACACAAATAAATGGTTTTAAAAAGTTAATGTCCATGAAACTTGAAGATATCAAAATTACAATGCTAGGTACTACTGGCGCAGGTAAAACCAGTTACTTATTAGGAATGTATGCGGTGATGCAAACAGGAGTCCAGGGATTTACCCTAGCAGCCAAGGACATGGACTTAGATTTAGAATTAACCGAAAGATGGGAAAAGCTAATTTCTCTGCAAGGAGAAGATCGTTGGCCTACTCCTAATGCAGCAGCGATGGAATATTATGGCTTTGACTTTAGCTATGGTTTTCGTCCCTTGATAGGTTTTGAATGGCTAGACTATCGGGGTTTAGCCTTAAGCGATCGCTCTACCGAACAAGATGTCAGTGATTTAATTCAATATCTCCAAGCATCTCAGTGTTTATTTTTGTGCATTTCTGGAGAATATCTCATTCATGAACTTACTCCTAGCACAGTGCGTGAAATCAAAAGCGATCGCATGAATCAATTTATTCAGCAATATGTTAGTACACAGAAAAATCCCACTCCCCAAAATCCTTTTCCTGTGGCAATTGTGATTACTAAATATGATCTGTGTCACCATCGAGACCGAGATGAAATTATGGCGGATGTCAAAAAACTCTTTCAAGCCTTATTTACCCCCAATTCAGGCTGGTTAGTGATGGTTTGTCCTGTTAGCTTAGGTAAAGAACTGTGTAACGACCTCGATAGTGCGAAAATTACCCCCGTTAACGTGCATTTACCCGTAGTTTTTGCAGTTTATGCTCAATTAAGAGCTTATTGTCTAAAAATCAAAGCCCAGCGTGAACTCCATCATCAAGCGATCGAGGCAATCAGGCAAAGAAATCCTGTCATTCAAATAATCAAAAACTCTCAATTACAAGCCCAAACCGCACAGCTAACCAGCTGTGAAACTGAAATTAATATTCTCGAAGAGAATATGAAATTGCTTTCTCAAGAATTACAACAGGTTTCATTATACTTCAGTGGTAGCGAGGTGACAGCAGATGTCTAGACAAAAATGGGCAGCAATTGTCTATGGACGTAGTTATCATCTAGATTTCCGATTTATTACCATTCCTCATGACTTTACTGAACAAGATGTTGCTTGGGCATCACAACATATCTTAGCCACAACTCACCAAGCCCGTAACCTCTCCTCTCATCCTCGTTGGTCATTATTTAAAAATGATGTTTATTGTGTCGCTGGTGTGACCTGTATGGTACGAGATTTAATTAAACAGGTAGATGAAGATGACCAAGATGAAAACTCGGTTGAAGCCAAGACACGAGACGATCAAGGTAGACCTTTATATATTTTTGTTGGTTATGCAACTTCTCTCAATGAGGAACAAACTCTCTTAGATATTCCTAACTATACAGAACTAGATCTCGCAAGTTTTGAGCCACTTTATCAACAAGTTGAAAGGGTATGGTTAGTCAAAGACTATGAAGAAAATAGTAAGTATCCTCTGTTAAGCCAATATGAATCGTGGGATTATTTTGTAGATCTAGCCAGTCTTGATTCTGATACTAACTACACTTCTCAATTAAATCATCAAGCAAAATATCCTGACAAAATCTTTCTTTGGTCAAGTTCTCCAGAGCAAAATCATCAACTATGGACAGCATCCGCTCTATGTTCTGAATCAACTTCTGTATGTATCAATATCAAAAATAAATTTTTATCTAATAGTCCTTTTCTCAATCAAAGCGTTAGCTCATTAGAAAAATTTACCATTAAACAACGAATAGTTCCTGGTGGCAAAACTAATTCAATCTCAGAGTCTATTTCTCAACCAAAATCCTTAAATCACCCAAATTCTCAATTAAGCTCCTCCTTAACCCAAAAAATCTCGACTCGTGCCAAAGAAGATTTAGATTTGACTCTTCAACAGGCTGCGAAGGTGACAGCAGCTAGCCAAGAATTTATCAATAACTTTACCGACTGGTCTAACTCTAATAAAAAAGCTGAGAGCCAACATTCAGATCCTCAAAATAACGAAGATGAATTTGGCTTTAAAACTAAAAAATCTTCACCGACTTCTCAGTCTCAAGAGGAAGATTGGTTTTAACAAAAAGCTATAAGCCATAAGCTATAAGCTTTAAGTTTATAGGTTTAAGTCAGTCTTCTTTTTGAAGAGATCAAGAGCTTCGATTAATTAGCTAATATAAGTGATGTCTTTTTTTAAAGTATATATAGCCGTACGTAAAAACGTTAGGACATTTTTAAAATACTACTTTCTACTTTCTACTTTCTACTTACGAGCCGATTACTATTAATGTCCTAACTTAACTTGGTACGGCTATATTGGCTCGATAGTCGGCATAATAGCAGCTAAATTGTCAAAACGTTTTTAACCATAATCCAAGTTTGTTTAAAGCATTAACTTGGTAATTGGTAACATTAACTAATTGGATATTAGATTTATAATTTATGAAATTTTCCTTAGATTAATAATTAGCAATTTGACCAGAAGTAATGGCGGTTTTCTATCCAGACTCTGACATCTTGTTCTGAACCAAATTCATAGAACTTATTAGTGGTATAGTCATAAACCTGCCAATAATAATTTCCCAAGCGATCGCGTTTTTGTTTAATCTCAGGTTCATGTTTTTGAAACGATAAGCTTTGGACAAAGTTGAAAATTTTATGTACGATTAAACTAATATTTTTCATCTCTTTTCTTACTTCTAAACCTTTATTTTCTCTATAAATTAACTGTAACCATTTAGTTTATAAACAACAAAACATTGTTTGCATAGTAAACATGAATAAAATTAATAGTTACTTTAATGAGTGCGATTAATCCCTATAAATTAAAAATCTCACAGTTACGAACCCTAGTAGCGGTGGCGGAATATAGCAATTTTAGTGAAGCAGCTTTACACCTAGAAATTTCCCAGTCAGCAGTAAGTCATGCGATCGCAGCTTTAGAATCAGAATTAGGAGTGATTTTATTTCATCGAGGTCGTAATGGTGCAGATCTTACCCCTGTCGGTCAACAATTAGTAGTATTAGCTAAACAGATATTAGATTTGTTACAAAAAATGGCAACAGAAGCCAATCGAGCTAAAGGTCTAAAAGGAGGAAACGTCAGACTGGTGGCTTTTCGGAGTGCAGCAACTCATATACTACCTGCATTAATTGCTCAATTTCGTCTTCAGTTTCCTGATATTACGGTAAATGTTATTGATGTTGAAGAACATCTCGAAATTGAAAGTATTTTACGTTCTAGACAAGCTGATATCGGTATAGTAGATTTACCCTGTTCTGAGGAGTTTGAAACCTGGGAGATTTTTCGGGATGAATATGTAGTGTTGCTTCCTAAAAGCCCAGAATTAAACGAGGTAGAACTGACTTGGAAACAGTTAGCAAACTATCCCCTAATTCTCTCCGCTGGTCAAAGCTGTTCAATGGAAATCCGTAAACATTTACAGCGTTCGATACAACCAATCCATATTGCTCATCAAATGAAGCAGGACTCAACTATGATTAGTATGACTATGCAAGGTTTAGGTGCAGCGATTATGCCTCGACTAGCTGCTGAACCTGTTCCAGAAGCCATAAAAATCTATTCTTTACCAATTCCTCTAGAAAGAATTATAAGAGTAGCAGTAATGAAAGATATCCTCCATACTCCAGCCGTTTTTGCTTTTCTCGATGCTTTAAAAAATCTTACCTTTTTGAGAAAATAAAAGTTAATCTACAGTTATATTAATTACTGATGTTACATACTCATAAATCTGTTAAAGCTGGTCAAAGGTTAAAGCGATTGTCTTGAATGTCAAGTTTAATTTTTCTCTTCAGGCGATCGCTAAAAACAAAATTAAGCCAGGGTAATTAGTCATCACAGTCAATGATTGAAGGAATTTATGCAGACGAAGCCGAGCGACTACACCCCGAACAGTGGGTGAATGTTTATGAGATAGATGTATGCGGTAGAGCAATTTATTATGATTCCTGTCAGGTTAAAGAGTTGGATTTAGACTATCCAGAAGAATATGGACTAGAACCGACAGATGAATATGGTAACTTGATGTCTCTGAAGGAGGCATTTTCAATGAATCTTTTTTAAACTATTAAATGGGGTCTACTCTTGTTGAGAAGAATCATTGAGTTGGGAAAGCATTTTAGTAGGTCCGAGGTCGTTTAATTCATAACCATGAGGATAGCTTCTTAACTGACTATCAGTAAAAAAATCAGGTTTTCTTCTCGGTAAAAGCCACCTAGAAACACGACCACGCAACTTAAGACTATTTTCTACTAAATTACGGACAAAACCAGGAGGATTCGAGTAACCAAAAGCGGTAAGGGTTAACTCATCAAATATCCCATGAACGCATGGTCTAAGAAGAGGACGACACCAAGCAGGAAACCAACTGAGAAATAAATTGATAGTTGATTCGACCACACGATGATTGCTGTCAGAATAAATAAAGTATTGCTGTTCGTAATCCTGATTATATTGGGCGAATTCGTCATAGGTAGAGGGAATGTCGTGAATGTCCATCTTGTTACCAATTGCTTGCCAAAAGTAAAAGATAGCTAGCTTTTCGTTTTCACCAAACAACCGCCAGCCAAAACGCTCGTTCCAGTGAATTGGCTCGTAGATAAACGTAGAAAGAACGTAGAGAAAATCTTCATTACTAATTGGGTAATGACCGTGAATGGCATTCATCCTACGAATAGACTCTCGACCACGCTCGCTGTCGTAGCCCCATTTAAGAATTTCAGCTACCAGTAAGCCCGTATCATCGTAGCGTTTTTGGGTATGATGATGGAATTCGCCAGTTCGGTCAAGTAGTTGGGAAATACTAGGGATGCAATAAGTTTTGAGCATGGCTAGTTCTAGAGAACGGGTGATATCCCAAGGAAATTCATAGCCAGCTAATAAATGGCAAATTTGGCAATGGTCGGTAACTGGGTCTAGTTGTTGAATCTGCTGTTGACGAGCGTAAAGTAGATCGAGCCAGGACATAGGACGATTCGTAGATTGAAAATTACTATCAACATTATGATAGTGAACAGTGATCTTTATAACTGACGATCGCTTTCTTCAAATCAAAACTGGTAAAGTAACTCTACTCTTTACCGCTTATGATGAGTGTAACACATTGCGCGATCGCATCTGCTGGAACATCTCTAATCCTTGGTACTGCTAGCCCTCTTCCCTTGGGTTTAGCAATCATTGGTTCACAGCTTCCCGATTTGGACACTACTACTTCAACCATTGGTAAAATCTTTTTTCCTGTTAGCTCTTGGATTGAAGACAGGTTTCCCCATCGCTCCATTACTCATTCTTTAATAGCTACTGCTGCGATCGCTCTAGTTACTCTCAGCCTGAATCACTTTTTTTTACTAGGGGATATCAAGACTGCGATCGCTCTTCCATTAGGTCATCTACTAGCCTGTTTCTCCGATACATTCACTAAACAAGGAGTACAACTGTTTTATCCCTCCCCTGCTTGGGCAATTAGTGTTAGTAATCCTCGACGGAGGCTTAAAACTGGTGGGGCTGGTGAATTATGGGTTTTAGGAGCAGCGATCGCACTACTGATGTTAGGAATCCATTTGGCTAATGGTGGCGGAATATCTCAAAAAGTCTCTCAGAATCTCGGCTTGAAGGATGGAGTAGTCGAACTGTATAACCAAAATGCTAGCACTCATCAGGTATACGCGAACATTACAGGCTTCTGGGCAAGCGATCAGCTTCGCTGTGCGCATAGCGCAATCGCACCTCAGCCGACGGCAAGTATTTAATCATCGGCAATGAAGGTAATGAGTTTGTAGTTAGCGATGGCAAGGGTGTTTATAAGACTGGTGAACAGATAATTACGAGTAAGGTGACTACGGTCGTGGGGGAAGCTGCCAAGACGGAGATTAAGAATCTTAGTTTTGATGATGAAGAAGCGATCGCCCAACTCGAAGAACTACAACAGACTTATCCTGGGGCTGAGATTTACTTGAATGGTGAATTAACTATTGATTTTCCTGAAGATGTGAAGATTCCTGTTGAACCGAATCAGATGGTTACGGCTGAATTGGCTGGGAGTAGTTTGAAGTTGAATTATTGTGAGTTGGAGAGAGCGATCTCATATTTAAAAGAACAGTATGCGGTGGGAACAGTAGAGATTAAGGTAGTTCAGTCTAAACCATTCAGTTAAAGATTAAGAATTTCTGTAAAACGGATTAATACAGAAGAATATACGGAATTATTTTAGATAACATCCGATATTAAGGTGAATATCTTTTTGGGGTGACAAGCATCTGGAAAGGTAGGCGATCGCCCGTCCCCGAATCCAGATTACCCTTCGGATACACTACGCGATCGCAAAACTTATTCATATTGAAATCAAGGAATACACAGATGCTGAAAGTTAAATATAGTCTTGCATTGACAGTAATTTGTTCGACGCTGACTAGTTTTCCTAAAAGCAGTCAAGCACAAGATATCTATGTCCCGAATGCACCTGTATTTCCAGATATGTGCGGTTATCGAGAGGCACCTTGTAGACGCGATAGTGACGGTAACATTGTTGATCGAGAAACTGGTGATTTATACGACAAAAAAGGTCATCTCATTCGACGTAATCCTTACCCTCCTGAGCAGTCTACAGAGGAAAGCAGCAGCGATCCACTACAATACGGCGCAATCTCTCGGTCTTATAGTACACGAAGGTATGGTTGGGTATGGGGATATGATGACTACGAAGCTGCTGAAAACGCTGCTGATCAGGAATGCGGAGTCTCTGATTGTGACAGTTTGTTTTTTGGTAATGGTTTTGGTGCCATAGCAGCGACAAGCGACCATTGGACTGTTTATGAGGCAGATACTCCAGAACAAGCAGCGCAGGAAGCTTTAGAAGACTGTCAATATTACTCTGAGATTCCCGATACCTGTGAAGTTATTCTGATTGTCGGTTCAAAAGAGGGAACAATTTTCCAGAAATGAGCTTGAATTCTCAACACAAGATCTGTTAATCTTCGCCCTACCCGAACTCAGATCGCACCCAAAACCCAACCCAATAGACTAAGACAGTAGCAGATAACCAATCTTGGTGACTGTGATGAAGAGAATCAACCTGTCTGTTTATAATCTATTGGGCTACCTACTTTTTGGCATCGCTGCTTATGCCTTTGTCAATGCCAACAATACGGATGTTATAGCTACCGCACCAGCTACCCAAGAACAAACTCAATCTACCCCAAATCGTCACACCATCACCCTTGTTCTCAACCAACTATCAGACCTCAAGGTAGAAGAAGGACAGAGAATTAATGTCGGGGATATCATCAGCGATCGCACCTCCGAAAAAGCCAAACTACAAGCCAAAAAACAGCGATTAGTAGACTCTCTGACCCGCGCTAAATTACCCCTCAATGAACTTAAACCAGTTCCCGTACCTCAGTTTCAGACAGAACTAGCTTCCCTCAAACAAGCTCAGTTTAATTTAGATGCGATTGTTCAGCAGATAAATAACTTTGACCAGAAAATCTATCATAAAGACTCCTGGCACGTTCAAGTATTCGAGTCAGAGAAAGTACAGGAATTAGCCGACTTGAAACGTAAAGAGTTGGAAGCTTCTATTAATTTGGAGAAAGCGATGCCTTCGGCTAGCTTCGCAATCGCCTCTCTTGATGAAGCCAAACTTAACTACCAAAAACAGCAGTACGAACACAGTCTTAAAGTATCTGATTACCAAACTCTGATGCAGAAGCAGCAGGAGCAAGTTAACTCACTACAGACTCAACTAGATACAGTTGATGAGGAATTAGATAAGCTGACATCGGTTTATTCGCCTTATCGGGGCAAGGTTAGGAGGGTGAAGATACTCGGACAGAATGAGCGATCGATTACTGCTGAGGTGACTTTGGATATTAGAGGTGGAAAGTAAAGCGATCGTCTTGGGGAAGAGATTGAGCAGTTGACTAATAGCTAAATTAAATAAGGAATATACTTATTTTTATTCCAAACCTTCTTTTTGGCGTTCTAATCGAATTTGTATATCTGTTCGCCAAATCTCCATAATCACAATGTCTTCTTTCCATCCGAGCCATTCGAGCCCTGCCTTTCTCCACAATTTCGCATCTTTTTCTAAAGATAAAGCTTGTTCTAAAGCTTTATTCAACGCTTGGATACGCTCTTGAGGAGAACTTGCAAGTTGAAGTTCAATTTCTAACATTTCAGATGTTAACCATATAGAATCTTCTATATAATCTTTACTATCCTTAGTTCCAGCTTGGAAATATAGTTGATTTAGCCTAGAAGTTTCTTGAAGCAAACTATATTTTTCTTGTAAAAGGTTTTGAATTTTGTTATTGGAGTTTGCTAGTACCTGTTTAGGAAGACATAGTGAAAAGAAAGATAAATTTAAAATAACAACAAGTAAATATTTGCCTATTTTATTAGAATGCCGTTTAAGCATATTTTTGATTTTCACTCAATTCAAAGCTTTTAATTTGCTAGTAACATATCATCTTTATTCGATTTGTTTTACTAGTAAGTAAAATCATTAACCTTATAACCAGGCGATCGCTCTTTCCCAAACCATCTAAAAATCAATAAATTGACTACTACCAGCATCAGGCGATATATGCAGATACCTCTCAGTCGTAGTCACACTCGCATGACCCAAACTTTGCTGCAACAATCTCAAATTACATCCAGCTTCTAAACTATGACTAGCATGAGAATGTCTTAACCAGTGTGCTGATGACCTTTCATCGAACTTAGTAACCGTACTGTTGTAACTAACTTGGGTGGTGTTCGATTTTCCCCCAAGCCAAATCAAAATCAACTCGCGATCGCTCGCTGCATTAGTAACTTTGTTCTGACTAGTCATAAATACGGACGTATTTAAAAAGGTGCATCAATATTGGACGTTTTGATGTATGTTTCAGGACTAATTATATTCATTCGTCGCATTGGGGAAAGTTAAGATTGTATTCTCTCACGCTATACTAGTTCGATTCGCAGTTGACGACCCACTACCAAAGCTGCTCTGGTGATAGTTTCAATGCTCACTCCTGTTTTTTCAGGATCGAGTAGTCTATCTAACTGCGCCCTGGAAGTCTGCATCTGCTTCGCCATCTCTGTTTTAGTCAGGTTTTGTCGCTTCATCTCCTCCGCAAGCTGACGAGCTAGTACTCGTTTAATGGCGATCGCCGTACATTCTTCATACAGCCCTTCTTCAAGTAAAAAATCATCGAAACTAGAGCCTGTGTAAGGATTATCGTTCATATTTTTGGTGTTCATGCAGACGTTTAACGGCTAAATCAATTTCTTTCTTCGGTGTCTTTTGAGACTTCTTAACAAACCCATTTAACAGAATCATTTCACCATTGCTGATGTAGAAGATGACCCGCGCTATCTTGCCTCCAGTTATCTTACTCCGTACTTCCCAAAGATCTTTATAACCAGAAAGCGATCTACACAGAGGTAAACCAATGGGAAAGCTAAACTCCACATCTTTGATATCACTGCCAATAATACGGCAGTCCTCGCGGTCTAGAGTCTTCAACCAGTCCTTGACTGGCTCTACACCATTGGCAGAGCGAAAAAACTTGGCTGGCAGTCTTTTCAAGAGATGCTCCCTATTAACTGTATCTTATATGGTACATCATTGTCTGATTTAAATCGCACCCAATATTTAATTTGATGAGCCAGGATAGAAGAACTAATTTACTATTTACTGGTTATGAAACGACTGTTAAACAGTTCTGGCTTATTAATTGGCTTAATTCTGGTCTTTATTGGCGTTTTCACCAACAGAAAAGGCGATCGCTAACGTTTTGTTTAAAGATAATCACGCCGAGCAATGGCAAGTAAAACCAAACAGTATCCATGATGGCGATACTTTACGAGTAGTTAATGGTAGAAGCTGGCTATGCTTACCACTACGAAAAATATTCAGGTAATTGTGAGAGTGCAGAGAATTTGGGCTGGGCGGAAAAGATTGCCAAAGATGATAAATTAGGGGTTTGGAATGGTAATCATCAGAAGCCTTGGGAGTGGCGTTCGGCTAATAAGTAGTTTCGATCGCTGTATTATGGAGATGATCTTTATGGCTCGCCAAGCATCATGAGCATCATCAACAGCCGAACGGGAAGAAAGAGAATAGAGAGGCTATTTTTGCTGATGTCCTAGAAATGTCACTCTTTTCCTTTAAGTTAGGAAATTATAATCGTATAACTCAGGAATTTGATAATGCCTTTAATTATTGCTATCGTCATTATGGGTATCGCCTGTAACTTTTTTCTGCCAGGAGCTTTAGGATAAACTCAACATTACCTAGTAAAAAACCCAGTCACTATTTAAGTAACTGGGTGTAACTAATATTTATTTGATTATCTCTTCTAGACTATTTAGCGTCTTGTTGATTGTCCCAATTGCAGTTGGATAGATGATTCAACAAGAGCGATCGCTCTTGGATATCAACTTCAAAACAAATCTGCATAAAAAAAATAGACCCCACGTAAATAGTAAATGTAAGCAAAACACATAAGTGTAAACAAAACACACACTAAATCTTATTTTTACATACGAGGTCTAAAATGAAAAAATCTACATTAGCTATTCTAACTACAGTTATCGCTTTCTCTCCTTTAACTGCTTTCGCTCAAGATGCACAAACTAGTATTCAATCAAATACCAACTCGGCTGCTGCTGTTGGCACTGGTAACTACATTAACCAAAGCACTCATCAAAATAGCGTTCAAAACCAATTGGACTTGGGTGCTTATGGAGTTCCTTCTACTCCCGATGCTCAAACTTCGGTTCAAGTAAACGCTAACGAAGCTGCTGCAATTGGTACTGGTAACTACATTGATCAAAATGCAGTTCAAAACAGTACTCAAGGTCAAGTTGATATCAATCAATACGTTCCTTACAGCTACGGCTACTAATACCAAAACAATCATTGTTTTCTAGACCCAATAATAAAGCCCTGGTTAATCTCAGCCAGGGTTTGTTCTTTCTTTTGTCGTATCTATTTACAGCTAAAAAGCGATCGCCAAGCTCGCAGTAGTTAGTGATCGGTAAATATTCAAGTGCCTTACACTTAGTTAGAACAGCAGAAAGTTTAGCTTCGATAGCTGAAAATGTAGCTCGAATTGCCGAACACTTAGAACAACGAGAAGGATAGTTACACTTTTATTTTCTTCAACTTATTGGTTATTGCTTCTTCTATCCACTGAGAAGGAGCTAAACCACTTTTGGCGATCGCTTTATCTAATTTCTCGTCCAACTCTTCAGGTAATGAGAAATGTCTAGTTTTACCTTTGCCAGCACCAACAAAAATCCCTTCTTCGTTCCTCTCAAGAGTTACTGCTTTCTTTTTGGGTGGTTCAGATATGGCTCTGTCTACATCCCAACCATTGTTAATCCTATTGTATAAAGTGCTTCGGGGAATTCCGTTAGCATCGGCGAGCGCCATTTTTTCAGGTGGCACAAGTTTTCCTACTTTTGGCATTGTCCCGTATTTTTTAGGTATTATTCCAGTTAATTATGGTATCATAAAAGAATAAATACCGCCAGTTTGGAACTATTGCAACGAGCAATGGTACGACTAAATTCATCTAAGCTTAAACGTTCTGGTAATCCCCAGTCTTTTTTTTTAACTGAGCTATTCTTTTAAAAATTAGCGATCGCCTGAAGAGAAAAATTAAACTTGACATTCAAGACAATCGCTTTAACCATTCCCCAATCTTTACAAATAGGTGATTGCGTAACATCAGTTAATTATATTAATTTGTACCATGCCCCTAATGGCCCCGTTGTATTTGATAATTCACCAACATCACCCCACGCACCAGCAAAATCTCGCCACGGTTGTAGAGACAACGGCTGAACATTAAGAGACGTGTCCCAAGAATAACCCCCCGATGCAGTTATATCAGTACCAAGGGTATCAAACGAACCAGCGCGTGGATACAATGCATGTGAGCCTTTAGCACAGTAAACGTTTATTTGATCGCTGTCCATTTCCAGTTGTTCACGATTATAATAAGTGCGATCGCCGTGCGCACTAAACCACGCACCTATTATCTGACCATCTTGAGTGACGACTGTGTAGTCCTCCCAATCACCTTGGTGATTAAATTGAAGTACCAAAAACCGCGAACTATTGTATCCGAAAAAGAACCAGTACTGATGGAGACGAGTATTGCCCTCATTTCGTTCATAAAGAAAAGCAGGAACAGTACCATTGGGATCGCGATCGCCTGAAGGATGACCGTCGGCTTCGAGAAATACATTCCATTTTTCTCCTCGATTTGTATCTCGTGGACGACGATTTTTGCCATTCGGATTAAGTCTGTAGCTATTAATGAAATCTACGGGAATATCATAATAATCTGGAGTTTTTTCGCTTGTTTGAAGCCACTGTTTTAAAGTTTTGTTATATCCGTAATCCTCCCTCAACCCTAGATGATGTCGAAAACGCGATATAGAAATGAATACGAGAGGATCCATAGGAAAGTATCTCTCGTCAGGATGCAGCAATACTCTTGGAGCGAACATGGTAAAGACAGCCTACATTACAGAGAAAATGAAGTAGTTAAGTAAAATTTTTGTTTCAATTATGCTACCATGATTAGCGATTATTTTGCAAGCTTATAATAGATTTAACGCTTCTACTGATTTTTAATTTTTGATCGCCTTTGTGGATAAAGCCATTTAGCTAATAATTTAGTCATTCGAGGCATTAGTACATAGGTCATCAGCAATACAAGTATGGCGGTAATAATGAGATTTCGCAGTAGTGTAGGTAAAGGTAGTAATTTTAATAAAGGAACAAGTATTAGGTTCGCTACTTGAATTGAGGGAAACAAAGCTAGTAAAGTAATTGTCGCCATTTTGTATCGTGGTGGCGGAATAATAGGTTTGGAAGAGGGTAAAGTAAACCAAGTTTCTAAACCTGTAATTACTTTAATTGTTGGTGGCTCTAAACGCAAACTTTCAGCACGGGCTAACCACTGGCGACGACGTCCTCTCGGTTGCTGGGACGAAAAACATTTGTTCCTAAATGCCCTTCAAATGTCATTGCTGCTGCGGTAATACCAGAAATGAATTCCTCAAATGCTTCTTCACATCCTGGTTTGACTTTTCTTGAGATAACCACTGTTACAGGCGGATCTACCGAATCTTGCTCTCTCATTATCTAATTGATGATCATATATCATATAGTTTTATAACAAATAAACACCCAGTAACCAAAGATACAGTTCATTTGTCTTTATTTGTATACAGTATTCAATATAATCAATTAACTATAAATGACTAGGGCTTAAGAATATGCTAGTCACTCAGCAACCAATATTCAAGAGATTTTGGTATCCTGTTATTCCGCGATCGCATTTGTTAGAAAAACCACAAGGCTTTGAGTTACTGGGACAAAAGATTGTTTTATGGCTAGATGATACAGGTAAGGCGATAGCAGCGAGCGATCGCTGTTGTCATCGTTCAGCACAATTATCTAAGGGTACAGTCATAGATGGTAATATCGTCTGTCCTTATCACGGCTGGAGATTTGACTGTCAAGGAACTTGTGTCAAAGTACCGCAACTAGAAGACAGTAGCCAGATACCTAAAACATATCAAATAACAACTTATGCTTGTCAAGAACGTTACGGATATATTTGGGTGTGTTTAGATAAGCCTTTAAATAAGATACCTGAAATAGCCGAAGCCAGCGATCGCAATTTTCGTTTGATTCCCGAATTTTACGAAACCTGGAATTGTGCAGGGTTGAGAGTCATGGAAAACGAGTTCGATCTTGCGCATCCTACCTTTGTGCATACTACTACTTTTGGTAGTGCCGATCATCCTATTCCAGACCAAATAGATCTTAGCGAAACTGATTATGGCATTACTGGGACAGCAACTTTAGGAGTAGTCAACCCCGAACAACAGCAAAAAAATCTCAAAATGGATGAGGGAGTAACTACCAGAATTTTAGATTTAGATTGGTATTTACCTTTTACTTGCAAACTAAGAATTAATTACCCCAATGGTTTAGTTCACATAATTGTTAATACCGCTACACCGATTAATGATTCTTCTTCCCAAATTGTGCAGTTTTGTTTGCGCAACGACACCGAAGCTGATACCAAAACCGAAGATGTGGTGGCATTTGATCGCGCTGTGACTTTAGAAGACAAAGCGATACTAGAAACTACCGATTATGACGTGCCTCTGGATATCAAACAAGAACAACACATGATGACCGATAAGCCAGGGATAATGATGCGAAGGAAGTTGAGTAGACTGATAGAAAAAAATTAAAACTCAAAATGTACGACCTCAAAGTAATTATTATTGGTTCGGGAATGGCGGGATTAGCTGCTGGGATTGCGATGCGCCAGGTGGGATACGAAGTAGAGATTTATGAAAAAACCAGAAAATTGCGTCCTGCTGGGGCTGGTATCTCGCTGTGGTCTAATGGGATTAAGGTACTCAATAAATTAGGGTTGGGTAAGGAAGTAGCAGCTATTGGCGGAGAAATGAACCGCATGGAATATCGCAACCATCAAGGTGAGATTTTAAATAATGTTAACCTGATGCCTCTGGTCGAACAAGTAGGACAAAGACCTTATCCTGTATCCCGTACTGACTTACAACAAATGATGTTAACTGCCTTTGGAGAAGCAGATGTGCGGATGGGAATGCGCTGTGTGGAAGTAAAACAAGATGCAGAGAGTGCGACGGCGATTTTTGAAGATGGTAGCACTGCTACAGGAGATGTAATTGTCGGTGCAGATGGTATTCGTTCGGTAGTACGGGAATATCTCAACGGTGGTAAAGTTGAACCTCGTTATGCTGGTTATGTTAACTGGAATGGAATAGTAGAAGCTAGTCCCGATTTAGCAGAGAGTGATGTTTGGGTAATTTATGTCGGAGAAGGAAAACGCGCCTCGATGATGCCTATTGGCGGAAATCGTTTTTACTTTTTTATGGGCTGTCCTAAACCAAAAGGAACAAAGGTAGAACCCAAAGATATTCGCGCTGAGTTAAAATCAACCTTTGAAGGTTGGGCGCAACCAGTACAAAACCTGATTACCAAATTAGATCCTGAACAGGTTAACCGTTTAGAAATTAGCGATATCGATCCTCTACCTCACTTAGTCAAAGGTAGAATTGCTCTTGTTGGCGATTCCGCCCATGCTACTACTCCGACTTTAGGACAAGGAGGCTGTCAGGCAATGGAGGATGCAGAAGTGTTATGTCGCTATTTAATTACTACTAATATTGGTGTCGAAGATGCCCTTAAACGTTATGAAACCGAACGAAAAGAAAGAGTAGCGCAATTAGTTTTAAAAGCTCGCAAGCGTACTGATACTATTTATAACAAAGAACCAGATTTGACTCAACAGTGGTACGAACAACTAAAACAAGAAACAGAAAAAGATGTTACAGATGCGATCGCGAAAATTATTTTAGACGGCCCTTTGCATTAATATATGAATTATGAATGGTAAATTAACGACTCACGTTTTGGATACGGCTAATGGCTGTCCTGCTTCGGGAATTGCGATCGCACTATGGAAATTAGAATTAGATTCTAGTTTAAATTTAGACACTACGCTTTTGTTGAAAACCACTAAAACTAATCACGATGGACGCACTGATGAACCTTTATTAACAGGGAAAGAATTTGAAACTGGAGTATATGAGTTAGTTTTTTCTGTCGGTAATTATTTTGCGAGATATTCAGATTATCCCGATCCACTTTTTTTAGACCAAATTCCGATACGTTTTGGTATTAGCGAGATTGAAGCTCACTATCACGTCCCTTTATTAGTTACTCCTTGGTCTTATAGTACTTATCGGGGAAGCTAGTAAAAGGATGAGGGATGAATGATGAATTATGAAGAAAAGCAATATACTCTTGCCCAATTAAATCATATGTCTCAAGGAGAGTTTACTACTATTTTGGGTGAAATATGGGAAAAAACACCAATAATTGCTGAGAAAGCATGGCAGAGTCAACCTTTTACAGATCTTGAAGCTTTATATCAAGCTATGGTTGCAGTAGTCAACAATCTCAGTGCAACTGAACAGTTGGCATTAATTAAAGCTCATCCCGACTTAGGTAGTAAAGCCAAAATGGCAGAAGCTTCGATACAAGAACAAGCAGGAATAGGTTTAGATCGCTTATCTGAATCAGAATATCAGCGTTTTCAATCCCTCAATCAGGCTTATAAAGATAAATTTGGTTTTCCTTTTATTATTGCCGTCAAATACCATACAAAGGAAAGTATTTTAGAAGCTTTTGTAAGCCGTTTAAAAAACAATCAAGAAACAGAAAAACAACAAGCTTTAGCAGAAATTAGTAAAATTGCTCGGCTGCGTTTAAAATCTCTTGTTAAATAAAACATACTTGCTTCTATTTGGGCGTATGCCATACGCCCCTACACAATATAGCCGTACAAAATTAGATTAGGACATTAATAGTAATCGGCTCGTAAGTAGAAAGTAGGAAGTAGGAAGTAGAAAGTAGGAAGTAGAAAGTATTATTTCAAAAATGTCCTAACGTTTTTACGTATGGCTATACATCAAATTAACTGAAACAATCCACTAGGCAAAAACAAAATTGTCTGCATTCAAACTTGCAGCATCAACACCTTGGAGAATCGCCAAGTCTTTTTCGCCATTAGCAATTACAGTATCCCCATTGCTATCGGTAATACTCAATTCCTCGAACGCAATATCCAAACTAGCAATACCAAGAACATCAGTCCCAGACTCAAAATCGGTAATGATGTTAGCTGATTCGGGAAATCGACCATCAGCAAGCCAAAATTGGTCTGCGCCTTCACCTCCCGTAATAGTGTTATTACCGCCATTAGTTACAAAGAAACGATCTACACCTTCAGCACCTACAAGAATATCCCCTGTACCTAAAATAGCCAGATCATCACCAGCATCGAGATTGATACGGTTATTGCCCTCACCGCTAATAGCAGCATTTACCAGGTCGTTACCTTCAGCAGTAAAAACTAGACGGTTACTACCTTCTAGCTCAATAATATCGATATCTTTAGTACCAAATAAGGTTTCAAAGCTGCTATCTTCTTTGCCACTAGTTGATTCTTCTGCTTCAACCCCAAATAAAGTTTTGTACATAATACGGTACATATCAGTATTGTCCACCGTACTTTCTAACAGGTCGGAATTTAAGCCATAAGCTTTAGAAACAATGCTACCAGCAACATCATCAGTAGTAGCATAAGCTAGACCAAAATCAAAATTATCGCCGTCTGCATCAGGTGCGCCAGTTGTAAAAGGTGCAGTGTCGTTACCCGTAGTACCATCTAGGGGAACTTTAGTACCATCAGCCTCTTCGCCAAAAGAAACAGTTTTTGATTGGACGTTAATGTCGCCTACAGTCTCGCTATCATCTTCTGCATCAATTACTTCTACACCACCAGCATCGCTATCCGCAGCAGTCAAAACTAAAGTATTAGGGTCAACATTGTTCACAAAATCTTGGGCTACGCCAATAGCTTCATCCGCCCTGAGAGTGGATTCAACTGTTCCTGCACCGTTATTATCATTAGAGAAGTTATCCGAACCTTCTTCTTCCATAACGACCATAAAGCCGTCTTCGGCGTTGGTAAACTTATCCAAACCTAGAGTTTTATCGAGCATTTCGGCAACTGTAGGCGGATTTTCATTTCCTGGCTGTCCATAGAGAACTAGTTCGCCATTTTCATCAACAAAACCTTCTTCTTTTAACGTTGCTTCATTTTCGTCGTTGTAAGTATCTTCGGCAGCAAAAATACCCAGGACTTTATCCGTGTCAGCAGGTAAATTTTCTAATTCTTCACGAGAATAAATAACGGTGTAACCCTTGGCTTCTGCTTCGGCGATTATGTTGCGTCCATCTTCGCGAATACCTTCTTCCCCAAAACGTCCGACTGTACCTACGGGTAAATATTGGATTTCGCCACCACCCATAATCACATCTGCACCAGACTCAACGATTTCGGCAGTAATTTCAGCCACATTGTCACGGTCTTCGGCATCTGAGAGAAATACACCAGTACCAGGTTCAGCAATAATGCCAGAATTGATGACTGCGGTAGGTTTACCAGCAGCGATCGCTTCTTCCATAATGGTCGTACCTGATTGACCTGAAAGGGAAGTATAAGGATTTCCTGATTCGTCTAGACCATAACTACCAGCGTATGGTTTAATACCGTAAGCATGGGCTGTCGCACCAGCATTAGAAGTAGAAGTAATTTGATCATCTAAATGTCCGAGATAAACCCCTGCATCGGTCATGTTGTCCCAGTTTAATCTGCCATCTGTTCCTTCAGAAGCAAATCGCGCAGCAGCATAATGAGAGGGACTTGTACCATCTGGGTGAATAAAGATAACATTACCTGTATCCTCAGTAGGTTCAGGGGCAGGTTTAATATCGTCAGGTACTCCTTCAGGGGCTTCTAACTCCACATCAAAGAGAGTTTCATACATCAAACTATAAATGCCTGTATTGTCTACAGTGCTGGGAAGTTCCTCGGCATTTAAACCATAGGTTTTAGAGACAATACTACCTGCAAAATCAGGAGTACCAGCCCAAAGAGTTCCATAATCAAAAGTATCACCGTCAGCATCGGGTGCGCCAGTCGTAAAGGGTGCGGTATCATTTCCAGTCGTACCATCATAAGGAACTTCTGTGTCAAAAGGAGGTTGCACTTCGGTACTACCTACTGTTTCTCCTTCAACATCGTTGATTTCCAAACCTCCACCATCACTATCAGCAGCAGTCACCAGCAAGGTATTGGGATTAACATTATCAATATAGTCCTGAGCGACACCGATCGCTTCATCTGCTCTTAATACGGCTTCAGTTGTCCCCGCAGCATTATTATTATTCCCAAAGTTGTCTGTGCCTTCCTCTTCCAAGACTACAAACATCCCCTTTTCATTCTGGCTGAAAGTATTTAAACCCAGAGTTGCTTCTAACATTTGAGCAACGGTAGGGGGATTTTCATTACCTGGTTGACCGTAGGAAATTAAATTACCCTCTGCATCGACAAAGCCTTCTTGTTTTAAAGCCTCTTCGGGAAGGTCATTGTAAGTATCTTCGGCTGCAAAAATCCCTAAAACTTTTTCCGTATCGGCAGGAAGACCTTGTAATTCTTCGAGGGTGTAAACTACCGTATACCCCATATCTTCCGCTTCTTTAATCAGGTTGCGTCCATCTTCACGAATACCTTCTTCACCAAAACGTCCGACTGTACCTTTGGGCAAATAGTGAATTTCGCCACCACCCAAGATCGCATTAGTACCAGACTCGACTATTTCCGCAGTAATTTCCGCAACGTCATCACGATTTTCCGCATCAGCTAAAAATACCCCTGTACCAGGTTCGGCAATAAAACCAGAATTAATCACGGCTGTCGCTTTGCCTTCGGCGATCGCCTCTTCCATAATGGTCGTACCTGATTGACCAGAAAGAGAAGTATAAGGATTTCCCTCTTCGTCTAGACCATAGCTACCTGCGTAAGGTTTAATACCGTAAGCATGGGCTGTTGCGCCAGCATTGGAAGTAGAAACAATTTGGTCGTCTAAATGTCCGAGATAAACCCCTGCATTAGTCATCTCATCCCAGTTTAGTCTGCCATCTGGCCCTTCAGATGCTAAACGTCCTGCTGCATAGTGTGAAGGACTTGTACCGTCTGGATGAATAAAAATTACACTATTGTTTTCGCTCATGATCTGTTTATTTTTTAGCTAATAGTTAGCAATAAAGACTATTTGAGATATATAGACATTAAAGAGGTGTAAAATCGTCAAATATACCAATTGCCAGCACAATCTCTTAATCTGCCAAAATTGCTTTGAGGGATATTGGAAGTAATCAGACCTCAATTGATCAATTCAAAGTTGACAAACTACTATGGGAATATTGGATATTGAGAATTATTATTTTTCTTAATAAGATCTTGATATTTTTAGATTAAGTAAAAGTAATTCTTGGTTTAAATATTTCTTAGGTTGTGATTAAGAAGTAAAACGATGAGGGATAAAAAATGAAGGATAAATAGACTTTGTTTTTAATTTTTTAAAGTAGTCGGTAGCTTAAATGTTCCGTCAGTATTACATGGAAACTCGTGTATTGCAACCACCGCCTCCCAAGATAATTTGCCGTAGATATGTGGAAAGTTTTCGCCACTGTCATACAAGTCTTCATCAATCACTTCGCAACCAATTCGAGCTTTATTTATTTCCAGTAGTACGAGGTCGGTTTTGCCTCTGTACAATAAGTTGGCAACTCTGCACACTTGATTTGAATAGGAGCAGTGAATAAAACCTTCATCAACGAAGCTGGCTGGCTGATAATAGCTCTCAGATTGAGCATTATCAACTTCTTTTTTTGAAACGATGTGAAAGACTGTTTCCATATTTTTTTTCAATAATACTTAAAAATACCAATATTTTTAGCAAACCAGGCGAGAATTTCTCTTTTCTAATTTTTATTTAAATTCCGAATTTAAGCATAGCTATTTACTGGGTGTCAATAGATGGAATCAAAGCTATGGTAGTTTTAAAACACCCTGGGTTACTCTAATTAATGTCAATAATAGAAGTAAATTTTGAAAACTTATATTATTCAATGACAACTTTTTTAAAGCGATCGCGTATCTTGGTCGGCTACAGAAGGGACAATTGATTATAAGGGATTATTTTCAATTGATTCTAAAAATGATGTTTTGGTTACAATTACAGCAAAAGTAGGTACTATCAAAACCACTTCGATAGTCAATGTAGAAAGTACTTATGAGCTAATAAAAACACTACAATTAAAAACTTTAAAAGTTGAACCAGATTGTATTTATCTTAAGCCAGAGGAAGAAAAAGTATTTAAAGCTAAAGGATTTGATCAATACAACAATCCAATCGATTGTGGTGAAATTACTTGGTCAGCTACAGGGGGAACAATCGACCAAAATGGCAAACTAATTGTTGCTCATCATGCTAAAGGTATTTATCGAGTTACTGCTACATCAAAATACACTCCAAAATATAATTCAGCGGAGAAAACAACACTATTAACTCTTGGTATATCAACCAGAATTTTGTCTTGGATGCTATCAAACGAAGAATTCTTTTACGATATACTAGCTCCGCAATTAATTCTAACAGGAGATAAAGATTCTCAATCTGAAATAGATGCGATCATCCAAGGATGGATACTGGAAATAGGAAGACGTAGAATAGCCAAGTTACTGAAAAAAGCCAGCAATTTATCTTTCAAAGAAGCTTTTAGCAATCTAAGTGATTCTATCGACTACATAGTTTTACCCGAATTAAGAAAAATACAGTTTATAAATCCACCAAGTAGTATAAAATCAGACGATCGCGTACAACTTAAAGTTATTAGACCAAGCCAGGGATACACTTGATATTCAAAATCAAATTATTTGGTCTACTACTTCAGGTAAAATAAGCTCTCAAGGTGTATTTATTGCCAATGACGACATAGACAATGTAATAATAACAGCAAAAATTATAGAGAAAAATATTGAATCTAAAATTAATGTCAAGATTGAGCAAAGTTTTGAAGAATATTATGTTGAGATAGCGGAAACAAGGAATTCAAATCAAGAAAAATTTTCTAAGGATTCTATTAGTTCCGAAAAAAGAAAAAATATATCTTATGCTAATAATTCTATTGCTACACCTGTTGATAAGATAAATAAAAACAACAATTGTACTTCTTTAAGAAAAAAAGAAAAAGAAATACCTCATACTACCAAGTCTTTTGTTACTAAATTGCCATGTAATCTGTCAATTTTTTCATTGTCTAATACCAATACTGTAGACAGAAATAATAATTTATTATCAAATAATTCATTAATAAATGTAAAAAGCTCAAGCTGTCTAAGTGAATCTAATATTTTAACAATTTATTCGCCTCGTTTTTTGATTGAAGCTGGACAAAGCAAAAAATTTCAAGTTATTCAAGGATTTGATTCAAAAGGCAATCCTATACAATACAGTAAACAAGAAGTTATTTGGAAAACAACAGTAGGAAAAATAGACTCTACAGGATTGTTAAAGACCCCTATCTCTTGTAAAGATCAATACATATTAGTTTCAGCTACAATAGATGACTTAACCATATTTTATTCATTTCATACTACTGGAACTCATGAGTACATTGTTTATAACAATAATCAATATTTACCATATATTAGCGAAGAAGTAAATAAATTATTAAATGAACTATCTTATTTAATGGATGAAGGTTGTTGTGAATTAATAATAAGTCGCTTAAAAAATTTTGAAATAGATAATTTCTCACTAAAAGAATTATTTGAATGGATAGAAGATTATTTGGCAACGTATAATGATTTTTTTACTAGTAATACAGCAGAAGACCCATCCATAAATATACTTTTAGATGAACTTTTGAATCAACTGATAAACCACGAAGAGTTTTAATTTAAAATTATTCTGCTTTTTACAGTATTTATATTTATTTTTTTCTCTACCAATTTTAGCTTAAAACACCCTAAAAAATGACCAAAATACGTTGCTTATTGAGAATGAAAAGGGGTTCAAAATTATCGTTAAAAACAACAAAACCCTCTCTGTGAGAAGGTTTAAAATGTATCGGAGCGACGGGATTTGAACCCATGACCCCCACTACCCCAAAGTGGTACGCTACCAAGCTGCGCTACGCCCCGTCTATGATTTTCATATGTGTACTAATTAGCTATGTAATCAGTGCCAAAACATCATATCACAATTAAGCGAGTCTTTGGCAAGTTATCTTTGAGCATTAAAAAGATTTTAAAAAACAGAGGGATTTTATCAATTTTTGATTAACTAACCGTAAAAACACTGGGAGGATAAAAAAAAGGTGTGTATGATTGTAAGTAACATTATTTAGATAAATATACTTAAGGTCGCCACTACATAGCTTATGTTAGACAGTATTTTTGTGTCCCAGTCTTCATTTTCCCAACCACTAAATGTTGTTATTATTGAACCTCACAGACAACAGGGAAGACTCTTAAGCGATCTTTTGAAAACTCAAAGACCTAATTTCCAAATTGTATTATTGGAAAATTCGGAGCTAGTTTTTTCTTTGATGTATGGACAGATAAACGTTGATATATTGTTTTTTGATATTGAAGAAGAATCTAATACCGATAATCTTGCTCTAATTAAAGCTATTTCACCTCAAACTAGCCTAATTCATTGGAGTGATTATCAACATCCAGAGGTAATTGAGTTGTTATATTCTCTGGGAGTAAATTCTTTTTGTACGAAAGAAAGTGATGCTGCAATTATTCTTGAAGCTACAGATCTGGCAGTTAATTATCCGCAATCTCTATATCTCGACCAAAAACTTTATCAATGTTTACCATTACTGCAAAACTAGAACTAAAATTTAAAATTCAGACAATAATATAAGCTAATGTCTCAGCTTATTAATAATTTTGATGTCTGATTTATTTGCCGAACATAAGAATCGACTAACTGAATTAATTAAAGTCTATAGCGATCGCGTTGACTTTTTAACTATTCGTTTGGAACAAGCAGCAGAAACTAATATTTTATTGCGAACCAGTAAAATCGAAACTCTGAGCGAAAGTCTAGCTTTGGGTGGACAAGTTAGAGCTTGTTATCGTGGTGGTTGGGGATTTGCAGCCTTTAATGATCTAGAAACTTTAGTCACTAGAATTGAAGAAGCGATCGCAGCAGCCAAAATAGTAGGAGATGAAGAAACTGTTCTCGCTCCCGTTGAACCAATCCAAGATATCTGTCAAGTTCCCCTTACAGGTAGTGATCCCAGGCAAATTACTTTAGCAGACAAAAAAGCTTTGTGCGATCGCTATAATCAGTTATTACGTGGATACCACAGCAGTTTAACTGCTACTTCTGTTAGTTATAGTGATAGTTCTCAAAGAATCATTATTGCTACTTCAGAAGGTAGTGTGATTGAACAGTCTTGGTCAGATATGGAAATGCGGTTTTCTGCCACTGCTAGAGGGAATGAAACAATACAAACAGGTAGAGAAACCACAGGTTCACGTCAGGCTTACGAAGATTTAATTAATTTAGATTCACAGGTCATTGGTGCAGCCCAAAGAGCAGTTGAGGCTTTATCTTTACCCAAAATCAAGGGAGATATTTATACAGTAGTAATCGACCCCATCTTGACTGGGTTGTTTGTACATGAGGCTTTTGGGCATCTTTCGGAAGCAGATATGGCTTATGAAAATCCCGATTTCTTGGAAGTTATGAGTATGGGTAAGCGTTTTGGTTCTGAAGATTTACAAATTTTTGATGGTGCTGCACCTATAGAGTCTGAGTCAAATTATATCCATCGGGGTAGTTATTTTTATGATGATGAAGGTACTCCTGCTACGACTACTCAGTTAATTAAAGATGGCGTTTTGGTAGGCAGACTCCACTCCCGTGAAACCGCAGGTAAATTAGGGGAAAAACTCACAGGTAACGCTCGTTGTCTGAACTATCATTATTCCCCAATTGTCAGAATGACTAATACCTGGATTGCTCGTGGCAGTACTCCTGTCCCTGATTTATTTCAAGATATTACCGAAGGAGTCTATGCTCGTAATTGGCTAGGAGGCATGACTAACGGCGAAATGTTTACTTTTAGTGCTGGAGAAGCTTGGATGATTCGGAATGGTAAACTAGCTGAACCTGTCAAGGATGTCACTCTTTCTGGTAATGTCTTTAAAACTTTAGCTAATATTGAAGCGATCGGCGATGATTTTTATTGGGATGAGTCTGGCGGTTGTGGCAAGGGAGGACAATCTGGATTAGCTGTTGGTTGTGGAGGCCCAAGTCTGAGAATTAAAGATGTTACCATCGGTGGAGATGCTAATTAACCCGATCTGAGATTAATTATGACTTCACCACTACAGCAAATCGAAGCATTTCTCCCTATTTCTCCAACTCTTGCTACTTCTGGGCAACCTACCACCGAACAGTTTGGCGATATTTTATCTGAAGGCTATAGTTTAATTGTCAATCTGGCAACCCCTGCTTCTAGTAATTGGAATCCCGATGAACAGGCGATCGCTCAAAATCTAGGAATGGAATATGTTGGTATTCCAATTGATTGGGAATCTCCTACTCTCAAAGACTTTGAACATCTTGCTGATTTACTAGATGAGAATCCAGAACGCAAAATTTGGGTACATTGTGCTAAAAATATGCGTGTTTCTGCCATGATTTACCTTTATCATCGACTACGCAAAGGTTATAGTGAAGCAACTGCCCGTCGTTATCTCGAACAAATCTGGCAACCAAACGAAACTTGGCAGAATTTTATTGATAGAGCGATCGCATAATCTTTCACTAAAATAGTTATAATTACAATAAGAAAAACCCAGCCGTCAAAACTGGGTTCTGGAGCAAGACTATATACAAAGGAACTAGTTATACAAGGTGATAATTGTTCACTAGTCCAATGAGGAAAAACTTGATGAGTGATTAGTAACTTTTTAATTGCTTACTAATCCTAAGAACAATAGTTATCATCTTAGTTATTGAGTTATATTACAACAGTGTATTTACGAGGATTTAGAAGTTCATCCTCTTTTTTTTTTGGTTATTTTTACTGAAAGTCAAAACAAATGTATGTTGATTGTTATCTGTGGTGCAACTGCTAGTGGGAAGTCTGGTTTGGCTTTGGAGATAGCACAACGTTTAAATTCAATTATTATTAGTGCTGATTCGCGTCAAATCTATCGTGAATTTGATATTGGTACAGCTAAACCATCTTTAACCGAACAGAAATTAGTTCCTCACTATCAGATAGATATTTGTCAACCTACAAAAACTTTAACTCTTTGGCAATATCAACAACAAACACAAGCATTAATCGACAATTATCGGATAAACGGCAGTTTACCCCTACTAGTAGGTGGTACAGGTTTATATTTAGACTCTATTACCAAAGGCTTAAAAATTCCTAGAGTCTCACCGCAACCAGAACTGCGATCGCAATTATCGGCTTTAGGACAAACTCAACTTCATGCTTGGTTATCTCAGGTTGATCCAGCAGCAGCAGCCAAGATTCACTTTAATGATCAATTTAGAACTTTAAGAGCTTTAGAGGTTTTTTACGTTACAGGTAGACCTATTTCTGAGCAACAGGGGGAAAATTTGCCTAATTATCCGATTTTACAAATTGGCTTGGACTGTGAAGTGGCTAAACTAGATCAGAGAATTATTACCCGTACTCAACAAATGATTGAGCAAGGCTTGGTTCAAGAAGTAGATACTCTCTGTCAGAAATATGGTACAGATTTACCTTTGTTAAATACCTTGGGTTATGCTGAAATTAAACAATATCTAGCTGGAAAAGTTGATCTTAAAGATGCGATCGCCCTAACGGTAACTCATACTCGTCAATTTGCTAAACGTCAACGTACTTGGTTCAGAAAAAATAAGCAAATTAATTGGTTTGATAATAATAGTCCTGATTTAGTTGAACAAGTCTGGAAAAAAACACAAGAATTTATTACTTGATAATTAGTTCAATAATAATCAATGTTAAATGATAAAAACGCAATCTTAGATGGATTGGCTCTGTTGGTGTGGGGCATTCTGTTATTAAAATATGGGTTTACAGGACAATATAGATTACTAATCCATCCTAATTATTTTGTTTTAGTCATGGCTACAGGGGTGGTGTTAATTGTCTTAGGGATAATTAAAATTTTGACTATTGTGACTGGCAAGCACAAAAATAGCGCAACGGCACACATCACCTTATTTCCCCCAGGATTAGGGAGTACAATACTTTTAGTCGTAGCGATCGCTGGTTTACTGATTCCTCCAAAAATTCTCTCTAGTCAAACTGCTATGCAAAGAGGCGTAAGTGAACTACCTTTAACACGTTCTCAACCCCAGGCATTTCGGACTACTACTAAACCAGAAACGCGATCGCTGATTGACTGGATTCGTACCATTAACGCTTATCCTGAACCAGATGCTTATAGTGGACAAGCTGCTAATGTTAGTGGTTTTGTACTACATTTACCTGAATTACCCGATAATTATTTAATGCTTTCTAGGTTTGTGATTACTTGTTGTGCAGTGGATGCTTATCCCATTGGGTTACCTGTGAAGTTAAGTGTCAGTCGTAATAATTATCCTGCGGATACTTGGTTAGAAATAAAAGGAGAAATGATTACAGAAACTTTACCGCGCAAAGATAGTATGGATGCGAAAATTTCTAATAAACGTTCTTTGGTTATTGCTGCTAAATCTATCCAACCAATTCCCACTCCTAATGATCCGTATAATTTCCAGTAAAGTTATTTATAGTTAATCCTGCTAGGATATATTTTTTCTTTGATCTGGACGCTCATTGTTGAATTAAACAATTATCAATTTTTCAAATATATTCTGGTTAATTCTAGATTTTATTGTTATCCTAAATTCTGCATTCTGCCTAATCAGTAATTTGCATATAAGTAGCTAGGTCTTAAAAAACTATAAAACTCTTTCTCTATTACTTCTAGTCTGTAGCCTTGACTTAACTTTTAAATGCTCTATTTCAACAGGATTTAGTATGACATCTAACCAACGGCCTAGTCCTCAGATTCCTCCTTGTGCCTGGAAACGTCCCATAGGCAAAGGGTGGGAACAACCCTATACTGTACGCTACGCTAGTAACTTAGATGATGGGCCTTGGCACGGGATACCCTTGGGGGGTATGGGTGCAGGATGTATTGGACGGTCAAGTAAAGGCGATTTTAATCTCTGGCATTTGGATGGAGGAGAGCATATCTTTAAGTCTCTGCCAGCCTGTCAGTTTAGTATTTTTGAGCAGACAGAATCTACAACCCAAGCTTATGCTTTGTGTACTGAAGCACCAGAAGATAATACTTTATCCCGTTGGTCTTGGTATCCCAAGGAAAAGGGGGTTTATAGTGCGCTTTATCCTCGTAGTTGGTTTCAATACGAAGATGTGTTTGCTACGGAGATTACTTGTGAGCAATTGTCGCCAATTTGGGCAGAAAGTTATCAAGAAGCCAGTTATCCAATCGTTAATTTTAACTGGACGTTACATAACCCGACGGACAAGCCGATAACTCTGAGTATTATGCTAACTTGGCAAAATACTGTTGGTTGGTTTACCAATGCCATTAAATCCCCAACAGTGAAGGTACGAGACGATGGCAGTCCTGAATATGAATATCAACCCAAGTGGCGAGATAGCACAGGTAGCTATAACCAGTGGATACAAGATAACTATCGTGTAGGGTGCTTATTAGATAGGGTGCAACTTGATGAGCAAGTACAGGAGGGAGAGGGACAAATTGCGATCGCGTCTGTGTATAATCCTAGTGTAGAAGTTTTTTATCTCAGTCGTTGGAATCCTGACGGGGATGGGGGCGAAGTTTGGGATTATTTTGCAGCCGATGGTTCATTACCTGATCGACAAGATGAAACCCCTGCTGCACCTGGGGAACAAATTGCTTGTGCGATCGCGATTCGCTTTACAATTAAACCAGGTCAAACTAAGCAGATTCCTTTTACCTTATGCTGGGATTTGCCTGTGACGGAATTTAAGCAAGGGATTAATTATTATCGTCGCTATACGGACTTTTTTGGGCGCAACGGTAAAAACGCCTGGAGTATGGTTAGAACTTCCCTCAAACATGGGGACTGGTGGCGAGAAAAAATCATCGCTTGGCAACAACCAATTTTACAAGGGGATGATTTGCCTGACTGGTTTAAGATGGCACTGTTTAACGAGTTATATTTACTCGCTGATGGTGGGACTTTGTGGACGGCAGCATCGGAAAATGATCCTGTAGGGCAGTTTGGGGTTTTAGAGTGTATGGACTATCGTTGGTATGAAAGCCTTGATGTCCGTCTTTATGGTTCATTTGGCTTAATGATGTTGTGGTCAAAGCTAGATAAATCAGTTCTAGAAGCCTTTGCTAGAGCTATCCCTCACCATGATGATACACCGCGCATTGTCGGTTACGATAACTCAAGTGCGATTAGGAAAGCAGGTGGTGCAACTCCTCATGATCTCGGCGCACCCAATGAACATCCTTGGGCGGAGACTAACTATACTTCCTATCAAGATTGTAACCAGTGGAAAGATTTACCCAGCGATTTTGTATTGCAAGTATATCGTGATTACTTACTGACTCCTGGGGAAGATATTAATTTCCTTTGGGAATGTTGGGAAAGTATTACTCTTACCTTGGCATATCTTAAAAAATTTGATCGGGATAATGATGGTATTCCCGAAAACTCTGGCGCACCTGATCAAACCTTTGACGACTGGAGATTAAAAGGGATTAGTGCCTACTGTGGGGGTTTGTGGATTACAGCCTTAGAAGCAGCGATTAAGATAGGCGAGATTTTGATTGCCAACCCACCGATGAATCCTAATTTGCAACCAGAAGACTTTCCCGTCGGGATTGAAAATACCATTAATACCTATCATACCTGGTTACAACAGGCGCGATCGCTCTATCATGATACTCTCTGGAATGGGGAGTATTACCGTCTTGATAGTGAAAGTGGCTCAAATGTAGTCATGGCGGATCAACTCTGTGGACAGTTTTATGCCCGTTTATTAGGTTTACCCGACGTAGTAGAGGAACAATATACTAAATCTACTTTAAATAAAATCTATGATGCCTGTTTTCTCAAGTTTCACAACGGTCAATATGGTGCAGCCAATGGTGTTTTACCCGATGGTAGTCCTGTTAATCCTAATGACACCCATCCTTTAGAAGTTTGGACAGGCATTAATTTTGGTTTAGCTGCTTTTATGCTGCAAATGGATATGAAAGAAGAGGCTTTGAGGTTAGCTGAAACTGTAGTGAAGCAAGTATATGAAAATGGTTTACAGTTTAGGACTCCTGAAGCGATTACTGCGGTAGGCACTTTTAGGGCAAGTCATTATTTAAGAGCGATGGCTATTTGGGGGATTTATGGGGTTTTGAGCGATTGGGAATGAAACATTGTTCGTAATTTTTAGTTTATTTGGTGTAAAAAGGATTACCTATGAAACTAGTAGCTAGTTAGCTAATCTTTCGGTAATCCCTTAATTTTTAGTATTTATTTACTATTTTTAAAAAGCCAAGTTAGCAACGTATTACCTATTTTTTACTAGAAAGCTTTTCTTTCACTTCTTTAGCTAGCTCTGTGGTGAGAAAGTTAACTAAAGCATCAGAATCATTGTTCATATTTTCAGCTAATTGCTCATACTGCTCCTGTATAAAAGACTTAGGAGTGTATACCTTTTTCCAATCTTTAATTGACTTCATTGTTTGTTGATTAACGCTACTACTCTTATTCTTTGCCATGCTCTTTACTCCTTATCATTTATAAAATAATTATGAAAAAACGGTTGATTCAATTCGGGTTTAAAATAATGTTTTCTTTTAATCCACACGAAACCATCTCCTTTTGATATAACTGCTACGTCTACGGGTCCCCCAACAGTTTCTAGAACTCCTGAAACTTTTCGTTTTAAGGATGTAATATTGATAAGTGCCTCAGCCATAGATGCCAACTCGTCTTTAGGAAGAAATTGAATAACTTCCAGAATTGGATTAGTGTGCTGAATTGCTCTTAACATAGACATATCGTTATTATACTTGTTGATAATGAAATTATTGACATCTCTCAACTGATCTGAAAATTCATCTAATTGAGAACCTTGACAAAAAGCTTTAACTTTTTCAAAAATCATGTTTGAGTACTGTTCAAACATCTTTTCCAAATAGTCGAGCGAAAACTCATACATTTCTGGGTCTATACCTTGTATAAAGGTTCTAACCATATCATCTTGAGCGAATGGAATAATAGAAGCTCCTTCTGCTTCTACAGATACTTGTCTATCTTGCATATACTTAAGCTTATTGTCGATCACACATTCTATTACCAAAGAGTTCAAAGAGGGAAAAAATTCTTTTCTGCCAAATCCTGTAATTACAACACCAGACTTATTAATAAAAGTTTCTGTTGAAAAATAATAAACAATAATATCTATTACTTTGTTTTTATTTTGCTCTGTTAAAGGTATTTGTTCAAAAACTTCGGAAATTTTATCATTTATAATTTTTCTATATTTATCTTTAAACTGTTTGCGAAAATTGCTTACATTCCCAATATTATTTAGTTTACTTTTTTGAAATATTACTTCAAATTCTTCTTTTACAATCTTATTTATAATTGTTTTGGTTATTGACTCTATCTCTGTTGTCTCTACATCTTGTTGAAAATACTTTTCAATTTGTTTGATAATCTTATTTTTAAGATATGTCATTAAATAAAAAGATATTTGTTCTATATATCGAGATTGCTCATCCTCCGAAAATATAATATTTGTTTCTAAAAACTCAATAAAATGATTACAATAGTCTAAGAGTTTTTCAAAATTTTGTGTTCCCAAATACGAACGGTACTCTTTAATAATTGTTTCCCAGGGAATACCCATAAAATCAGCACTGTCGTAAATCATGATACCAACTGGTTCATATTTTGACAGGGTAAATAATTTGTTAACTGATTTATAAATTTTTATATCACCATTAATTCCTCCTGTTACAGTTACAGCACTATCTGCTGCCAAAACCACTGCTGTCTTATTTAAAATTGCAATTTCTGCTGTCATGTATAGCTTGATTTAATTTATAAAACAATCTTTTAAACTTAACTCAATTCATAAGAAACAAGATAAATAAAATATTAAAATAAAATTAACTTTTTTCTTTTGCGATTTAAGTTTTTGGAATTTTGTAGAATCAAGCTGCAAAAGGAGATAAAGCGATCGTAAGCCAAAGGCTTGATCTATCAATTAATAAATTCTTGTTTAATAGTTTTCAAAGGGAGAAATAATGATAGTGGGCTATCTTCAAAAGGAATAAATTCATGCTTTAGGTAGAATTGCTTTGCCTTGTAGTTGATCGCATCGACTCTGACTGCATAAATACCGATTTCTTCTGAAGCTTTGACTATTCTCAATAAAGCATTGACCAATAATGTCGTCCCTAATCCCTGACCTTGACAGGAAACATCTACAGCTAATCTGCCGATTAATGCTGCTGGTACTGGGTAAGCTGGTAATCTTTGTCGATTATCTTCTGGTAGTGATTGAAAATCAATAACGCAAGAGCTTATGGTGTAATAACCATCAATGACAAGAGGTGTATCGGTTTTAGTAGCCACAAAAGCTTTATTGATTTCCAACTTATTATTCTGTCTGGCATATTTGGCTAAATATTGATTCAACTCAAGATTTCCACAATTAAACTCTTTACGCTTATGTTTCTTCTCAAGAGATACAAAGTTCCAATAGTTACTCATATTTCTGGAGATATTCCGCTATAGCAGTTTTCAACTTCCCTTTCAGTTTGGAAGGATTTTCTAAAGCAGAAAGAAACAAGTCGCGATCGCGATTGGTTAAACTCAGTCTTTCTTGATTATCGATATCTTGTTGAGCTTGAGGTAATAGATGTAGCAAAGTATAAGCACTCAAAGAAACTCCCCTAAGAGAGGCTGCTTTTTCTAATAGTGCCTTTTGTTCTCTTGTGAGCCTTAAATCAATCCGACTATCCTTGGATGCTGTTTCGGACATAAACTTTAATCATAAGTGCATTACAACCCTATTATATTAAATAAACGGAAGAAATCCGTACAAATTATTTTAGATCCGATTAGTAAGACTTACAAATTGACAGCTAAATTTAGAATAATAAATTAGTATTCAAAGAAGATTAAAATGCGATCGCCTTATAAACAAAATGACATTACAAGAAGTTCTCAAACTAGCTAAACAACTAACTCCCATAGATAAAGTGCGTTTAATTCAACAACTCACTCCAGACTTAGAAAAAGAATTAGCACAACAAAAACCGTACCCTAAAAAATCATTACTAGGTTTATGTGCTGATTTAGGCACATCACCATCGGCGGAAGAGATTGATCTTACTCGCCACGAAATATGATGTATGAATATAAATATTCACATAGTTTCCCCATAATTAACCTTTCCTCCCCTCAAAGCATCATATAATCCTGACTCAATTAACCAGCTTTGAGATTGTTTTTCATCAGTTTCTTCAGAATAGATTAGTTCATTAAGCCAAGACGCAATAATCAATTCTAAGCTTTGTTGTCTTATATGATTATCTTGTATACCAATTCTTTTAAAATAAGGTTGCAGAATAGGATTGGCATCAATAGTATAGTCAGGTTTCTCTTCAGTTAGATTGACTTCAGTATTATTTACCCACAAGTAAAATTTATCGGGAAAAACTAGTAAAAAATATGGAACTTTGGGTAATATTTCATGAGCTAAAATATTACGTCTTAATTTAGCTGCCCACTCTGAGGAAGTGTTAGTTTTACTTTTAACTTCAACAATTAAAATTGGTTGACCATTACTATTATCAACTAATAAATCCCAAGATTTAGAATATGCTTGAGTGACCATAATCAAAAATATTTTTGAATTTAACTACAATTATCAATCACTAGGTTCTGAATTTGTTTATTTACAATTTTCGATAAACAATTAACGCGATCGCTCTATCCCTTGAAAACAGAAATTACCCAACAAACATTTTATAATTGCTTTCTCACCCAACTACGAAAAGCTTTCATGCCCTTATTTCTTCCTTCAGTTCGACACTGGGTTAAATATTGGGGAATTATTTCAATCAAGGAAAAATTGGGAAAATTATTACTTTGATTAGACTCGACATATTTACCATTTACTAATAGTAAAATTTGTAATTTACCCTGTTCATATCGCCATAATTCTGGAACACCTAAAGACTGATAAATCTCTGGATGAGAACGATTAGTAATATCTATTTCTAAAGCTAAATCTGGTGGCGGATCGACAGTTAAATCTAATCTATTTTTACCTCGAATTACGGCTTCATTTTGAATATAAAAACAACTATCAGGCTCAATTCCTTTAAACATTAACTGATTTTTAAAAGTAGTAGAACCCAAAGGACAAAATTCAATATCTAGTTCTTCTAGTAGAATTTTTACGAAATCACTAATGTATTCTTTATGAACTTCGTGTTCTGGTAAAGGGGTCATAATTTCTAGTTGTCCTCGATCATAAGCTATTCTAGAACCGCGATTTTCGCCTAAATCTTCTAAAATAGCCTCAAATTCCGCCCAGCTAACACCATCTAACACTACTGTTTGTCCTGGTGGAACTATAATTCTGTTAACTTCTAGTAGCATAATTTTTCAGTCAAGCGATCGCACTATTTTATCCAGAGATGGTAATCTAAGAATTATTGGATATTACTATCCTAATCTTTTTCAAGAATCAGGCATATAAAGACACTCATGACATTAAATATCGAACTATTAGAACGCAGCTTTAGTCTAGTCAAAGAACGTGGCACCGACTTTACTCAAACATTCTATCAAAACCTATTTACTGATTATCCAGAAGTTCAGCCGTTGTTTGCTCATTCTCAGATGGAAGAACAGGGTAAAAAGTTATTTAGTTCTTTAGTTTTAACAGTTGAAAGTCTACGTCAACCAGAAATTTTAACTGCAACACTTAAGGGTTTAGGTACTAAACATATTAAATATGGTGTTTTACCAGAACACTATCCGATGGTAGGAAATAGCCTTTTAAAATCTCTGGAATCTTTTTTAGGGGAAAGTTGGACAGAGGAAGTTAAACAAGCTTGGACTGAAGCTTATACCGCGATCGCTCAATTGATGTTGGAAGGAAAAGAATAAGTAATAGGTAATAGGTAATAGGTAAGTGCTTAAACAAAATTAATTACATATTTTATTTTTCCTTCTTACGTGGTTCTATAAGCTTGGGAAACCCAAGCATATCCCACGCGCTTTTCCCCTTTCCCTTTCCCCTTTTCCCAAACATAACCAGTTAATTTTATAGTCATCTAACTTAATTAGAATCTTGCCGTTGATTAGCAAAATATGGCAATCTTTCGACATCGTAGTTACGGGGAAAGTTTTTATAAAAAAAATAACCGAGACAGGGAACAGATAAAGCTATAAATAAAATATTTGAGGCTAAACTATCAATAAATTCTTGTCGAAAATTAATTATAGTTTGTGGAATTGAGTGATCAGTATTAGAAAAAAATTGCCAATTTAATAATTCTATTGATACTATCAGGTTATAAACAAAATGACAGATTATCGGTACAATTATTTGTTTAGTTTTTAAATATAAAATAGCTAGAGTTATTCCAATCGAAAATAAAGAAATTATATCCGAGCGAAAATGCACAATTGTAAATAGACTGGCGGAAATTATTAAGGCTTTAACCGTATTTTGCTTAATTGCTAATTTTTGAAAAATAATACCTCTAAAAAATAATTCTTCCATAATAGGAGCAAAAATTAAAGCTGCGATCGCGAAAAATATATAACCCCAAGGTGTTGTGACATGAGTTTGATTGATTTGATCTTTTACATATTCAGGTACGATAAAAGATAAACCATATAGAATAGCACTACTAGTTCCCAAGGCTAGAAAGTAATTAGCGATCGCTAATCCAATGGGTAATATCAAGTTGACTTTTTTGAGTGAACCGATTAGATACTGAAAATTAATTTTTGATTTATTTATTTCTTCCCAAAAATACCAAGCAAGAATAATGTATATAGGAATAGATATAATCGCTAAAAAGTTTTGATTCTCTAAACAGCTTCCTATTTCTTTAAATTCTAGATTACCAAAAAGGAGCATCGCCAAAACTATAATTGGGTAAGATAAAATTTCAACAGCGATGTAGCTAATAAAAATTGCTGATATACTAAAATTTTCTAAAGGATTAACATTTGCAACTGTCTGATTATCTGTATTTTTGTTTTTTAAAATAAATAAAATTGCTAAACCAAAAATATTTAGAATTCCTAACAAACCGAAGTTTTTAGAATATCCTTTATATCGAGCATATTTTTCAGCGAGATTCCAACAAATAAAATAGCCCCAAACAAATGAAATCAAAATAAATAAGCTAAGGCTTCCTTTTACTGCTGATGGTAATTTACTTAACCAAGGTTCAATTATTCCAATTAATATTACTGGTAAAAATTGACAGTTAATACCTTGAATACAAAGTTTGCGAATATGCTTAATATTAATTTCCGAATCAATCATAAGTTAAACGGTACAAGGATGAAGTAATAGGTAATGAGTAATGAGTAATGAGTAATGAGTAATGAGTAAGTAACCTTATTCCTAGTCACCAATACCCAATCACCAATACCCAATCACTAATCACCAGTCACCAATTAAAAAATTATTTTTCCAAAGTCGATAAATCTAAGAAATCAAAGGTTTGCAAAAAGTCTAATAAGCGAGTAGCTATTATAGAGACACCTTGAACAACATTAGATTCAATATTGAGAGGAATAACTGGATCGTGTAGTGATAAACGTAACAAAAACCAACCATTTTCTGTTGGTGACTGACAAGATACTCTAATCCCTTCATAATTATTCGGAATAATTTCCCAGTCTGACTGAGTACTAGCAAATTCATGAAGTTGCTCAATTACATTATTACCATAAGTTTGAAAATTATCGATATTAATTTTTAACCTAAATTCTTCACTTTCTATTGGTTCTTGTAAATCCTTAATTAAATCAGTTAATAATTGACCCTGTAATTTAGTTTTAGCTAATTCAACTAATAATTTAGTTGCCAAATAAGCTCCATCATCAAGGAAATAATTTTCCTTCATTGCCCCATGTCCAGAAGTTTCAATTGCCAGCCAAGATTCTACGTCGATATTGTTTAATCGAATAGATTCATTAATTACATTTTTATAACCTCGTTTAAAACGATGATGTTTACCGCCTAAATGTTGCTCAATAAATTGAGTTAAGCCATCAGATGTAATAGAATCCGTAACTATAGTTGAACCTGGATATTCTTGTAAAACAATTGCTGCAATTAAAGCAATCATCCGATTACGATTTAGTTCATTACCTAAATAATCTACAGCAGCCACTCGATCAACATCTGTATCAAAAATAATGCCGAAATCAGCTTGATTCTTAACAACTGCTTGGCAAATTGCAGCCATCGCTTCCTTATTTTCTGGGTTGGGAATATGATTAGGAAACATCCCATCTGGCTCAAGAAATTGGCTACCTGTCGTATCTGCCCCCAAAGGTTTTAACACCTGTTTAACATAAAAACCGCCTGCGCCATTACCTGCATCTACTACTATTTTTAAACCTGTTAAGGGTTGCTCGTAATTATCAGCATGATTTACTCCTTGACGAATAACTTCTACTAGTTTTGCTGCATAAACACTAATAAAATCACGCTCAATAATTGCTCCTGGAATATTTTTGGTAGTTAAATTACCAGATTCAGCAATATTCAAAATCTCAGTAATATCTGGTTTTCCCAAACCCCCTTGAGGAGTAAAAAATTTCAAACCATTACGATTAAAAGGCAAATGACTCGCCGTTAACATAATTGCCCCGTCACAGTTAAACCCTTCTGTTACCGTACTCATGAACATAGCAGGAGTTGAGGCAAGATTAAAATTATACACCTGACAACCTGCGATCGCCATTCCTTCTATTAACGACTGACTTAAGATTTCGCCTGACAAACGACTATCTCTTCCCACAGCAATAGTTATTTCACTGGGTGATTTATTAATTTGCTCAATCAACCACTGTACAAAGGCATTCCCAAGCATTTTCACCACGTCAGGAGTCAAGTTAACTGTCTCCTCAGCGACTCCTCCAAGAGCTACCCCGCGAATATCAGAACCATTTTGCAGCTTTTTCCAGTCAATATAATTCATTGTTAATTGTTGATTGTTATTTATTACTTATTACTTATCCCCACCCTGAAACCATATATTATTGACACTCCTACCAGTAAGCTCCTACGTCGCTTTACTGAGGGATTCTTGACTCATCGGCTGCCAACTAGATCGAACAGCTTTCATCTGAACTATCCCTGTCGCATCGCCTCTGCAAGCGTTTTTAAGCACGGTATGCCCTATCGCACATTCACCCTTCGGGTTCGGCATTTGCTCATGGGGGAGACCCCCAAGACCGCAATGCCTCACCACGATATTGAATTACTTTAGCCGAGCAGGTGTCTCTCGACTCAGTGTGAAGGCAGCTAGGGTTAGAACAGATATGTATTCGTTGTCCTAGCTCTTTTTTGCCAGTATGAGTATGACACTTGCAACATTCTTGTGAAGTACCATTTTTATCTACTTTAAGGTAAAATTTCCCTTGTTTCCAAGCGACATACGGCAGAATAATATTGATGAATCCGCCAATACCAGAATCAAGAGACTGTTTACAAAACAAGCCTTTTGACCAGGATTTGAAATTAATATCCTCAACAAAGATATTATCTGCCCTCATCACAATTTCATGAGCCAATTTAAAGTGCCAATCACGTCTAGTATTGGCTACCTTTTCGTGCAGTCGAGCTATCTTGTTTTGCAGTTTTAACCAATTGTTTGAGCCTTTTGTTTTATTCTTCAAACGACGCTGGAGCAATTTCAGCTTCCTAGCTTGATGAATCAAAAACTTAGGACTCTTAATTAACTGAGTCGGTGTAGCAACAAAACTTTCTATTCCAGCATCTAAACCAATTGATTTCTCTCCAGGTAGAGCATCGGGTACAATTTCAGGTGACTCAAAGTAAATCACCAAATAATACCCACTTGCTTTTCTTACAACCTGTAGCTGCTTAGGCACAAATCCCTCTGGGTATGGTCTAGACTGTCTAATTTTAATCCAACCAATACTAGGAAGATTTACCCTACCAGCATCCAAACAGATTGTATTGGGTTTTGGGAAGATAAAACTACGATATCTATTAGCATTACGGAACTTAGGGAATCCTCTACTCGGCATCCTGAAAAAATCAGTCCATGCTTTGTCTAACCTTCTCAATACTTGTTGCAAGCATTGAGCGTTTACAAGTTTTAAATGAGGTAGTTTTTTCTTGGCTTCTGTTAATGCTTTGGCTTGGATATTGTAATTAGGAAAAGGCCTGTCCGCAGAAATTATATATTCACTACTTATCGAGCAACGATCTACCTGGCATTGACGCGATTCCAACCAAGCTTTTCGTTCTGCATGAGCAAAATTGTAGACACTGCGACAAATACTTAAATACTGTTCAAACTGTCTTATTTGCTGCTGTGTTGGCTTGATTTTATACCTGTAGGCGTAGGTAATCATTGCTCGACCTTAAATGATATTATGATGACAATACAACTTACTGCTATATCATATCAAGTAGTTTCAACAAAGGCTTTAGGTCAGTATACAAGCCTACCGCTCATATTGTTCTAGTCACAAAATACCGCAAAAAGGCAATCAACCAAGAGAGGTTACTTAGGCTCAAAGAAATATTTGAGCAAACCCTTGTGAAATGGGAATGTACGCTCGTTAATTTCAATTCAGAAAGCGACCATTGCCACTTGATCATAGATATAGCAAGCTGAAAATCTAGGATAAAAATTAAAAAGTAGTTATGCCGTTAATTAAAGTTCAATCTTCGATCGCTCAACCTGAAAAATCCACAGTCGAAAATTTGCTTACTAGCCTGTCTGCTAATTTAGCTAAACACACAGGTAAACCTGAATCTTATGTAATGACAGCTTTTGAAGCCGATGTCCCCATGACCTTTGCTGGTACTTTTGATCCTGTATGCTATGTAGAAATCAAGAGTATTGGCAGCATGAGTTCATCCCAAACTAAGGCAATGAGCCAAGATTTTTGTAGTCAAATTAGCGAAAAACTCGATATTCCCTCAAATCGTATTTATATTGAATTTGCCGATGCCCAAGGCTATATGTGGGGATGGAACAAGAGTACCTTTGGTTAATAGTCAGTTATCAGTTATTCAAGTAGCAAGTAGCAGATAGCAAATAGCAAGTTTTTTTAGGTAATATCTTAGTGGATAAAACTCCTGACTCCTGACTCCTGACTCCTGACTCCTGACTCCTGACTTTTGACTTCTGACTTCTGACTCCTATATGCCCGTCTATTTATATTGGGGAGAAGACGATTTTGCTCTTACCCAAGCCGTAGAGAAATTACAAACGAAAGTCCTCGATCCTAATTGGTTGCAGTTTAATTATCATAAACTGACGGGCGATCGCTCGGAAACGATTATCGAAGGACTTAATCAGGCTATGACTCCTGTATTTGGTACGGGAGAACGTTTGGTGTGGTTAGCAAATACTAATCTTTGTCAACAAAAACCTGCTAATGAAGTCTTGGATGAACTCAAACGTACTCTTGAAATTATTCCTGACACATCCCATTTATTGTTTACTACTGATAAAAAACCTGATGGGAGATTAAATTCAACTAAATTATTAAATAAATCTGCCCAGGTAAAAGATTTTAGTTTAATTCCCCCCTGGAAAACCGATTTAATTACTGCCCAAGTTAGAGAAGTAGCACAAGAAATTAATCTTAAACTAACACCTAAAGCGATCGCTCTACTAGCAGATTCAGTAGGTAATAATACTCGGCAATTGTGGAATGAATTAGCCAAGTTAAAAATATACTGGAGTAATAACCAACAACCTTTAGATGAAGATACTGTAGCAGCTTTAGTTCTTTGCAATACTCAAAACAGTTTGCAGTTAGCAACGGCAATTAAAGACGGACAAACAGAACAAGCTTTAAGTTTAGTCACCGATTTAATCAACCGTAACGAACCAGCTTTAAAAATAGTTGCAACTCTGGTGGGGCAATTTCGGACTTGGACAATAGTTAAATTAATGATAGAGGCAGGAGAAACAGATAATAAAGCAATTTCTGCTGCTGCGGGAATCAATAATCCCAATCGTCTCTATTTTATTCGTCAAGAGATTCAAAAAACCACAGCCAAACAATTTCTCGCTGCTTTACCTCAATTATTAGACTTGGAATATAATCTCAAAACAGGTGCAGAAGACTTGGCAATTTTACAAACTAAAGTAATTGAATTATGTCTTTTAGGATTGCTATAATTCTGAATTGTGTAGGCGATCGCCAATTTTAGTGAGTTTTCCTGCTTGTTGAAGTTTTCGTTATCAGTCTTTAAAGACTTAAAGAAATTTTTTATAATACACAATTTAAATACACTTGAGTTTAGTAATTGAATATTTTGTATTAATAAAATAAAGGGAAAAGATTAATATCTACATCTTTCATTTTTAGATTTTTTTCTCTAATTTTTCTCGATTGTTTCTCTCGTTATTCTTGATTCATCGATAACTTAAATTTAAACTTAAATAATTAGTAGAGGAACGAAAAATGGTTAGTACACCTTTTGGTTTAGAAGGGCCTAAAGGCCACACTTGGAAGCTGGATATCGATTCAGGAGGTAGCTTATTATTTAAAGCCGAAGATCCTCAGCCTAGAATGTCAATCGAGGATACTATCGGTGGTGTAACTATCACAACATTCAGTGATGTTAATTGGGCAATACAAATTAATAATCAACAACAAACTGTTCATCAAGCAGGAATGCGCGTCACTAATGATGGTTTCTTTGAAATAACTAATAGAATCAATGGTTTTACTGGTACAGCTAGACTACACAGTGGAGGAGTTTGGTTTACTCAGAGCGATCTAAACAGTAAAACAGATGTTCAAACTGCTTCTAATCTTTTAGAAAAAGCTTTGTCTTTAAATCCGATTAATTTTTATTACAAAAAACAAGATTTAAATGAACTTCCTCATAAGTTAATGGGATTTATTGCTCAGGAAGTAGAGGAAATATTACCACACGCCGTTGCTGGTACAGACAGCAAATATTTAGATTATAATGCCATAGTTCCTGTGGCTATTGGAGCCATTAAAGAAATGAAGCAGTGTTATGATGACAAGATTGCCAATTTGGAAATGCAATTAGAACAACTTAAAAAGATATTGCTTAATAGTCAAATGGCAGCATAAAAGTGACTCTCAACTCAACTTAAATTTATTTATTGTAAGAGAATGATAATTTATTAAATTGTCATTCTTTTTTTAATTTTTAACAAACTAATTTTGGTAAGTTTATTCTTGATAATCACTTTCAATTTGAATATCTAACGTATCTTCATCAACATAAATATATAGTACATTAGGACGACAGCATACTTGGCAATCTTCAGTGTAAGACTGTTGCATCCCTGCACTAATATCAACAAAAGTACTATTAGATTCGCCACAAAAAGCACAAATATATTCAGAAGTTGTTTGCATAATTGATTAATGGTTAATTGATAATTGTTGATTGGTCACTAATGACGAATGACTAATGACGAATGACTAATAACTAATAACTGTTAATGCTTCGTTTAAATGTTTGACCAAAGTTTTTTGTGGTAATGCTGCTTGTAAATGTTGCCAGGGGAGAATTTGCTGATGATAGTCCCAATTGTCGTGAACATAATAGTCTAAGGGGGGTATTTGTCCTTTTAATTGTTTAAATGCACGCTTATAACTACCTACAGAGTCACCATACTCTCTAGTTAACTCCAGTAATTTACCTAAACGGCGATCGCCACGAGAAATTAAGGCTTGAATTACTGACCAGTTATAGCTTTCGGGACGAAAATCAATTCCCTGCTTTCTCAGATTCTTTTCTAAATATTTTAGTCTTGATTTAGCATCGGGATTAACTCCAAACCACTGAAAGGGAGTATGAGATTTAGGCACAAAAGTACTGCATCCCAAGGTTAAGCGTAGTCCAGGTGCAGCTTGTTTAATTGCCGACATCATCGTAACGGTTTGTTCGACATCTGCTATTGATTCTCCTGGAATACCTACCATCCCATAGAGTTTTAAAGCTTTTAAGCCTCCTGCCTTAGCATTGATGGCAGCTTGAATAATTTCTTCATTAGTGAGTTTTTTATTAACTATTTGTCTTACTTTTTCCGAACCACTTTCCACTGCGATAGTGATCGAACGAGTATCTCGATTAGCCAGAGTGGTAGCTAATTTCTCGGTGACAGTGTTAGTTCTAACAGAAGCAATACTCAGACGCACATCTTGATATTGAGGTTGAGATAAATAATCCAAAATCGCTTCAAACTCAGGATGTTGAGTTACCGATGCACCCAGTAAACCGAGACGGTTAGTTACTTTTAACCCTCTTTCAATCGCAGGTAATAAAGAACCTTCTAAAGATGCAGTCCGAAACGGCAAAGTTAAATAGCTAGCCAGACAAAAGCGACACATTTCTGGACAACTACGAACAACTTCCACCATATAAATATTTTCCCAAGCAGCCTTCTCGGTAACAACAGTAGAAGCAGAAAGAGTATTACCCCGATAAGTTTGTTTATGTACTTCAGCAGGAATGTCACTATCGATAGGTGCGATCGCTTTAATTGTCCCGTCGGGACTGTGATAATCTACTGTATATAAACTAGGAATATAAACCCCAGGTACTTGGGCTAGATGCTTTAATTTTGTCTGACGATTTGCCTTTCTTACCTCTTGATAAGCATCAATAAAGTTATCAAGTAAATTTTCTCCATCTCCCAGCAAAATAACATCAAAGAAATCTGCCAAGGGTTCAGGATTTGCCGTTAACACTGTCCCCCCACCAAATACCAAAGGATGATCTTCTGTTCTTTCAATACTATGAAGAGGAATATCTAAAGACTCTAGTAAATTAAAAATATTGATATAATCTAGTTCCCAAGATACCGAAAACCCAAAGAGTTCAGGATTTCTGGGTAGTAGTTCACTCAGATCTGTAAATAAACGACGAACATCAACATCAGAACGCATTGCCAAAGTTGCCCAAACAATCTGAAATCCTAAACTAGTAATACCGATAGTGTATTCATTAGGGAAAGCAAAAATAGTGGGAATAGCGTTAGTTTCTGGAGTTGCAGGCGTAAATAATAAATGTTCTTGTTGAAATACAGTCACAGATTATGAGTTAAAAATTAATTACCAGGCTATTTAATTTTAGATGATTAGATTATTGATTTGTTAAAAGTAGCGATCGCTCTAGAACTTATTGCAGAAGTAACTTGTGTATCTAATATTTAATAATGACCAAAATAACAAAGCGCGATCGCCTTAAACTATAAATCTAGCCTTGCCTCGCGCTGATTATTAATTATTAAAAAATACTATTAACTAACCTAAAGGAGTTAGTTCAAAAACATCGTAACTACCACCACGCAGTACTGATTCAGTGTGCTTACCACGATAGCGTTTACCTTGAATAGTTTCAATCGCGCCCCAAACTGCACCTAAACTATAGGTGCATTGACGAGAGCTACCTTGTGGTTCTCCTGCCAAACAAACAGTTTCGTGAGTATATACTTTAATCACGTCTCCATGATCTTCAATTCTATCAACTTTGCAAAGACGAGTACCATTTTCACCCAAAGCATGATCTAGTTTACTAGCCAGATCTTCAAGAGATGAATTTGCACCAGCTAAACCCAGTTCCGTGACTAAATTCTTACCTCTAGTACGTCCAGCAGAAGTTAAGGCGATCGCAGTGGCTTTTTCGCCCAAAGCTTCTTCCATTCCCGTAATTACGCCTTTAAAACAAACAATGCTGATAAAACCGCCTAACTTTTCTCTAGACATTGATTACTCCTTGAAATGTATTAAGATTGATTTTCAGTTGACTACTCTACTTACTATGATTAGCTCATTAGCGGAGCTAAATCTTTATCAATTCGTTTAATTTCTAAAAACATTAATAACCCAAGTTGCTGTTACTGTTAGAAGCTTGAAAAGTCAGGAGTCATTTCATTGATCAAAGATCATTTACCATTTATCAACGATATCGAATGTTAAATGTTCACTGTTTAATGAATGGTCAGGAATCAGAAATCAAAAGTTTTACTCGTTACTTTTTCCTCTGGGATCATTCCGCATAAATAACTAGCAACTTGCTTTAATACTTGCTTTGCCTCTTTATTAGCCAATACTAATAACACTGTGTCTGTAACATAAGCTACCATTACGTATTTTTTTGTATTAATAGTTATTTGAATTAAAATTATTTTGGAATTTACTAAAATTTTGTTTCAAGAATAATGTTAACTATCTTCAATATATATAACTACAGTATATTTACTTATTAGGTAGTTAAGCAAAATTATTTATATATTTACATCTATAACCAATTATTGATTACTGATCGTTGTTGATTGTTGATTGCTAACTATTAAAACCTACTTCCTATTTCCGTATACACGAAATTTTTTCAACGCGGGAAACCCGCGCGACGCGAAGCTATATGCGAAGCGGTATCCTTTAAAAGTCCTTTATGCAAAGGAATTTCGCGCTATTTCCTATTTCCTACTTCATAACTACTTGCTACTTTATTCAAAGGTTTTCTAAGACTGTTTGTTGAGCTGCAAGCAATTCCTTAATTCCTATTTCTGCTACATCAAGCATTTGATTTAATTGCGATCGCGTCATACTCTTAGACTCAGCCGTTCCTTGTATTTCAATCAATTCTAGTTTGCCATTCATGACGACATTTAAATCAACATCTGCTGTAACATCTTCTAAGTAGTCTAAATCTAACAAGGCTTCCCCTGCGATTAAACCTACTGAAACGGCAGCTATTGGTTCTAATAATGGTGATTGTTGCAGTTTACCTGTGGCAATAAGTTTATTAATTCCATGCGCCAAAGCTACATAACCTCCTGTAATTGCTGCCGTGCGTGTTCCAGCATCTGCCTGGAGTACATCTGCATCTATTGTGATGGTTTTTTCCCCTAATGCTTGCCGATCAATTGCAGCCCTTAAACTACGTCCAATTAGTCTTTGTATTTCTTGGGTACGTCCCGAAAGCTTCATTAACTCTCGTTGAGATCTGGTGCTGGTTGACCCTGGTAACATTCTATACTCAGCCGTTAACCAACCCTGACCACTACCCAGCAGAAATTTGGGAACTTGCTCTTCAATACTGACAGTACACAGAACCTTGGTTTTGCCACATTCAATAATCACTGAAGCTAAAGGATTATCAATAAAATCTAGTTGAAATCGATGCTGGCGCAGTTGATGAGCGTGACGATTATCTAAACGTTTCCAAGACACAGTTATCAATGCTCCTAAAATTAATTAACAATTAAGTTTGGCAAATAATGATTGAGATTAAATTAATAATTTATCAACTTGAGATACTTCGTAACTAATTGAAGATTTAACATAAAGATTGCTTACAGCTTGAGTCAAAAATATGAGAATTATGCATATTTTTTTGAACTTTATGAACCAAAAACCTTTCTTTAAACCTATATTTCCCAAGATTTTTGGTGTTTATTTAAGATTTTTAAAATTCTCTGCAAAATTTAGTTTTTACCTATATCGTTTAAATAGATTAAGGTTTGATTTTAATTATCTATCCTTAAGCAAAAATTTCAACAAAATATTGTCTAGAAATTATATTCAGAAGTTGTGTTAAGTTTATTTCTTTCTTTACTGCTTAGTGCATTGATAAGTTTTGGATTGCCAGTAGTTTTAATTAGCTGCACATTATTATTCTTAGGCATTATTAGCTATATTCCTGGTTTTTTTGAGTTAAGCGAACAAGGAATTGGGTGTATTTTCGGCTTTTTGGCAGTATTCGGCGATGGCAAACCATTTTGGGGGATTCTTACTCTTGGTTTCACCGTTAGCATTGTTGGTATTTTACTTGATATTTTAAACTTTTATCGCTACCAAAGTTTGAGAGATGAAGATCTTATGTAACGTTTAGGATATGTTTCAAATTGCTACTTGCTACTTACAAATTCTATAGCTTTTGTTAAACATCAATTAAGATACTGCGATATATCTCTTTTTGGGCGCAAAAAATGCTAAAAACAATATTTGTGTGTAATAAAGAGAGTAATTACTTATGTCTGGTAGCGAACTTCAAGCAGATCTGTGGATTAATGAATATATTACCCCTTGGGATATCTATACTCATGGTGTAACCAAAATTTTGGCGTATCAACAAACTCTATATCAGGAGATGTATATTGTTGAAACAGGAGCTTTTGGCAAAGGATTAGTTTTAGATGGCAAATGGCAATCCTGCACAGTGGATGAATTTATTTACCATGAAGCTTTAGTACATCCTGGATTAATTGCTCACCAAAATCCCAAAACAGTTTTAGTTTTAGGTGGTGGAGAAGGGGCAACAATCCGTGAGATTTTACGTTGGCAGAGCATTGAAAAAGTAACTATGATCGATATTGATGGTGAGGTAGTAGAAGCTTGTAAACAGCATCTCCCTGAAATGCATCAAAATGCTTTTGCTGATCCGCGTGTTGATTTGGTAATTGCTGACGCGCTTAAAGTCTTAGATACTACTACTGAAACCTGGGATGTAATTATTTCTGACCTCAGTGATCCTATTGAATCTGGGCCATCTTTTGCTTTATTCACTAAAGAATATTTCGCTAAACTCAAACGAGTCTTAAATCCTGGAGGCTATGTAATGGTACAAGCAGGGCCAATATCGCCACCAGAAGTTAAAGATCATGCTCGTTTAATTAATACTTTAAAAGCGGTATTTAGTAACGTTACTTCTTTGTCTGCACCTACGCCTTCCTATGGTCGTGCTTGGGGATTCGCTCTTTGTTCTGACGAGCAAATTAATCTTCAACCTCAACCAGAACAAGTAGATGAGCTATTAGCCAATAAAACCACAGGAGGCTACCGCTTTATTGATGGTATGACCCTTTTAGGTATTATGCAAACTCCCTTGTATATTCGTAACTGTATAGCAGCAGAAACTACTGTTTATACATTGAAAGAACCACCCAAGTTTTTTGGGACAGGAGCGATGGTAGACCAGTAGATCGTCAATTTTGAATTGATGGATTGAGATAAAGTAGCAGATAGCAGATAGCAATTACGCAAGATATCCTCACTGGTTACCTGTTAGGGACTTGCGGATTAATGGAATCCCAGGCATCTTATAAAGATAACAAATTCTCAATTGAAATCTAGAAATGCAGCTGACAGAAAATATCAAATCGACCTTCAAAGATGCCGCCAAGAAACTCACTGGTAATTGCAAAC
>JBOFLX010000046.1:0-10247 GCA_051658085.1 Waterburya sp.
GCCCGATTGCATCGCAAGACGTTATGTTATTCCAAGTCAGTAGAAATGCTTCAGCATTCGATCCGATTGCTAATTCACTATCTAAAATTCTGGGATGTCCCAGTTCCTCACAAATTCATCCCTTAATTCAGCAACGCCAGAAATTAATATCAAAGGTTTGTTGGAGAATATCAAGACTAACTTGAGAAGGTGCTGGTAAACCTGTGGAGAATTCTAAATTAACTCCTGCATTGTTAACTAAGATATCTAATTGACCAAATCGTTCGGCGATCGCATTTTTTGCTGATTTAATCGAGGCATGATCGCCTACATTTAGTTTGATAAAATGAGCATCAATACCTTCAAATTGCAATTTATCGACAGCCTTTTTCCCTCTAGACTCATCACGAGCAGCAATTAATACTGTAATACCTTGTTTCCCTAGTTTTCTCGCTATTCCTAATCCTAGTCCTTTATTTGCACCAGTGATTAAAGCTATTTTATTTATTGTTTGTGCGTTCATTTTTTTTCCCTAAAAAACTACAATTCATAAAATGTTTAAATTATTTTCTCGATGCTGTGCTTATTCAATAGTTTGTAACGTTGCACCACCATTGACAGGAATATTTACTCCAGTTAAATAGGTACTTTCTATTACATGAAGAAAAGTAGGTGCGACATCTTCAATTTTGGCAACACGACCAATGGGAAGTTGTTGAGCGACGCGATCAAATAGTGCTTGACGTTCTGTATCTGCTATCCCCGACCACATGGGAGTATCAACATAGTAGGGAGAAACAACATTGACTCTTACTGGTGCAAGTTCTTTAGCTAAAGATTCTGCTAGTACAACAACAGCAGCATTTGCAGCCACAGTTGCGATCGCTTGATGGGGACGGGGACCCGAACCACCTGTAAAGGTTAAAGAGCCACTCGGTTTAATCTTGACTCCGCCATAACGTCCTACATAAAATTGTCCCCAAAATTTACTTTCCAGGGCATTTCTCGCTGTGGTCAGATCGGTATCCAGTACGCCACCACTCATACTGTCCCCAGCAAAGTTGATTATGTGGTCGATATCATTACGGTTAGCAAAAAACTCTTGAACGGAATTTTCACTGAGAGTATCGATTGTACCTATTTGAACATTGCCATCAATTTCTCTAGCTACTTTTAATAAACGTTCTTGAGAACGGCTGGCAATGGTTAGGTTTGCTCCTCTTTCAGCAATAAGTTTGGCAACTGCTAACCCAATTCCAGATGTACCGCCGATGATAACTACATTTTGATTAGTAAGATTTGTGTTCATAATGATAATTCCTCAATGACTTTGATTTTTCTAGCTTTTAACCAACGGTTAGATGCTCGTGTACCAGTCGCCATTGACTGTTAAGGCGTTTCCAGGTATGAGTGCCATATTGTCTAACTTTTACTTCCTGTCCATCTTTAGTTTTTCCGCCACCAACCCAAGAAAAAGTAGTTACGGCTAAATCACCCTCAATTGAAATGTTTAAGTTATCTTCTAACTGAATTTCCCAGTAGCTAAAATTTTGCATCACTGGTATCCAAGTATCGAGATATTCCTGAAGACTATGCAGCACTACAACACTGTTGTCGAAATTATCAAAGACTAATATTTCGTTATTTCCTGTGACAAAAATGTTCTCAAAACCATTCCCTGTAAATGGTTGCTCTTTCGGACTCCAAATTGTTTTCCACTGTTCGGTTAACTGGCGGATTACAGTTTCGTCTTTGGTAAGTTGAGATTGTATTAATGTGTTCATCTTCTTTCTCTGATTTATTTAAATACAAAACGTTTAGTAAACTATTTATTCATGCGAGAAAATCAATCTGTTAATCGTTTCTGGTTGTTGTCAGATATCGTTGTCCGATCGTTCTAGTTGCTAATAGGTGTTGAAGAATGTTCGTGAACAATTAACCAATTGTCATCGGCTTGATGCTCCCAAACTAGAGATGTGCGACCTATACCTTCAATCGGTTGACCATTTTTAAGTATTCCTTGAATTTTGAAATCAGAAGTTGTACAAATGATGTTGCCATATTGAAAGACTCTTACATTGTCTTGGGTCAAAGAAAGAGTGAATCTAGCAAAGCCATCCATGATTTGAATTAGTGCTGCTTTGTAATTTGCCCAGCCTATAATTGGTTCTTGAGTTGGCATAATATCGTATGCGGATAGATTGGAACGTTTGCTATAAAAGCGTTCAGCTTTAGCAATATCAAACTGCTCGCGACCTGGACTCCATGCAGCATGATAATCCAAAACCCGTTGTTTGAAAAAGGCTTCTTGTTCTTGATTTATTAATATCTGTTGCATTGTAAAATTCCTGAGTTTGGATAAGCGTTGTGGGCGTTTAGTCGAGGTTGATAATTTGGTTAACGCTCTAGTTTGATGGTGGGTAGCCATTTGACGTTATTAGAATTATTTTTTATCGTTACGCTACGTAATTAATTTATCAAAAATAAGATAAATATGTCAACCTTTAAAACTAAAAAAGCTAAAACCCTTATAGAATTTAAATATAAAAGATACTGAGCGCGTAGAATCGGCTTTGCTTTATCGCTCTTGTTGAACTTAGGATAAACAGATGAATTTATATCTCATCAGTACGTTTGCTATAGCTTCTTTGTTACTTTTAGCAACACCTGGGCCTGATTTACTCGCGGTACTGGGTCGTGGCATCAGTCAAGGAAGGAAAGCAGCAATAGTGGCAGTCATGGGTTACGCCCTTGGCGATGTTGCCCATACTACTTTTGCTATTGTTGGGCTTTCTGCATTAGTCCGCTCATCTGCCATTGCGTTCCAGTTGGTTAAATATCTTGGTGCGCTATATTTGATTTACCTGGGTGTTCAAGCAATCCGAAATAAGCACCAATTTAGAATTGTTTCTGAAACTGAAAGAATTGAAACAGGTGTTATTTTGCGACAAAGCATCATTTCCAGCATTCTCAATCCAAAAACAGCACTGTTTTTTTTAGCATTTTTGCCCCAGTTCGTTGATTTGAATGCAGGTAATGCTCAGTTACAAATGCTCATTTTGGGAGTTGTTTTTATGTTGCTAGGAATGCTGACTTATTTTCCGCTAGCTTATTTTTCAGGCGTTATAGGAAGGTGGATTCAAACTCGTCAAGCGGTTGCAGATAGAGTACGTTGGTTTACAGGAAGTATTTTTATCGGTCTTGGAATACGCGCTGCACTCTCTGAAAAATCTTCCTAACCTATACCTATCTCAAATAAAAATGCATCAACTAATTCTTCTGTTGATGACTTCATAAAACTAGATTGTAGCTGTATCTATTAATTTAACTGCGATTGTCCAATTATATTGTTTATAAATTACATTTTTTATTTAAAATCATCATTCTGTTTACTTTTCATCTTTATAAATTTCGCTGCGATGTTTTATTCTAATTATAATAACCAACAAAACATCATCTTTTATTTCGTAAACTACTCGATAATCTCCTACTCGAATACGATAAGAATTATCATCACCTTGTAATTTTTTAACCCTATTAGGACGGGGATCTATTGCTAATTCATTGATTTTAGATTGTATACGTTTTTGTAGGTCTGGAGGTAATTTTCTAAATTGTTTTCTTGCACCGTTGGAAAATTCAACTTTATAACTCACGCAACATTCTTTTTAATTTCATTTTGTATTTCTTCCCAGACTACAGTACCGTTAATACGTATATCTTCTCTCGCTTCTTTAACTGCTTTTAAATCTTCATCATCATCTATGTCATCTATGTGTTTTAATAATGCATAAATTTCGTCTAAAGTACTATCATAAGCTTGATCTAACAGTAAGTTAATATCTTTAATTAATTGTTCTCTTTCTCTTTCAGTTTTCATTTTTATACCTTTTTGAGACTGTAAAGTAGTACCAATATAGTCAAATTATCTGAAATTAAGATATTTTAGCATTGCTTTATATTCTGACTTTTTTCGAGAATGCAGCCTATCTCAATCTCGATCGCCTACTTAATCCTAGTGTATTTCCTGATTGGTTAAAAAAGATTAAAAACGAAAACTGATATGTCAACCCCTAAAACTAAAAAAGCTCAAACCCTTGTAAAAGCTGGACGAGGCAGACCGCGATCGCCCGAAACTCGTGAGAAAATTCTCAAAGCTGCTTATGAAATGCTCAATGAAGTAGGATTTATGGATTTAACCATTGAAGGAGTAGCAGCACGAGCAGAAGTAGGCAAACCAACTATTTATCGACGTTGGCAAACTAAAGCAGCTTTGGCAATGGATGCTTTTTTAGCAGCAGTAAACCCTGAAATTGCTTTTCCCGACACTGGTTCAGTAATTGAAGATTTTCGAGAACAGATGTACAAGATAGTAAAGCTAATGAATAGTCCCAGAGGAGAAGTATTAGCTAGTGTTATTGGCTGTGGACAATCAAATGAAGAATTGATAGCTGCATTTCGAGATAATTGGCTGACTCCTAGAAGAAATGAAGCCAAGAAGATATTTCAACAGGGAGTAGTAAGAGGAGAATTGAAAGAAGGTATTGATGCCGAAGTTGCGATCGATGCTTTGTACAGTCCGTTATTTTATCGCTTGTTACTTAAACATCAACCACTAACAAATGAATTTGTAGATGAGTTATTGGATTTAGTAATAAAGGGACTTGCTGTATAGTAACCTGCTAAAAATAAATTAAAAGATTTAAACCAGGAATAGTACGAGAAAGAGTCCAAAGTAACAAAATAATATATACAACTCCGAGACACCATTGATACCAAACCAAGGTGGCAACTAGTCCTGGTAAACCTCGATCGCGCAGGCGAATATCATTAAATCCGAGTTTAAAGATATTATTTAAACTAAAATCGTAGTAATTTAACCAATTCCAACGTTTTGAACAGAGAATTGGTTCATAGCGATCGCGAAAGAAGGGATAGCGAGGGATAATCGGTAAACGTCCAATTAATAAGCGAAACTGCCGAAACGAACCATCTTCGACAAAATAGGTAGTATCTGAGAGGTTGTTAGATCTGTCTCGGTTATAAATTAGACTGATTACGAGTCCAGGTATAGGTAAAAGAATTATTGCTATGCCAATTAAAGTTAACCAGGGACGATCTGTATTAATAAAAATATTAAAGGTGCTAAAAATCGTTAGGCTTAAATAACTGCCAACCATCACGCTGATTTCATAACGGCTGGGTATCATTGGTTGAGAAATATAAGGTCGATAGCGATCAATTAACCAGAAAAGAAAACTGAAAAAAGCGATCGTCATAATGCCAACATTAAAAAGTAAATTAATATTAGTCCCGTAATCTCCTAGTAATAATAGTAATTTCAAACCCATCCACTGAGGAATTAAACTTAGCCAACTCCAGGTAAATATTTGTTGCCACGATATTTGAGTTAAGCGATCGCTTATTTGTTTTGCTCTTAATTGTTCTCGTTGATATTCCAGATAGTTGGCATCGGCTATTTGTTCTAAACTGCGAAAATTACGAATTAAATTGCGCAGTACTGTTTCATTTCCTTCTATATGTTGAACTACAATAAATTTACCAATTCTACCTGTTTCACCTATTATTTTGGCTACAGCATCATCAAAAGCTAACCCTGAAGCATTGATACGAGCTTGAGGTGTTAAAAAAGCATTGCTAAAATCAAGTATATTTAGAAGGTGAGCATCTTGTAAATTGATAATGGAATTAGCATAAATATCACGCAAGGTAACAGTTTTTTCAAAAGTACTATCAATAAAAATTAGTGCGTCTAAAAATTTAGTTTTAGCGAAAATCAGGCGATCGCGATATCTCGTTTTACTAAAATTGACTGGTTGTAAAAAGACACTACGAGTAAAATCAGTAAGCTGTTCAAACAGAGCTTCATTAAATTCAATTACAGCTTCAAACTGACTATTGCTAAAATCAGTAATCCCTTGAAATATAGTTCGTTTAAATTTAGTTTTAGCAAAAAAATGACTATGAGAAAAATTACTGTTTTGACTAAAAATTGCTTCACTGAAATTTACTTCTCTACCAAAGATACTCTGATTAATTTTAACTGAAGCTTGAAATTGTGCTGCCTTAGCGATTAGTGGTTGCAAAAACAAACTATTAGTACTATCTACTTGTCCTGTAAAAATTGTCTCGTTAAATTCAAAGCTATTACGTAATATATTAATTTTGGGTATTTGTTGACCATCATTATTAACTACAGGATAATATTGCTGAATTTTTTCCTGTTCTAAAGGTGTAAATAAAGAAGGTAGCGCACCTGCTTCTACAGGACTATAAATTCCTAATTGATTAAGTTTAAAATTTCCTCGAATAATTGAATGGCTAAAATCTATAGTAACTGAATTACTAGCACGGCTAATTGTCTTATTTATTTTTTGATAAAACTGCTGATTAAATTCACTATCAGAACTAGAAAGATCGATAATATAATTACTTAAATCAATCGTTTCTTTACCTTCTTGTTGAATTAAATTATTAAGTTTATCTTGCAGTATTTCTAATGTTAAATAACTACGCTGTTCTACTTGAGCATTTGCTGGCAAAGGTAAAAAAGTAAACCAGATTAAACATAAACAAGCTAGCAAAATATACCAAGACTTATCGATAGAAGCCATAATAAGCTGTCACGCATTTAATTTGTTATTTAGGATAGCGGAGGGGCAGGGAGTAGGGAGCAGGGGGAGAAGATTTAATGATTAGATTTCTAATTAAAGCTTATGGCTTAAGGCTTATAGCTTACAGCTTCAGTCGTAAAGATCGCACTCCGCTTTAAACCCATTCACTAAATTGTAGATTGTTTGAGTAACTGACGATATTGCTGAATGATCTGTTGATAATTTTGATTTAGAGCTAAATTAACATTCTCTAGGGGATCTTGCTGGAGATCAAATAGCATTTCATAATTATATTGAGGAAAGAAAAGATATTTGTAGGCAAGGCTTCTAATCCCAACATTGGTCGGAATCTTGGGATGGGTCGGAATCTTGGGATGTGCAAATAGATGCTCATAAAACCACCAGTCTCTAGGATTTTGCTGTTCGGTGGCAATATTTTGACAAACTTCTTTAGCAGAAAGAACCCGTAGCTTACCCAACTTCAACCTCTAATCTAGTTATAAAAATTTCACTGTGCAAGCGTCTTTGTATCTCAGATGGATCGGCTGTTTCAAAGAATAATTCTATAGCTTCCATCAGGTTTTGCCTTGATTCTTCAACGGTTTTTCCCTGACTAGCAATATCTAATTCTGGACATAAAGCTACATACTCATCCTCTTCCCGTTCAATAATTGCTGTAAATTGTTCTCGTCTTTTCATGGTTGTAAATATCTCGCTTTAGTTGAAAAAGGCAAAGTTATCTCTGAATTTAATAGTAATGTATTGATCGATAAAAGAAAGGATTGAAATTTGCGATCGCAAATGACTAAAAGTTAGATCGCTACATTAACTGACTCTCGAATCAATTCATAGCTAATAGCTCTAGAGGTAAGAAGTCTATCATTTCCACTTACTGCAATCTGGTGGAGTTTTAGGATCAGAGGATTTGTCTTTTTTAAGTTGCTCTATGTATTGCTGATTGGCTTTTTCGTCAACAACGAATTGGTTCTGTTTCTCATCCCATTTTTCGCCTTGGGTTTCTTGAACAATTTTCCAAACTGTTGTTACACTTATCTGTCTCTGTTGATAAACTAAAAATCCAATAATTCCCGTCACTGCTAAATAAATAATCCAAAGCTTGAATAAATTATTTCTTGCTTTACTAATACTTTTGGTAATAAAAGCTTCTGCTAATGTTGACAAAGGATATTTATCCCTCGATTCTTTTTGAAATTTTCTGGCTGCTTTTAAACGCAATCCTGGTAATAAATAATCACTCTTATTCCCTGACTCTTGCCATTCCCGCGCATCGTTTTCAATCTTTCTTTGCTCTAAAAGCTTACTCCTACTTTCATCTAACCATATGCCTAATAAATCCCAATTCCTAATTAATGCTTCATGAGCAACATCAACTACTGCTTCTCTGCTTAATTGTGAATCTTTGGCTACTTGTTCACTAGTAACAATTAACTTCTCATCTGCTAATTTTTTGACTGCATTATCGATAATAGTTTCAGAATGTTTATTAGTAATTAAATCTCGTTTTAATACTCTTCTGCGAGTATCTTCTGTTCCTTCTCCTAACTGAGTAAGAGACATAAAAATATGTTTAACTGTCTCTTTTTCTTCTTCATTAAATCCGTTATATACTTCCGTTGCCCGTTTATTTAATGTGCCAGCTATTCTGCCTAATTTTGTATAGGTAGTCAGTTTTAAGCAATTATCGGTTTTCCGTTTCCAGATTTCAGTTAGAGTATATTGAAGTAATGGTAGAATTCCTGGCGCACCTTTAACATCTCTAATTATTTCTTCGATTAATTCTTCTTCTACTATCAGGTTGACTCGATCAGCAGGTTTAATAATTGCTTCTCTTAACTGCCCTTCAGACATAGCAGTAACAGTAATTAAATTCTCCTGTATCTTTTTGCCCAGTCCGCTATAATCATTTTCCAGACACTTACCAAAGAAATCCACACGCATGGCAAGAATAAGGCAGAGTCTATTTTCTGTTGTTGCTAATGCCCCTAAAATGCACTGAAAAAAATTATCTTGTCTAATTTTATTGAGTAGGGTGTCGGTTAATTCTTCTCGTCCATAAAAATAGTCAGCGTCATCGCGATCAAAATACTGCAATCCTTTATAAGGACAAATTTCTGCCGTTTCTTGTGTTTTTGTTTTTGTTTCTGTTGTTGTTAAGGTGCGAGTTAAATTAATCGGTGCGCCGAAGTTACTATAAATTGGTCTTTGAGTAGCATTCTTTAAATTCTTATCAATAAAATCCACTAAACTGATGTTAGTTACCCATTGTTGAGGACAACGACTAGGATCTAATCCTTCTAAAAGAACTTTAGTTAAAACACTGTAGCGATCGCCTAAATCTTCATAAGCTTGTTCAAATTCTCTAGAGGCTGCAATGAAACTGTGATCTCTGGCTTGACCAACATCACCAGGATCGGCTTCATTAAAGTTAAGTAATTCTCCACTATGACAACAATCTAACCAAATAATTTGTTGTTTAACAGGGCTTTCTTGCAGTAAACGACGCAACCATTGCAAAGATAACCCATAAAATTCTGAATTGGGATCGGCATCGCTAGTCGCTAAAAAACCTTGTTGAATACCTAAAGTATCTCGCAATCCATGCCCTGAGAAGTAGAATAAAGCTGTATCGGGAATATTATGACCATCTGGCTTAAAAAGCTGTACCAAGGCTTTCTTGAGGTCAGCTAATTTTAATTTACTCTTATCTGTTCTAGCAATATAACCCTCTTGTGTCACTCTCCGAGGATTAGAATGAAGAAGGAAAAAAGTAAAATCGTCAGAAAGCAGAGATGGTATTGAAGAACTAGTGAGTTATGGCTTTAAGATAGAGTTAGTATTAGCTGATAGTTTGTATGGAGAAAGTAGTTCATTTATACAAACATTAGACAGGTATAACTTACCTTGGGTCTTAGCAATTAGAAGTAATCACGGGGTTCTGATGCCATCATCTCAAAGAGTTAGAGCCAATCAATGGTGTAAATTTGAGAGGATTTTTAGCAATCAAACTTCCGAAACTAGGTATGTTCGAGAAATTATTTTTGGCAAAAGAAGAAATAAAACTTACTTTTATTTTATTATGGTTAATTGTTCCTTGGCTAGACATTTTTCCTAATCGTTATTTATTGTTTGGTTTTCATAAGCTAATTGCTTTGATGAATCAATATTTACCATACTTTCCTGATGGTTAAATCACATTTTTGCTACTCTTTATCTTCGGAGAATGACAGAAGAGGGATAAGGCTGTTGAGTTTCTCGCTCAATCGCTTCAGGTAATCTTGTAACGTTAAATTCACCATGTTGTTCGAGAATAAGTGCGATCGCTTCAGCATCCTCAGCAGGGGCTTGGAGATTTCTTAAGCCTTCAGCTTGGTAGCTATTAATACCAACAATTAACGCATCTTTTAACATTGCCCAAAACGCCTAATTTGTGATAATTCTAACTAAGAAAGCAAATTAACTACAAAAAACATCAGATCACGACTTGGCAATTTTACGAAAAAACAGAGCAAAAAGAGAGTAAAGTAAAAAATGAAATCTTAAAAATCAATTTGAGCGATGATTCCCTTAGTAGGAGTGCCGAAATCAATAGCTGAGTATCTAGAGCAATATAGA
>JBOFLX010000047.1:0-23315 GCA_051658085.1 Waterburya sp.
GCTCCAGAAATTTTTAAGCGACGATCAATTTGTTTAACTGTAGACTCGACAGCTCCTGAAGCAATAGCACAAATTGCCTCTGATTGATAATAATCGTAGTTAATAATACGGTGACGGTGATTCTCTAAATACAGGCAAAAATTATCTGCCTGTTTCTTTTTCAAGGAGGAAAATAAAGCTAAAGTCTCATCTACTTTGCCTTGCCACAAGAGCTTTTTACCCTGATAGATCCGTTTGTTTGAACCACCAACTTTATAGAAATTTTCAACCAAATGAAACCAATCCAAAATTTCTCTAGTTTCTCCTTGAGGATTAAATTTGCTCATCAAGTTCCAAATCCCTGAGTGACCATCTCCGACACAAGTTAACAGTGGGCTTAATGGTTGATGATTGACCCAATCTACTAAAGCTTCATTTTCTTGAAACCAAGCCATTCTCGCTTGTGGATGAATACATCTATGCCTTATAGTCTCTCCAAATACAAGATTCACCAAAGCCGTGGTTGTTCTCAGACGAACTTTACCACCATCAAGGCTGATTTCGTCTACTCCCCCGACACAGGCTATTTCTTGAAACTGATGGCGATGAACCAACCGTTGTTGCGTTTTTGCCGATACCTTCATTCCTGTATAACGTTCCACATCTTGAGCAGCATTTTCATAGGAAACATTAGCACTTGCTCTCAAGCAACATTCGGTCAAATAAGGGCTAATTCTGGAGTGAGATGACACTTTGAGTTTGTTAGCTTGCTTTTCACTTAGAGGTAGTTCCCCAATAAGACTTTTTAATTTTCTGATCCGCCCTGCTTGTGTTTGGGTAGTTTGTTTGATAAAAAAAAGCCTAATTGAGGTGTAATATATTCAAGTGTTTGTTCTCTGACTTTCGCTTCAATTTGGGCTAAAGTTTTTACTTGTTCTGGTTTGGCTTGTCTGTATAGGATTTTGGCGATCGCTTCTACGTGTTCTGTTAGTTCTTTTTCTTCTTCTGGTGTCATCTGTTTCCTCTTCTGACTACACCTGATTTTAACGTTGTAATCGATCGCTTTTCCTTATTTAGTTCACTTGTTCTGACAAATCTGACTTGCTCCCACCGAATCTCCTCCAATTCAGAACTCGATACAATTGGCGAACGGGGTAATTGAGAGAATCTACTTGTCTGGCGATCGCTTTGAAAATTAACCGATTTTATCTGAAAATCTTTGTTGGCGTGGTTCATGATCGAAGTATTTTTCAGAATCTTGATTTTCGGCAATTATAATTTTTGCGGTTCAGCAGTATATTTAGAATTTTGATATCTATACAAAACGTGAGGTAGATTAGCGTGAACAATATTGCTTTCAAAGGAAAAACCTATTTTTTCCATTACCCGTTGAGATCTTTTGTTGTCAATAAGTGTATAGCCAACCACACTGGGATAATTGAATTTATTAAAAGCAATTAACAAAGCTTTTTCGCCAATTTCTACTGCTAAACCTTGACCCCAAAATTCAGGCATCAAAGCATAGCCAAGTTCCACCTCTTCCTGTTCATTTACAGTTACTCTTCTAATACCACCACGTCCGACAAATGCTGCTGTCACTCTATCAAAGAATGTCCACTGACCATGCCGATAGTGTTTCCATTGTTCACAATTCCATTGAATTATTTCTTGAGTTTTTTCTTGACTCCAAGTACCACCTAAAGTTGCCATGACTGTAGAATTAGAACCCATTTTGCTCCACAATGGCAAATGAGATTCTTGTACTCTTTCTCCTTTCAATCTACGAGTTTCAATTAGCTCAATTGGCATAAAAATATTTTTAATAATGTTTTTCAACAGGATTTAGTATTACTTATTACCTAAAAACATAACCAATCAACAACAAGGCTTAAACGAAAAATATTGGAACGGGAGGAAGGAAAAAGGTAGAAGTAGAGCAATCCTTCTGCCTTCTGCCTCCTGCCTTCTGCCTTAAGGGCATAGCCCGTTAACTATCCAAACCTAAATCAGTTACTGCACCTAAGCTACTAGAAGAAACTAGCTTGGCATATTTAGCCAGAACTCCTCTGGTATATTTCGGCTGACGAGGTTGCCATTGACTACAACGTTGGGCTAATTCAGTTTCGTCTACGTTAAGTTGCAATAGTTTTTGATGAGCATCAATCGTGATACTATCCCCTTCTTTGACCAAGGCAATTGTACCTCCTACGGCAGCTTCGGGGGCGACGTGACCTACCACCAGCCCATAAGTACCACCAGAAAAACGACCATCGGTAATTAGTCCGACCGAATCACCCAAACCTGCGCCAATAATAGCAGAAGTAGGAGCTAGCATTTCTCGCATTCCAGGGCCACCTCTAGGGCCTTCGTAACGAACGATAATTATATCTCCTGGTTGAATTTTGCCGTCTAAGATTGCTGATAAACATTCTTCTTCGGATTCAAAAACTCTTGCAGGGCCAGTAATTTGAGGGTTTTTAACACCACTGATTTTAGCGACTGAGCCTTCACTAGCTAAGTTACCTTTGAGTATTGCTAGGTGTCCTTCTTGATAGACAGGGTTATCCCACTGACGAATGACATCCTGATCGGTAGGTGGATATTCAGGGATATCTTGTAAGATTTCAGTAATGGTTTGACCTGTAATAGTTAGAGCATCTCCATGTAATAAACCATTGACTAAAAGCATTTTCATAACCTGGGGAATACCACCAGCTTTATGCAAATCGACAGTAACGTATTTACCCGATGGCTTGAGGTCACAAATTACAGGAACTCGCTTACGGATAGTTTCAAAATCATCTAAGGTTAATTCAACTCCTATGGTATTAGCGATCGCCAGTAGGTGTAAAACGGAATTGGTAGAACCACCAACTGCCATAATGACGGTAATCGCATTTTCAAACGCCTGACGAGTGAGAATTTGACTGGGAAGAATTTGTTTTTTGATTGCCTCTACCAGAGCAAAGGCTGATTTTTCGGTACTTTCAGCTTTCTCTTCATCTTCCGCTGCCATTGTGGAAGAATAAGGTAAACTCATCCCCATCGCCTCGAAGGCAGAAGACATAGTATTGGCGGTAAACATTCCCCCACAAGAACCAGCCCCAGGACAAGCTTTGTGTTCAATTGCATCTAACTCAGCTTGATCAATTTTGCCTGCACTATATCTGCCGACTGCTTCAAAAGCACTAACTACAGTTAAGTCTTCACCATTGTGTTTTCCAGGTTTAATTGTGCCACCATAAACAAAGATCCCAGGAATATTCATACGAGCGATCGCCAGCATTGCCCCAGGCATATTTTTATCGCACCCACCAATAGCTAAGACTGCATCCATACTTTGACCATTACAAGCGGTTTCAATGGAGTCAGCAATTACATCACGGGAGACTAAAGAATATTTCATTCCTTCTGTTCCCATAGAAATCCCATCGCTAATGGTGATCGTTCCGAACATTTGCGGCATTGCCCCTGCCTCTCGTAATCCCTTTTCTGCTCGTAATGCTAGAGTATTAATACCCATATTGCAGGGAGTAATAGTACTGTAGCCATTGGCTAAACCGACGATGGGCTTGGTAAAATCATTATCACCAAAACCAACCGCCCGTAGCATAGCACGATTAGGCGATCGCTGGTTGCCCTGGGTTACTTCTTGGCTTCTTCGATTGTCAGACATCAATTAAATCTCCTTTTGATGGCAATCAATTAAATACGTTAATTTCAACTGCGTAAGTCTCATAAACGTACCATACCTAAATATCTACTCTAATGGCGATCGAATTTACCAATTCTTGTGATAGATAAAAACTATTGACATTGCTTATTAAAGGAAGATTAATTGGTCACTGCTTACTGTCTCAATATTGATGACGATCAAAGTCACAGGCAATTTCTACTGCTGCCCGCCCTTTAAAATTAGCTTCTTCCGCCGTCAAAAAGATACTGTCAAAGTTAAATGCAATTCCCGAAAAGTCAATAATACTAAAACGATATAACTGATCTAAAGAACGATAGATTAGCAAAGTATAGCCATTAATTCCTACTACATTTTGAATTTCCATTGCCAACTCCTGTACGAAAATAGTTGCTTAACGCTCTTGTTTTTAATCTCAGTTATTAGTAAATACTGATAATTGGCTCTATTTATGCAGCCTTAGTCTAGATACTAACTATTACAAAATCCCAAAAATAATTGAATATCAAAAAGGATTTGTCTATAGATCGCTTTACAAAAAAACAATTTTTTGTAATTAGCTTCATTATAATTTTGCTTTCAAGAGTTCTGACTTAATTGCTGTTTTATTTTGAGCTATGTTCTATATTAGGCTTTTTGTTTGGGTTAAAAACAACCGTGATCTTACTTAATTCAGATTGTTTTTATGCTTGTTTCGGTATTTTTGCTGATCATATCTGCTCTAAACTTTCTCGGTATTTTTACCTTGAGTTTGAGACTGATTAGTAATATTAGATCTTTGATCTATACTCAACAAATTTTGATTAACAACTTATTAAATAAATGCGTATTAGTTTACAATACTCCACAGTAGTTAATCTCTTTTTAACCGATTATCCCGCCGATGCTGCCAGTTACCGAAGCCGAAGCAATTATTCTCGATTTAGTGACCGTTTTCCATGCCGACCAAGATAGCGAAATAGTCAATTTAGATATGGCTCATGGGCGTATCTTAGCTGCCCCAATTACTAGCCAATTAGATTTTCCCCATTGGGACAATTCTGCTATGGACGGCTATGCTGTACGTTACACAGATGTCCAAAACTGTAGTTCAGAGCAGCCTGTAACCCTGGAAATCATAACAGAGATAGCTGCGGGCGATCGCCCTACAACTAAGATCGCGCCAGGGCAAGCTGCTCGTATTTTTACAGGGGCAATGCTACCAGAAGGTGCTGATACCATCGTTATTCAGGAAAATACCCACACAGAAAGTAATTTAGTTACCATCCTCACACCACCAGAATATCAAGAATTTGTCAGACACAAAGGGGCATTTTACCAAGCAGGAACAGTCTTACTAGAAACAGGGATAAAAATTAGCGCAGCCGAAATAGCTGTGTTAGCTACCGCTCAGTGTACCAAATTATCAGTTTATCGTCATCCCCGTGTGGCAATTTTATCGACTGGAGATGAATTAGTTACCCCCCAGCAACCTCTACAACCAGGACAAATAGTTGATTCTAATCAGTATGCTTTAGCTAGTTTTGTGACTAGTAACGGCGGAATTCCCATTAAACTAGGCATTATACCAGATCGCCCAGAGATTTTAAAGCAGGCGATCGCCCAAGCAATTTCCTCAGCAGATATTGTCTTATCTACTGGGGGTGTATCCGTCGGTGACTATGATTATGTAGATCGTATTCTGGAAGAATTAGGCGGTACTTTACATATCCGCAGTGTCGCAGTCAAACCAGGAAAACCTCTTACTGTAGCGACTTTTGCTAACCATAAATGTCTCTATTTTGGTATCCCAGGAAATCCTGTTTCCGCATTAGTTAGTTGCTGGCGTTTTGTGCAACCAGCCTTGAAAAAACTAGCAGGACAAAATAATTATCAACCCCTGTTTGTTAAAGCTATTACTCGTCATGATTTAAAAGCTGCTGGGAGACGAGAAAGCTATCTTTGGGGACAATTACATCTAGTTGATGGTGAATATGAATTTGCCCTAGCTGGTGGTAGTCATAGTTCTGGTAATTTAATTAATTTAGCGCAAACAAATGGACTGGCGATCGTGCCTATTGGTGAGAAGTTAATTTCAGCAGGAAGTGAAATTAAAGTAATGTTGGTTAATTAAGTACATAATATTCTTTTAATTAGTAACCACAATCAGAAGGCTCAAGTTGTACATTCGCAATTAATTTATTAACCTTGTCGTAATAGTTGAAATTAAGCAATACTCCTGCTTTTGGAAAAATTTGGACATCATTACAAACCATCTGAGTTAATAATTTATGATTATCTTTAGTAAATTGAGTTTTATTAATTTGTGAAGCAGAATAGTTGACTAAAGTATAGTTATAATTCAGCGTTTTTCCAGGGCCAACAGCAGCAGAATCCCAGCGAGTATCTTGATCGAGCATTAAAGGTAAGCTTTTATTCATCATATCGGCAGTTAGAACTAAAAAATCTTCTGAGGCAACCATTTCAGAAAGCTCTACATTTTCCGCCTTAACCAATGAGGGACAAGTAACACTAGTAATACTAGTTAATAGGAATGCACTAAAAACTAACTTTGATTTTAATTTTGTAATCAACATAAATTTAAAATTTCAAAAAAAATAATACTAAAGATAACTACTTTATTATTGTCTTAAAAACTCAAAATAAAAATGTTAATGATAATTACTAATTAGTTGTGATCTAGATCTAAACAAAAGTAATTTTTACAGGATATACAAGACATTTAGCAACTCTTTCCGAGTCAAAAGATACAACTATTTTTGAAATAAATTAAATCAGCTCATTTTAGTAAATATACTTAGTTAATTTATAGCTATTTTTATACTTAAAGTTGTTATTTTTCTAAATATTTAAGGGAAATATAAAAGTGTAGCGAGTAATCAACAAAATTTTCTCATGAGTTTATATCTTAAAAGATTCCATCAATATATAGTCTTTATTACTATTTTTATATTCTGTATAATCATTTTTTACTGTCAACCAGTACTAGCTTATAATTCAGAACATCAACAAAATTTAGATAAAGATCGAAAATGTGTTAATTGTGACTTTTCGGGAATTAACTTGAGTAACACATTTCTAAATGAAGTTGATCTATCGGGAGCAAATATATCAAAAGCTAATCTCAAAGGAGCTTATTTAAATAGTTCTAATCTAAGCAATGCCAATTTACTTTATACCGATCTTTCTGAAGCTAGTTTAAATGGTACTAATCTCAAAAATGCTAAACTAAACGGTGCAAAACTGAGAAATACTGATATTAGTCAAGCTGACTTATACAAAGCAGATCTTTCTGCTGCTTCCCTTACAGGAGCAAAAATTTATAATTCTAGTCTTGAAAGTGCCAGACTTGATAAAGCTGATTTAACTGGAGTTTATTTGCGAGGAAGTAATTTAAAATATGCCAATTTAATTCAAGCAAATTTAAGTAATGCGGTACTTGATAGTGTTTATAATCAAAACGCAACTAATTTTTATCAAGCTAATTTAAATAACGCTGTTTTGAAAAATGCTAACTTGAGAGGAGTAAATTTAAATAAAGCTGTTTTAGTTGATGCTGATTTGACTTATGCTGATTTAAGCAATGCTAATCTTAAAGATGCGGATATTAATGGTGCAAAATTAAATTTTGCCAAGTTACAAGGTGCAACTATGCCTGATGGTAGTATTTATGATAACTTGAGAACTGATAATAAATGAAATACATAAAAATTGATGGGTTATATTTAAATGTTATTTACCAATTAATTAACCCATCTTTTAAATGTTTTTCTGTTTAATTGTAATAATAAATCTTTTCTAGTTTTTAGGAATTTTTTTAATAGATACACCTTGTTGTGCTAGTAATAATTGTAAGGCTTTTTCTTCACTATGTTCATTCATTAGTGCCACGACTGTTTCAACTTTATCTTGATTTTTAGAAGCCTGAAAAAGTAAATAGCAACCATAACCAATTAATCCTCCTCCAAAGACAGTATCATCTAGTGAACCCATAATTGGTAGAAAGTCAGGAATAAAATCAAAAGGGCTGAGAATTTCTAAAGAGCCAAATATTAGATTTGTCAAACTGAGAATATACATTGCTACATTTGTCGGATCAAATATAGTCCAAGCTATAAAAAAAGCCACAATTAAAGGAGTAGCAATAATCAGAATATTCAAAATATCAACTATGCTGTGAAAAATTTGCATTACGGATTTAAATAAACTTTGAATTGGTATAAACCAGATATTTGGCGTTCCTAACGTTGAATATGATTGATGATTATTAACTAATAAACCAAAAAAATTCCAAGCAAAATAGATGAAAGTTACTAATAGTAAAAAAGCTGCAAAAACTTTAAGTGCATTATATTCTTTAAATCTAAATAGATTACCAGGAAACCTTGGATTTAGATCCAAAACATAAGTAAATTTAGGCTCGGTTGTATCTTGTATATTAGAATGAGTCATGATAAATAATTTAATTCTATATCTTTTATAACTTTCAGTTTTTTAGATGACAAGATTAAAATTAATATTTAGCTTTATTAGCTATGAAAAATAAATTTTAAATATTTAAAAGATTTTTAAAAAATCAAGAAAGTGGACTGTATTCTAAAAAAAATATTAAAACTAATACCAGGTGCTTTAATTGCCGTAGTAATTACAACTGCGATCGCCAATTTTTTACAATTACTAATCAAATATGTCGAAGTACCAGTAAATATACTTGAAGCAGTGAATTTACCAGAACCTAATAGTTTTTTTTGCTTACTGTACCCACCTTTACTACTAGAAGCAAGTAGAATAGTATAACTAACTAACAACTTACGTTATTAATCAATGGGGCTATATTTTAGTAGTTGGCTAAGGTTATGTTGTGCTAAATATTGTTCTAGCCAAGCTCGTTTTAATAAATCTAGAGTTGAAGGCGATCTAGCTAAGGTATCTTCCCATTGCGCTCCTTTCCACCAGCTAATATAACTAGCTAAATCAGCATAAGCTTCTTCTATGGCTGTCTCACCAGTTAACTGGTGATATTTTTGCTCTTGGATGGCGATAATAAATGTAGCAATTTCTTGTTTGAATTTTTCAAATTCTTGAGCATTTTTAGTAAAATTATCAATAAAATATACACATTTTGACCAAGAAGTTTTGGTTCTAAAATTATATTGCCGATCTTTAAAAATAGGGAAAGCTAATTTAAGTTCTTGTAAATTATTAACTTGACCTAAATTATAAGCTTTGGCTTTAATTACTTTTAAAGGAAATTTCTCAGGAGAGGTATAAATTTCTAGAGGCATAATTAACTCTAAATATTCATAGTTCCTAATAGCAGTTAATCTTGTTAATTCACTTTGCGAAAGTTCTAATTGTAGACAACGTTGATACTCCGCTGCTAAAACTGATTTTCGAGCATTAAGTTTAAATTTAACTAATCCTGCTACTTGATATGGCTTTAATCTTTGTTGTAAATCTACATATCTCATGCATTTTATCCTATTAAGTAAAAAATTTTCCCTTGCCTCCTCAAAAAATAGTATCTTACAAATACAAGCAATACTATAAATTGCATTGCCATAGTTTAATCGTTTGATCGGCACTACCGCTAATTAAAGTTTGATTATCAGACGCGATCGCTATAGTATTAATTTTGGCAGCATGGGCTTTAATACTAGCTATTTCTTTGCCTGTCTTTAGTTTCCAGATTTTGATGGTTTGATCCCAACTACTACTAATCAAAGTTTGACCATCATGACTAAAAATAACTGTAGATACTCGATCTAAATGCCCTTCTAGGTTGTAAATTAGTTTACCTGTAGTTAAATCCCACAAATTAATTTGGCGATTAAAACCGCCTGTAGCCAACAGGTTACCATCGGGACTAAAAGCTAAAGATAATACTCCCGAATTATTATTAATTGAGCGAATTACCTGTCCAGTTTTAGTTTGTCTAATTCTTATTTGTGGCTCTAAACCACCGCTACAAAATACTTGTCCATCAGGACTAACAGCTAAACAAGTTAAAGCAGCAGTAAAAGCCAGATTATTAATTACTCTAGCTCGATTTATATCCCAGATTTTAAGACAATTATCGGCATCATAACTAAATAAAGTTTGATTATCAGGACTAATAGCCAGAGCAGAGACTTTACTGAGATGACTATGGAAATCCCCACCTAAAGTTCGGATATTTTTTTTTTCTTTTAAATCCCAAAAGCGAATAGTTTTATCTTGGCTACCACTAATTAAAGTTTGACCAGTATGACTAATAGTTAAACAACTAACTGGAGCAGTATGACCCCGAAGATTAGTAATTATTTGACCTATATTTAAGTCCCAAAGTTGAATTTCTGCCTCATAATTAGTAGTAGCAAATATTTGATTGGTTTTACTAATAGTAATATATCTAATTGGTTGATTATTAATTAAAATATTACGTTTACACTCAATATAATTATTTGTTTTAGCTGTAGTAGTAACTTGTTGTTTTTGTTCAGTATAAGCTTGAGGTGTATATTTTTTACCAGGAGATTTTTGGGTCTTATTTCTAACTTTAATTTGATGAACTTTTCTAAATTCAGCATCCGCCCGATGTTCATGCCCCAATTTAGATAAAATAAAACCTCGATATTGATAAGCTTCTATAAAATCAGCATTTAACTTAATAGCTTGAGCAAAACTCATCAAAGCATCATCATATTTTTTTTGCTCGGCGTAGGTGACTCCTTGTTGATAGAAAAATTCGGGAGTAAATTGCTGTTTAGTGATTGATGCTTGTAAATGACTAATATCTAGATCAAAAACGTTATTACTAATATCTTCTTGATAAGCTTTAATAACTGCATAAGCTTCGTTGAGCTTCTTGATTTCTATTTCAGCTTTAGCTTTTAGCATGGGATTATTAGTATAACGATCTGGATGCCAAATTTTCGCCAAATTACGGTAAGCCTTTTTAGTTGCTTCTGGAGATGCTGTATGTTTAATTCCCAGAATTGCATAAGATTGGGAGATATTATTCATATTGCATTTTTTACATTCTGGTTATGATAGTTTTAAGCTTTAAGTGCCGTATTCACTGAGCATAATCAGGATTTTAATTTCTAGCTGCGATCGTGTAGTGTATCGCTAGGTAATCTAAATCATATTTGTAAAAAGCTGAAAAAGTTATTTAAATGAATCGTCGTAATTATAAGCAAAATGCTTATTTTATTTTGATTTTTGCTTTTTTTTAAGCAATTATCTAATTTGGAAGCTGCGATCGCAAGTAATCTCTAGATTCAGCTTTCTTAAAACTATTAATTCAACTGGATTGTAGACATTGCAATCATTGAGGTAATGGCGATCGCTCTAAACCTTCCTATTCCTTAAAACTCAGAAACTGTCAAAGGTAAATCAAATTGTTCACTCAATGGATTGACTTGCAAATCAATTGAATTATCGGTAAAAAGTTCAGGTTCTCTGAACGCTAGTTAGTTGATTACCCCTTTGATCGTAAGTGTACGTGCTGGAAGAACGAAAATCGATGCTGCCATCTGCGTTGTAATCATATTCAGAAACACCAGTTAGTTGATTACCCCTTTGATCGTAGGTGTTTGTGTTTGAAGAACGAGAATCGATGATGCCATCTCCATCTTCATCAGTGTTTGTTGTAATGATTTGAGTGGGAGTTTTCATATTTTCTTCTTCTTTATAGGCATTGCGTCGAGGTGAATGTAAGATTCTGCAAGTATGGTTTAGAAAGTATTTCTGAGAGAAGACCGATTATGATTGAGCTAAGAATTATAGCTTTTAAAAAAAATGCTACTATTTTAGCAAGTTATTTCAAACTAATTTCGCTTATTTTTGACTTTTATTCCTGACAATCCTTAATATTTCTTCAACTGAGACTTGCTCATTATTGATCTTTTCACTGAACGATCGCTTAGTCTTAGGAATATATTTATTCTTCTTAATTTTTTAAAATAAGCAAGAGTTTACAAGCTGTAGCGATCGCTATAGCCCTTCTTATCCTTAAACCTCAGAAGTTCAATTCTTTGGTTGTTGCTTAATGGTCTATTAAGTTGAAATTAATAGGTGCAAATAAGCGGAAGACTAGGGAAGTTGGGAACACAAATAATAAAATAATAAGTCATAGTTTTTAGTTCCCAATTCCTAATCCCTAATCTCTAGTCTCTAGTCTCTAGTCCCTAGACCCTAAAGAGTAATAAAATCATCTTCAGTAATATCTGTGGCATTAATATTATTGACAAAAGCGATCGCTGTATTATTGTTGCTTCTATCTTGAATAATGACTCCATCACCACAATCGTTGCTGACAATACTTAAATTGCCAAAACAAAGTCCATTCGTTAACCCAAATAAATCGCTGCCATCAGTAAAATCGAGGATTACATCTGCTCCTTGACCAGATTGAAGAGCAAATACATCATGACCATTATCACCAGAAAGAGTATCGTTTCCGTGTCCTCCATAAAGAGTATCGTTACCGCCTTCCCCATTAAGGATGTCATTACCTTCTAAACCGTCGATGGTATCGTTACAAGGAGTACCTATAAGAGTATCATCTCCCGAAGTTGCAACATTAGGATGAGGATTATTACCGCCAGTATCTTGAACTTCATACGCACCGATATCAGTACCATCGCCCACAGTGCGATTAAATCCTTCACCCCGTTGATCGGTAGCTAGGTTATTGGGGTTACTGCCAGCATCTATAGCAGGACTTCCTGCTAGTAATTCTTGGGTAAGAGTTAGACCACCATTGTCTTCTAATTCACCTAATTTGGGGTCAATGGGATTTTCAGATGTACCGACAATATCGCCGTTAACGCCATTAGTAAAGCTGTCTACATTACCGCGATCGCCGATTAGATTATTACCACCACTGGTCAAATCTCCACTGAGGTCGTTGCTATTATTAGAGTTATTTTCGTTAATATTACCTGAAACAATACTACTGGTAATTGTACCTGTGGCACTGATGCCACCAGCAAGAACAGCTGCTCTATTACCGCTAATAGTAGTGTTATTAATTTCAACTGCTTCTCCGCTTGAAATCCCACCGCTTATAAAAGCACTATTATTGCTAATAGTACTGTTGTTAACAATTAAAGCACCTGTTTCATTGAGAATACCACCACCCGCAGCACCAACACGTGAAGAGATACTGGAATTATCGCTAATGGTACTATTATTAATTGTCAATGCACCAGTAGCATTAAAAATACCACCGCCACCAGCGACGGCAGAATTGCCAGTAACATAACTATTACTGAGATTGAGATTTTCACGATTACTGATACCACCGCCGAAATTACCAGGATTCACATCTCCAGGAAACATTTGTTTTGAAGCTTCACCACCAGTAATAGTCAGTCCATCAATGGCAACATCGAGATAGTTTTCGTTGTTACCATCATCAATATTAAAGACGCGATTCAAACTATCTGTAGCATCAATAGTTAAATTATTTGCACCCAAACCATTAATAGTGAGGCTTTTATCAATTAGTAATTCTCCTAAACCTAGAGTGATTGTGCCACCACTAAGATTAGAATCAAAAGTAATAGTCTGACCATTCTCGGCTAGTTGAATTGCCTCTCTGAGAGATAAATCCCCAGCACTAAAATCCCCATCGTTTTCATCTTCTAGGGTAGATACAATTAACTCGTCAGGCACACCTCCTGTACCTCCATCATCTTGAACTTCATACGCACCGATATCAGTACTATCGCCGACAGTGCGATTAAATCCTTCACCCCGTTGATCTGTGGTTAGATTGTTGGGATTGCTTCCAGCATCAACAGCAGGACTGTCATCTAGAAGTTCTTGAGTAAGAGTTAGACCACCATTATCTTGTAATTCTCCAAGTTTAGGATCAATAGGATTATCGGCTGTACCGACAATATCACCATTTTCTCCATTTATAAAGCCTGCTTCGCTAGTAGAATCAAATGCAGAAGAGCCAAACCCATCGACTACACCAATTAAATTATTACCGCCACTAGTAAAAGATTTTGTGCCAACAATATCATCGTCAGTATTTGTGCCAGGAGTAACAGTGGTAAAAATTACATCTGAACTACTATTATTGGCAATAATCGAACTAGTAACAGTTGCACTATTTCTGTTAAAAATACCACCACCGAAATTATCGCTAATAGTGCTGTTAGATACTTGTAGTGTTCCGCTGTTAGCAATACCACGACTACGATTATTATTGATAGTACTATTAGATACTTCTAACGTTCCTGCATTCAGGATCGCACCACCTGGATAAGCATCATCGTTACTGAAGTTATCGGTAATAGTGCTGTTAATGATACTAGCGTTACCTGAGTTTTGAAGTGCGCCACTAGTAGCATCACTACCAGTAATTACAGAATCTTTTACAGTTAGATTAGCCCCATTAAAATTGATTGCTCCTGCTGGCAAAGGATCGCTGTAAAAAAGTCTTGTGTAATCGCCATTGGCAATAGTTAGTCCTTCAAGGTTTACATTCGTGTTTTCTCCTGTAATTTTAAAAATACCGTTGCCACCATTAAGCCCATCGATAGTTAAGTTTTTCGCACCCAAACCAATAATATTTACTGAATCAGTAACTTCTAAGTCTGCGTTGGTTGGAAAGCCTCTACCATTAAGTTCAGTTTCGGTTAGGGCAATTGTTCCACCACTTAAGCTAGAATCAAATGTAATTGTATCTTCGCCTTCACTTTCATTAGCAAGAGCGATCGCTTCTCTTAAAGATAAGCCTGTACCAGCGTCACTACCATCATTCTCATCATTAGTAGTTGTTACTGTAAAGTCTGCCAGGACTCCTTGATAGGCAAGTTGGGTTTTTTCGTCAATTACCAAATCGATATCTCTATCTGGATTGGTGCTGACTTCTAAGTCCCAATTACCTCCTTGAATTGCATTTCCAGTCAAACTAGTAGAGGCAACGATATTTGCTCCCGTTAGTTGTTGTAGTTTAGTCATGAATTCTGCCCCAGCATCTCCTGAAGCGACATTACAACCGTAAATTAAGAGAGTACAAGATTGGCTGGAAACTGAGAGATTAGGAGCAGTAGAAAACCAAGTTTTTAAGTCGGGAGCATAATTCTCCAATGTATCAAGACTCAATTGAGTATTACCCAGGTGAAGACATCCAGGAGAGCCATGGGAAATTAGGTGAACTTCCTGATAATTACCCTGTTGTAAACTGTGGGTAATTTGCTGGACTCTATCAATCTGGGAATCTAGAACAACCACTGTTGTTGACGATTTAATTGCTCGTGCTAAAGCTGCATAGCATGATACATCAGAGTCTATAAAAGCGATCGCGCTCATGTAAGATTTACGTGCTTTGTATTATAAAAGTACAATATTAATTTAAGCACCTTTTTAAACTGCTTAATAAGTAACAATGTAAAGATATAAACAAGATTTTTAGTATTTTAATTAAGATAAGATGAAGTAATTAGATTATCTTGCTTGGGGGAGAGCAACAGTGATCGATATCCAGCAATTAAATGACGATTACGGCATTGCCAACAAAGTTAAATTTGTTGAGGGCAAAGGTGGTTTTCCTGTTATTGAAATTAAGAACGAATATGCTCAGGCTTCTATCTCTCTATATGGAGGTCAAGTATTATCCTTTCAACCTGTTACTCAAACTGAAGATCTGATTTTTGTTAGTAGTCAGGCTTTTTATCAAACAGGAAAAGCGATTAAAGGCGGTACACCGATATGTTGGCCCTGGTTTGGTAACGATCCTGAAGGGAAAGGTCGTTCTAGTCACGGTTTTGTGCGAAATCGTCTGTGGCAGATCCGAGAAGTAGTTAGTACCCAAGACGGCGCAACTAAGATCACATTGGGTTTGGTGGATACGGAAGAAACCAGAAAAATATGGAATTATAATTTTGATTTAGCGATCGCGATTACTGTTTCTAATTCTTTAACTATTGAATTAATTACCCGTAATACAGGCAAACAGACGTTTTCGATTACTCAAGCTCTGCATAGTTATTTTAAGATAGGGGATATTCAGCAAGTGCAGGTATTGGGTTTAGAAGCTAAAGACTATATAGATAAGGTTGACGGCGGAAAACAAAAAACTCAGTCAGGAATAGTAAATTTTTCTGGAGAATGTGACCGTGTTTATCTCAACGTGCCATCAGAATTAATTATTGATGACGCTGCCCTAAACAGAAAAATTAAGATTACTGCTAATAATAGCAAAACGGCGATCGTTTGGAATCCTGGGGCTATTGTTTCAGCAAATATGGCTGATTTAGGCGATCAAGACTATCAATACTTTGTTTGTGTCGAAACCGCCAACGCTGCTAACGAAATTATCGAAGTACCTATTGGTAGTGAATATAAACTGATAGCTAACTATTCAATTATCTGAGTTGATCACTGCATCAGCTTCGATTTCTACTAGTATTTCTGGCGTAATCAGACGACTTACTTCCACCATACTGGTAGCAGGGCGAATATCGGCAAAATATTCATTATGTGCCTTACCAACTGTTTTCCAGCGAGAAATATTAGTGACGTAAATTCTAGTGCGTACTACATCTTTCAAGCTACCTCCAGCCATAATTAAAGCCGACTCAATATTTTTAATAATTTGCTTAGTTTGAGTATAAGGATCACCTAAGCCCACAATTCTTCCTTGTTCATTAGTGGCTGTAGTCCCTGAAACATGAACATAATTGCCAATTCTGACTGCTCTTGAATAACCCACTGCATCTTCCCAGGGAGAGTTGGTGCTAATGTTTTTTCGTTCCACGATTTTAAAATTTTCACTCTTAAAAAATTATTATTATTAGCTAAACTTTACTAGACTTGTCTTGAAATTAGAAGCCAGGAGTCACTTCATTTATCATTTATCATTTATCATTCCTTACTTCTTCCCTCTTCCTTTTAAAATTGATCGCGACTTTAGATTGTTGTAGAGCGTTCTAAACTAATATACTAGTTCTATTCCTGTTTCTCGTTATTGTTGATTTCTTATGAAAAACGCCAGCAAAAAATACAATATTGTTACCTTTGGTTGCCAGATGAATAAAGCGGATTCTGAGCGTATGGCTGGCGTGCTAGAGAATATGGGTTTTGAAGCTTCCGAAGACCCTAACCTTGCAGATTTAGTTTTATATAATACCTGTACCATTCGAGATAATGCGGAACAAAAAGTTTATTCTTATTTAGGTAGACAGGCTAAACGTAAACATAAACAACCAGATTTAACTTTAGTAGTAGCTGGATGCGTCGCTCAACAAGAAGGCGAACAGTTATTGCGTCGTGTCCCAGAATTAGATTTGGTAATGGGGCCACAACACGCAAATCGTCTAGAAGATTTGTTACAACAAGTATTCGATGGTAATCAAGTTGTTGCTACTGAACCAATTCATATTGTCGAGGATATTACTAAACCCCGTCGTGATAGTAATGTTACCGCTTGGGTAAATATTATTTATGGTTGTAACGAACGTTGTAGTTATTGTGTTGTCCCTAATGTTAGAGGCACAGAACAATCCCGTACTCCCGAAGCTATCAAAGCCGAGATGGAAGAGTTAGGCAGACAGGGATATAAGGAGATTACCTTATTGGGGCAAAATATTGATGCCTATGGTAGAGATTTACCTGGAAGTACTCCCGAAGGTAGACACAAACATACCCTAACGGATTTACTCTACTACGTACACGATATCCCTGGAGTTGATCGCATTAGATTTGCTACTAGTCATCCCCGTTACTTTACAGAAAGACTAATTAAAGCTTGTAAAGAATTACCAAAAGTCTGTGAACACTTTCATATTCCTTTTCAATCAGGAGACAATGAAGTTTTAAAAGCAATGAAACGGGGTTACACTCAAGAAAAATACCGTCGCATTATTGATACAATTCGGGAATATATGCCCGATGCTTCCATTAGTGCTGATGCCATTGTTGGTTTCCCTGGAGAGACAGAAGCACAGTTTGAAAATACTTTAAAACTTGTTGAAGATATCGAATTCGATTTAATTAATACGGCTGCTTATTCCCCTCGTCCTGGTACACCTGCTGCTTTGTGGGATAATCAATTAAGCGAAGAAGTAAAAAGCGATCGCTTGCAACGTCTAAATCGTCTCGTATCTGTTTGCGCCGAAGCTCGTTCTCATCGTTATCTCGGTAGGGAAGAAGAAATTTTAGTCGAAGATCAAAATACTAAAGATCCAGACCAAGTTATGGGTAGAACTAGAGGTAATCGCCTAACCTTTTTCCCAGGTAAAATTGCAGAATTAAAAGGTAAAACAGTACGAGTAAAAATTACAGACATTCGGGCTTTTAGTTTAACAGGAGAAGCGATAGACAGTGAACAGTTAGCAGTGAACAGTGACCAGTGATTAAGCTTTAAGGAGTTTGATATCGTACTTACTAATTTCTGAGTCACGAGTAATCAAAATGAGTTTTTGCTCTTTTGCTTGAACAATTAACATTCGATCAAAGGGATCTCGATGATGCAAAGGTAATTTTTGATATTGTTCGATTTGAGCAATACTCAAAGGAAGCATTTCAAATCCTCCTGTTGTTACAATTTCAAAAAATTCTTTTGGTATATCTAAACGACCTATATTTTGTTTAATACTAATTTCCCAGAGGGAGATTAAACTGACACAAATAATATTTTGTTGGTCAACTATGATTTCTTGAGCTTCTGTTGAGAGTTTATCTGGTTCAAAAACTGTCCATAATAAACTGTGAGTATCGAGCAAAAACTTCATTTTATTCAATTATTCCCAACAATTTAGCTTCTGCTTCTGTCCATTCTCCAAAATCATCTGGTATTGTAGCTTTACCTTTCATTAATCCTAATCTTTTGTTGCCAGTAAGAGGTTCATAGGAAGATATTTTTACGGCTGGTTTGCCCATTTTAGTCACAATAACTTCTTCTCCTTGCAAAACACTGTCTATTACTTGAGAAAACTTAGCTTTGGCTTCGGTGACAGAATATATTTTCATTATTTGGCTGAAAATCAATATAGTTTGACCTGGTCTGACTATATTTTATCTTGTAAAGGATTCAATCAACAATCAATTTTTGAAGATTCTTCAGGCGATCGCTCTAGAGTTTATATCCGTGTCTAAGCGATCGCTCTGCTTCTCAGTTCAAGCTACTTGCTCTAGAGAAGCTAAAGGCTCAGGAATAGTATTAGAAGGAGCTTCAAATGTACCAGTGGCTACATATTCCAATCTGAGTTTGAGCCAGGTAGACAATTGTTCGTTAGTAGTAATAACTGCTGCTGCTGGTTGGGGAATTTTAGCTTTAATATCTGCCATTTCTGGAGCTTCTAAAAAGGCAGGTTGTTTAATTAACCAGAAATCAATTTCTTTATTTCTTTCTTGATAATTGCGTATTCTTTCTTGAATAACTTCCTCAAAAGGTTCTTCTTCCAACAAAAACTTTTGGCTAGCAGCAACGTAATAATATGTAGTCATGATTAATTATGTTTTGATTCTTGAACTAAATTTTATTATTAATGATTTAAATAGTAATAAATAAGCTAAAAGCTAATAGCTACGAACAGTAAAACTTTCAGTTTCATACATTAAATCAGCAACGGCAATTAAAACTCACCCTTCATCGCTAACTTCATTTCTCTTACCGCCCTTTCCATGCCAACCAAAACAGCACGGCTAATTATAGTGTGACCTATATTTAATTCTTCCATACCAGGGATACAAGCGATCGCGTAAACATTCCAATAAGTTAAGCCATGTCCTGCGTTAACCCTTAAACCATTAGAGATTGCCTTGGCTGTGCCTATGGTTAAATTTTGTAACTCGGCTTTACGAGTAGTTTCATCTGACGCTTCGGCATATTTACCAGTATGCAATTCAATAAATTGTGCTTTAGTTTTGGCTGCTGCTTCAATTTGAGCTTCGTCCGCATCAATAAACCAAGACACAGGAATACCCGCACTTTGTAATTGCTCTACAACACCAGTAAAACGCTCTAAATTGGCAACAATATCAATTCCTCCTTCGGTAGTCACTTCTTCTCGTTTTTCAGGGACAAGGGTGACATAATCAGGTTTAATATCTAAAGCGATCGCAATCATTTCTTCAGTTGGTGCCATTTCTAAATTAAGATGAGTCCGCACTGTTTGACGCAATAACCTAACATCTCTGTCTTGAATATGGCGACGATCTTCACGCAGATGTACTGTAATACCATCTGCCCCTGCTAGTTCAGCTAATACCGCTGCCCCTACGGGATCTGGTTCAACTGTTCGTCTAGCTTGACGGATGGTTGCTATGTGGTCAATATTTACTCCTAATGTGAGCAAGTTTACTATCTCCTGCCTGTATTTTTTGCATGGATTATTATGCTATCACTGTTGTGGCATTGCTTATTCAATCTTGAGGGCTTGGAGATAAACGTTAAAATTAATAGGGATCAAGTTAGCAATTACCCAAACTTGGTGTTAAATTCACGGTGTCAGCATTAATTAAACTATAAGGATAAAGCTATTATGACTAGCCAAGTTTCTAATTTAGAAGTAGATAATACTCAGACTGTTGAAGATTTTATCGAAAAAGAGTCCAGCCATAAGGAAGTTATTGAAACTGTGATTTCCAGCCTCGATCAAAACGATACTGCAATGGTAAATCATACTGAGCAAGGCAGTCTATGGAAATTTAATTATGGCAGTGTTGAAGTTTTTGTTCAGCTTACGGGCGAAACTGATGACGATCTCTTAACTGTATGGTCTAGCTTGCTAAATTTACCTGCCAAGGACGAACCTGGATTAATGCGTCGCCTGCTAGAAATGAATTGGACTGGTACTTTTGAAACTTGCTTTAGTATTCATGACAATAAAGTGATGATTTCTGCCCAAAGGGCTGTCGCTGATATGTACCCTGGGGAAATTTCACGCTTAATTACTCTGGTAGCTAATATTGCCGATGATAATGATGAATTATTGCAGGAAGAGTTCGGAGGTTCATAAATTTGCTTCGTTAATCAACAATTAATTGATATTGGTAAGGTGGGCAATGCCCACCCTACATTTGTGGCTATCTGTAAATCTTAGGTTTTTGTAAGGTAGTTAAAGTTTTTTAGATATTTCTAGAAAATAAAGCTTAATCTCATTAAAATTACAGTAATTTATATTAAAGAACCACCACAACTCGAGCCTGTACCTGCTGTACAACCATAACAGTAGTTAGCGGTTTTAATTTCTTTAATTACATCTAAATTATTTAATTCTAAAAGTTTGGCGACAGTTAATTGTTCTTGCTTGGGTGTGGTGGCAATCATCTTTTCCATTTGATTAAAGTCGCAATCATAGACATTACCTAAATAGTCGATTGATAACTCATTACGACACATAACATTACTCAGAGTAGCAGGATTATAATTAGCTTCTAAAAATTGTAAATAATCAGTATGAATTTCTCGCCGTTTTAGAAATTCTTTAGTTCTACCAATGGGAATATTAGTAATGGTAAATAAGTTATTAAATTTAATTTGGAAATATTCAGCTAAATAGTTTTTATAATCTTGTTCTAGTTGTTGTTGATTGGGAGTAAGAGAAAATTTATTATTAGTAGGTAAAGATGGATTATATACTAAATCTAAAATTAAATTTGGATCTTCTCCATAACCTATTTGATTTAACTTTTGAATTGCTTTAATTGAATAATTATAAACTCCTGCCCCCCTTTGTTTATCTACATTAGATTCTAAATAACAGGGAAGTGAAGCAACAACTCTTAGTTGCTGTTGAACAAAATATGTAGGTAAGTCTTGGTATCCAGGTTCAAAAAAGATAGTTAAATTAGAGCGAACAATGACCTCTTTGCCTTTAGATTTTGCTGCTTCAACTAAAGGACGAAAACCATAGTTCATCTCTGGCGCGCCACCAGTCAAATCTACAGTTTGAATTTGAGGAAAACGATTGATTACTTCAATAAGCTGTTGACAAACTTCAGGAGATAATTCTTCAGTACGTTTAGGACTTGCTTCTACATGACAATGAGTACAAGCGAGGTTGCATTTTCGACCTAAGTTAATTTGTAAAACTGTAATTTTATTTTTGGTTAAGGGCGCAACTATTTTTTTAGTAAAGGGAATAACAGCAAAGGTTTTAGGTTTAGATAGCATAAATTAGTATTAATATGTCTTAGATTACCAATTGTTATATAGATTAGCGCGAAGAGACACAAAACTGCGCTCGTGGATATTTTTGATTATTCTGATTTCTGACTCCTGACTCCTGACTCCTGACTCCTGACTCCTGTCTCCTGACTTCTGACTAATCAACCAAGATTTGAATTAGATCACCCCAACTAATTTGCAGTTGTTTTTGAGCATTGCCAGCATTGACAGCAATTTCTACCCAACCATGACTGCCTACTAGAGTAACAGCTTCTCCAGAAGCGACATCACTATAAGTTTTACCTGAATTAATAACAATTTGATCGAGCATGACGCACCAAGTTTTGGCTTGAACTAAATCCCCAGAAATATTAGTAATCAAGTTACCAAAATAATCTATATATTGAATTGAGCCAGTAATATGATGTTGATTTATTTCTACTGATGGTAAATCTAATCTCACTAAACTCCCTAAATCAATTTCTTGACCTAATGCTTGTAAAGCAACACCACTAGCTAAATGCGCGCCGGCAGGGGCAAAAATATCTCGACCATGAAAAGTAGTACTAGGTTCTGAAACTCGCCAATACTGAGGGTTGGTTAATTCGACAGCAGCGATCGCCTGTGTGAAATCTAAAATACCACTACTTAAACCATTATCAGGACAAACTAAATATCCTTCAGGAAACTGGATAGCAACACCTCTCCTACTGCTTCCTACTCCAGGATCGACTACGGCTATGTGAACTGTTTGAGGTGGAAAGTATGGATAGGCATTTAAGAGAGCGAATCTAGCTGCCAAAATATTCTGAGGAGGAATTTGGTGGGTAAGATCAACTACTTGTAATTGTCTATTAACACTAGCGATCGCCCCTTTCATAACTCCTACATAAACATCGCGATCGCCAAAATCTGTTAGTAAAGTGATTAGTTTACCTAAAGCCATACAAATATTTATCTAAAATTCATAATAGTCGGTACTGAGAGTCGAATTTGTGAAGATTTAATGATAAGTATTTCTTTCCATAGCAAAAATGTTATCTTATATATCCGTATTCCCAACATATTTTTTTAAAATAAAAAGTCCATCATGAACAATAAACGTCAAGAAACCTTGAAAAATGCTTATCAAAGTCATCTTGAAAGCATGCGTAAAAGTTTAAATAGTCGTCTAGAAGCTGCTAGAGCCGAAGGAAATGAGAAATTAATCAAGCAATTGGAAGCAGAAGCGCAATATTTACATCTCTAGTTGCCTTTGCTCCAGAAAAACTATATTTGAGACTCTTAGTTGAGAGAATTAATTGGTATAACAAGCTAAAATCAAGGCGATCCAAAAGCTAGGCACAAGCCTGATCGCTACTTAACTTCCAATAGATCGCCTTTTTGTTCAGGGCGAACGCACACACTTATTAACATTTAAAGAAAATTGGTAATAAGCGACCAAAAATAGCTGTAGGATGCGGTAAATTAGCCATTTGAGAGATTTAAATTAATTGTGACTCTACCACCAATAGCATAAGCTCGAAA
>JBOFLX010000048.1:0-19724 GCA_051658085.1 Waterburya sp.
TTGAAAAGTGGAAAGCGATTAACTCAGTCTGCTAATCCAAAAGATATTAAATTTTTTACTTACAATACTTGGAGGACGAAGTGGGCAGGATAGCCATTGCTCCACGGCAGTTAAAACTGAAGGGGCTGTCTTGTCGGGAAACCCGACAAGTTTATACGCCCCGTCTCGTGTCGCAGTTCCTCCGCTACTTAAAAGATAGCGGTTTCCCTGCTCCCGTATTATTTACATGAAAAAACAAATGACAAATGACGCTAAAGACTAGCAACTTTCACAACTCAAATAGGATTGCTATATATTTATTTTAAGCTTTGCCAATGTGAGGCGTGTCATTTTTTGACCTCATCTTCTGTATTAGAAAAATATGAATCTAGTTTGTCCAAAATAGCAATTCCTACTTTTGGATCGCCTTGAACTGCCAAAGCGCGAAATCGAGTCTCAGCATCAAATTCCGCCAAAGCGATAGTACTTAATTCTTCGATTAACTTGTTGACACTCATACCTCTAGCCTTAGCTAAGGCTTTGAGTCTTTCATGTTTTTCATTTGGCAAACGAATTGTTAAAACGGACATAATAAACACCTGCTTGATTATTAATAATTCAAAACTTCCTCTGGTTTGAGAATTTGGAACTGAGGAAACTGTAGCTGCGATCGCTTGAAATCTTTTATATTTTTGGTAGCAATTATCTTAGCATTACCAGCTACAGCTAATTCAATCACATGATTATCGGCTTCATCTGGTAAATTAGGTCGCCAAAGATAGTAAACTCGAACCCACTGGCATACACTCATAAAGGCTGCCAATAAATTCGTTTTTTCATCGGTAGTCAAAGGACAAAGAGTAGTAATGTTGTCGCGGTTAACCACATCTTGATACTCGGCAAATAAAGCATTACCCATTAGAGGCTGATATTTTCCTCTTAAGCATTGTCTTACAAGTTCTCTACTAGCGGATTCACTCTGTCCAATTAGCACACTGATGAAAATATTAGTGTCAACTACTATTTTGATAGCCATGAACATATGATAGCTTATGTGCTATCAATATATACGTAATAGCGATCGCTTTAACATTGAGTCCAATAAAAAAGTGATTACACTATCGCGTAGCCTTCGGATCGCTTGATTTGGGGCGATCGTTTTTATTGAAAATATGTTTTAAATTTTATGCTGAGGTTGTTCTTGAGCTTTTCTTTTTTTCAGCTTATCTGCTAAAGGAATGATTTCTTCTGGGGGAATAATTTTTACTTTGCCATTTTCAGAAATTGCAATAGACTCGCCTCTAATTCGGTGCTGTTCTATCGCTTCATCTACGGCTTGTTGGACGAGAAGATTTAGTTTAGTAGATAATTTATCATCTAAATGGGGCGCGTTATTTTGCGTCTTATGCCGACGTGGGTTTGCCCCATCAATATTGTGGTTCATAATAATTTCTGGTTAATTTGTTGCCAAATTAATGGTTGATAAATTGTTATTTGTTGGTTGGGTGTTTTCTCAGCTATTACGTTTCTAGTAGCTCCAGTATTATCGTACACAATCCAGTAGTCAGCTATGGGAGAATATAGTTCAATAAAGTTTTTTCTACCTCGTTCATATCTTCTCCGTATTGTAGCTTCTGGAATATCGTGACCTCCAGATGCTACTCTTTTAGCTACTCGATTTACTGCTAATTCTGCACTTTCCAACCAGACATATATCAAATTAATTCTATATCCTTGAGCTTTGCATTTTCTTAAATCTACACAAAAGATTTTAAGTACTGATGTTTCAAACCTCAAGGGTGCAAAATCTCTGATTATTCCAATAGTGGTTGCAGTAACGACTAGTATATTGACTCTAATCATTAGAACTATACCGATTAGTTAGTTATAGCCATAAGCCTAGCAGTTAAATATCCAGGTAGCTCAGGTTTTTACGTATGAATCATAAAGCGATCGCTATAACTTAGTTGGTTTTTTAAAACTGTCTATCTTAACCTGGCAATGAAATAAATAACTAAAATTTGATCGCTCGAACATCAATTCAAATAAAAAAGCGATCGCACCAAGTCAGGCGATCGCTTTCAAATGAAATTAAACATAAAATACAAAAATTATTAAGAAGATTCAATTGGCACAAAGTTAATTTCTATCTTGTATCCAACTGCCTGGGCATATTCTTCAATAGTTGAAAGTTTGGGAGAAGAAGATGAATACACATTCTCTAAACGAGAAATATTACTTTTCTTTGTCGAGAGAATTTCTGCCAATTCTTCTTGAGTTAAACCTGCTGTCTTTCTCATAGCAATAAGTTTCTTTCTCAGAGCATAAGCTACAGAAAGATCCTCATATTCTTTTTTAACTTCACTATTCGTGAGAGCTTTTTCTTTAAAATTCGCCAATGTGGGACGTGTCATTTTTTGACCTCCTTCATACGTTTTTTTGCCAAATCTAATTCTTTCTTTGGTGTTTTTTGAGACTTTTTAATAAAGGAATGGAGAATGATAATTTCTTTTCCCTTAACCATACAGTAAAGAGAACGACCAATTCCTTCCTTGCCTTTTGACCTAATTTCAAAAAGTCCTCCACCCATCGGGGCTGTATAGGGTTTACCAAGGTCGGAACCAAACTCTTCAATCATCTCAGCAATGTGCAAAAAATTAGCGAGGATGCCTGGTGGAAAGTTCAAAGTTTCTTGTTCTACTTTTTCGTTATAGAAAGTAATGTGCCACTTCATATATACAGGTTATCATATTTGATAACTTATTGTCGGTGTTACGTTACTTTTTGTTTTATTCAACCTACGCGATCGCCTTAGTCTATTAACCTTTGCTAAATAGTTGGTATAAAAAAGCGATCGCTATAATTTTGTTTGTTCCTTTAGACTGTCTATCTTACCTGGCGATGGAATAACTAAAATTTGATCGCTTTAACATTGAGTCAATGTTAAAGCGATCGCACCAAGTCAGGCGATCGCTTTTTTATTTCTAATAGTTATTAGTTGATAGATATTTTAGTCAGCTGATGGCTTATAGGAATAATCGCCATCTCCAGTATCACTTTCATCACCTACACCTTGACCACCAGGGCTATCTGGAATACCGTCGCCGTCACTATCACGATCATAACGGTTTGGCTTACCATCACCATCTACGTCCTCAAGAGTTTTAGAATCATTTAGATTGTCTTGTATATAATCTAGTACATCAGGATCACCATCACCATCTGGATCGGCTTTTGTTTCATTCTGATCAGAAATACCATCGTTATCGCTGTCAGTATCTTGAAAATTAGGAATGCCATCACGATCAAGATTAATAATACCTTCAACGCCTTCAACGGAGTCAGGAAGAGTATCCCCATCACTGTCTTCATCTTGATAGTCTGGTAATGGTTCTCCATTTAGTTTTTTGTCTCGATCTGTGTTGGTAGGATTTTTAGGATCGCCTATTTCATTTCTATCAACAATTCCATCGTTATCATCATCTAAGTCTTGATAGTCTGGTAAATCTTCTCCATCTGTGTTGGTAGGATTTTGAGGATTGCTGCCTATTTCAATTTCGTCAGGGCGACCATTATCAATTTCGTCAGGGCGACCATAATTAGGATCATCATCGTCTGTATCCATAAAGTTAGCAATACCATCACTATCGCTGTCCGTAGGACTAGCTGGATCATCACCTACTTCAAACTCATCGAGAACACCATTCTTATCAGAATCTTTGTCTTTATAGTCTGGAGTTCCATCACCGTCGGTATCAGTTTCATCATCATAACCCTCTAAGAGGTTGGTAATTCCATCATTATCCTCATCACCGTCTGGACTCGGAGCAGGCTCTAATGCAATGTTAGTTGTAATAGTAAAGTTAGATTCAGTTGTGTGTCTTTCAGCAAAGAAGAAATCGAGGTCATAGGTTTGACCAGCAGTTAAACCAAGAGAATCTAAATTGACGTTTTGAGTTTGGCTACCGTGTACCCCACCGAGGTCGATAACTTTTTTACCATTGATATAAACCCAAACATCATCGTCACCACTAAAGTTAAATGTTTCACCACCTTTATAAGTAAATTGTGTGTGTAATTCGTAAGTGAAGTGATAGTTTTTGTTATTTGAATAATTACCAAAAAGCTGACCATTGATGGGGAAGAAATTAGTGTTTTGGTATTTGTATGTGCCATTAGTCTGTCTGGTTAATACAATAGGATACTCTTTGCTTTGGTTAACCCCAGACACATTGCGATACCATTGGTCGAAATTCTCTTTGGTAGTAGTTGAATAGCTGCCATTAGCATAGACAGGCTTGTTATCTGAACCTATAAGATTTGTAGTAATATTGGTATCCGAACCATACCCAAAACTTTGATTGCGTGAATTTTTATCACCAGGGTTACGTTCAAAATCTGGATGACCGCCTGTTTGGTTTTTGGCTTTGAAGTCTCTGATAGTTCCTGTTAAAGTGATTGAGCTAGGAGCATTGCTAGTACTTGAGCCAGTGCTTGAGCCAGTACTTGAGCCAGTGCTTGAACCAGTGCCACTAGACCCAGAGCTAGTAGTAGTAGCTGGTAAATTATTAGTGGCATCCATATAGTTAGGAATCGTGTCATTATCACTGTCACCAGTACCTTCGACACTATCTAAAACACCATCATTGTCGCTATCGGTATCTACGAAATTCGGAGTACGATCATTATCAGTATCTACGGGATTGTTTACATTTGATCCTGCTTCAGTCAAGTCAACAATATTATCGCAATCGACATCTACACCTGATGTTGGCTTACGTTCAAAATCGAAATTACTACTGTTAATAATTGATATGGCTGAGGCAATTTCATTAGGGGTAATTCCAGGATTGGAATCTTTTAGTTCTCTTGTTATTTTATTGCCATTCCCAGGATTACTAGGATCGAATTTGGTCAAAAGAATTTTTGTGCCATTAGACAAGGTAAATGTAATATCTCCATTATTACCGTGACCATTATTAGAACACTGTCCTGCAATTGCTTCTTTAGTTCCAGATTGAGTGATCAAGCTGCCTGCGACTAAAATACCAATAAGAGTTTTAGAAGTTGGTTTTTTAAGATTAATAAATTTAAGCATTTCTTGTGTGTCTTCTTCCTATCAAATTTATATAGATTGTTTGTGTAGTAATTTAATTACGATTTTTGTGAACTTGTTAAGGGTATCAACTAGACTTTTGTTCTCTAGTTCATCAACAATAACAGTGGTAAATAAGAATCGTAAATTAATAAAAACACTGAACTTTGTTTATGAAGAAGCTATGTACTTTGAGTAGTGAAAAAGAAAATATAATAAAGCTCACACAATCCGACTTAGCATTTAAGAAACAGATAAGCTGTTACACATTCAAACTGCATATTATTCGTATAAGGAAAAAACTCTTAAACTCTCTTCCAATCTCCAAGTCACTCAGTCTTCCAGCCAGTCATAACAAGTAAATTAAATGATTAACAGCTTATAGGGTTTCTCAAATTAATGAAACACAAATTTAATCTTGGTTAAAAGTCTTTAAATCCCTAATTACCAATCCCCAATCACTAATCACTAATTGATATCTATTTAAAATTTAAAATTAAAATATTCTTAATCGAAACAAGTTCTAATATTAATTAGAAATCCGTATTTTCACTAAAAAATATCACCTTGATAATCTAAAAAAATGCCAAATAATAGTAAATTTCGATCATCTAGCAACCAAAATCTCATCCCAAATTAGTTCATGAAACAATTACAATCTTTAAACACTGAGATAATAGGGCTAGCTTTCTAGATAAATATACGTAAAATAGTTAAAGTCAAACTCTTATAGTAAAGACAGGAGATTGCAAATTGAAAAAAATAGAAGCTATTATCAGACCTTTTAAATTAGATGAAGTCAAGATTGCTCTAGTAAACGCGGGAGTTGTCGGTATGACTGTATCTGAAGTGCGGGGATTTGGTCGTCAAAAAGGACAAACTGAACGTTATCGTGGTTCAGAATATACCGTTGAATTTTTGCAAAAGCTCAAAATCGAAATCGTCATCGAGGACGATCAAGTGGCTATGGTAGTAGATAAAATTATCACTGCTGCACGTACTGGTGAAATTGGAGACGGTAAGATCTTTGTTTATCCCGTAGACCAAGTTGTCCGTATCCGTACTGGAGAGAAAAACCTCGAAGCTGTTTAATAGTCTGTCAATTTTTAATTGATTGGTTGAGATTAGGTAGTAGGTAGTAGGTAGTAGGTAGAGAGATCAAACACTTCCATTACTTCACTACTTCCCTACTCCAAACACTCTTTTTGACTTTTGGCTTATGAGTAAAACGACAGACATTAAATATCCAAATCATCCAGATTTAACTTGGGTGCATGGGTTTCAATAAATTCGCGTCTAGGAGCAACACGATCGCCCATTAAAACTGTAAAAATGCGATCAGCTTCGGCTGCATCATCAATTTCCACCCGTTTCATTGCCCGTGTTTCAGGATTCATGGTGGTATCCCAAAGCTGTTGAGGCATCATTTCACCCAACCCTTTAAATCGTTGAATTGTGTAGTTAGCATTAGCAGGAAGTTCATTAATAAGCTGTTGCAACTCGCGATCGCTATAACAATATTGATGATTACGTCCCCGTTCTAATTTATACAAAGGAGGACAAGCAATATAAACATAACCCTGATCGACTAATTCTCTCTGATAACGATAGAAGAAAGTCAGCAACAGGGTTCTGATATGGGCCCCATCAACATCAGCATCGGTCATAATTACGATGCGGTGATACCTTAACTGGGAAGCATCGAATTCATCGCCTTTGATACCCAAACCCAAAGCGGTAATCATCGACTGAATCTCATTATTTTTATAAATCTTAGAGTCATCAGTCTTTTCAATATTGATGATCTTACCTCTGAGGGGCAAAATAGCCTGGAATCTCCTATCTCGTCCCTGTTTAGCACTGTTATGAACAAATACGCCACTAGCTAAAGCAAAGTTATGAGTATGGGGAACTTCGATGTCATAAACATCATGTCTCTCTGTAACTGACTCAATTTTAACGACACGATGGTTATAGTTGGTAACGGCTTCACAAGCTTGTTGTTGATTACCTTCAAAATATCGAGTCACAAACGTATCAAACTTGAGTAAAGATTTATCTCTTGTCTTTAATCGATATTGATTGTAGGTGCTTAAATCCAAACCTCCTTGTTCAATTTCAACTTGTTTTAAAGCAGCAAGAGTTTTGAGATAGTAAGTTTTATCTAAAGCTGCACGACGTTTCTGACGAAATTCATCTGTCCATTGCTCTTTTGTTTTTTCCTTACGCCATGCCAACAATTCTGGATTTTGCCATTGTTTTTTAGCAATTACAGATAATTCTTGTTTAGCTTCTGGATGATTAGCAAAATATTGATTTACTCTTTCTGATTGAGCTAATCTATTAGCTTGATCACTCCAGTATTCTTTTTGTGCTTGATTTAAGTGTTCTCGATTTTGTTGGCGATATTCTTCATTGCTGTCATAAAATTCTCGCCATTTCTGTGTCATATAAGCTTTATATTCTGCATCAAGCCATTGTTGTTTAGCCTGTTGTGACAATATTTCTCTAGTTTCAGCCTGTCTCATGCGATCGCTCATCATCAACCTAAATTCTTCGCTTTGACGAATTTGACGGCATTTTTCTATGACTTCTGGTCGATGAAGAGTCTTTTCGATATGACTGCGGTGTAATGCAAAATGCTTTTCCGCAGAAAGTCTTTGAAGATTAGTAGGATTGTTATTTAACTTGTTGAAGTCTAAATGATGACAATGTTCTCCATCTTCTTGTTTATAAATCCCCTGCCAACGATTATACCAATCTGCAATAATATGAGTAAATAACCAGGAATCAGAACGACTATCCCAAACCATTTCGTAACCATTAATGGTAATACCTGGTTCATTAATGTCAGAAAACTTACGATAAAGTGGCATCAAAGAATCTTCAGGAGTCAAGGATGCTGCTGCTTTATAACTACCATCTCGTAACAAGAAACGATGATCGGGAGTACATAGAATTTCTTCCCCATTATCAAGAGTTACTTTAATGACTGCTGCATTTTTTTTGGTAATTCTAGCGTTGATAATTTTTTCGATACCAACCTTACCATCTTGGCGAATTGTATAGCAGAAATTTTGTTTACCTTGTTCTTGTTCAGCTACCAAGTCTTTAAAACTAAGAGAACGACCATCCGTTAAAGCCACCTCTGTATCTCCTGAAAAGCATCCTCCCGCAGAATCGCCTTCCACGAGAAATATTTCAGTTTCTTCAGGATCACGAGAACTACAGTCAGCCAGTTTTCCAGGTAGAGGAGAAGATTCTAAAACAGATTTACGACGAACTAACTCTCTAGCATGACGGGCTGCTTCGGCTGCTTTAAAAGACTGGATTGCTTTCTCAATAATGGCATCACCCACATTAAGATTGAATTCGAGATAATCATTTAAAACTTCCCCAACTAATGAATCAACAATTCCTCTAACTTCAGTATTGCCAAGTTTGGTTTTGGTTTGCCCCTCAAATTCAGGATCTGGAACTTTGACTGATACTACCCCAGTTAAACCCTCGCGAACATTTTCTCCGCCTAAATTAGCCTCATTATCTTTGATTTTGTTACGCTTACGGGCAAAGTTATTCATTGTCCTAGTCAGGACAGTTTTTAATCCCTCTAGGTGAGTACCACCGTCAATAGTACGGATATTATTAGCAAACCCTAAAAGATTATCACTATAAGCATCAATACACCATTGCAAAGCTACTTCGACAGTTACGCCATTTTTTTCTTTGTTAACGTAGATAATGTCTTTGTGCAAAGGGTCTTTTTCGATCGTCATGTATTGAACGTATTCTTTAATTCCACCCTCATAACAGAAAACATCTTGATGTATTTCCTCTTGCCGATTATCAGTAAAAGTGATTTTGATACCAGCATTAAGATAGGCTAATTCTTTTAATCTTTTAGCTAAAACATCATATTCAAAAGTTATTGTCTCAGTAAAAACAGTGTTGTCAGGAAAGAAATTTACTGAAGTACCTGTACGCTTAGGTTCATTTTGATTGGGTTTTACCTCCAATTGTCCTTGGGGTTTACCTCTTTCATACCGTTGGAGATGAATTTTTTCTTCTCGCCATACTGTAACCTCTACCCATTCTGAAAGGGCGTTAACGACTGAGACACCTACCCCGTGTAAACCACCAGAAACTTTGTAACCACTTCCATCACCACCGAATTTACCTCCAGCGTGCAGTACAGTCATAACCGTTTCTAATGCCGACTTGCCTGTTTTAGAATGAATACCTGTGGGGATCCCCCGTCCATCGTCGGTAACGGTAACTGAACCATCGGCATTGATATCAACTTCGATATGGGTGCAATAACCAGCTAGTGCTTCATCAATGGAATTGTCCACCACCTCATATACTAAATGATGCAGTCCTTTAGGCCCTGTTGAACCAATGTACATCCCTGGGCGTTTGCGTACTGCTTCTAAACCCTCAAGAACCTGAATCTGATCTGCATCGTAAGTGCTAGTCATGTAGTTTCTCCGAAAAATGCCTTAGAGCTATGGATTTGTTGCGTTATGAAAAAATACTCAAAAATTTTAGCACAAAAGGTCTATTGACCGCCTTAAAGCTTTCTGTAATGATTTTTAATTGTAGGTGGAATACCCCTTTTATACCGTTGAAATTTGAGTAATTATAAAAATAGAGCAAATTTTACTAAGGATATGGTTGAATTTTGTTTGCATTATAGTTTTATTGTACTATAAATTGGTGCAACATTATCGTCTGCTAAGATATAAATAGTCAGGCTTTCTCGGTAAGAGCAATTGGTAATTATAGCTAACCTTAGCCTACGGAGCGCATGATGAAAACAATTTTATTTTTAACTGGGATTTTATCACTAACTCTAACTTGCTACACAGCTCAAGCTCAGACAAATCCATCAGGTTTACAGGGTAATAATATTCCCAGCTTGAATGATATTCCTTCTAATCAGCTTGATGAGCCTCTAACAGTTGAACAGCAAGATTTTGTAATTGATTCGGTGAATAGTTCGCAGCAATTTTTTAGGCAAGATCAATTTTTTAGACAAAACAATGATCAACTTTATTTTTTACCAGAGTCAAAGTCTGAACCTATTTTAAAGATAGATGAAACTGTCGAAACTGAAAAAATTGATGCTGAAGACGTACAACAGCAACAATCTGATCAATGAAACACAATATTTTTAAGCTGGCTAAAAGTGTATAGATTAAATTAAATTAGCAATGTCAAAATGACAAAAACCTATTTAATTACGGGAGCAAATCGAGGTATTGGTTTAGAGTATTGTCGTCAGCTTCAAGAACAAGGAAACAAAGTAATTGCAGTTTGTCGGTCTGTTTCACAAGAGTTAAAAAATACGGGAGTACAAATAGAAACAGATGTTGATCTAACGTTGGACGAAGCAGTTGAAAGTTTAGTTAAAAGGTTGAATGGCAAACAAATTGATGTTCTCATTAATAATGCAGGAATTTTAAAGCGAATTACCTTGGAGAACTTGGATTTTGCCAGTATTCGTCAGCAATTTGAAGTAAATGCGATCGCACCTTTACGACTTACGCAAGCTTTACTACCCAATTTGAATTATGGTTCTAAAGTAATTTTCATGACCAGTCGCATGGGGTCAATTGCAGATAATAGCTCTGGTAGTTCCTATGGGTATCGAATGTCGAAAGTAGCTTTATCGATGGCAGGTAAATCGCTGGCTATCGATCTCAAACCTCAAGGTATTGCCGTGGCAATTTTACATCCAGGATTGGTTCAAACTCGGATGACTAACTTTAATCAATCAGGAATTACCTCTGAAACTTCAGTCAAGGGTTTACTGGCTCGAATTGAGGAATTAAATTTAGACAATACTGGAACTTTTTGGCACGCTAATGGTGAGGTTCTTCCTTGGTAGTCAAAAAAAAACTCTAATCTCTTGTCAAAAAAGAATTAGAGTTTTAATTAAATTAAAAATTATGTATGATAAATATTGAGTAAATAGTCTCGTCTGCCACCTCAGACCGTTTTGATGAAGGATTGCGCCTTCCCTTGGTAACAATTAAGTGGAGGAAGCGATAAAAACTCCACACCGATTCTGATACTCTAAACTGTCTGAAAATCTGGCGATCGCTCTCCTTCGATTTTCAGCTATGGGTCACAACGGTACAACCCCCATCCAGTAACATATTTGACAATATTTGCTTTTGAATACATTAAATATAAACACAGAAAATTTATATTAGTTAATTCCGTCACAAGTTGTATTGTTTCTCCTTGTTTTTTATTAAAAATAAAAATATCTTTGTCAGCTAATTAATTCGTATTAAGATTTACTGATAGCTAACAATTTGAGAAAATTAAGAGCAACATTAAAAATCAAATACAGATAAAAATCTATTTAGGAAACTGATAATATGGCTGACACTCCAGTAACGGCAGAAGATTTAGCAGAAGTAATTAGCGAAATGGAAAAATATCGCGATCGCCTATTAAATGAAACAATGGACGCAGCGAAAAAAGCCAAACTTTCTAAGAAAGCAACTATGGCGAAGTTAGAACCACAACTTGCTGATATTGATGCCAAATTACAACTACTTCGTGAACAACAGGCTAATTTATCTGGAGATTAGGGACTGGGGATTAGTGATTGGTGATTGGAGACTAGGGACTAGCGACTGGTGACTGGGAATAAATAATTACCATAAGAATATCTTTCTACCGTCTTTTTTTCTCATGAATTTATTTTTCAGACAAGTCTATTGATTTTCCAATCTACAATCCTCAATCTGCAATCTATAATTGTATGACTCCTGAACTCTATTTTCAAGACAGGTGTAATTTCCTAAACTATAGTTCGCTTGCTATAAGATATATTCAGGTTCGATATACAATATCAAATTATGAAAGTACAACGTACCCGTTCTCAAGAACGAATTATGCAAGTTCTTCAGAGTCTTAAGCGTTCCATTTCCGCTCAAGACCTTTATATCGAACTGCGCAGTCGTCAACAAGATATGGGTTTAGCAACAGTTTATCGTTCCTTAGAAGCTTTAAAAATTCAGGGAGAAGTTCAAGTAAGAACTCTAGGGAATGGGGAATCTGTCTATAGTTCCATCCAGAGCGATCGCCATCATCTTACTTGTGTCAACTGTGGTACATCGATTCCAATTGATGAATGTCCTGTACACGATTTAGAACGACAGCTAGAAAAATCTCATCAGTTTAAGGTCTACTACCATACATTAGAGTTTTTTGGCTTATGTCAGAAGTGCCACTAAACCTGTTTTGAAAATAGAATTCAGGAGTCAGGAGTCAGGAGTCAGAAGTCAGAATAAAGTTATTGTCATTCTTGGGTTGTGAACACTAGTTCATGACATCTCTTGTATAAGTCTTATAAACCCTAGTTAAGTCAAAAGTCAAAAGTTAAAAGCTATATATTTTGATCCCTAGTTGAAAGTTACCTCTCCCTCTAAGAAAGAAAATTAACACAAAAGAATTTTTTTTTCCTTAAAAGAAGAGGCTTGAAGTCCAAAAATTGATAATTGTCAATTATCAATTAGTAATTAAGCTTTAAATTTCTCGGTGATTCGTTTCATTGCTTCATTGACATTTTCGCGACTATTAAAAGCAGAAATGCGGAAATAACCTTCTCCTGCTGCACCGAAGCCAGAACCAGGTGTGCCGACGACGTTGCAGTTAAACAATAATTTATCAAAGAAATCCCAGCTAGATAGTCCTTCGGGAGTTTTTACCCAAACATAAGGAGCATTTGTACCACCATAGACTTGAATTCCTGCTGCGGTTAGCTGTTCGCGAATAATTTTAGCGTTTTCTAAATAAAAGCTAATTAATTCTTTAATTTGAACTTGTCCAGCTTCAGAATAAACCGCCTCTGCACCCCGTTGAACGATGTAAGATACGCCGTTGAATTTGGTAGATTGACGACGATTCCATAACTGCCAAATTTTAACATCTGAACCATCAGCAGCTTTGCCCATAAGATTTTGAGGAACTACAGTCAAGGCACAACGAGTTCCTGTAAAGCCAGCATTTTTCGAGAAAGAACGAAATTCGATCGCACAGTCTTTTGCCCCTTCGATTTCAAAAATGGAGTGGGGTAAATTAGGATCGGTAATAAAAGCTTCATAAGCTGCATCAAACAGAATTAGTGACCCATGCAGTTTGGCATAGTCTACCCAGGCTTTGAGATGTTCTTTGGTAGCAGTCGCCCCTGTGGGATTATTGGGGAAACAAAGATAAATTAAATCTACTTTTGACTGAGGAATTTCAGCAGTAAAGTTATTCTCCGCACTAATCGGTAGATAAACTAAACCTCCATACTTGCCATCTTCATTAGCCTCCCCTGTATGTCCAGCCATGACATTCGTATCAACATAGACAGGATAAACAGGATCGGTAACAGCAATTGTATTATCGCTGCCAAAAATATCTAAAATATTACCGCAATCGCATTTAGAACCGTCAGAAATAAAGATTTCCGCAGCATCAATATCACAACCGCGAGCTTGGAAGTCAGATTGGGCAATTTTCTCTCTTAACCAGAGATATCCTTGTTCTGGGCCATAGCCTTTAAAGGTAGAGCGATCGCCCATTTCTTGAGTTGCTGCAATCATTGCCTCACGACAGGCTGCGGGTAAGGGTTCAGTAACGTCTCCAATCCCTAGCTTAATAACTGGGGCATCGGGATGCTCGGCTGCATAAGCACTGACTCTTCTAGCAATTTCTGGAAATAAATAGCCTGCTTTAAGTTTGAGATAGTTATCGTTAATTCTTACCATTGTTTTTTTGCTACAAACGACACTTTTAAAGCTTACTGTTATCTGGGAGTTTAGATCACAGGTTTTTTGGAAGTAGGAAATAGGAAATAGAAAATAGGAAGTAGGGATGCCAGGCTTGCGCCCTAGAAAACAATGTTATTATTTAAGTTATAACAATGTTATAACAATTAAGAATTGTCAATTATAAAATGCAGATTAAATTAAGACAGGTAGGAAATTCCATAGGCGCAACTTTTCCTAAAGAAGTTTTAGATAAATTTGGTTTGAAATCAGGAGATGAATTAAATTTAGTAGTAACTTCTGAAGGGATACAATTAATTCCTTTTGAACCTAATTTTGCCGAAACTCTCTCGGCTTATAAAGAAGGTGCAGCCAAGTATCGTAACGCTATGAGAGAATTGGCTGATGGCTGAACCAAAATGGATTACAGAGTCTATAGTTGTTTATATCCATGATAATCAAATTGCCAGTCATGGTGGCTCTTATGGAATTTTAAATTCAGGTTTATTATCATCAGCTATAGCTCGTCCGCGTAATCAATTTGGATATGAAGGAGAAAGTTCTTTAGCTAGATTAGCTGCATCTTATGGTTATGGTTTGGTGAAAAATCATTCCTTCGTTGATGGCAATAAACGTACTGCTTTTCAAGTGATGTTTGCCTTTTTGCGGATTAATGGTTTGTATTTAGATGCACCTGAATCAGAAGTAGTGATAATTATGCAGCAGGTAGCTGAAGGAAAAATTAATCAAGAGCAACTAGCAGTATGGATAGAAAGTTTTTTATTAATTGATAATTGACAATTGATAATTGATAATTACGTAATTGGGTTAAACGAGAACATCTATCTGAAATATTTGAGGTTGTGAGGATGAGCAGGGAGCAACAGTCAATAGCTAAAACTTTAGGAACTTATTTAATATTAAGTGCGATCGCTTTTTTGATGTTGTTTCCGTTATTGTGGTTGGTTGGCACATCGTTTAAATCACCAACGGAAGATATTTTTGCTTTTCCTCCTCAAATATTGCCTGTTCAACCTACTTTTGAGAACTTTGTGAAGGTCTGGCAGACTGAGCCTTTTGGACTCTATTTATACAATAGTGCGATCGTGGCGATTCTCACTGTTGGTTTAAACTTAATCTTTTGCTCTTTAGCTGCTTATCCTTTAGCTCGTCTTAATTTTCGTGGACGAGAAATGATCTTTGCTTTAGTTTTAGCGACGATCATGATTCCTTTTCAAATTGTTATGATTCCTTTATATGTCCTAGCGGTAAATTTAGGTTTAATCAACAACTACTTAGGCATTATTTTGCCTAATTTAACATCGGCATTTGGTATTTTTTTACTTAGACAAGCACTTCAAGCTGTTCCCTTAGAACTAGAAGAAGCTGCTCGTATTGATGGTTGTTCGGAACTAGGAATTTGGTGGAATGTGATGATTCCTGCAATTCGTCCTGCCTTGTTTACCTTAGCAATTTTTGTTTTTATTGGCTCTTGGAGTGATTTTCTTTGGCCTCTAATTGTTTTAGATGATCCTAATTATTACACCCTACCTTTAGCAGTTGCTAATTTGGCAGGATCTTTTTCTCTCGACTGGAGATTGATAGCAGCAGGTTCAGTCATTTCTATTGCCCCAATTTTATTATTGTTTTTATTTCTTCAACGATATATTGTTCCTACTGATGTTGGAAGTGGAGTTAAGGGATAAAGGACAAGTATCAACACTTCTCGTTTAAGCTTTGTTATTGACGCGATAGCCGATCAAATCTTGATTATTCCAGTTAAGAGTATCACCGATTGTTTTACCATCATGATAGGCAGCCAAGATCACTTCACTAGTTTTACCCCAGGAGATTGTGCCATCAGCAGCGATCGCAATTGCTCCTAAATCACGATTACGACTACGAGATTCTTGCATAGATTTTGACATCGCCTCGACCAAAGACATTCCATCTGTCACCCGAATAACAATCTTGGCAGCCAAACACTCTTCGATGATATCTTCCCCTATACCTGTACAGCTTACTCCAGCCGAAGCAGCAGCATAATTACCTGCGGGCATTGCTGAATCACTAACTCGACCTATTCTTTCTAATCCTTTACCACCTGTAGAAGTACCAGCAGCAATCTGACCATTACAGTCGAGGGCAACTACCCCAATTGTCCCTTTGCCAGGTTCATGGATTAATGCTTGTTCGGCTACTACTCCTGCCATATCCTTGTCAAAGTCGCCTTTTCGCTCCTGTATCCATTCTTGTAAACGAAGATCAACTAAAGGATCGTAGATAGGTATATTTAACTCTCGTAATAGTTCTGCTGCACCATAGTCTGAGAGGACGCGATCGTCTTCCGCCTGTAAAAACTGTGCTAATTCAATAGGATGTTGAACTCTAGAAACGTTAATAACACCGCTAAAACGTTGTTTTGCTCCATCCATCAAAGCAGCACTCATCCGTATGTGTCCATCGGACTGAAGTACAGATCCCGTACCAGCATTAAACGTTTGGTGATCTTCTAATAGTTGACAACCTCTAATTACTGCCTCAGTTGCCTTTGCACCAGAAGTTAAAAGAGCATAAACATCTTCGACAATACTATGTAGTGCCTGACGAACTATCTTTTCCCCTTTGGCACTTTTAAGATGCCCTCCTGCACCACCATGAATAATTAACTTTGGCTGTATTTGACTAGCAGACATAATTTATTTTGCTTGATTATTTACAGAATTATCTGATTGTTTGCGACGACGACAACGATCTGAACAATATTTAACATCATCCCAACAATTTGACCATTTTTTACGCCAAGTAAAAGGGCGATCGCATACTGGACAAATTTTAGTGGGCAGATCTGATTTTTTGCGTTGACGAGCCATTATCTCCAAAAATAAAAATAGACATATTATTATTTAAATCATTATTTAAATTTCTGGTTCGGATGGTGGTAATTCCCCAAATCTCTCACGATATTGTTGCAATAAAGCTTCTATATCCGATACTTGCTGTTCTGCTTGTTCGGCGCGTTGGCGTTCTTGTTCAGCTCGTTGATGTTCTTGTTCTAGTAATTGACCAACCTCAAGGTAAGAAAAAAACTTTTGTCCATCAGGACGATAAATTTCTAATTCATCTTTAGAACAATCAAAACGAATACCGCATCTTGGACTTACCCAATCATGCATCTCTTCGATTAAATCTAGGCGAGATTCAGACCGTAACCAACCACTGAGATCGTATTTATCTGGATCGTAGATATAATACTCTTCTACTCCATAGCGTTCATAAAAAACTAGCTTGCGGTTCATCTCAGTTTGAGTGTTGCCAGGAGAAAGAATTTCAAAAACAACTTGAGGGGGTATGTTATCTTCTTTCCACTGTTGATAAGAACCTCTATCCCCTTTTGGTCTACCAAAAACTACCATGACATCTGGTGCTTGTCGCAGTTTATTATTTCCTTCTGTTGGATACCAGAGTAAATCGCCAGCAACAAACACATCGGGAGAATTGGCAAATATCCAATCTAAGTTTTGTTGAATTACTAAAATCCAACGAAATTGCTTAGTATTATCTGCCATTTGTTTGCCGTCGCTGTCTGGGTAGATAATCGCAGAGGATTGAGTAGAAGATAATGGAGAAACCATGCTCTTAACTAAAACAACTCAGATTAGTTAATTATAAAGCTTTAAATTTGACTTTTATTGAAATAAATAAATCTGAAGTAGGAATCCCATTTTATATTTACTTAAATAGAAATAGAAAAGCCTCCACCATATAGCAGAGGCTTACTTACTAATCAGACTAAGAAGAATAACTTCAACAGTTTATTAGTCTAGATCAGGCATAGCTAATGTTGGTTCTGTTTCACGGTCAATACCTTTTTCAAAACCACCAGCAGCAGCCCTAGCTCTTCCAGCATGCCATAAATGACCCACTAGGAAGAAGAAAGCCATGATGAACTGGAAAGAAGCCAACCATTGACGAATGTTTACGAAGTTGAAAGAGTTGGACTCAGTGATAATACCACCTACAGAGTTAATAGAAGCATTAGGAGCATGAGTCATATACTCAGCAGCACGACGTAATTGCCAAGGCTGAATGTCATTGCGGATTTTGTCGAGATCAATACCGTTAGGGCCACGCATAGGCTCTAACCAAGGGCCACGGAAATCCCAAAAACGCATAGTTTCCCCACCAAGAATGATTTCACCAGTAGGAGAGCGCATGAGATATTTACCTAAACCAGTAGGGCCTTGAGAAGAACCAATGTTAGCACCCATTTGTTGGTCACGAGCTAAGAAAGTAAAAGCTTGTGCCTGAGAAGCTTCCGCGTTGGTAGGGCCAAAAAATTCACTGGGGTAAGCAGTGTTATTGAACCAAATAAAACAGGAAGCAACAAATGACATTAAGGACACAGCACCAATACTGTAGGAAAGGTAAGCTTCACCATTCCAAATCAAAGCACGACGCGCCCAACCAAAAGGCTTAGTCAAAATGTGGAAAATACCGCCAGAAATACAGATCAAACCGACCCAAATATGACCACCGATAATGTCTTCCATGTTATCGACACCAACAATCCAACCTTCACCACCAAAAGGTGCAGCGGTTAGATAACCAAAGATGGTTGCAGGGCTAAGAGTGGGGTTAGTAATTATCCGAACATCGCCACCACCAGGGGCCCAGGTGTCGTATACACCACCAAAAAACATTGCCTTAAATACCAACAGAAATGCACCCAATCCTAAAAGAATGAGGTGATAACCAATGATATTAGTCATTTGGTTTTTGTCTTTCCAGTCTTGACTGAAGAAATTGGAATATTCTTCGAGTTTTTCTGGGCCACGCAATGCGTGATAAATACCGCCTAAACCTAAAACAGCGGAAGAAATGAGGTGTAACACACCGACTACAAAGTAGGGATAGGTGCTGATAACTTCGCCACCAGGGCCAACACCCCAACCTAAAGTTGCTAAGTGAGGAATTAAGATCATGCCCTGTTCGTACATGGGCTTTTCAGGAACATAGTGTGCAACTTCAAAAATAGTCATTGCACCAGTCCAGAAAACAATTAAGCCAGCGTGAGCGACGTGTGCGCCCAACAGCTTACCAGAAAGATTAATTAAACGAGCGTTACCTGCCCACCAGGCAAAACCTGTTGAGTTAATATCGCGACCTGCGCCACCGGCAGGATTAGAGAGCGTTACCACGTGGTAGAACCTCCTCGGGGAATTCAAAGTTTTGATGTGGTTGGTCTTGAGTTGCCATCCAAGCTCTTAGACCTTCGTTGAGTAGAATGTTTTTAGTATAGAATGTTTCAAATTCTGGGTCTTCTGCTGCTCTTAACTCTTGAGATACAAAGTCATAAGCTCGTAAGTTTAAAGCAATGCCGATAATCCCAATACTTGCCATCCATAGTCCTGTTACAGGTACGAACAGCATAAAGAAGTGTAACCAGCGTTTGTTGGAGAAAGCGATTCCGAAGATCTGTGACCAGAAACGGTTCGCTGTTACCATACTGTAGGTTTCTTCTGCTTGTGTAGGCTCAAAAGCTCTAAAGGTATTTGCTTCGCCACCATCATCAAACAGGGTGTTTTCTACTGTTGCTCCGTGAATTGCACACAATAATGCTCCACCCAGTACACCTGCTACTCCCATCATGTGAAAAGGATTGAGGGTAAAGTTATGGAATCCTTGAACAAATAAGATGAAACGGAAGATTCCCGCTACTCCTAAACTGGGTGCAAAGAACCAGCTAGATTGTCCTAAAGGATAGAGTAAGAATACGGAGACAAATACGGCGATGGGGGCAGAAAAAGCGATCGCGTTGTAAGGACGAATCCCTACTAAACGTGAAATTTCAAACTGACGGAGCATAAACCCTA
>JBOFLX010000049.1:0-6424 GCA_051658085.1 Waterburya sp.
TATATTGCTCTAGATACTCAGCTATTGATTTCGGCACTCCTACTAAGGGAATCATCGCTCAAATTGATTTTTAAGATTTCATTTTTTACTTTACTCTCTTTTTGCTCTGTTTTTTCGTAAAATTGCCAAGTCGTGTAAAATAATCACTGTAGAATTCTATTCTGTCATGCGATCGCATAAAATCCTTGAGATACTCGAAGAAATTAGAGCTATTGCCCAGTTGGGACTAAATTACAGCAGCAATGTTTATGATCAAGAGCGTTATGAACGTCTTTTGGCTATTGCTTGTACTGAATATGCATCTTTAAGTGGTATTCAACCAAGCATTATTTCAGAACGTTAGGTAATTTGTTACTTCTAAATAACTTATTTACTTCAGTTACCAAATTTTGTTTTATTTTAATTTCAGAATAATTATTATTTTCAATAAACTCAGAAGTTTGTTCAAAAGCAAGAATCAACATATCTAATTGTTCAACTGTTGCTTTTATTTGTGCAGCTAAACGTAATTTCCTCCAGTCAATTTCAGAATTTTTATAGACAAGATTGTGAGTAGAAACTGACCAAGCGTGTTCAAAAGCACTTTTTATTTGAATTTCAAATTTAATTTGATAAATACTTAATTCATTGCCTTGAGTTATAGCATTATTGTTTTTAATTTGAGTATAAATACGTGTTGAATCAAATCTAAATGTATCTGGAGATTTTTTATTTTGTCCTCTTTTTATAATTCTGATGATTTCAAATGTATTTTTACAAAATTCTATTACCTCTTTTTCGTGAGACAAAGAAGGGATAATAATTGTACAAGCAAACAAATCATCTAAATCTGACCATTTTTTAAATCTTCCTGTTTCAATTTTTTCAGCCAGTGATTCAATAGTTTTAATTCGAGAAGTAAAGGCATATCCTTTAGCATCGCAAAAATTTAATAATGTTTCTTTTACTTTTTTAGCTACTTCTTGAATAAAAGGTTCATATTGATTATATTTACGGTCTAGTATGGAGGGATATATCATACATTTAAGATTCTTCCAAATGAATATCTCCCTTTAGTAAAGATTTAATAATTTCAATTCTAATTTTTCTGGGACTTGCATCTGTAAAAGAAGACTTTGCTGCTTTATAGTAATCTAGTGCTTTTCTTTGATAGTCATTTAATTCAGCTTCAGATTTACTGTGCAATTTTTTATCTTCTACAACTTTTAAAAAATCACTTATTTTTATTCCAGTATCTTCATTAATAATTAATTTATCTTCACGTTTTAATTCGGCAACAGCACCGAATAAAGAATAAAAATCAGCTTGATTCTTTAACCTAGTTTTAGCCAAGTTAATATCTTTTGATAACTCTAATATTTTGCCTATAGACTCAATAGTATTACGAAACTCATTTTCTATCTCATCTTTTTCCTCCCACTCACTATCTCGCTCAGTAAAAGCTCTATCAAGATAATCAGGACTATATGATTTCGCACCTTCCTCTAAAAATAATAGTAGTTGTGCTACCATCTCAACATCTTTCATTTGTTTTTTAGAAGTTGAATTAAGATTGGGAAAGTTTTTGCTTTTTTTCTCCAAGTAATTAAACATCCAAGTACTTAATTCCTCAGCAAGAGTAATGAAATCCCCACTAAGCCTTGCATGACGAAGCTCTTGAGGAGTTAACTTAATAACATTACGATTGATGCGATCAAATATATTGCCAATAACATCTTCGTCAGATGATGGTAAGTATTCGATCGCAAATTGGTATTTCCAAAATTCTTGTTTATCTTTAGTTTCTAAATCTTTAAAGTATTTACCACGAAAGCGTTGAATTTTAGTTTTTTCATACACAGGAAATTCACCATCAACAAATTGAAACAGAGTAGACAATCTCTGTTTTCCATCAACTATGCTGACTTTAGAAACTCCTTCAGGAGTGATTTCTTGATATATGAAAATTGCAGGTGCTGGATATCCATGTAGTACTGTATCAATGAAATAATCTTTATAGTCTTGATTCCAAACACTGCGTCTTTGGTAAGGTGGATCAAGATCAAGAAGTTGTCTATTATATAAGTCCCAAAACCAAGAGATAGTTTGAAAGTTAATTACTCTACTCATCTGATTTACTAAGTATTTTTGATTTTTGCACTTTGATATTTATTGTGTCACTTTCAAATATAAAGTTTACGGAGTAACAACATAGTGCAATGTAAGTCAGGGAAAACTTTGCGTGTTTGAAATCGCTTTAAAATAGTGACAAAATCTGATTGATATCCAACGAGGTATTACAAGCTAAAATTTCACTCAACGCTCTTGTAAGTGCTAGATTAACAGGCAAGTAATTACTTGTTACTTATTCATTCATACTTTGAAAGAAATCAATTGTACTTTTCAAAGCCTCGACAAAAATATCAATCTCTGCACGAGTATTATAAAAATACAGACTAGCTCTAGCACTACCAGAAGCTTTAAAGATGCGGTGTAAGGGTTGGGTACAGTGATGACCAGAGCGGATGGCAATACCTTCGTGATCTAGTAAAGTGGCTAAATCGCTGGCGTGGATACCTTCGACATTAAAAGCTGCTAAAGCTGCTCTACCTTGACCTTCTGAGTTAGGTTTTTTACCATAGATTCTGATGCCAGGAATGGTTTCGAGCTTTTTAAATAAATAAGCGGTTAACTCTTCTTCATAAGCGTGAATCTTATCCATGCCTATATTAGTAAGATAATCCACTGCTGCACCAAGAGCGATCGCTTCGCCAATGGCAGGTGTTCCAGCTTCAAATTTGTGGGGTAATTCACCGTAGGTGGAATGATCTAGAAATACCTCATCGATCATTTCCCCACCACCCATAAAGGGAGGCATGGCTAATAAAATCTCTTTTTTGCCATAGAGAAAACCAATTCCTGTAGTCGCACACATTTTATGTCCTGATGCCACTAACCAATCACAGTCTATTGCCTGGACATCTATATGCATATGGGGAACACTCTGACAGGCATCGATTAGGACTTTTGCGCCATATTTATGAGCTTCTTTAACAATATCTTCTACTGGGTTGATTACTCCTAGAGTATTGGAGACATGAACCACAGACACCAATTTGGTTTTGGCGGATAATAGTAATTTGTACTGCTCAAAATCGAACTCTTCTGTAGTAGTCAATTCTACATACTTAATTACAGCACCAGTTTTTTGAGAGATTAACTGCCAAGGAACAATATTGCTGTGATGTTCCATAACTGACAGGATAATTTCATCTCCTGGTTTGAGGTTATTTAAGCCCCAACTATATGCCACCAAGTTAATTGCTTCACTAGCGTTACGAGTATAGACAATTTCTTCACGGGAAGCAGCATTAATAAACCGTGCGACTTTATCCCTCGCTTTTTCATAGGCATCAGTAGCCCTACCACTAAGGGTATGTGCGCCTCGATGAACGTTGGCGTTATCCTGTTGATAGTAATGTTGCAGAGCATTTAATACTGCTTGGGGTTTTTGAGAACTGGCAGCACTATCAAAGTAAATTAAAGGATTACCATTAACTTCCTGATGTAAGATTGGAAAATCATCTCTTAGGCGATCGCCTAATGTTTTTTCTTGGATTAAAGTCATATTCCTCTTATATAGCTAAATATCAATAAATATTCGATTTTTTAGGCTCTAGAAATAATCTTTTGCTCAATAGCTTGAGTAATTTTAATTCTCAAAGATTCTAAGGGAATGCGATCAACAATTTCGGCTGCAAAAGCATCAATTAATAGTTGATTAGCATCCGCCTCACTTAAGCCACGACTACGGAGATAAAATATTTCTTCCGCTTCTAATTGACTTACCGTTGCCCCATGAGCGCATTTGACGTTATCGGCAGTAATTTGTAATTCTGGCTTAGTATCTACCCTAGCTTTAGAAGAAAGTAATAAATTGCGGTTTAATTGAGTAGCATCGGTCAGTTGTGCTTCCTTGGGAACAAATACTTTACCATTAAAGATAGTATGGGCGCGATCGCTAGCTATACATTTATGCAGTTGATCGGTAGTACCATGAGGTTTGGTCAAAGCAATAATACTGTGGGTATCTGATGTTTGCTCGCCTGTAGCTACGGTTAACCCATTCAAGTTGGTTTCGGTTTGTTCTCCCTGCTGCAATACTTCGGGGTTATGACGGCATAGTTTTGCCCCTAAGTTAAGCTCATTGATTGTATAGTGACTATCACGGGCTTGGGATACAGCAGTTTTACCGATATGAAAACTATTGTCTGATTCTTGTTGCAGACGAGTATGATTTATCCTGGCGTTTGGCTGTACATAGATTTCAGTCACAGCATTAGTAAAGTATTTTCCTTGACCTGTATATTCTTCTAGTAAAGTAAAACTTGCACCTACTTCTGCTACCACTAAAGTACGGGGTTGAGCAAAGACAGCCTCTGATTGACCATCGGCGATAAAGACTAGGTGAATAGGAGTTTCTATAATCACATTCTTACCTATCCAAATTACGGCTATGTCTGAACCACCTGCGGTATTTAAAGCCGTAAAAGCATCCTGCGCACCGTGTTGTTGAGCAAAATATTTTGCTGCATCATAGTTATCAGGCAAATTATCTAAGTTACCGACATACACCCCAGCAGGTAATCCCGATACGTCGGATAGTTCTGCATTGTATAGTCCGTTAACAAACACTAAACGACTATGTTTAGTTTCTGATAAAGACAAGTCATAAGTTGCTTGAACATCTTGGGCTGCAACAAATTTTTCTTCTGTCAAAGACGATAAATCTATAAACCGCCAGTCTTCATCTTTGCGCGTTGGCACAGATAAACTAGACAGCCAAGTTTTAGACTGTTGACGAATATCCTTTAACCATTGTGGTTCATGTTCCCGTATCTGACAGTGTTGCAATAAGCCAGTAAAGAAAATATCTTCTACTACTGTTGTTTTATTCATTTTGGCAATTGTTGCAAAGGGAATTTTTACCGCCATTACACCTCTACCCCCACAATTGATTTGTCATCTAGAAACTCGTAACCACGGCTTTCTAACTCTAAAGCAAGCTCTTTACCACCACTAGTAATAATTTTGCCATCTTGCATCACATGGACAAAATCAGGCTCGATATAGTCTAAAAGCCGTTGATAATGAGTGATAATTAGATAAGCTTTATCAGGAGTTTTGAGTTGGTTAACGCCATCAGCAACAATTTTGAGAGCATCAATATCCAAACCTGAATCAATCTCATCCAAAATTGTCAAAGTAGGATCGAGTAATGCCATCTGGAGAATTTCGTTGCGTTTTTTCTCTCCACCTGAAAATCCTTCATTAAGGCTTCTATCTAAAAAGCTAGATTTCATTTTGACTACTTCTAGCTTTTCTTCAATCAAGTCTTCAAAATCAAAAGCATCTATTTCTTCTAAACCTTGATATTTACGCTTGGCATTGTAAGCAACGCGCATAAAATCGAGATTACTAACTCCAGGAATAGCTACGGGATATTGAAAAGCCAAAAAGATACCGCTATTAGCTCGCTCATCTGGTTCTTGCTCTAAAATATTTTCACCCTGGTAAATAATTTCTCCACCAGTGACTTCATAGTCAGGATGTCCTGCAATAATTTTTGACAGAGTGCTTTTGCCTGAACCATTGCGCCCCATAATCGCGTGGACTTCCCCCGCTTTAATGTCTAAATTTACACCCTTCAGGATAGGTGTATTATCGACGTTGGCAGTTAAATTACGTATTGATAAAATTGTCTCACTCATTGCAGGTTAAATAAACAACTCTTGATTGATTAGCAGACTGACAAACTCAGATATAATGGGCTATACAAGCAGTAATAATTGGCTTAGATGCTGGATATTAAAACAACAAAAATGTTGTTTAAGTCTATTGTAGAATACATTAACAACCTATATGTTGTCAAAGTCTGAAAAGATTTTTAATATAAGCTAGAAGATTTAGGTTTAATTAACCTTTGAACGAAGGCAGATGGCAGAGGGCAGAAGGCAGAAGTCAAAAGTCAAAAGTCAAAAATTTTCATCTACTCACATCTTGCACCAGTACATGGTGACTAATTGATTTGAGTCAGAAATTATGGGAAAAGGGCGTAGAACAAACAAAAAATGGAAGAACAGTGAATTCGATTCTCCCTTACGCCCAAGTAATACTGTACACACTGCTGGAATTAATGCCCAGTTCCTATCAAAGACTAAGCTTACAAGCGAGTTTAGCGATGTTTTTTGAGCCATCGAGCGGAGCGAAGTTACCAGAGTATAGTGCAATTTAATCACCATCAGCATTAAGGAGCTATGTAAAAATAAATTGAACAATTAGCTGACAATTTGAGGTTTGATTCTATAGTTCCACTCGCCATGAAAAGTGTCTCGCTCAAGAGCAATAGCATCAAGTTCAAGATCTGTAACTTTAATTCCAGTTG
>JBOFLX010000050.1:0-17602 GCA_051658085.1 Waterburya sp.
TACTGCTCTTTCAATCCCTCAAGTTTTGCCTCGAATACCAACATAGTTACGTCGTTTTATCTGACGTAACTATTTTAACACAAAAACCTCTGAATCGTCCGCGCATGACGGGGCTTTAAACCCATCTATTAAACGGTAAGAACGATAACTATTAAGTAGCAAGTTGCGATTACCCAAAGGGTACGTTACGCGCTCGCAGAATAACCAACAATAATGCTAAAGTAGTCTCTGTACAGGGAATACTTTATTAAAAATGGAAACTATATTTACTCCCAATGAAGCAGCAGCCTTTGCTTACTTACCACCAAAACGAGTTTATAAAGAAATAGAATATAGGGTAATTCAACCTGTTGAGGATACGCCTCGTCTTTCATTTGCTGATTTAATATATTTACGCGCACTCAAAGAAATTGATTTTGAGTTTTCCGTTAAATACCGCACTGCTTTGTATCAGCGTTTAGTCGAAGCTATAGAAAAACACGCTTCAACTGTAGAATTTGCTAAATTTTTTGTTTTACAACTCAATACTGTTAGTCAAGAATTATCCGAATTGATATCCCAATTTAATCAATGGAAAAGCCATTTGGTAAGAGATTCTGAAATTATGGCAGGTCAAACAGTTTTTCCTAATTCTCGTTTGTCTGTGCATCATATTGGTCAAATAATTGCTCGCGGTGAGTCTGTGCAAGTTATTCAAGAAGATTACCCTTATTTGTCAGAGTTAGACCTTAAATTCGCTCCACTCTATGTCAAAGCTTATCCTCTTATGGGTAGACCCAAAAAAGGATGAAGTTTTTAATTGATGAAGATATTTCTCCTAGTGTCGCTCGTTATCTATGTGAACAACTTTTGATTAATGTACTTTTTATAAGGCTTTCATTTGTAGTATTCTAGATTACCAAAGTTTTCACCAGCTTTGATCGTTGCAAAGACACGCTCAACAAGACTTTGTTCTTCGCCAACAGGAGCTACATAGCTCAAAGCTTCTAAAACAGCTTCTCTCCCTAGACTTCGATGAATGACCCAAGCAGCAAGATACTGAGAAGAAAGACACCCGCCAGCCGTTGCAATATTGCCTTTTGAAACAAAGGATTGATCAATAACCTGACCGCCAACTTCAACTAACAAGAGACGAGTATTTGAATCGGTGCAAATAGGAGTATTTTCCACTAACCCCAAACGTTTCATGATCAGTGCGCCTGAACACTGTGAACCAATCAGTTGACGTGAAGGATCAAGTTGAAAACTCGACATCAACTCCTCATCTTGAATCACGGTTCGGGTTGACTTTGCGCTTCCAAACAAGACCACATCCGCTTGATTAACGAACGAGAATGGCTGTTGTGTGTTCAATGTCACTCCATTCATCGATGTGACGCTGCTGCTTGGTGCAACGATTTCAGCTTTCCAATTGTCGCGTTTTACCCGATTCAAAATATTTAGGGCAATAAACGAATCGATTTCATTAAAGCCCTCGAATGTAACAATTGCAATTCTCATGGACGCTGCCTCCAGTGTATAATTGCCCAACCGACCTTTTATATTTACTTTATAAATAATCTTTTAATCTCTAAAATCTACAATTTTGACTGCGAATCTGATCCATAATCTCCATAATTTTTAATGTTTCTTCCAAAGGCATGATCTTGCTTTCTAATCGCCCTTGGTTTAAACAGTTCATAACCTCTATTGCCTCATAGTTATAACCATTACCTGCTAACGGTTGAATCGTTGTTTTTTTAGACTTAAGTAAACCTGATCCCAAAAGATATAAACGCTTAATCAATTGATTTTGCTTAACAGCAGCAGTTAATTTTTGTTTAGAACTAAGAGGTATAAGAGGAGAAGGATAAGATTGAGTTAATTGGTCAAAATATTCAACTGCTATCTTTTCTGGCTTAATAAATAGTTCCTCAATAGTAATTTTACCTTTAGTTCCCATAATTACTGCTTGATTAGAACTATAAGTACAAAGAGATTGAGATAATACAGCAAGTTGCCCTTGAGGATAATTAAAGACAATTGCCGACTGCTCATCTACTCCTGTAGGCGCAAGTGTAGCCTGAGAGCTTATTTTTGATGGTTCACCCAAAAGATAATAAGCTAAAGAAATTCCATAAACCCCACGATCAAGTAATGCCCCACCACCAAATTCAGGGGCAAAAAAGCGGTTGTTAGGATCATAGGCAAAAGGATAACCAAAGTCGGCGGTTAACATTTTAATATCGCCAATTGCTCCTTCTTCAATCAAGCTTTTAACTGTTTGAATTAGAGGCATAAAACGCATCCACATCGCCTCCATACAAAACACCTGTTGACGACGCGCTACTTCTATTACTTCGCGGGTTTCTTGAGCATTGAGAGTAAAAGGCTTTTCACAGAGAACAGGTTTACCAGCCTCTAAACAGAGAATACACAGATCTTTGTGAGTTTGATTGGGAGTAGCAATATAGACTACATCTATATCTGGATCTTTAACTAACTCTGTGTAACTCTCATAGACTCGCGGTACTTGAAAAATTTTGGCGAAAGCGTGAGCATTAGCTGGTTTTCTGGAGGCTACACCGTATAGTTGTCCTTGATTTACTGAACTTAGTCCTTTGGCAAATTCTCCAGCAATAAATCCTGTACCGAATATTCCCCAACGAATCAATTTTGTTGACATACTATCATTTACCATTTATCAACGATATTGAATGTTTAATGTTTAATGTTCAATGTTACTTAGCCCAAGACATAGGCTCAATAGGCTCAAAAGTAGATTTAACTGTGTAGGTACAATTATTTTCTCTGGCATTATGAATTGCTAAAACCAATTCATTAACATGGAGTGAATATTTTGCAGAGAGGCGACAAGGGCGATTTTGATGAATTGCCTCGGCTAATTCCACAATACCTCTGGCAAAATCCATTTGGAAAGCACTGCGATAGTTAAATTTTTTAAATTTCTTACCTACAAGGGGATATTGTTCTTTGATGGGACTCAAAATCATTTTGCGTCTAATGTTAAACATTCGTCGAATATAAACAGGAGAATTATAAAACCAAGAGTCTTCACTACCAAGTACCCCCTGATCACCAAAAATTTGTAAAGTATGGTCATGAGGTGCAATGATCCCACAAGTCAATCTAGCTACTACTCCTGAAGCAAATTTGATGCAAGCGACGGAAAAATCAGGAGCGTTGATATCTAGAGTCACATCAGTTGTTTTATTTTCTATTAAAGGCGAACTAAAAGCTGTAACACTTTCTGCCCGTCCAAAAAAAGCAGGAAACCAAGAGAGGTAATAACCAGCGTGTTCTAAAGTGCAGCCGACTTCAAATTCATCTTTATAAGGCCAAGGAATACCTGATTCGCTTACCCAAGATTTATAAGGCATTTTATGGAGTAGCCCATCATCCATTTCACCGTAAACTAAATAAACTTGACCGACTTTTTTTTCCCTTAATGCCTTCCAAATGGTTTGTGCAGTTTCACCTAAAAGATTACAAGGGGCAGAAGAAAGATAAAGTTTTTTTTGTTCAGCAATAGCTACTAGTTTTTCTGCTTCTGCTAGTTCCATTGCCAAAGGTTTTTCTGAATAAACGTGTTTATCGGCTTCTAAACAAGCTAAGTTGATTTCAAAGTGGCTTTTGGGATTAGTAAGATTAACTACTAATTCAACTCGTTTATCTGACAGTAGTTCTTCTAGCGAATTATAGCTGGGAACAGAATGATAACGGGAAAAATTCGCTGTTCTGCTTTGGTCACAATCATATACACCAATAACTTTAAGTTCGGGATAATTCCTTAAGGTTATTAGATAATAGTCGGCTACAAAACCGCAGCCAACTATCGCAATATTTGTCTCAGGCATCTTACTCGATAATTTTAGTTTTAAGCCTGATTTTATCTTAAATTAAACTTTTTATAGCGTTTTGTATATTTGAACAACATTTATTCAAATAAACAGCAATTACCAACGTCTAAACTCGTTTTTCGAGATATTGACCAATAGTGATTTCTTGTCCTGCACGGGAGATAATAGTTTGTCGAGTGCGATATTTGCTACCGACTAACTTAATTTCTTCCTCAAAAACATTAGCGTTGTATTCGGTGCGTAAGCACATTGTATCAGAATTAGTAAAAGAACAAATAGCAATAATCGGCTGAGAAGTAGCAAAACCGCGATCGCGATATAAAATATTTCCTTGAATACCAAATACAGTCGAACCAGTTACAGGTTTACGATTCTCATTAGTATAATTGCTTTCCCAAGTTACCTTTGTCCCACAAACTAATGCTTCTAAGTTTTCTAATTTATGGCTTTGGGCTAGTTGAATCAATTCTGGTGAGCCCTGGTTCAAAAAGGAAATATTAAGCAAGCTTTCTACTTCTTGAGGGTCAACATCTTTATTTAAGCTATAGTAACGTCTTTGAGAGTTCCAGCTACCTGCCGACTTACGGAAAAAATCGAACGCTAGTGACTGTAAAGCAATGTTTGTTGTTTCCGCAAATACCATATTTTAATTTAACCCTCTTAGCGAATTAACGTTATTAGAATCATTATGTCAATAACAAGACACAATATTTTAATATTTCTTAATATAACACGAAGTCAATCTGACAACATTCTTTCTTTAGTTATATTTTGCTGGTTGATTTCTCATCTAAATTAATCAATAAATTGTAGGTTGGCAACATACAACATTAATCAGTACCAGTATGGCGAATTATTTAAATTTTTTTGTCAAAATTGTGACAAATTTAGTTATTTTTCTGGCTATCAGCCTATATTTTATTGCCCCAGCCATTGCTGTCACCCAAGAATTACAGTTTCATAGCACCACAGGACATATAATTAAAACTACTTTTAGCTACGATCAAATCCCAGATATTACTCCAATTAAGGAACAGGGAACAGGCAAAACTCAGATTGTAGAGACATTAACAATTAGTTTTTATCAACCTTCGGGAGAGTTAATTGCAACCTACGACAATATAGTTAACGGTGTGGTTACAGGTAATTATTTAGAGTTTAATTTCGATCCTGCCACTAAAAAACTATTAGGTAATCTTGATTTAGGTGGTGAGTTAGCTGGTGAAATGTATTTGAAGGGTAATGTGGAAGAAGGATTATCTCTCATTGAAGTTACTGCATCGGGGGAAGAGAGGGTAATGGCTGAGATTTTAAGATGAAGTCAGGAGTCAGGAGTCAGGAGTCAGGAGTCAGAAGTCAGAAGTCAGAAGTCAGAAGTCAGAAGTCAGAAGTCAGAATGGAGACTATTAATATTAATATTAAGTATCTGTTCCCTTTAGATTTTTAAACTGTTTTGGTTGATTAATTACTGCTAAATGTTAAATTAGTAGCTGTTGCCAAACTGCGTCTCAAACAATAATTAACATAGCTACCATGACCAAACAGCACAAAATCACTTTACTTCCAGGGGATGGTATTGGCCCCGAAATCATGTCAGTAGCTGTACAAGTGCTAAAAGCGATCGCTAGTAAGTATAATTTAGAATTAACTTTTACGGAAGCTTTAATTGGTGGTGCTGCAATTGATGAAACTGGCGAACCTTTACCAGCAGAGACTCTAGAAGCCTGTCGTCAAAGTGATGCCGTGTTGTTAGCAGCCATTGGTGGTTATAAGTGGGATAATTTACCCCGCCAGCAGCGACCTGAAACTGGATTATTAGCCTTGAGAGCAGGACTAGGGCTATTTGCTAATCTCAGACCAGCAACGATTTTACCACAGCTAATTGATGCTTCTTCCCTCAAAAGAGAAGTGGTAGAGGGAGTAGATATCATGGTCGTGCGAGAATTAACTGGCGGAATTTACTTTGGACAACCTAAAGGTATCTTTACCACCGAAACAGGAGAGCAACGTGGTGTTAACACTATGGCATACAGCGTCAGCGAGATAGACCGCATTGCTAGAGTTGGCTTTGAAACTGCTCAGAAACGTCGGGGTAAATTATGCTCAGTCGATAAAGCCAATGTTCTTGATGTCTCCCAACTGTGGCGCGATCGCGTTACGGCAATGGCACAAAAATATAGCGATGTTGAACTTAGTCATCTCTATGTAGATAATGCAGCAATGCAGTTAGTTCGCGCTCCTAAACAATTTGATACGATCGTTACAGGGAATTTATTTGGTGATATTCTTTCGGATGCTGCTGCTATGCTCACTGGTAGCATTGGTATGTTACCATCTGCTAGTTTGGCCGCCGATGGTGCTGGTGTGTTTGAGCCTGTTCATGGATCAGCCCCCGATATTGCAGGACAAGATAAAGCTAATCCTTTAGCACAGGTACTTAGCACAGCGATGATGTTACGTTACAGTTTAAATGAACCTGCTGCTGCTGACGAAATTGAAACTGTAGTTAACCAAGTATTAGAGCAAGGGTATCGCACAGGCGATATTATGTCTCCAGGGATGAAAGCTATAGGCTGTAAGCAAATGGGAGAAGTATTAATTGAATTAATAAATAAATAAATTCAAGATAAACCTGATAGTTTCAAATAGATTGTAGACAGTAAACGAGATTTATTAGTCAACCATATTCCCAACCTTCCTAAACTGTATGCCAGTTTGTGTTTTTGTACTGCACTAATTTCAGCGTCGGTTAACCAATCATCATTTTTTTTCATTTGTTGATAATATGTACAGCTAGTACAAGGAATATTTTCCTTAGCTTCAGTTTTTCCTAACAGCATTTGTCGAGCATAGGTAATCTTGTCATTATTAAAACTATTATCTAAATCAGCATCAAAAGCATTACCAAAATCTTCCCAGTAATTCACACAACAGCCTAAAATTCTACCATCCCAATTTATTTGAGGAATATGCCACAGTTGACTGCAAAACTTTCTACTTTCCTGGCTTTTATCTATTGCTTTTTCCGCAACCTGGCTTTGATTTTTGAGTGGAGAAAAATTTTCGTCCCAAGATAACTTGAGCTTCAGATCCATATTTAAAGTTTTTGCCAATTTCTGAGCTTTTTCTATTTCGTGTTCATTGTGTCCAAAAGCAACATACTGCCAGCTTAATATCGGAAAGGGTGAATTATAGACTGCTTTGTAGTGATTAATAGTCTTTATATTTTCAATGACTTGAGTAAAATTTCCATTGCGACGATAGATACTATATGTCTCTTGGCTTGCTCCGTCTATCGAGCAGTTTATATGTCGAAATTTATATTTAACAAGAGCTTCAAGAGTTTCTTTTTTAACTGTATTCAAATTAGTACCATTACTTGCAGTCAAGGCTACGCTTTTTTCATAAGCATAAGCCATAATTTCTGGTAAATCTGGATTTAAGAAAATTTCACCCCAGTTAGATAATTCTACGTGTAGAACTGAAGGATTTTCATCTATTAATTTTTTAAAATTCTGAAATCGGAGAAATCCTCCTCCAATATTTTTTTGAATTATACCTTGAGCAGTAGGACATGATGGACATTTTAGTTGACAGTTGGTTGACGCATCTAGACGAATGCTTTTTGGTTTTACTAGTTGAGTCATAAAATTGTTTTATTATATAAGCCAGTAATTAAGATTGTGACGATTTAAGTCTTTGATCTTGTGAACATAATCGTTGTTTAGAAGTTTAGCATAGTAATCAGTTGTTCAACTTAATTTAAGCGTTAATTAATACTATTAGCTACTTGTTAATTGATCAAATCATTATTGAAGCACTGGATACTTATGCTGTGTATTGGACATCGGGGCGCAATGGGACATGAGCCAGAAAATACTTTATTATCAGTTAGAAAAGCATTAGCTTTAGGTGTTGATGGGATTGAAATTGATGTTTATAACGTTGAAAATAACTTAGTAGTAATTCACGATCGCTTTTTGTCTAGAACCACTAATGGTAAAGGTTATGTAGAAGCACAGAGTCTGGCTTATTTGCGTTCTCTTGATGCTGGCAAAGGTGAACAAATTCCTCTGCTCAAAGAGGTTTTTGATACAGTAAAAAGACAAGTTATAGTTAATATTGAATTAAAGGGCAGTAATACCGCTAAACTAGTTGTTAAATTAATTCAAGAATATATTCAACAGGGATGGTCTTATCAAGATTTTGTGGTTTCTTCTTTTAATCATTATGAATTAAATCAAGTTAAAACCCTTGAACCAAAAATTAAAATTGGGATGTTAATTTATGGTTTACCCTGGGAATATTTAGCAATTGCCCAAAAATTAAAGGCAGAGATTGTTATTGCTAGCTTGGATTTTGTCAATTTTGAATTAGTAAGTTCTGTGCAACAGCAAAACCTACAAGTATGGGTATACACTGTCAATCAGTCCGAAGATGTTAGTCTTATGCAAAAATTACAGGTAGATGGTATTTTTACCAATTACCCTGAACGAGCATTGAACATTAAACATTGAACATTAAACATTGAACATCGTTGATAAATGATAAATGATAAATGTTAAATGAAATGACTAAAGCTGTTAACTAACTAGTATATTACTGATTAATGAATCGCGATCGCTTGTCTGGCTTAATTTATCCCGCGTTGGGATTTTTGTTTTTTGGTTTTTCTCTCTTCATACTCCAGAAAGAATTAGAGCATTATAATTTGGAAGATATTATATCTAGTCTCTCACTAATTAATAAGCGACAAGTATTTTATGCAATAGTTTTGACCATTTTGGAGTATTTAGTAATTAGTAGTTATGATGTAATTTCTTTTTACCAGCTTAAATGTTATTTACCTATTAAACGCATTTTATTTACTACTTTTATTACCTATGCTGTTAGTAACACTACGGGCTATACTTTATTAATTGGAGGAGGAATTCGTTATCGTTTTTACTCTTTTTGGGGCATAGCTACGAAAGATATTGCCAAAATAATCGCTTTAGGCAATCTAACTTTTTGGTTAGGAGTCTTAACTTTAGGTGGGATTAGTTTTATGACTAACCCATTACAATTACCAGGTTCTTTCAATTTTGATTTGGTAATTATGCGCTGTGTCGGGGTTATGTTCCTATTTTGGCTCGGAATTTATCTTTATTTTTGTGCTAGCAGAAAACGCTTAAAAATTCGACAGAAAACGCTTCTATTTCCCAAATTTACTACTTCAATTAGTCAAATTGCTATTTTCTCTTTAGACTGGGCGATCGCAGCAGCTATATTATATTGTTTAATTCCTAATTATCCTGGTCAAACTTATGTTGATTTTTTTAGTATATATTTACTAGCTATGACCACCTCAATTATGAGCAATGTTCCTGGAGGAATTGGGATATTTGAAACTGCAATTATCTTTTTACTACCCAAAAGTCTTTCTGCTTCTGATATTCTTGGCTCACTTTTAGCTTATCGAGGAATTCGTTTTTTACTACCATTAATAACAGCAATAATCTTTGTTTGTTATTTTGAAATTAAACGCAGATTAACAAAAAGCCGTTAGCTCATTTTTTAACGTTGGTAATTTATAGCAATTTTCGGTTGAGTGAGTTACACCTGGGTGAAGCGAGGCACTAGGCACTAGGCAAAATGTACCTCATTAGAAACAAGATCGCTTCTTAAATTGAAACTGAAATTCCTTGTAGAGATCGACTTGAAAAGAACATTGTAAGCTATAATTCTCATTCCGCGAATACAGGGTTTCCCACTCCGCTTTCCTGGTTCAATTGTGATGATATTGCGATAGTCCATAATCAAACTAAATAATGATTATTTTATGAAATTTTATTTAATCATATCTGTTTGAGAGATTTTAAGGCGATCGCTTTAACTATTTATTTTTTATTTGGCTGGTTGTTTAAATTTTTTAAGAGGCTTTGAAATTAATTTTCTTTCACTTGCAACTTGTTTTTTCTGTAAATCTTCACAGATTGCTTGTAAATCGTAATTGAAAGCTTTGGCGTGTTCTTCTCTAATTTTATGAATCTCTTCAAGAACTTCATCTTTCCACATTTTTAATCTCCCATTAATTCGTATGGCGTACAAATAGTTGGTAAACAGTTTCACTCATGCAAAGTTAGGAGTTTAGCTTTTTGAGTTTAAGTTGCCAACCTAGAAGAAGAAAAAGATAAACGAATTACTTTTTTTGTATAACGTTTTTTCATTAAATAAGTCAGCTAAATTAGCTTTCTCATTTTAGCTTTAAGATTTTCTTGCAGCTAACTCCATCTATCTTTTAGTAGCTCGCTCGCTCTCTTCACTCAACTTTTTTAACTGTTCTGATAGTTTTTGAACTTTACTAAAACCACTCGTCGGATTGTAATCAGTTGCGATCTCTTGTCTGGCTTAATTTATCCCGCGTTGGGATTTTTGTTTTTTGGTTTTTCTCTAGTATTTTAGTCAAAATTCTTTCTGCTTTCCTATTTCTATTTCCTAAAAAATAGCTGCCCCGAATCAAATTAGAAGCAGCTATTGAAAAAAATATGAATATGTCTGTTCACCTTGTTAAGTCCTAAATCAAGGTGTATTCAATATGGGTATCATTGGAGTTAATGATTTCTACAGTTCCCCAAGATTCTAGATCTTGAAGATAATTTAAGTTTTGTTTGTTATTTTTTATCTTACCAAGTAATTTATTCTTGGTTTTTTTAGCGTTGGTTCTAAGAGTGTAAAAGTTCATAATTTTTTCACTTTTCTGACTACGTATTATTTATTTACCAATTTTGTCTTCAGTATAAATACTAATAGTAAAGTAATGGAAAAGTTGGATTTGCTTAATTAATATAACTAAAAGTTACAGATTTTTAATTTTGAAAATTTCAGTTTTTTCTATTGCTCAATCGTAGTTTTGACAAGCACTTTGGCATTAGACACTCAAATTCAACTAATTCAAACCAGCAATATTTAATCAGTAAATTTAACTAAATTTTAATTTTATTGGTAACGTCATCAGGCAAAAAACACTGAATTTAAGAGTGATAAACTTAACCAATAATTTTGTAACACTAAATGTTTAAAGAGAAGTCAATTAGTATTACAAATCAAATTACAAAATGTTAGTTTAAATTCCTGTTAGTACTAGTTTACCGATCGCTTTACCTGATTCAAGTTTACTATGGGCGATCGCTAAATTTTCTGCATTTAAAACTCCTAAATTTTCCTTGAAAGTAGTTTTAATAATTCCTCGTTCAACTAACTGGGAGACTTGGTTTAAAAGTTGTCCTTGGGAAGCAATATCTGGAGTATTGTACTGGGATTTGGTAAACATAAATTCCCACGCGAAGATCACGCTTTTACTTTTGAGTAAATTGAGATCTAAGGGTGACTGATTTCCGACTATTGAGCAAATTTTGCCTTGAGGTTTGATCACTTCTGCCATATTTTGCCAATGCTGATCGGTATCATTAAGACAAAGTATATAATCCACAGAATCAACGCCAATCTTGTTTAAACCACTAAGTAGTTGTTCGTGATGATTAATACAGTGATCTGCTCCCAATTGCCTACACCACCTCACTGTTTCCCCTCTAGAAGCGGTAGCAATTACTTCTAATCCTGTTATTTGTTTCGCTAACTGAATCGCAATTGAACCTACTCCCCCTGCACCGTTAATAATCAACAGTTTACTTTGGAGATTGCCATCTGTTTTCGCTGTTTCAATTCCCAGTCTTTCAAACAATGCTTCCCAAGCAGTAATAGTAGTTAAAGGTAAAGCTGCTGCTTCCTCAAAAGATAAATTTTCGGGTTTTTTGCCGACAATTCGCTCATCAACTAGTTGATATTCACTATTGCAACCAGGACGCATAATACTACCTGCATAATAAACTTCGTCCCCAACTTGAAATAAAGAAGTCTGATCTCCTACCTCCGTCACAATTCCCGCAGCATCCCAACCAAGAATTTTGGGAGTAGCTAGCTTATCTTTAATTGCCGATCTAACTTTATAATCAACAGGATTGACGGACACAGCCTTAACTTGCACTAGTAAATCTTGTCCCTTTGCTTGGGGTTTATCTGTATCTATGACTTCAAAACAATGGGGATGATCTGTAGCTAAATGTTGGTAAACAGCGATCGCTTTCATGAATATTATTCCTAACTTGCTAATCTAATTGATTATTTATTGCTAATAAATCGCCTGCATCACCATATCAATTGCCCCTCGAAAAGCTTTTGCTGCACCTGCACTCATATCTCTAGGCGCGCTAGCACGATTACGTAAAAAGGCAAGAGCGATCGCTTCACTCGCAGCTTCTTTTAACGTAGATTCTGAAGGCAGTAAAGACGGTGAAAACTTATCCTCTAACGCTAATAAAATATCTTGCGACTCATAGATTATTTCCCCTGCAATTTTGGCTGCGGGAACAAGTCCTGTTGGAACTATATCTAAATACCATTGAGGTTTAGAACCCAAATCGATAAATTCTACTTGATAGGGAATCTCTTTTTCCTCTAATGCAAACACTACTCGTTCACAGTAAGGACACCAGCTATTTGTATCTTTGTAGAGCAGTACTGGAACTTCTTGTTCAGAGGAAATTTTGTCTAGGCTATCAGGAATTGCAACAGTAGCAGGAGATTGACCTGATCTATGCATCCATTTAGCATTTGTATTGGCTTTAGCTATCTCGAAAAGGTTTTCCCAACTAGATACTGTCTCTTGAGTTAGCATATTCAGATTTTTCTTGATTTAAGTGTTTTCAACTTCAAAGCATTCTAACAAAACCTCCTAAAAAACAAATTTTTTCTCTTTGATATCTTAAAAAGCTGAGATTAGGATCAATTCTTCTTTGCCCAAAATGTTGCTTGAGTGCGATCGCGAAGCGTACCCTTCGGGAATCGCGTACACCAAATTAACAAAAATATTAGTAATTTTTACCCTTTGGCGAAATAGAGTCTTTTTGCCAGTAATTTGAGAATTTATAGACCGCGATCGCCACCAAGCTTTTGACTATTTCCTTGTTTCGAGCAAGCTATTACATTTAATCAATGATCATCATCATTTTTTATCTAGCAAGATTTTCAGGCGTTTGAGGTTCAGGAACTCTACCTGTGCGAATAGGTCTTGGTTTTTTCGCTCCTACAGTGGCACCAATTAGAGATGCTGCTAGTCCCAACAATGAGCCAATAATAAACGACCAAGCTGCTTTAGCTGAATTTCCTGCTACTTGTTTTAACTCTTGGGGTGACACATTAGGAAGTTGATTAGGAAGTTGAACCCCACCTGGTTGCTGTGCTTGATTCAATGCTTCTCCGGCATTAGAAGCTGCGATCCCAAAAGCCCCCGATACTCCACTAGCCAATAGCCAGGCACTGATTGCCAAAGTTGTTGCCCAGAAGATTACTCCATGTAACATAGCAGTTTTTTTATTCATAGGGCTACACCCAGAGGTAGTTACCCAACTGCCAAGAAATAAAGCAATTAATAAACTGATAATTGCCCAAATACCTACACCAAGACCAACCGCATTAGGATCATTTGTTCCCCCTGCTCCAATTGTCAGACCGATCGCTGCCCCTAAAGCACTAAGAATTAACTGAGTGGCGATCGCTACAAAAATCCCCGCGATAATTGGCCCCCATCTAATTCGATCTCGATCATCAGAAATAGCCAATGTTTCTACTATTCTATTGTTAGTTGGATTATTTTCTGCGTAAGCCATAATACTACATCCCTCTATTTGAGTTTAGTTTTAATTTAGTTTTAATTGTGAACTGCATCTCTATATTTAGAGGACTATTAAAGATATCAATTACTTGTTATCGTTCGCTCATATCTTTTTTTAACTTTAGAGCAATCTTTATAAATAGAGATGATGTTTATATTGTCTTTTTTCTACAAATAATTACATCGATCTCAAGGTAGACATTTATTTAAAAATTAATAGCTATGTTTATTACTATGTGGAGCTTTTAGCAATTTACTTTCAAAAATATTTCCTATGAAGGATGTACATTGGCATAAATGTTACGTCAAAATAAAATCTAATGATGGAATTGAATGAGACTGACGAACAATATGCTTTTGAACCTCTTGTCAACATTGTCCAGTTGTAGAAGACGATAAAATTTTTGAAACAGCTTTAGTCAATGCCTCTGGCTTTTGGATTTTATATACATTAACGCGACATCTTGAAGATGCTTTAGAAAAAGATGTAGATTTTGGAATTTCTACTATTCGCCAGCGAATTCTAGCTCGCTTGGAAGTTTTCATTGCAACATCACAAGAATTTAATCAACTTCCTGGTTTATGTAGTACATCTAGTCGGCTTTTAGATCTGCTGCGTCAGCGTTGGTTAAGTGTACCTGAGCTGCCACTGTATCCAGCCTTTTAATTTTACAATATTAGTTTCTAAGTTAAGCTAAAAATAAAACTCACTGCCAGCCAGTTTAAAAATATGAGTTTTAAGTTCTTTACTACTTCAGATTCGGCAACAAACCCTTTGAGTTATTTTTCGGAGCGGGGTGAAGATTACGAAAAGTATCGTCCAATTCATCCTGCTTCAGCGATCAATACTATTCTGTCAGGATTAAATTCTTCGACTCAGTTAATTGCTGCTGATATTGGAGCAGGTACAGGTATTGGAGCAAGGTTACTGGCAGATCGAGGAGTTCGAGTTATGGCAGTTGAACCTAATACAGATATGAGGATTGCAGCAGCTCCACACGAAAGAGTAGAATTTTTAGCTGGAACAGCTGAACAAATCCCATTGGAGATGGCATCAGTGGATTTAGTAACTTCATTTCAAGCATTCCACTGGTTTGACTTTGCACAAAGTCTTCAAGAATTTCGTCGTATTCTCAAACCCGATGCACGATTAGCACTCATTTGGAGTCTGTGGGATCAAAGCGATGTTGCATCCAAAGAGTACAGCCGTCTAATTTCTAAAGCGTCTAGAGAGCAAGAATGGCAGTCAAAACCTCCAATCCAGGTAACAACATTGTTAAAGAGCTTTCGCTACCAATTGTTTTGGCGTGGCTTATGGCTTCCCTACTTCAAAAATTTTCGGCGATACAAGTTTATGTTTAATCAGCAGCTAGATTTAGTTGGATTAATTGGTTTAGCTCGAAGTCAGGGGTTTACACCAGCAGGAGGAACTGCTTTAGAGAAACTGATTGTGGAGATATCAAAATTTCATCAGCATTTTAGCGATGCTCACGGTCAAGTTCATCTAACTTATTGCACCCGTTTGTATTTAGCAAATTCGGCAAAATATCATGCCTAGATCAAAAATGATTTTGTTAAACACGAGCTTTCCTCAACAATAAGGAAGTAATTGCTACTGCTAAAATTAACAACAAAAAAGTTACTACTACCAAAGCTGCACCATAACCAAAATCCAAATAGCGCATAACTGTGGAGTAGATATAAATTGAAACCGTTTCGGTTGTACCAGCAGGCCCTCCTCCTGTCATGACCTGTACTAAATCAAAAATCCCGAAAGATTGAGCGAATCTAAATAGCAAAGCAATTAAAATTTGAGGCATTAACAACGGTAAGGTTATCTGAGAAAAACTCTGCCAAGGACTTGCACCGTCCATTCTGTGGGCTTCATATAAGTCTTCAGGAATTGATTGCAAACCAGCCAGCAAAATAATGCTAATAAACGGGGTTGTTTTCCAAACATCAGCCACAATTAACGCCGTCATTGCTAAAGCAGGTGTTCCTAACCAATTAATTCCCGTATTAATTAATCCTAAACGGCTAAAAATATCGTTGACTACGCCATATTGATCATTAAAAATCCATGCCCAAGCTAATCCCATAATGGCGGTTGGTAAAGCCCAGGGAATAATGGCAATAGTACGTACTACTCCTCGACCAAAAAATGATTTATTTAAAATTAAAGCCACACCCAAACCCAACAGTAATTCGAGAATGACACTAATTACCGTAAAAACAGATGTATTGTATAAACTCTGCCAAAATCTGCCATCACCGAGCATTCTTTGATAATTACTCAACCCTGAAAACTCTGCTTGAAGTTGTGTACCTAAATTTTCCGTAAAAAAACTTAGCCAAAAAGCCCTAGCAATGGGATAGATAAAAACTAAACCTAAAATTAATAAGGCAGGAAATAATAATAACCAACCTGTCAATTTTTCTTGTCTATTAATCATTTTTAATTACTTATTATTTATTATTTATTATTTATTAGGCACTAGGCACTAGGCACTAGGATCTAGCCTTGAGGTTTTACTTATTATCTACCTATTACTTATTACCCATTACCCATTACTTATTACCTATTACTCATTACCTATTACTCATTACTTATTACTTATTACTTGTCTTATCTTTCCAACAAACTCCTAGTTTCCCTCGCAGCAGCTTGCATAGCTTTTTCTGGAGTCATTTCATTAGTTATGACAGCACTAAGATAACGCTGTAAAATATCGGAAGCTTGAGCATATTGAGCAATTGGCGGACGTAAGGCAGAACTTCTTACTACCTCTAATAATTTAGGATAATAATTATATTTAGCGACAATTGCAGGATCATTAAACAATGCTGTGCGACTGGGTACAAAACCAGTTTCGATCATAAACTCCCGTTGAGATTCTTCACTACTAAGAAATTTAATTACTTCCCAAGTTTCCTCTGGGTGTTTAGTACTAGTAGAGATGCCTAATCCCCATCCTCCTAAACAAGCTCCACTAGTTTTACCTACCGCATGAACCATTGGTTTGATATTATACTTACCAGCAATATCAGATTCCAAAGCCAAACTATAGACATAGGGCCAATTTCTCATAAAAACTGTTTTGCCGTTTTCAAATATTAAACGAGCTTCTTCCTCTTCATAATTCGTAACACCAGGAGGAGAAATTTTTTCGGCGATCGCAGTATGTAAAAATTTAACCGCATTAATTGCTTCAGGTTTATCTAAACCTACCTCTAAAGTATCTGGATTAACCCAAAAAGCTCCACTTCCTTGGAGAATTTCGACAAACATGGCAGCTAATCCTTCATACTGCTTACCCTGCCATATATACCCCCAGTCTACTAATCCTTGCTGTTTTAAATCTTGAGAAATTTTGAGTAATTCATCAAAGGTTTCTGGTGGTTCATATCCTGCTTGCTCTAGTAAATCTTGACGATAGTAAAGCATTCCTGCATCAGAACGAAAAGGTAGACGATAAAGCTTATCTTCATATGTTCCTCCTGCTATATCTTCTTCGAGATATGGTTCTAACTCAGAAGCCGATACACGCTCAGTAATATCTGTTAACCAGCCAGCAGCAGCAAATTTAGGAGTCCAGACGATATCCATATAAACCAAATCGTAAGGAGAATTACCTAACAAAAATGAAGATGTATATAAATCTTCTACTTGGTTACTATCACTGGGAGCATCTATAATTTGAAATTTAATATCGGGATGTTGTTGATTAAATTTAGTAACTAAAGGCTGTAGCATTTCAGCCTCGTCTGCTCTCACCAAAGTTGTAATGGTAATTGGTTGCTGAGTCCAGGCTGGCAAAATAACTAACTGAATTGTAAGACCAAAAATAATTGAGAAAAAAATTAACCAACGGTTTTTGGTAAGAAATTTCTTCATGTGAAAAATACGGGAGCAGGGAAACCGCGTCTTTTTAAAGCGCGGAGGAACTGCGACACGAGGTATTTTAATACCCGTGTCGCAATAACTAACCTGCCCACTTCGTCCTCCAAGTGTTGTAAGTTAAAAATTTAA
>JBOFLX010000051.1:0-131808 GCA_051658085.1 Waterburya sp.
TAAGGCAATAACTTTTCATACTTGTTTTGAATCTTTTCGATTACCTGATACTCGGACATCTAAGACTTTTATTTAGTTACGTTCTCATCATCTAACTTTTCCAGGAATTGTTCAAGTTATTTTTACATAATGCCTAAGCAACGACGGGGTTAACCATTGGGTTTATTTGTTTCCCAAATAATTTCCCCTTCAATCAGTTTAACTGCTTCTAAAATTTGTCATTTAATAGATGAAGATGATAACTATTTAGTAGAACTAGCTATTGCAGGTAATGCAGGAATATTGGTCACGCACAATGTTCAAGATTTTAATAGATCGCAGTTAAAATTCCCTCAATTACAAATTGGCGTTGCGACAGCAAACGACTTTGTTAACTTCGCCTTATGATTTTATATTAGTCTCAGTCAAAAAAGTTGCTGGAGAGACTTTGAATCGTTCTGCCAACGCTTGAATCTGTCTGACATTTAACTTCCGTTTGCCGTTGAGGATTTCGGAAACAACTCCCTGAGAACCTATTTCTGGTAAATCAGATTGCGATAAAGAATGTTCTTCCATTAGGTAAATTAAAGCCTCTATTCCATTACAATCTGGCAGTGGATAATGTTTATTGTCGTAAGCTTCAATTAATATCCCCAAAGTATCTAGTAAACTATAGAGAGGGTGGGATTCATCATCTTCTACCTCATCCAGTAGAGCATTAAGTCTTTCTACCGCAGCATCGTATTCTTGTTCATTGCTAATTATTAGATAAGGTGCGATCGCCTTCCATTGTTGTTTTAATTCTGGTGCAATAGCAGTCATAATTTCCAATTGTTTTTATCGTATTGAGCGTGAGTTAATATATGACGGATGTATACTTTGTGGCGATTAAAGTGAATGGCAGCAATTAATCTATATTTGTTTCCTCTTTGTAATAATTTAACAATCAATCACTGCATCGCTTTTGACTTTTAACTTTACCTCATTACTTCTGTTTGCTTTTGAGATTGAATTTCTAAATAAACCAATAAAGCATTAATATCGGCTGGATTTACGCCCCCAATACGACTAGCCTGTCCGATAGTTAAAGGTTTTACTTGGTTAAGTTTTTCTCTCGCTTCCATTCGTAAGGTTTCGACTGTTAGATAGTCTAAATTCTGGGGTAATTTTAGTTTTGTGTGACGACTAAGCTGTTCGATTTGAGTTTCTTGACGTTTAATATAGCCAGAATACTTAATATCGATTTCTGCCCCTTCTGCTTCAACAGTAGTTAATTCAGGGTTATCCAAACCATATTGCTTGAGATTGGCGTAATGAAACCCTGGACGACGAAGTAAGTCTGCAAGGGTGATCGAACCTTTGATTTTTTGTTGAGTTGCTTGCGCGATCGCTACTCCTACCTCATCTCTTTCTTTAACGCGAGTCTCATAAAGTCTTTCTTTTTCGGCTGCTATTTTGGCTTGTTTATCTAAATATAATTGCCATCTGCGGTCATCAATTAAACCGATTTCCCTACCTAAAGGAGTTAAACGGCGATCGGCATTATCTGAACGTAAAATTAATCTATATTCTGAACGACTAGTTAACATCCGATAGGGTTCACGTAGATCTTTGGTACAGAGATCGTCAATTAGGGTGCCGATGTAACTCTGTTCTCTCGAAAATATTATTTCTGATTCACCTTTAACAAATCGTACAGCATTGATACCCGCTACTAAGCCTTGGGCTGCTGCTTCTTCATAACCAGTTGTACCGTTAATTTGTCCTGCACTAAATAGTCCCTCGATTTTTTTGGTCATCAAAGTCGGATAACACTGGGTAGCAGGTAAAAAGTCATATTCGACTGCATAGGCAGGACGGAGCATGACACAGTTTTCTAGCCCAGGAAGAGTTCTGAGCATTGCTAACTGCAATTTTTCGGGTAATCCTGTCGAAAAACCTTGAATATAAAGTTCTGGGATGTCTCTACCTTCTGGTTCAATAAAAATTTGATGGCTTTCTTTATCGGCGAAGCGGACAATTTTATCTTCAATACTAGGGCAATAACGAGGCCCTTTAGCATCTACCCAACCACCATACACGGGGGACAAGTGTAAATTATCGCGAATAATTTTGTGAGTTTCGGCAGTGGTACGGGTTAAATGACAATTCATTTGCTCCCTTTCTACCCAGGCTGTAGGGTCAAAACTAAACCACCGTGATTCTGGATCAGGGGGTTGAGCTTGCATTTTGCTGTAGTCTACAGAGCGTTTATCAACTCTCGCAGGAGTGCCTGTTTTGAGTCTGCCTGTTTCAAAACCCAATTGATTGAGAGTTTCGGTTAAGCCGTTCGCTGCAAATTCCCCTGAACGTCCTGCTTCCATCGACTTATTGCCAACCCAAATTCGACCTCCCAAGAAAGTACCTGTGGTTAAAATAACCGCTTTAGCAGCAAAGCAAGTACCAAAATAAGTTTCGAGTCCAATTACTTCATCGTTTTTCCCCAAGACCAAATCCGTAACCATACCTTCGCGGATACTCAAATTCTCTTGATTTTCCACGATTTGCTTCATAACTGCTGCATATTCTCGCTTGTCAGTTTGCGCCCGTAATGCCCAGACCGCAGGGCCACGAGAAGCGTTTAAGACTCTTTTTTGGAGATAAGTGCGATCGCTCACCTTCCCGATCTCTCCTCCCAGCGCATCCACCTCGTGAGTTAACTGAGATTTAGCAGGCCCACCCACCGCAGGGTTACAGGGTTGCCAAGCAATTTTATCGAGGTTGAGAGTTAACATCAAAGTGCGACAGCCCAATCTAGCTGCTGCTAAAGCAGCCTCACAGCCAGAGTGTCCACCACCGACCACAATAATATCAAAAGCGTCTTGAAAATCTACGGTCTGAGATACGGTCATTTTATTTAATAGCTCAAGCAGAAATATATAGCAGTCTATCAAAATGCAGAAATATATAGAAGTCTATCAAAATGATGAATTACTAACTTAATTTGGGAATCATAAGCTTGATAGGTCTATTTAAATTATTATGACAATAGCCGTAAAGCTTAGTCCTACAGAATTATTATCTCAATTAGCAGAATCTCGTAGTTCTGGTTGTCTACAATTAGACGAGGGATTAGTTTCTTGGAAAATTTATTTATACCAGGGTAATTTACAGTATGTTGATTGCTCTGTACAGTTATTAGACCAGCTAAAATACTATTTACACAGTTTTGGCTGGAAACAAGCTATAGCAGCCTTAAAAGAGTTACCAGAATCTTGCATTAAGATTCAGTCCTGTTTACAAGACAATTCTCCCCATCAAGATCTTTATAGTAAGATAATTTCTTGGTTACTAACTGAAAAACATCTTGATCGCTCTCAAGGCGCAGAACTAATTGAGTATATCACCAAAGATGAACTACAGTTTTGTCTTTGGCTTGAGCGAGGTATTTCTACTTGGCAGGAGGGAAAGCCTCTGCCACTTTGGATCGACAAGCAGTTTACTCAAATTCCATCTTTACAGATCTTAGAAATTTTAACCATAGAAGCAAATAGACTCAAGAGATGGCAAACTTGCAGTTCTAATTTACTTTCTGTCCATCAACGTCCTTATTTTTCTCCAGGTTGGGAAACATCTAACTTTACCAACCCTGGTTCTCTAGATCATAAAACTCTTAAAGAGCTAGCTCAATTATTAATCGGGCGTACTAGTATTCGGCAATTATCATTGTTGCTCAATAAAGATGAGCTTTACGTAGCACAGATTTTATCTCCATATATTGAGGCAAAGATAATTTATTTGCATCACCCTCAAACTCCTTTAGATAAGTTACCCCCTATTCCACGAGCGCGCAAAACTGTTGAGCAGCCATCTGTAGGTACTATTCAAAATAAAAATACATTAAATACTTCAGATTCTACTAATACTAAACTCTGGAAAATAATATGTATTGATGATAGCCCCACAATTTTAAGTGAAATTCAGCGTTTTCTTAATCAAAAGCAATTTCAAATAACAGCAATAGACGATCCTGTTCAGGCTGTATCACAAATTTTCCAAATCAATCCTGATTTAATTTTACTGGATATTACTATGCCTAGAATCAATGGTTATAAACTTTGTGGCTTATTAAGAAGTAGCGGTAATTGTGATCAAACTCCCATAATTATGGTGACAGGAAATACTGGTCTAATTGACAAAGCCAGGGCTAAATTAGCTGGAGCAACGGATTATTTTACTAAACCTTTTACCCAACAGGGATTAAGAGATATGGTAGCTAAATATCTTCAATATTAATCAATCAATATTACTCAATTAAACTAACTAAAATCATGAAAACTATCTTAATTGTTGACGATGTTCAATCCGAATTAGATTGGATGGCAAATTATCTAACCAATGCTGGTTATAAGATTATTATGGCAACTAATGGCGAAGAAGCGATCGCCAAAACTCTAGCAAATAAACCTGATGCTATTGTCACTGACTGGATGATGCCCGAGATGGGAGGATTAGATGTCTGCCGTAAACTAAAGAAAAATTCTGAAACTGCTGCAATTCCAATTGTTGCTTGCACTGCTAAAGATCGAGACGTTGATCGTATGTGGGCAATAAAACAAGGAGTTAAAGCTTACGTTACCAAGCCTTGTACTCAAGAACAATTAGTTGGCGCACTCCAAGAGGCAATGAGTTGATATTTTCTCGTTTATTTTATAGATAGTGTATTTTATATTGACAAATAATATGAACCTCCAAAGAACTTTAATTAGTAAAATTCAATGGAGGTTAATTTGTAGAATTTTTGTAAAGTTTTGTATGTAGATTGATGATTTACTAACTTAATTTGGGAATTATAGCTTTAGTAATTTTGATATTTTTGGACATTATTCAGACAATTACTTTTGGTACAAGACTATTCAACATAACTGATAAAAACGATGAAAACTATTGTAATTGTTGTTGATTATATGCGTGCAATAAAACAACTATTCCAAACCGATGTATCCCAAGTTAGTACTCAGGAGCAATTAATGGTCGCACTCAAAGAGTTAATGAGGTAACTTATGATGAATACATCTAGTGCAGCCTCAAGAGTACAAGCTCAGTTGCCAGAAATATTTGCAGAGATTTTAACTCCTGGTGAAGCATATATTAAATTTCAACTAACATCAGACATTACAGCTTTGTTGTCAATGGCGCAGGTGCAAGAATCTTTAATAGTTGAAGTAGAGAAAATAACTCCTTTACCTAATATGCCAGAATCAGTTATTGGCATTATGAATTCTCGCGATCGCGTTTTTTGTGTATTTGATTTAGCTCAATTGCTAACTCTATCTTCTCGCTTATTTGTACCTCGACAATATCAAGTGATTGTCTTGCAAACTAATTCTCAACAACCAATTTATTTAGGCTTGGCTGTAGCCCAACTCCAAGGGATTATGCGGATATCCACAGAACAAATTCGCTCATCTACAACTGCTTTTTCTTCTAACATAGCTTCTTATATCTATGGTGAAGTACAAGAAGCAAACAACACAATTCCTATATTAGATTTTCATCGCATCTTGGAAGCTTTAAGTAAAGAGGGAATAAGTAATGAGTAACAGAATTTAGCTATTGCTCGTTACTTCCTACTTCCTATTTCCTACTTTCAAGCTATTCTATTACTTGGATCTTTATGAATACTAATACACAAGAGCCTAATAACTTACCATTACCAGAAGTTTCAGAGGTTAAATCTCTAGCTCAAGATTTTAAAGGAGTTGATACTCTCCGTCGTCGGTTGTTGATTACAGTTATTCCAGCAGTATTACTACCTCTGGTCGTCGCTAGTGCGATCGGATATACCATTACCGAACGTCGAGCTAAAACTCACATTTTAGAACAGTTGGAAAACAATGCTGTTATGGCAAGTACGACAATTTCGACGTTTATACGCCACTCTTTTGACACGGTAGATTTGGTTGGGGTTAATCCTGAAGTGGCTAAAGCTATGAAGGCTGCCGGCAATCAAGCTCAAAAAGATAAATTAATTCAACAACCGCTCGCCGAGTTAGAGAAAAAGTTTGCGGATACTAAATTGTTATCAGTCAATAACAACCTTAATAACTATTTACAGGAAATCGTTAAATATGGTCGGGCATCGGAAATCTTTTTTACAGATTCTAATGGCTTCAATATTGCCTATAGTAACCTTCCTTCTGATTTTGTTCAACGTGACGAAGATTGGTGGCAAACTGCTCAGCAACAAGGTTTAGCAATGGATGAACCTGAGTTTGATGAATCAGCGAAGACTAATGTTATTGCTTTTTCTAAAGCCGTCAAAAATATACAAACTGGAGAACTTCTTGGGGTAACTAAAGCTGCTATTCCCTTAAAAGCATTAAGCTCAGACCTTAGCAGCGAGTTTAATGGCAAACAGCAACTGTCTTCTGATTTACAAATTGTTGACGTTGACGAAGGGTTTGTTCTCTATCAAAGGCAAGTACAAAAATCTCACTCTCAAGACCAGCAACAAGCAGATGTAGAAGCTGAACAAACGGAGGAGGAAAGTGTAGAAATAATTGGAGGTCAGCCTATTCTGGAAGTTATCGAAACCATGCTGAAAGTTAAAGGCAATTCCTTGAGTTTGGAGGCACTAGAGGAGATAGAAGAATCAGAGAATATGTTGTTAAGTTTAGAACAAGCAGAACAATCAATCGACAGACAACCAGGCTTTTCCGAAGTTAATTTTGGTCAAGAAAAAATCTTCTCCGAAACTATTACTCTTGCCTCATTTAAGTATCAAAATAATCTCTATACTGTGTCCACTGTCCCCAAGACTGACTTTGTCTCAATTGACGTAGTAAATTACGATGTAGTAGTTGCCGAAGCTAGGAATTTACTATCACTGTTTGTTTTAACAGCTATTTTTCTGGGTATTATTACTCTAGGTTTTATCATCCTTTTAGCAGAGCAATTATCCAAGCCGATAACTAACCTATCAGAAAAAACTCAACAGGTAGCACTAGGAAATCTTGATGTTACTGCTAGTGTAGAAGGAACATTGGAAACGAGAACTTTGGCTGATAATTTTAATCAGCTAGTAAGTCGAGTTAAAAACCTACTCCAAGAACAAAAAGAGGTGGCTGATGAACAGCGTCAAGCAAAAGAAAAGTTAGAATTAGCAATCTATACTCTGATCGATGAAGTTTCCGATGCGACTGAAGGAGATTTAACTGTTAGAACCAACTTAGATTCTTTAGAATTGAGTACAGTTGCCGACTTATTTAACGCCATTATTGATAACTTACAAGAAATTGCCATTGAAGCGAAACAATCAACTAGCCAAGTAGGCTCTTCCCTTAAACAAAATGAAGCAGCAATTCTTGCCTTGGCAGAACAAGCTCTTGCTGAAGCCAAAGAAACTCGCGATACTTTGATGTCTGTAGAACAAATGTCACAATCAATTCGGGAAGTAGCTGAAAACGCTAGTCAAGCAGAAAAAATTGCTGATGATACCTACAACACCATCGTCAATAGTACTGACAATATGAATTTAACCGTAAATAGTATTCTTGAACTGCGGAATACTGTCGGGGAAACAGCTAAGAAGATGAAACGTTTAGGAGAATCATCTCAGAAAATTTCGCAGGCAGTTTCCTTTATTGAAGAAATTGCTCTTAAAACAAATGTGCTAGCAATCAATGCCTCTGTTGAAGCAGGACGTGCAGGAGAATATGGTCAAGGTTTTACCATCGTTGCTGAACAGGTGGGTGCTTTGGCAGCACAGTCGGCAACAGCAACTAAGCAAATTGCCAGTATTGTGGCAACTATTCAAGCGGAGACTCAAGAAGTCAGTCAAGCAATGGAAGCTGGTACAACACAAGTAGTAGAATCTACTAAACTCGTGGAAGTTACCAAAGAAAGTTTAAGGTTAGTACTAGAAAAATCTCAAACGATTAACCAGTTGATGGAGTCAATCTCTCAAGCTACCGTATCTCAAACACATACTTCGCAAAATGTTACTAGTTTGATGCAAAAAATTGCTCAACTATCGGAAACTACTTCTAAATCTTCTAAAGAGGTAGCTCAATCGATTGTTGCCACTGCCCAAGTTGCTCAAAAACTAGAATCTACAGTAGCTCAGTTTAAAGTAGCAGAATCAATGTAAGCAAGATATGCAATGCCTTATATCTATAATTGACATAGAGACTTAAAACATGGATACAGAACAGCAAATTCGCCTTAATTTTCTGGATGAGGCTGAAGAATATTTTGATCGCATGGAGTCTAATCTTTTGGGATTAGCTGATACTGTAGTTGATCCTCAACAAATCGATATAGTCTTGCGTGCTGCTCACTCGATTAAAGGAGGAGGAGCGATGATGGGTTTTAATGTTTTGAGTCGAGTTGCCCATCGCTTGGAAGATTTTTTTAAAATATTGCGAGTTCGCTATACTTCCAAACAAATTGTGACGGAAGTAGAAACTTTGTTACTTCAAGGTGTTGATTGTCTGCGTCAAATTGCTGTTCTCAATCGTCAAGAATTAGAATTTGCACAAGCTGAGGTAGTTGATAAATCTACCAATACACTTGATGATCGCACTCAACCAATTTTTGAAAAACTAAAGCAACATCTAGGAGAATTGGAAGCTGCCGATGAAAATGCTTTGTTAAGTCAAGATGAAGATATTGATCCTGCTTTAATTATTTTTGACGAGGGAGTGGATACAATTTTAGACCGCTTTGCTAATCAAATACCAACATTAGGAATTAGTGAATTAGCTCAAGTATTAACTGCTACTGCTCAAGAATTAATTGGTTTTGGCAGGATGGCGAATCTTGAACCATTTATCCAATTGTGTGAATCGATTCAAACACAGTTGGCAGAGGTATCGACAGTAGAGATTAATAATTTAGCAGATCGGGCTTTAAAAACTTGGAGGCGATCGCACGCTTTAGTATTACGGGGAAGTATTGATAAATTACCCTTTTGTCTGGAAGGAAGTAATAATTTAGCAGTTAATACTCTGGATTTGAGTGGCTTACAGGCTGCTTTTGACTTGGATTTAGAAACAGTAGCCAACCTTCAGCAGGAAGAATCAGATTTTGACCCCTTAGAAGTTAATTCTTTAGAGTTAAGTGGATTACAAGCTGCTTTTGACTTGGATTCAGAAACAGCAGCCAATCTTCAGCAAGAGGAATCAAACTTCGATCCTTTGGAAATTAATACTCTGGAATTGAGTGGCTTACAGGCTGCTTTTGAGCTAGACAATCAAGAAGAAGAAACACATCCAATTCCAACAATAAATGAGCCTCTCCCTGCCTCTTCTCCACAGAAAACTCCATCTGTGGAAAAAATGCTTAGAGTTCCTGTTTCTCAACTAAAACAATTTAATAACCTGTTTGAAAAACTAATTTTAGAGCGCAATACACTCAACCTACAATTACAACAATTTCAAAACGTTATTTTCTTACTGAGTCAGCGAATGTCTCAAATGGAAAATTCTAACACTCAATTAAAACAGTGGTATGATCGTGCTTCTGTGGAAGGATTGATTGATAATCAAGAATATTTATTTTCAAATGCATTTAATGCTTTAGCCAGTCAAAATGATCGCGTCGATCGCACCAATAGTAAGATGATGCAATATCGCTTTGATACCTTAGAAATGGATCGCTACAGTGATATTCATCTCATCTGTCAAGAACAAATAGAAACTATTGTTCAATTACAAGAAATTGCAATAGACATTGAATTGGGCTTACAAGAAATTAACCAAACAGTTCGGGAATTTAACTATACAACTAAATCCATGCAGGGTAACGTCACCCGTACACAAATGCTACCCTTGGCAGAAATAGTTAAACGTTTTCCCAGAGTCATTCGCGATCTCAACCTTCAGTTTAATAAACAGGTTGAACTTAAAATTATCGGGGAAAATACCCTTTTAGATCGCTCTGTTATTGAAGCTCTTGGCGATCCCTTAATGCATTTACTACGTAATGCTTTCGATCATGGTATTGAAGATCCCACAACTCGAATTGCTGCTGGTAAACCCTCCACAGGAACTATTACTATACAGGCAAGTAATCAAGGAACTTATACAGTAATTACCCTTAGCGATGATGGCAAAGGTATTTCTGTCGCTAAAATTCGCGATCGCCTAGTTCAAATGGGTGTTCCCCAGCAGGAAGTAATTCAAATCCCAGAAGCAGAACTACTGGATTTTATTTTTGAACCAGGATTTAGCACTGCCGAAAAAGTTACAGAGCTTTCAGGTAGAGGAGTAGGAATGGATGTGGTTCGGACTAATCTGCAAGAAATTCGCGGTGATGTTCAAGTATCTACAAAGCCAGGAGAAGGTACGACATTCACTATTAGAATTCCTTTTACTTTGTCTATCTTGAAAGTAGCAGTTATAGAACAAGCTGGGATCGTTTTTGCCATTGCTGCTAATAACATTCAAGAGCTTATACCCTTAACAGCCGAACTTATAAAAACTTCTCCAGATAATTATAAATATATACTTTGGAATAACCTCGAACTTCCTTTAATAGAAATAGAAAAAATTCTAGTTTATCGTCGTTCTCATCAAGCTATAAATCTAGCTGGCAATCCTAATATCGATCAAAAAATGGTTTTGGTAGTAGGAGATGCAACATTTTCTGCTGCACTGCTAATAAGTCGCTTTTGGCATGAACAAGAATCTACCATTAGATCCATTGATAGCCCCATTCCTTTACCTCCAGGAGTGACTAGTTCTATGGTTTTTGGTGATGGGAAAGTTATTCCTTTAATTAATCCTATTTTACTAATAGAAGAATCTTTAAAAAATAGTGTTGCGAATAATCAATATAGTCAAAATGTAACAGAAACCCATAATATTTCGGCAATCAAAACTATTTTAGTAGTCGATGATTCAATTAATGTTCGTCGTTATCTAAGTTTGACTTTAGAGAAAGCAGGTTATCAAGTTGAGCAAGCAAAAGATGGTCAAGAAGCAGTAGACAAGCTACTAGGTGGACTTTTAGTCGCAGCCATAATTTGTGATATTGAAATGCCTCGACTAGATGGTTATGGAGTTCTCGAACAGCTCAAAGAGCGAGCAGAATTTAAACATCTACCTATTATGATGTTGACTTCTCGTAGTAATGAAAAACATCGTAAACTAGCAATGAACTTGGGGGCTACAGGCTATTTTTCTAAACCTTATAATGAACAGCAATTATTAGAGCAATTAGCAGAATATTTACAACATTAAAAGTTAAAAAGTTAACCTTTGCTCAGAAAAAAGTTCCATCACTTCCTTGCGCTTCTTCCTTCGGAGAGACTCTCAGGGCTGTTCTGGCAAAGTGCAAATATTTATGAAAACTTTTGACAGATAACTTATGATTGTTGTGATCAGTTGAATCAGTTGTTAGTTCTAATACCCCATTCTGGCTGGCAGAAGCTTGTTTTAAGTTGCTGTTGAGAGATTCAATTGCATACAGTGCTAAACCAATTAACAGCCAAAAGCTACAACTCAATACCAAAATGGTCAGGTTAATTGCTAAAATTCCCACAATCTGGGAAATTATTTGTTCAATTCGCATCACAGGCATATTTATATAGGGAGGTATTTGATTAGCAAATAAGCCCGCAGCTAAAGTTCCCCAGATACCACAACCTAGGTGAACAGGAATCGCACCTACAGGATCATCAATGCGTAGTTTTTCTAGTAATTGTTCAAAGAAAATTACCCATAAACTAGCTACTGCACCAATTAGGATAGCAACTCCTAAACTAACGTAAACAGAAGAAGCGGTAATACTGACTAATCCGCCTAAAATGCCATTAATCACTAGAGATAAGGTGGCTTTTTGGTAACGTAAGCCTCTAAGAAATAGGATAAAAATACCTCCCGCTCCCCCTGCCAGCATAGTAGTAACAATGACATGAGGCAGATCAGCAATAGACTTGACAGAACCACCATTGAATCCAAGCCACCCTAACCAGAGAATGAAACAACCCAAAGTAGATAGAGAAAGACTAAAATAATTAAAAGTCTGAGGGCGACTAGTAAATTTCTTTCCAGGAACCTCATCAGGATTATAACCCTGCCATCCTCGACGAGGCCCAATTAAAATTGCGCCGACTAATGCTGCCATTCCACCGACAGAGTGAACCACAGTCGAGCCAGCAAAATCTAGAAAATGAAAGTTGCTAGCTAACCAGCCATCAGGATTCCATGCCCAACGACCAGTTAAAGGGTAGGCGATCGCGACTAGACAAAAACTAAACCAAAAAAAAGCCCAAAATTTGACTCTTTCTGCCATTGCCCCTGAGACAATAGTGGCCGTAGTACCAGCAAAAACTAGTTGAAAGAAAAATACGATCAGCCAAGATTGCTGAGGATACAATACTTCTAAACTGTTAAAACCAGTGTTGATGTTGGTGAGTAAAGCTGGAAAAGCTGGAGTAAAAGCCTGGAAACAAAAGCCAGTTTGCCCAAACCAAGCATTACCATTACCAAACATTAAACCAAAGCCTGTAAACCAAAAAGCCAAAATAGCAATACAAAAGACAATAAGATTTTTGGCTAATACATTAGTCGAGTTTCGAGCTTGACATAAGCCAGCTTCTAACATCGCAAAGCCAGCATTCATAAAAAACGCTAGACTGCCAGCGATCGCCAACCACAGTGTCTTTAATTCTGCTTGGTTAGTATAGGTAGTTTGAGCTATTGCTGGTTCAATGACAATGAATAAAATACTGCCCAGGCTGAATAAAGCCAAATATCGATAATGAGATTTAGTTGCGATCGCCACTTGAATCCTAAGAATGCAATTGTAATATTTTAGTCTTAAAATTTTAGGTTAATAAGGTTACAATCTACAAACAACCTTAAGACTTGGCTTTAATTTTTAGTTTATATTCCCGTTCCTGCAAACAGCGCGATCGACTGTTCTGTTAATTGTTCTAAACTCAATTTCGCTTGCGCCAAATCATAGGGAAAAGGTCTAGCTACTGGTTGATAATCTCTTGCCTGTGGTTCACCATGACGCAATACCGCGTTAACTAATAAACAATCTTGGGTATCTAAATTGATCGCACCGTGTAAAACTCCTTTCGGAATGGTGACTACTTGAGGGACTTTCTCACTGAGGGGAATGTATTGATATTGTCGGTTATGTAGAATTACTAAGACAAAACTACCTTTAACAACTAATAACTGATCCGTCTGCCGTTTGTGAACAAATAGGTCATCAATAGTGTTAGCAGGTACTTTCACCACCATAGTTTCATTACTTGATTGAGGCGTGTAAAATTCCGCCATTCCTCCTTGAATCGATTCAATGGGTTGGATAGTGACACCTTGAATTAGTCCCATAATTTTTAGCAGTTGTTTAAAAGTCAATAATCAAATATTGCAGTTTATGTAAATAAAGGTAACGGATATTTTTTATTATGACAAAAAAATATTGACAAAACACGCTATTTAGTATCTAAATACACAATTGAACTAAAATTCACTATTGCCTTCTACTTTCTACTTTCTACTTTCTACCGACGATCGCTCATTAACCCTAACATTGGCCCTAAGATCGCCCCAAAAATAAAACCCCCTGCGTGCGCCCAATATGCTATTCCGCTACCTTGAGGCATTCCCAAGGAGGCAACACTACTAACTGCTTGTGTTACAAACCAAAAGCCAAGAAAATAAATAGCAGGGATACGTACAGTTGTCCAAATGATAAAAATAGGAAGTATGGTCAGGATTTTTGCTCTGGGATACTTAATTAGGTATGCTCCCATTACACCTGCGATCGCACCACTAGCCCCAAGAGTGGGAACACCAGACTGCATCCCAAAGAACCAATGAGTTAAACCTGCTAAAATCCCACAAACTAAATAGAAGAGGAGAAATTTAACGTGACCTAAATCATTTTCGATATTATCGCCAAAAACCCATAAAGATAGCATATTTCCCCCAATATGCAACAAGCCACCGTGTAAAAACTGAGAAGTAATTAACGTAGCAAGTTCTGGTACTGGCTGATTGACGGGAGTGCCATCAAAACTAGAACTGAGTTCTCTGGGAATAACAGCATAAAGTTGAAAAAAGCCATCTAACCCTGCACCTAAAGACAGTTGATGTATAAAAACGACTATGTTGATTCCGATCAGAGCGTAAACTACAATCGGAGTCCTAGAGGTAGGGTTTTCATCTTTAATAGGAATCATAGATGTTGCTGAATTAAGTATAAAACCGTCACTTCATTTAATATTTAACATTTATCATTTATCAATGATGTAATATTTGACAGACTAACAGACTATTAGTTATCAAACCCTAATTCAGCAACAAGATATAGATACTTCTCGAAAAAGCTTATAGCTTACAGCTTACAGCTATTACTAAACAGGAGTTGCGATCGCATGACCAACACACCAGTCGATAGTTGCGTAGGAATCTTCCTCGACGGAATTAACTTGATACCCTAAAGACTGAAGGAATGATTCTATTTCTTGATATTTGCGTTGATAAGCGACGCGATCGCCATCATCGATTTCATAAATTATAATTGGTTTGTATTGTTTAATTGTTTCGCTCATACCTCTGAGAGCGTCTAATTCTGCCCCTTCTATATCTACTTTGACAAAATTGGGCGGTTTGATTTGGTTTTGAGCAATTAAATCATCAATTGTCACTAACTCTATAGTTACTATGCCTGCTAAATCTGGTGGTGCATCCGCAGTAGCTAGAGCGTGTCCGCCAGAATATTTTGCCAAAAGTAACTCTCCCTCGCCTGGGGTATCGGAAACAGCTTTTTCAATAACCTCAATTTGGCTAAAGTTATTTAACCGCGCATTATGGCGAATACTATTAGCATTTCCTTCCCCTGGTTCAAAAGCATAAACCTTACCAGTCTTTCCGACTAATCTGGCTGCAATGATGCTAAAAAAGCCTACATTTGCTCCAATATCATAAAAAATCGCCCCTTGGTGTAGATGTTGGCTAAAAATATTTTGAATTGGTAGTTCATAAGTACCTAGTCCTAATTCGGGACAAGATTCGCCGACGTTAAATTTTAACCCTCTAGCTACACCATGTCTGATGATGACATCACGCTGATGTAAACCTGCGCTAGCCAGACGATATGGTAAGGAACTAGGATTGGAATCAGCTAGTTTTTCCAAAACATTTACAGGAACAAAAGGCAAAAGATTATATACCGCTTGTTTAATCATGATTTACTTCCTCTATAGATGGTACGACGAAAAATTTCTTGAGTTTGAAAGAAGCATTTTAGCCACTCTCCTTCTGAGACATCTTTGAGTGTTCCCCAGTCGGGATGATCGACCAAACGTTGCATTTGGGTTTGATGTTGGGCTAAGGCAAGTTCTTTTTTTTCTATAACTGATTCAATATCAACACGGTAATTAAATTCTTGTAACAGTTGTTGACCTAATCTGGCTTTGAGACTGGCTTTGAGGTAGGCAATTTTAAGAGCGCGATCGCCCCAAGGTTTTGTCCAAGGATAATGATGCCAGTACCAGACAGGATATTCATAAACAGCAATCTCTTGAGGATAATTTGCTAAGGCAGCCAAGACAATCTGATTACTAGCTAAATGATCGGGATGGGTTTCCCTTACATAAGGAATAAATATTTGTTGAGGTTGGTTAGCCAATAGTAACTTTTCAATATCTTTTATCGCTTTCTCTTGTGCCTGCTTTAATTCCCCATCGCCAAAGCCAAGAAAGATTACCTGTTCTGATTTTAAGCCCAGACACTTTGTTGCTGCAATTGCTTCTTGTTGACGCAGTGTAGTTAATTTAGCTTTAGGGATAAAGTGATGGTGAGAAAGACTGCCATCGGTCATGAAGACAATTTTGACTTCTGCTGTTGCTTGGTGTTTATGAATAATTGTTCCACCACAACCTAGAGTTTCATCGTCCTGATGCGGGGCAAAAACGATCGCACTTGCTGCCAATTCTTGAGTGGATAATGGTTGAAATTGGTTAATTCGCTGGAAAAAGCGATCGCGCAACTGTTTTCTTGGAAACATCTGATTTAAATCTTGCTCCTACGGCTGCATAACGAGAGTTGAGATTTTTAGCAATTTGCTCCCAAGAATAGTGTTGTAAAACTTTTTTCCTACCAGCTTTGCCCATAAGGTGAGCTTGTTCTGGATTAGAAACTATGTTTAACATCGCTTCAGCTAACTCTTGAGTATCTCCTGGTTCTGTTAACAAGCCATTCACCTGATGATCGACAATTTCTGTCATCCCACCAATTTTGGTCGCCACTACAGGGGTTTCCGTCGCCATTGCCTCGACTAAGCTCATACCAAAAGCTTCGCTTAAAGAGGGATTAATCACGACATCTGCTGCCTGATAGTAGGGTAAAAGTTCTTCTTGAGGTAGCGAACCTAGAAAAATTATCTGAGAAGCTAAATGAGCTGGAACTAGACTCTTTACATATTCTAGATAATTAACATAGTAATAGCGTTCTAATGCTTGTACTTCAGGTTCGGGTTGCAGATCAAAAAGCAACTTCTTGGCAACAATGATATGCGCTCCAATAATAGTTAAAGTGGCTTTAGGATATTTCTCTGTCACCTTGATAAAAGCATCTATTAAGTCATGAACACCTTTTTCGGGAGAAATACGACCAACAAACAAAAATTTTGGGGCATTGGTCAGACTTTGAGTCGGCGGAAATGCTGCTTCGCAAACGCCGAGTGTTTCACGGCGAGAACTAGGCGAGGGAACAAAATAACTGCTATCTACACCATTATTAACCGTCTTGCATTTATTAGCATATTCAGGAAAACGGTCAGCAATTTTGTTAGTGATATAGTCGCTACAGCTAAGAACCAAATCTGCTTGTTCTAAACGCGGTGCGATCGCGTCTCTATTTAGTCGATTAACCCATTCACAATGAAGATGCAAAGCTATGGTTGCGATGGGATTATGCTCCCGAATGATCGGCACAAAGTGGGAAAAATTATGGATATGAATTATATCACTATTATTTTTGGCAGCATCTTTAGCAACCTGCCATCCATAACCCCAATGAAACCAAGTCGAAGCAAAATAAGGTAAGTGAGATTTAAAATTTAACTTGGCAGCAATCTTAGTTAAAATTCGCAAGCGATTGTCTATTTTGGGAGAAATTCCTCTATATTCTAGAGAAAAATTTCTATCATTATTTTTGTTTAATTGAAATTCACAATTGGCGTTGTTATTACTTTCTCTACCGTAATAAATAACGTCGTAATAATCTCCAACTAAATAACGACTTACTTGATAACTCCAAATTCCTGTCGAATCTCCACCCTTAGGTAGACAAGATTCTGTCCAAGGTTGGTTTACAATTGATAGTTTCACAGTGACTATTTATCTTTATCAAAGATAACCTCATCAATTAATAGTTTAGATTAATATATCATTAATTTTTTTATAAAAACAACCTTATCTTAATATCAAGAAACAATCTATTGATATTTAATTATGAGTTGTATATTCTATTTTAAATTGTTATTAATGTTTTCCAGAAAAACCTATTTTTCTAGCATCAAATTACCACAATAACTACCAGATTAATATAAATTAACAGTCTTGAAATATTAATATAGTCATTTTTAATTTATATTAGGTCAAAACAATGCAAAATAAAATGCTCTAGCATGATTTAAAATAAGTAAATACCATTAAAAACGCTAATATTAGGCGATCACAGAGATAGCAGTCCACTTTATATTAACTTTATAGTTTTGAAAAACTTTAGACAAAAACTTAAAGATATATCCCAAAAGTCTCTTGTTAGAAACAGCCTTTGGGAACTAATGGCTAAAGTAGTTAATATTATTTGCCAAGCAGCTTACTTTACCATTATTGTCCGTGTTTTAGGGACAGAAAATTATGGTTCTTTTGTTGGTATTGCTGCTTTGGCTGGCTTAATTTTTCCCTTTGCTACTTTAGGGAGTGCAGACATTTTAATTCAGCAAGTATCCAGAGAAAAAAGTATTTTTTCTACCTATTGGGGTAATACTTTAGTCATATTATTTGGGGCAAGTTTACTACTAACGATAGTTGCCTATTTTATTTCACTATTCTTTTTCCCTCATCAGATAGATGTACGAGCTATTTTGGCAATTTTATTGGCAGATTTGACTGGGTTGAGTGTCTTTATAGCTAGTGCAAAAGCTTTTGTATCTCATAATTTGTTAAAGAACTCTTCTTTGTTACAAATTATTAGTACAGTTACCAAACTATTGGCAGCAATCTTATTAGCAATTTGTTTCAATAAACCTTCTTTGTGGCAATGGTCTTATTTATATTTATCAAGTGCTATAGTTACCGCAGTTATTGGCATTATTTGGGTCAATAAAACTTTAGGCAAACCTAAATTAGCCCTAGAAAACATCTCACCAATGGTTAGTCAAGGAATCTATTTTTCCATTGGTGAATCAGCTTACAATATCAACTCCAATATTGATAAGACAATGCTAGCGAGTATGGCAACCTTAGAAGCTACAGGCATTTATGGCGCAGCTTATCGACTGGTAGAGGTTGTCGGTATTCCCATTTATGCTATTCTCTCTGCTGCTTATCCTAAATTTTTTCAATTAGGGGTAACTGGTATCGCTAGCTGTTTGCAGTTAGTCAAGCGTCTTTTACCTTTTGCAATTATCTACGGTATAGTTGCTTTAACAGCTTTTATCACTTTTGCCCCTTGGATAACCTATATTTTAGGTGATGAATACCAAAATGCGATCGCAGCAGTCCGTTGGCTAGCACCCATACCAATTATTGGCTCATTCCAATTAATGCTCGCAGATACTCTCACTGGGGCAGGTTTCCAAAAAGTTCGCAGCGTCATTCAAATAACCACTGCTTTGACTAATGTTTTATTAAATATGCGGTTAATTCCGCTATATTCTTGGCGTGGAGCAGCTTGGGCTACCATAGCTTCTGATAGCCTGCGAGTAGTTTGTTTAGCAATAGCTGTCGCCTGGTATTATTATCAAGAAAAAGCACAAAAAGAATAGAGCGTAAGAGGTTGTACAAAATTAATTTCCTGGTTGAGACAGGGAAAGGGGAAAAGGGAAAAGGGAAATCCATAATGTGTAATTAATGAGGACGCGATTTCTGTTGGCGTTGGCGTAGCCCGTCCTATAGACGTAGCCACACCCGTTGCGGTGGTTGCCTCAGAAAATAAAGCCGTCCGTTTTGTTAAGGCACTTAGTAGATCATCAAGTTGGAATTTATCAATTAGTAGGTATATACGGTCACTTGCTCGCTTGTTTCAAGTTGGTTTGATCGCCTATTACCCAGCGAGAATAATTGTTTTAGACTTTAATTTTGAGGTATTCTGAGGTAATATTAAGCAATTAAATAACAAGCCGAATCTGAATTAAGTAAATATTATAGACATTTATGTAAGATGAATTCTTTATCCCAAGAGTTAGAAGAACTTTATAATAAAGCACCTTGCGGATATCATTCTTTGGACTCTGAGGGAAAATTTATTCGTATTAACGATACCGAACTCAAAATGTTGGGCTATAGCCGAGAAGAAGTTTTGGGTCGCCAATTTTCTGAACTAATTACTCCAGAAAGCTTGTCAATTTTTCAACAGAATTTTCCGAATTTCAAGGAGCGAGGCTGGGTTAATGACCTTGAATTCCAGTTTATTTGTAAAGATGGCACCCTCTTCCCCGTTTCCTTAAGTGCCACAGCTATTAAAGACGAAGCAGGGAACTTCGTGATGAGTCGCTCAGTAGTGATCGATATTAGCGAACGGCAAAGAGCAGAAAAAGCGGCAGAAGAGATTTCGCAGCGAGCCGCAAAATTAGATGCGTTTCGCGTCTCTCTCTCCAATGCGCTACGTCCACTTACTGATGCTGATGAGATTCAAGCGATCGCTGCTCGTGTCTTGGGCGAATACTTGGGAGCAAGCCGTGTTATTTATATTGAAGTATTATCGGGTGACGAGGAGGTCATCGTTCATAAAAATTACACGAATGGTGTTGCCCAATTAAGCGGGCGATACCGTTTGGAAGAATACCGACGCAACTTGAGCGACAATCATCAGACAGGGCAAACCCTGATTGTGACTGACATTGTAAACAATCCCAAGTATACAGACGCTGAGAAGGCAAGATACAGCACGATCGAGATTGCCGCACATATTGATGTACCGCTGATCAAAAACGATCGATTTGTCGCGTTGCTGGCGGTTCATCAAGCTACACCGCGTCAGTGGACAGAAACTGAGGTCAAACTGGTTGAAGAAACCGCAGAGCAAACTTGGGCAGGTGTCGAGCGCGCCCGTGCTGAAGCTGCATTACGCGAATCCGAAGAAAAATATCGCACGTTGTTTGAGTCGATCGACGAAGGCTTTTGCACGATCGAGGTGCTGTTTGATGAAAACAATAAACCGTTTGATTACCGTTTCCTAGAAATCAATCCTGCCTTTGAGAAACAAACAGGACTGAGCGACGCTCAAGGCAAGCGAATGCGCGAACTCGCTCCGAATCATGAGGAGCATTGGTTTGAGATTTATGGTGAAATTGCTCTAACGGGTAAACCCATTCGTTTTGAGAATCGTTCCGAAGTGATGCACCGCTGGTTTGATGTGTTTGCATTCCGTTTTGGTAAGCCAGAAAACCGACAAGTCGCCGTCCTTTTCCAAGACATTAGCGATCGCAAGCAGGTAGAAACCTCTTTGCAAGAGGCTCAGGAAAGTTTAGAGATCGCCATTGAAGCTGCGCAAATGGGAACATGGCATTTGGATCTAACTCGAGATGTTTCATCTAAGCGATCGCTTCGCCACGATCAAATTTTCGGTTATCAGACACCACAGCTTGAATGGGGAGAGGCAATTGCAAGAGCGCATATTGTGGAAGCAGACAGGGAAATTTTCGATGCAGCCTTTGCTCACGCCAGAGAAACGGGCAAACTCGATTTTGAAGTGCGTGTTCAATGGCCAGATGGTAGTATTCACTGGATGGCAGCCCGTGGACATTTCTACTTTGATGAGCAGGGAAATCCTGTAAGGGGCGGGGGGGTAAACTTTGATATTAGCGATCGCAAGCAAGCAGAAATAGCGCGGGAGAGGTTTCTGGCTGTTGCTTCGGATTTACAAGTAATCATTGGTAGCAACGGATATTTCCATTGGGTTAGCCCAACTTTCCAGCAAGCCCTCGGCTGGACAACTGAGGAAATGACATCCCGTCCCTGGATTGAATTTATTCATCCTGACGACATCAGCCCCTCTGTCGCTGAAACCACCAATCTATTTTCTGGCAACGAAACTATTTCCTTTGAGAACCGTTATCGACATCGAGATGGCTCCTATCGCTGGTTGTTATGGACAGCACAGCCCTATCCAGAAGAACAGTTGATTTATGGGGCTGCTATTGATATTACTGAGCGTAAACAAGCAGAATTAGCTCTTCAGCAACAAATAGCACGGGAACATCTGCTGGCTAAAATAACCCAAGCCATTCACCAAACTCTTGATGTCGAGCAAATTTTACAAAGTGGGGTAGATTTGGTGAGGCAATTCCTGCAAACAGAGCGAGTGATTATCTTTCATTTCCAACCAGACTGGTCAGGTAAAGTAGTTGCGGAATCAGTGGTGATGGAATCAATTTCGATTCTGGAATCGGAAATTACCGATCCTTGTTTTGGTGAACGATACGTCGAACCCTATCGCCAGGGACGAGTATCAGCGATCACCGATTTTCAGGGATCTGATGTAGAGTTATGCTACCAAGAATTGATGGCTCAATTTCAAGTCAGAGCTAATTTGGTAGTGCCGATCTTACAAAGGGAACATTTGTGGGGCTTGCTAATTGCCCATCATTGCTCTGCACCGCGACCCTGGCAAACAGAAGAAGTCGAACTACTCCAACAACTAGCAACCCAGTTGGGTATTGCCATTCAACAAGCAGAACTGTATCAACAAAATGTCCAACAAGCAGCCTTAATTGATATTACGAGCGATGCAATTTTCGTCTGCGATTTGTCGAATCGAATTTTATTCTGGAGTCAAGGGGCAGAACGGATGTATGGCTGGCGGGCAGCAGAAGTACTAGAAAACATAGCCCACGAACTTTTTCAACAAGAATCTTTATCTCAACTCACAGAAGCTCAAAGCATTGTTATTGAACAAAATAATTGGCATGGGGAACTCCAACAACTGACCAAAGATGGTCGAGAAATCATTGTCGAAAGTCGCTGGACATTAATTACCGATCAACAGGGCAATCCTCAATCAATTTTGGTGGTCAATACCGATATTACCGAAAAAAAACAACTAGAAAAGCAACTGTTACACTCTCAACGTATAGAAAGTATTGGCACTTTGGCAGGAGGGATTGCTCACGACCTTAATAATATTTTGACTCCCATTTTGGGCTTTACGCAACTTTTGCCCTTAAAGATTTCCAATTTAGATAAATCTAGTTTAGAAATGCTGCAACTGATCAGAAACAATGCCCTGCGGGGTTCTAAGATCGTCAAGCAGGTGCTGCTATTTTCGCGGAACATCGAAACGGAATGGGAATTGGTCAACTTGGTGGAAGTGTTAGAGGAAGTTCTCAAGTTGATTCTAGAAACCTTTCCCAAATCAATTACGATTGAAGATTTTATTGCACAAGACTTGTGGATGCTTGATGGCGACTCCACCCAACTACATCAGGTATTGATGAACCTCTGTGTTAATGCCCGTGATGCTATGCCCGATGGCGGGAAGTTATTCATTGCTGCTGAAAATCTGCGTTTAGATGAGCAATATTTTTCCACCAATTCAAATCTAGAAATGGGCAATTACATTTTGATTACTGTCACCGATACGGGAATGGGTATTCCTCCAGAGATTGTTGATCGCATTTTCGAGCCTTTTTTTACCACCAAAAAACCAGGTCAGGGAACAGGATTAGGACTGTCTACGGTCATCGGTATTGTCAAAAATCATGGAGGCACAATCAACCTAGAGAGCGATCGCCAAAATGGTACTCAATTTCAGATTTATTTACCTGCCTCAGCAGCAATAACCGCCAATGAAGTAATAACTGAAACTCCCCTTTCTGGACAGCAAGAATTGATTTTGGTGGTCGATGATGAAGTGATGATTCAAGAAGTGACGAAAGCTACTTTAGAAAGCTACAACTACCGAGTGATTACTGCTAATGATGGCATTGAAGCGATCGCCATTTATGCTCAACAGCCTCAAGCAATCGCCGTGGTGCTGATGGATTTGATCATGCCAGAAATGGATGGTCTAACTGCTATGCGCGCCTTGAAAAAAATTAATCCCAATGTCAAGCTGATTGTCACTAGTGGACTAGCCACCAAAGAGAATATTACTACTGCTGAATCAATTGGCATCCAATCCTTTCTGGTTAAACCTTACACAGCAGAAAAGTTATTGTTTAATTTAAATAAGGCGATCGCAGCTTAGGCTATTATTAGCTCCTCTTGTCTGGATTTTGTAACCTTGTAAGCAATTTGGCTAAATATTTAGGGCTTTCTAAAACACCAATAGACTCATCAATCATCTCGATAATTGCTGGGATAAAAGAGATTCCCAAATAAGAATTTCCTAAAACATTATTAAAAGGATCATAATCACGAATCACCAATCCTCCTGTTGCTGATGGCGGAATTGTAGGCATTAATCTAAGGCTGCCAGTTTCCATAACAATGTTATGAACACGTTGAACATTTAACTTAATTTGAGAGCGGAGTTGTTCAATTTCTGAGGGGTTATACTGCCCATCAAGCCAACGACTAATATCTTCTTTAAATAAAGAAAGTGTTTGAATCTTTTTAGAAGTTTTGTTTTGAAGTGTTTGAGAGTTCATGGGAATTATGTAGAGTATTTCATGCTTACATTAACTATCTATTTTTACTATTTTTTGTGCATTATTAAAAGTCAAAAATCTTACCAAGATATTAAATCTTAATATTAGTGAACTACTGCGACCACTCATAGTACGCAGCTTCCTACCCAGCAGATTGCCTAATAGTGGACTTCTTACGTCCTCCACTACTCGGTCTTACGTCTGGACAATAGGCTTTATCCCGCGTTCCGCAGGTCAGTAATCGAAGACCCTCATCCTTGAGGGAAATTGCTGCGTTAATATCTCTGTCATGGGTTGTATTGCAGCTATTGCAAGTCCAATTTCTAACATCAAGAGGCAAACTACCTATCTGATTTAAGCAAACATGACAAGTTTTACTTGATGGAAAAAATCTATCTACTTCTAAGTATATTTTTCCTTCTTGTTCTGCTTTATATTTGAGCATAGTGCAAAATTGACCCCATCCAACTTGACTAATGGCCTTGGCAAGATTGTGGTTTTTGACCATGTTCTTAATTGCCAGATTTTCAAGCACTAAAACTTGGTTCTCGTTAACTATCCTTCGCGATAGCTTGTGATGAAAATCAGATCGACAGCGAGTTATTTTATTATGTACTTTTGCTACTTTTAGTCTAGATTTATTACGGTTATTACTTCCTTCTTGATGAAGTTGTTCATGGGGGAAACCCCCAAGACCACACTTCATCGCTTTTTGTTTTCTTGATAATTGTTGTTGTTTGATTTTTAGGTTTTTCTCATGTTTTTTGAGCCATCTAGGATTATCAAACTTCTGAGAATCTGATGTAATAGCAAAATGATTCAAGCCTAGATCGATCCCGATGGCTTTCCCATCAGGATTTGGTTTTGGCACATCTTTCTCGTCCTCAAACATCATCGACGCATAGTATTGTTCAGCACAGTTTTTAGTTATAGTAACTGTTCTGATTGCACCTTCAATTGGTCGATGTATTACGGCATCAATCCAATCAAGTTTGGGAAAGTGAATTTTATTTTCTGCTAGCTTGACATTTTGAGGATAGATTAGAGATTGTTTTCCATACTTGGATTTGAATCTCGGATATTTAGCTCTTTTCTCAAAAAAGTTCACAAATGCTCTGCTTAGATTGAGGCATACAGATTGAAGAGACTGGGAGTAAGTTAGCCTCAACCATTCAGTATCTTCTTGTTTTTTCAGCTTAGGCAACTCTTTGATCATGTCATATTTAGAGATACCTTTGCCTGTTTCTTTATATGTCTGGTTTGTCAGAGCTAGAAAATGATTCCAAACCCAACGAGTCGTACCAAAAGCTTGCGCTAATGATACTTTCTGTTGTTCAGTAGGGTAAATTCTAACTTTAACTACTTTAAGCATTTATAGTGAATCTTAATTTGTGATAAGATTATAGTCCAAAACGCAAGAATCTAACAAGTGTTGTATCCTTCGGATATTTTATTGCTGGTCGGGCTTCATAAAATACACTTCAATCAACAACCAACAATTAACAAATATGAACAAATCATTTACTGATAGTTTTCAAGTTGATTGCTCTGTAGGTAAAACTATAGGAACTAAAACTGTTAGTGGTGTTTTAAGACAGGGAAAAGATGAGGAAAAAGCGATCGCGATCGATCATCAGGCATTACGTTTTTTACCGTTAATTAAACCTGGTTGGGGCAGACAAGGTATTGCTTACGGTAAATATCAACGAACTAATGGTTTGGCTGTGTCGGTATTATTGCTCAATGGTCACAATACCTCACAAGCGGAAACTATCGAATGGCTGTATAAAAGAATTCCCCGTTGGTTAAAAGGGAGTGAAACGGAGTCGATTCAACAGCGAGTTATTGCTTGGTTAGGTAGCCAACATAAGCAGGGAATAAGCAGGCGTATACTATCTTGGTTACGGATGACAGCAGAGGTCACAAAGTTTTTTCCCCTACCTAAAATTGACGATAACTTAGCTGTGGGTTGGTTTACGAGCGCAGTACCCAAAAATCCTTCAGAAACAGGAAATAACTTCATAGTTCGGGCTACAGGGGCAGAAAATGGCGAGTTATTAACTAGAGTTGGAACTAACTTACTGTCTGTATTTCGAGGACTCCAAAATGTACCTATTTACTACGTCGTTATCTTACGGGAAAAGGGTGCAGCTTATTATGCAGCCTCTCTACCAGGAGTTTATGGCTTACCAGCCTATCCACAACTACGTCCAGTAGCAATTGATGCTCTTGATGAGCAAAAGACTTTATATGCAGGTGTTTATCAAAGTGTATTGGGTCAAATTGGCTTTCGTGCCTATACTAGAGTTTATGGAGTGAAAGTCGAAACAATTGCCGAATTAGCTACTTGGTATGGTACAGCCCAGGCAGCCGATACTCTAACAGGAATAGGGAATTTAACCGACATGACTGCTGAAGTAGGAGGATCTTGGCAGCTTGTCTCGGGTGGTTTTGAACGTACTAACAAGGGTTTAGTTGCCACAGAAATTAATAGTCTAGCTATTCTTAAGCCTCAAGCAAATACAGGATTATTACATTTAGCGATTGGCTACGCCAGCCCGAAGGGCATCGCCTGTAAATCAGAGTCAGCAGCTTTGGGAATTGTTTGGCGATTTCAAGATCAAGATAATTATTGGTGTTGTTGGCTGGAAAATCAGCGCACTTGGATACAATTGGTTGAAGCAGGTCAAAAGCAAGAAATATTATTTAGTACTAAAGATTTTTTAACTCCTCAGACAGTTAATTATTTACAAATCCTAGATGAAGGACAAGAAATAAGAATTTATCTCAACGGCAAATTAATCAACAATGACTTTTTGACAGATGCAAGATTAACAAGTGCTACAGGAGTGGGGATTAATATATCTCAAGCAAATTCAGAAATTTATCTGCGAGATTTAGAAGTCCATCCTCGCACTGTTACTATTCCTGATCTCGATTTAGGTTTGCCTTGGTGGCGTGAAGCAGAAGATATTGCTGTTCAAGATGATTTTCAAACTTGGCAGGGAGACTTAGTAGGTAAAACCACATCCATAGGAGAAAAAGTCTGGGCAAAAACAATAGGAAAAGGTGCGATCGCAATTTCTGAATCTGGTATTGCGAAAGTTCAGGCTAGCGTTCAAAATCCTAATCCAGGACGTACTGCATATACCGTCCCTTGGGATTATCCTAGTTTTGCTGATGTCGAAGTAACCATTCTGCCCCCAGGTAAAGAAAGAGGACAGGGAGACAAAGGACGAGGAGGTTTAATTTTTTGGCAAGCTCAAGATAATTACATCATTATCAATACCTGGCTTGATGATTTTTATGAAGGAGAATCCATGTCTTGTTTTTTCCGTATTGCAGGTTTTGAAGAAGTTTACGATGCTGTTTGGTCAAATATTGGTAAAGCGATCGCATTTGGAGAACCATACACCCTAAGAGTAGTCTTTGATGGCAATAACTATACAGTCCGAGTTAACAATCAAACCGTTTTATATCGCGCTCTTACAGATGTCTATCCTTGGGCTACAGCCTTAAAAATCAATCGCCTGGGTGTTGTGGCTAATTGGGAATGGGGTGATGATACTGGCAGTGGTTTTAGTAATTTTAGGGTTAGGAAATGATTACTGATTAATACATAAGTTCGATCAGTAGTAAACTGAAGACAATCTCGGTTTTACCAATTGACGAGTCTTATGACTACCAAAAGTATCTCACGTTATGTTACTCGAAATCCTGAAATTTTAAGCGGAGAGCCAATCATTACAAACACTCGTACATCCGTCCGTGCAATTGTCAGTTTATGGCGAATGGGAATTATGCCCGAAGAAATCATTAGCCATTTGCCTCATTTGACATTAGCACAAGTGTTTGATGCTTTGAGTTTTTATCTTGATAATCAAGCAGAGATTAACGAATATATTGATCGCAATCAAGTGCCAAATGAGTTGCTACATCCATCTGTGAAATCTGCCTTAAGTGAATAATGGCGATAATCACACTTTATACTGATGAAGATATGTCAGCGTTAGTTGCTACGCTTTTGCGATCGCGCTTTTAATTATAGTATCGCTGAAAACGAGTATCAAAATGATGTTTTTTCTTTTGATTGCATTGGCTACATAATATTTGTAAGTTACTAATATCATTTGAACCACCTGTTGCTAAGGGAACAATATGATCTATGTTTAGCTGTGCTTCTGTATTTTCTTTACCACAACTTTGACACTGATAATTATTACGCTGCAATACATATTGTCTAACAGATTTAGGAATATTAATTCGTGGTGTTTTAGTCATTTATATTTATAAAAATATTTAAAATAGGAAAATGTAGGGTGAAGTGTGCCTCGCTTTACCCTTCAAGATAAAGTTTGGCGAATATCATCTAAAGAGCTACTATTTTCTTGAGTATTATCAATTTTTATCTCTTCAGGTTCATCAGGACAAAACTCTAAAATAACTCGCATTCTAAGCTTACCTTTTTTCCAAACTCCAGATCGCGGTTCTAAAATTTCAGCATCAACACTATTATTCCAAAAGTCTCCACGGTAGGCTGGCGGAGTTCCTAAACCAGCTTGTTTTAATTGTTCTGATAAATTATTCAGTACTGAATTTCTGAAGAAGTTATTTAACTGTCCCATAAAATTACTAATCTTGAAAGTTGTTCCATTTTTAAAAGAAACAACGGCATTAGAGTTTTCATGTTCTAGATGTTGAAATTTCATTTGCTCATTCATATTTTTATTTCAAAAAAATCCGTATGTTAGTTAGTTTTTACTGATTATTGAGTCTAATATCATCAAGAATTGATTCTGGTTGATCGGGAATAAATTGTAGACAAATTTTTACTTTTCCTTTTTGCCAACTTTGATTAGGAGATAGAAGTTTGCAAGGTACTCCTTCAACAATCCATTTATCTTTTTTATTACGATCTATATGTTTCCCTAATATGTGTAGAAATTCTTCAGATGTATAAGTATGATGACTAATTAAAACATTATCTTCTCTATTGTTAATTGATAATACTTCGTTGTCATTGATTATTCTGTCTATGTTGTCCATTGTTGTTAGTACTAAGTTACTTTGAAATAGTTTGTATTTTCTCTCGCAAAGGCGCAAAGGCGCAAAGGTAAGCGCGAAAGAAAATTGTATTTAATTAGGAATGAGAGTTATTTTGATTTATTTCTTGACGAACATCATCGAAAGAAGAATTTAAGTAGCTATGATTTTCATTGTCATTGTTAAAATCTTCAGTTTTAGATTCAATTTTGATTACCATTTCTTTCTGTTCAATAGTTGGTAAATGATACTCAAATAATTGGAGCGATCGCAAACAGTTATTAATTCCATTTACTGCTTGATTATATTTGTGTATTTTTTGTTCTATTTCTTGCTGTAATTTTTGATTGAGAGCGATCTTAGCAATAGCCTCTTGCTCTAAAGTTTGTTCTAAAAAAGCTCTGGCTTGGGGATAGTATTGTAAGATTGTGTCTGCTTGTTGTTGGGCTATGGGTAATAAATGTGTCTTGATATTTTGATTAATTGTTTGACGGAAATTGCGTATAATTGTCGCCGAAACTTTAGGTTCAAAATCTAACTTTAATAGCTGACGAATAGCTGGTTCAGCTTCTACCATACTGGCGCAATCATATTTTTGAGAAGTTTGTTGTAATGTCTGGCGAAATTGATAGATTGAAAATGTTCCTTCATCATAAAAACGTGGGCTTTCTCGTACATAGCGATCGCATTCTGTTTTTGCTTCGCTATCTAAAGCATGAATTAACTGGTTTTCTAATTCGTCTATTTGTGCCTGTATACCAGTATCCTCACCCAGTAAACGCTCAAGTTGACGGTAATATTCTTGTGGTTTCAAGCGATCGCGTAAACGTTGACAGAAGTTTTTGACTAGTATTTCTGAGGCGGTGGTTAAAGTAGTTTCTAATTCATTAGCGAGATAATATAATGCCTCTACCAAGACAGCAATTAAGGGTGCGGTAGCGTTACGAGGATGGGATAAAGTGGCGCGACTATAGGCATTTTGCACTGAGAAAGTTTGTAATAATTCGTCAAGACGACTTACCATTTGCGCCCTCAGTTTGAGAAAATCTGATTCAAAACTAGAATCTTGATTTGTGACAACGGCATTAACTTCTTGTTCTATATGTTGAGTAAATTCTCTGCTTATTTCTTGTAACTTTTGATTGAGTAATGTCAACTCCTGGGTTTTCATCGCTTCAATTTCTTGGGGTTGATGAACTAATTCTTGTAGTTGCTTGAGGTAATGTTGTTTAATTTCTTTACAGATTGGTTGTAAATCTTCAGCCAAGTTAGTAAATAGTTGAGGGCGTTTTTCTTCTGTTAAGTAGCGCGTAATTGCATTACGAAATTCTTCGATACCACTATCAGTAATTAATTGTTCAATTAACGGTGTACCATATTCACTTAAGATGCGAGTATAGTTTTCATTTTGGGTTTCGTAACTGTTAACAGATACTCTAAAATTAGTGCGAGCAAGTTTGCCAGAATTAGCACAATAATTATTAAATTCACTGACAAATTGAGGTGTTTCTTCTACTCCACCAATTCCTTTAACACTATCAGTAAAAATCGAATCCAAACCAAAGCGATTTCCATTATTAGTAGCTTTAATTTGACTACCGTAAAATCCTAACAAGCCACTGGTTTTATATATCCGTTGATTATCTTTAAATTGAGTTGCAATTAAATCATCCAAACGCTGTCTTAATTGCGCATTAAACCAAGTTTGATCGATGCGATTAAAAACATAAAAAACGCGATCGCGAATACCTAAATTCGACTTCATTGTTTCTAATAACTCGGTTTCTTCCGAAGTCATTTCCCCTGCTGATGCAGCCTTGAGTACACAAATTACTGCCGAAGTGTCAGGATGTTCAATTTTACTATAGGTAAGTTCTGCATCTTTTTTAACAGGGGCATCAATACCTGGCATATCTACCAACACATTACCGTCTTGCAGTAGAGGATGATGACAGTAATATTCAACCTTAGCTAAAACTGCGCTATTACTTCCCCGTCTTGCATAAGTCGCTGCTTGAGACAGATTAGAAAAGTTAAATGCCTCCATTGAATAAGTATTATTTTGATTAGCAGCAATGCGATCGCGATTGTCTATAAATCCCTGTAATAATAAAGCCAAAGCATTAGCCTTTTTTGCCCTTTCAGATTTACTCGCCCCTCCTTCTTGTTCAATAATTGCCGTACAAGTTTGAATAAGTGATTTTGATATTTCAGGTTCGTTAATATTATCTCCAGTAGATAACCCTAGATGCTGACACAAACCAATAACTTGCTGTTTAACCTCTACCTCAGTAAGAAAAGTTAAAACAACTTTCTCCGCTTCTGGTTCGGCATATTCAATGTGACATTCTATACCTGTAGCGTGTCCTTCAGCACTATAAAGCAATTCACGTTCAAGCAGAGCATTAATTAACATCGATTTGCCTGCACTAAATGCCCCTGCAAAGACAATTTCAAACTTAGGCGCGATCGCTTTTTTTAAAGAAGTTTCTGCTGCTACAATATCTTGTTGCTTAACATTAGTTTCTTTAACTAAATCCAAAATGTCATTGACGTTTTCTAATAATTGTGAGCATTGAGAAGGGATAAAAGTCATATTATCTAGATAAATAGAATGGTAGCTATTACATCTAGAGTTCCCTAATATTAATTACAAATTAAACATTATCGACACTGATTAACTAATTCCCAACATTGCTTCCAAAGTTAAATAGAGTAGAGTAAAACTACCTACCAAAAAACCAACAAGAGCGATCGCTGTCACGGGATTTTTGAGGAAGGGTTTGAGTTGCGCGAAGAAAAACCAAAAGATCCCAGCAATTAAACTAATAAGATAGCGAGGATAGCGAGAAACGTTTTGAAAAAAGTCTTGCATTATTATTTGTTAATTTAAATTTGGAATTTTAACTAGAAATCAGGGACTGGGTAATGGGTAAATAAAGCCTAATCACCAATCACTAATCCCCAGTCACCAATCACCAATCCCTTTATTATTAAACATTAGACAATCAACACACAACCTTCTTTAAATGAACTTACTATTCCAATCAACTCGTCGTCGTCTGGCTTTATGGTATACCGCCGTCACGGCTGTTTTATTATTACTTTTCGCGATCGGAGTTTATGTTTATGTTCGTAATACTTTAATAGATCGCATTGATGATACTCTCAAGCACGTTATTGAAGTAGTAGATCGTTCTTTAGTAGTTCAACCTTTGGCAGAAACCAAAGGAAGATATGGTGTGAATGTTGATGCTAGCTTTAATCAAAATGTCAGTGGCTTAGAAGACGATCATATTGATTTGGAATGGTTTAATCCCCAAAAAGAATTGTTGTGGTCTACTTTTGAGCAACCTATAGACTATCCTCTCCACCCTCATCGTAGTGGTGAGACTGTTTATTTAAGTCGCGATCGCATTTTTCGTCAAATTGTCCAACAGGTAGAACTAGAACATCGGATTTTGGGCTATTTACGAGTAAGTCATCCTTGGTTTGAAGTGACTAAGCCAATTAACCAGTTAGCTAGAGATTTAATTATTGGTATTAGTCTGGTGATTCTTTCGGTTTGGGCAATTGGTTGGTTGTTATCTGGAATTGCGATCAAACCTGTTCAAGTTTCCTATTCCAGTTTGAAACAATTTACTGCCGATGCTTCCCATGAATTACGTAATCCGATTGCGACAATTCAAACCAATGTGCAGATGGCATTAGCTTATCCTGAAACTGAACCACAACTACAAAAACGACAGCTACAAATTATTGAGCGTCTAACCCAAAAATTGGGACGTTTAGTCAACGATCTGTTATTTTTAGCTCGTGCTGACAGTGGTATAGTCCAGCAAGATTGGCAGCCTGTACCTTTAGATGCTCTATTAATTGATGTGATTGAAGAACAAAGAACTGCTGCTACCCAAAAAGATTTATTTCTGTCTCTGCGTATTGTTGAGCCAAAATTAGACACAAACAAGCAAGAAGAAGAAGATATATTTACGATTCAGGGAGATTGGGATCATTTATCCCGTTTATTTACCAATTTGATTGCTAACGCGATCGAACATACAGATAACTCAGAGGCATCTGCTGAGGCTTCAATAGAGGTGGAATTAAAATTGATTAATAAATCCATATCCAAAACTATGAAAGTGCGAGAAAATCATCGGCAGTTAGCTTTACAGGTAAAAGTTAAAGATAATGGCAAAGGTATCGCAGAATCCGACTTACCTCACATTTTTGATCGCTTTTATCGTGCCGATCCTGCTCGTTCTAACCAAAGAGAGATCCATACCCCCACGGGTGCAGGTTTAGGACTAGCGATCGCCAAAGCTATTGTCGAAAATCATCATGGACAAATTACTGTAACTAGTAACTTACAACAGGGAACAACCTTTACCATTACCCTACCTCAAATTACCTCCCTGCCTGATTGAGTGAAAACAATTTTAGATTTTAGATTAGATGCACAATAGTTTAATAGTTTAGTTGATAGCAAGCAGAATACTCAACATAATTAATATCGCGATCGCAATTATTGCCCGATAACGATAAAGCCAGTTTTTGATTCCTGCCCAACCCATTTGGCTAGTAGGCGTAACTTTGTCTGGAATTAAAGGTTTAGCAGCATCATGAAAGAGAGTGCAGCTTTTAGCATAAGGACGTTGAGGAAAATTACAGGAATCATCTTGATCATAGATACAGCGATCGCATAACCAGGTATTATCTTGAGATTGATATAAAGGAATACCAGGATGACCAAAAGCTTTTAAAGGGTTATTACAGTGAGGACAACTAATCGCTTGCTCATCTACAGGCTTTTGACAGCGTGGGCAAATAGACATTTTATAAAGAATGAAGGATGAGGGATAAAGGATAAATTAATAATTGTTTACTGATCACTAATATAGCGATTACAAAATATAACTTGCGCTCTTGTGATTAGTTAAGATAGCTACACAGGCATTAAACTAAAAACTAACAACTAAGAACTAAAAACTTGTTCATACCTAATAAATTGAAAATTGACAGACTACTATTTATAAACTAATACAGGTACTCGTTTAAAAGCTGGAGTCCCACAACGAGTTTCTAAAGGAGGATTAAAAATTACATTCACTTCTGGATAAAACATTAAGGCTGCGCCTCGGCGTACTGCACCGTAAATAATTTCGATTTGATCGAGTTGACTGACATTACCTTTGACAGTTACTCGTTGATGTTCTTGTAAACCAACACTTTCAGCATCCTCACGATTCATCAAAATACAGTGACGATGTGGCATTTGACGATAGCGATCGCCGATTTGATAAACTACTGTATTATGTTGTGCATAACTACGTCCTGTCATTAATGCTAAGACTATCCCTTGGGTGTCATCAGTAACTCCAAAATCTTGAGGTTGAGGCAGGGTTAAAGTAGGTAAAGGCGTAACAAACATGACTGCTTTACCAGATGGGGTGGAAAAATGAGGTTGATTAAAAATCCGTCCGCTAATAGTAAATTCTTCTTTGGTTTGATCAATGTCTGCCATCTTTTCAAAACCAGGAATGGTTTGAGCAATTAACTGGCGCACATATTTAGTATCTTGAAGTCTACGCCAATTAACGGGCGTTTCTCCCAGAAGACGATGAGCAAGTTCGGTTAGGAAATCCACTTCAGCAATTAAATCAGCATTTTTGAGGTGGGTTTGACCTTCATCGTTAAGACGAACAAAATTATTACCTGATTCGACTGTAGTTTTATGAGGATTTTCAAAACGATTGAGAACAGGAATAACAATAGTATGTTGTTGAGCTAAACCATGAAAATGTCCTAAATTCGGCTTAGTAGCCAAATAAATAATTGTTTTAATTTTACCTAAAGCTTGCCTAACCTTCTGAGAATCAGGATTAGCACCATATAAATTCCCCCCAACGCAAATCAGAGTATCTACTTCCCCTCGATCTGCTGCTGCAATTAACGCTTGTGTATCGTAGCCTGGAACACGGGAAAGAGAGCGACCTAAAAGTTTTTCTAAAGACTGTTGAATTTCTTGTTTAAGTCTGACTGTAACTCCCATCGAACCAAAGCCTTGAACATTAGAATGTCCCCGTACAGGCATCAAACCAGTTCCTAAACGACCAACATTCCCAGTCATTAGAGCCGTATTGGCAATACTGCTAACATTATCTACACCGTTTTGTTGCTGTGTAATTCCCATCGCCCAAGCGAAAACCACTTTTGGAGAGGAAGCGATAATTTCTGCCGTTGCCTCAATTTCTGTTTGAGTAATACCACAGGTGGCTGTAATTTCCTCCCAGTTGGTAGAACGAGCATGGTTAAGAACTTCTGACCAATTTTCCGTATGTGCCTGTAAAAATTCTTGGTTGATTTTGTTTTGTTCTATCAAATATTTTTGAATACCCACAAAAAGAGCCACATCGCTACCAGGAATCGGCTGAAGGAAAATAGAAGCAATTTCCGAACCAGTCAGTAAAGATTTAATGGGGAAAGCAGGAGAAGCAAATTTAACCAAGCCACTTTCTTTAACTGGATTAATGACAATCACCTTACCACCTCGTTCTCGCAGCTTAATCAGTTCATTCATCAGGCGAGGATGATTATAAGCAGCATTAGAACCAGCCAAGACCACACAATCAGCCTGTTTTAAACCCTGCAAGCTAACCATTGATGTTCCAGTACCGAAGATCTGTTTCAGTCCAAAGGTTGAAGGTGCATGACAGAGATCGGAACAATCGGCAAGATTATTAGAACCCAAGGCTCTCATCATCAGTTGCAGTATAAAAGCAGCTTCATTAGAAGAACGACCAGAACTGTAAGATGCAACTCTTTCTGGTGTAATTTTAAAAGCAGTTTCAGCAATCTGATAAATATTATCCCAACTAATTTTCTGATAGTGAGTCTGATCTTGAGAAAAAATAACAGGAAAACTCCATCTGCCTAATCTATCTGCTTCTTGAGATGTTAATTGCTGAAGTTGGCTAAGACTTTGCTGCTCAAAAAAGTTTGTTTTAATTGCTGGTTGAATTTCTGCTGCGATCGCTTCTACACTTTTCATACAGCGTTGTAGCTTTTCACCATCTTCGTTGGTAAACCCTCCTTTTTGTCCCCCTGTTCCCCAAGAACAAGATAAACAAGCACTTTTATGAAATAAGCTTTTCCAGAGTTTATAACCTTCGGGAGACAGGGTATGTTCAGCCCAGTATTGGATGACTGGTAAGCCTCCACCCATATCTGACATATTTTCTGGTGACAAAGCTGATGAAGTAGTCGGTTGAATCTGCTCTCGATTATTTTCCTGCACGCTGTTTAACCTCCTGCTATTTCTCTTTGTTAACCTTTTAATCCTGGTCGATATCTGGAGTTAAAGACTTTTTTATATTGTAGACTTGTCGCTCCGAAGTTTATTAATAAGGTTTATTAATAAGCCAACAGGAAAGTTATAAGCAACTACATAGTTTTTTGCTTGTGCTAAGTGGACATTTTCTAGATTTATTACTGCTTTTAGTTCTACTATTACTTTGCCTTCTACAGTAAAGTCAGCCCGTCTTGTTCCTACTTGTATTCCCTCGTAAAAGATATTTTGTTCTACTTCTCTACCAAATTGCAACCCTGTTCTTTTGAGTTCTATGTTGAGACATCTTTGATATATTACTTCTTGAAATCCGTTACCTAGAATGTTGTGAATCTTCATACAGCAACCGATTATTTTGTAGGTTATTTCTTCTAAGTGCATATCAAACGCTTGGATCAGGATTTTAGGATTTTAGGATTTGCAGGATTAGTTTATTTGCTGGCTGTCTGATTTATCTAAAATTATGGTTATGACTATAATTCCCATAGATTAATTAATCTTGCTCATCCTGTTCAATAATCCTGGATGGTTATGACTATAATTCCCATAAATCAATTAATCCTGCTCATCCTGTTAATCCTTTAATCCTGGTTTGTATTTGTTGGCTGCAACTTGTAACCAAAAATAAACAAATGAGGTAGCATCTAAAGGAGATTTTGGGGAATGAGTTTATGGCAAAGCAAAAAGTCGGTTTATTATTTGGTGGTTGTTCAGGAGAACATGAAGTATCAATTACTTCGGCAAGAGCGATCGCGTCTGCTTTACAACAAGGGGATAATCAAGCTAAATATGAGATCCTGCCTGTATATATTGATAAAAGTGGTACATGGCAACCTAGCAACCTGGCTCAACAGGTATTGGAATCAGGGAGGCCTTTATTATTGGAAGCAGAACAAGAAACTAATTTCAGTAATCAAGATAGTAGCAAGCTGACAGCTACAGGTTTCTCTTCTTTGACTCCCAGAGGTCAAAATTTTAGCTATTCGGAAATAGATGTCTGGTTCCCTATTTTGCATGGCCCAAATGGTGAAGATGGTACGGTACAGGGTTTACTAAGCTTAATGAAAGTTCCTTTTGTTGGTTCTGGAGTACTAGGATCGGCTTTGGGAATGGATAAGATCGCTATGAAAATGGCATTTACTCAAGCAGGCTTACCCCAAGTAAAATATGTAGCGGTAAATCGATCGCAAGTGTATTCTAGCCCCTGTGTCTTTCCTAAGCTTTGTGATGATATTGAGGCACAGTTGGATTATCCCTGTTTTGTTAAACCTGCTAATCTTGGTTCATCGGTAGGTATTGCGAAAGTGCGATCGCGGTCTGAATTGGAAGCAGCTTTGGATAATGCAGCTAGTTATGATCGTCGTATTGTCGTTGAAGCAGGAGTTACTGCGAGAGAAGTTGAATGTGCTGTCCTGGGTAACGATAATCCCAAAGCTTCGGTAGTGGGAGAAATTACTTTTGATAGTGATTTTTATGATTACGAAACTAAATATACCGAAGGATTAGCTCAATTACATATCCCTGCCGATCTTCCTGATACAGTTATTTCACAGATTCAAGAGATGGCAATCAAAGCCTTTTTAGCCGTAGACGCAGCAGGACTTGCTAGAGTTGATTTTTTCTATGTTGAAGAGACAGGGGAAGTCTTAATCAACGAAATAAATACCATACCAGGCTTTACTTCTACCAGTATGTACCCCCGACTTTGGGGAGCTACAGGAATTACTTTTCCTCAATTAGTCGATCGCTTGCTCAATTTAGCCGTAGAGCGTTATCGAGAAGCAAATATTAATTAACTTCAGCGTCTTGGCTTATAGCTTATAGCTTATAGTGAGGCAGTGCGGTCTTGGGGGTTTCCCTCATGAGCAACTGCCGAACTCGAAGGGCTAGGAGCCAAGCTCCTTTATTTGTCTAAGAGCGCGCTGAAATGGTTCGAGATCGTCTAAACCACGTGCCAAAATTAAAGTGCCTTGAATCTTGGCGATCGCGTCTTCTGCTTGCTCTCTGGCAATCTTTTCCTCAATTCCTGCTGCCACTAAAACTTCAGTGATCGCTTCTACCCATAATTTTAAGCTGTTTTTTATTTTCTCTTGAAATAAATCTCTTCCTTCCCCCAACAACAATACGCCAAAGAGACAACATTGTTCTCCCCCTTGATATAACTCGTTAACTCGATCGCACATTTCATTAAGGCGATCTCTGGGATTATTTTTAGCGCGCATTAGTTTGAGGATTTTTTCTTCTAGCCAATTTTCTGAATATTCTAATACGGCATTTACCATATCTTCTTTACCACCTGGAAAGTGATGGTAGAGGCTAGCTTTGCCCAAGCCTGTAAATTGAGAAATTTTCGACAGTGTTGCACCTTCGTATCCATACCGTCGAAATAGCTCTAGCAATTGCAAAATTAATTTTTCTTTGCTCATTCAAAAAAATTTTAGATTACCTGTTGACAATTATACCGAACGAACGGTAGAGTATTTAATATATACCAACCGATCGGTAAAATAACAAAATTAAAGCGCTCGCTCCGAAGAAATAAATAATAAAGTTTCATAAGGATTAAATCGATGATTAAACTTTACGGTCATGAATTATCTGGAAACAGCTACAAAACTAAACTAATGCTGTCACTGTTAGGAATCGATCATGAATGGATAAAAGTCGATTTGCTTAAAGGAGAAAATAAAACTGCTGAATTTCTCAAACTTAATCCCTTCGGTCAAGTTCCCCTCCTCATCGACAACGAAATTATTCTTGCAGATGCTCAAGCGATCTTAGTCTATCTCGCCCGTCGCTACGGTGGCGATCAATGGTTGCCGATTGATCCTGAATCCCTCAGTCGAGTAGTGCGTTGGTTGTCTACTACTGCTGGAGAGGTGCGCCAAGGGCCAGAATTTGCTCGTCTGTATTACTTATTTAATGCTACCAATATTGACATCGAGCAAGCTAAGCAAAAATCAAAATTTATCCTCACTCAGCTAGAGGGACATCTTAGCGATAATCGCGAGTGGTTAGAATGCGATCGCCCGACAATTGCCGATATAGCTGTTTTTCCTTACATAGCCTTAGCCGAAGATGGAAAAGTCTCCCTTGCACCATATACCAACGTGCTTAACTGGATTGAGCGAGTTCAAAGTTTACCAGGTTTTATTACTATGCCAGGAATCAAAGATTTTACCGCAGTAAGTTAATTAAACTGTCCTAACTGCCCTAACTGTCCTAACTGCTCTAACTGTATTAGTTGATTGGAGGGATTTATGCCCAGAAAGTTTGGTGAAATAGCTTTTACGCCTTTTGTTTTAGCTGCACAAGAAAAACGCGGATCTCGGAAAACCTATGAAAAATATATCGCCAATGGGCCAGCTAACGATGTAGCAGATGCCAAAGTCAAAGCAATAATTGCTCGACTAGACGGTTTCTACCTAGGAACTATGAATTCTAATGGTTATCCTTACATACAATTCCGAGGTGGCCCACCTGGCTTCTTGAAGGTGCTAGATGATCGAACCCTTGCCTTTCCCGATTTTAAAGGTAATGTGCAGTATATTACTGTTGGCAATTTAGAAGGAAATGACAAAGCATTCTTATTTTTGATGGATTATCGTCATCGAGAACGTCTAAAAATATGGGGACGCGCTCGTTACGTGGAAGGGGATGCTGCATTACTGAAACAATTACAACTTCCTGGCTATCAGGCAGAGGTCGAACGGGCGATTGTATTTCACATCGAAGCCTGTAGCTGGAATTGCCCTCAACATATTCCAATTCGTTATTCCGAACAGGAAGTAGCAGAAATAATTGCTCCTCTGCAAACTAGAATCGAGGAATGAGAAAGATTGCTTGCAGAAGTAGGCAACAAGGAACAAGGATAAGTCCTGACTTCTGACCTTTCATTGAACATTAAACATTAAACATTTAACATTGAATCTCGTTGATAAATGATACCAAATCCGATTGTCAAAACCCATTTATAATTAAGAGTTTGTTAACCAATAATAGTCAGTTAAATTTTTAATTTCTTGTTTCATATCAGTTAAAATATTACAACGTGAGGATCAAACTTTTTCAATCTCATCAATAGTTTCAAAAGTTTGATTAACTAGTGGTTCGTCTACTAATAACCATAGCCTCTCGCATCTGTTGTAATTCAGGAGAATAAGGTGGTAGAAATTCTACTGTAATCCCTTCTATTTCTTCTACTTTGTTACTTTTATGCCACCCAGCATTATCTTTTTAATTCCTTTTTCTCCTAGGTCATTATATTTTTTGACAATTTCCTTACTATAGTCATAATTTATTCCTACAGCGATAAGCCTGACGGCATAGCTTCGCTACGCACTATTTTTAATTGACCAGCCTTGAGATATTTTCCAGAGTAGATGCCATCACGCGTGATTCAACTGGGTCTTGACTTTTAAGATACTTTTGCTTTAGTTCTTCAGAACGATAATGCTTTTCTAAATAGGCTTTTCTCGGCATTGATTTTTCTCAGTAGCTACTCCTTAAATTATAAGTGACTTTTGACAATCGGATTTGGTATGATAAGTGACTTTTGACTTATTTTACTCTCCCAATTTAGCCAACGCGATCGCTTCTTTGATTGAGCCAACAGTGTAGAGGATGCCTAGTACTAGTGCCAAAATTGCGATCGGAATATCATAGATGGTGTTTAATCCTAGAGGAAGTTTAATTTCAGGAATACCCCAGAAATACATGATTGTGTTAAGCAAGATCAAAATTACTCTCACTTCAGTCGGGCCTAATTTGCCATAGGAAAGCTGAAAAACTCCACTTACATAGGTACGAATATAGACCAAGATCGACATCAGCAAATAACCAATCAATCCTAGACAGGCAATATTAAAACTAACGTAAGGAGAAAGACCAAGACCACAGACAATCAATACTTCATTCAATGAGTCCACTGTATGATCGACAAAAAAACCATATTTTGGTCGTTCAATTTGGCGATAACGAGCTAAATTACCGTCGAGGCTATCACCCAGCCAGTTGACAACAAATCCTAAACTAGCAACCCAAAGAAATGCTGAATTTTGATTGGAAAGACAATAACCACCGCAGATCAGTACTGCTCCCAAAATACCGATGACTGTCAGGATATCTGGGTTAATCCAGTCAGGCATATGAGCGACAAGCCATTGTAAAGCAGGTTTTTCTAAAGGAGCTAAGAGAATATCATTTACTCTTTGGTGTGGTTTGAGATCTTTCATATTTCCTGTTATCAATTAATTTAAGAGTCCGTGTTTTACAAGTTTCAGAGCCTTGCTGAATTTGGATATGACAGTATCGATTACTTTTATAATCCAAGACAGAAGTTCAAGAAAAGCTAATAGCTAATAGCTGATAGCTGATAGCTACGAACAGTATTACTTTCCGTTTCATACTTTAAATCCGCAACGTCTTTTCCATAGTTTTTTAATTCCCAAACAAAAAATTAAAAACAACAGCAATCTGGGTTACTCTAAAATTTGTGACATTTTGTAACCAAAGTATTGAGGAAATTATGGAACGCACTTTTATTATGATCAAACCCGATGGTGTACAACGTCATCTAACGGGAGAAATTATTCATCGTTTTGAATCCAAAGGTTTTACTTTAGTAGGACTAAAAATGATGCAAGTTTCCCGTGAGTTAGCCGAAAAACACTATGCAGTGCATAAAGAAAGACCTTTTTTTAATGGCTTAATTGAATTTATTACTTCTGCTCCCGTTATTGCTATGGTTTGGGAAGGAGAAAGCGTCGTAACTGCTGCCAGAAACCTCATTGGCGCAACTAACCCTACTACTGCTGCTCCTGGTTCAATTCGTGGTGATTTTGGTGTAAGTATCGGACGTAACTTGATTCATGGCTCTGATGCGATTGAAACTGCTCAAACAGAAGTCTCGCTCTGGTTTAAAGACGAAGAACTAGTAAATTGGCAACCCGTCAGACAATCTTGGCTCTACGAATAAAATTAATCAACATAGTTATTTGTAGGATGGGTAGAGCGATAGCGAAACCCATCTAGAAACTCATTTATTAGTTACTCATTTATTAGTTACTTGCTACTTGCTACTTGGTAACTGGTAACTGTTTACTGCTCATCATCCTCATCATAATCTTGATTTGCTAAGGCGAATAAACTACAAATAGCACAGGTCATAATTCCTAGAGCGATCGCCCAACTACTTCCCCCAAAGCTAATATTAATCACCCAATTTGTTATTGCTCCTGCGATTAAGAAAGGCACAACACTCAACACCGATGCGTAAAAAGCATTTTGGGCTTCTCTAGCAGGACGAGTTGCTTCAAATTCTTTAGCAGAAGTATAAAGCCACCCCTCAGCAAAGTTAAACCATCTCTCTAACTGATGACTAATCCAGTTTTTGGTGGAATCTAAACCAATATAGAGAGCCAAAGACCAAATACAACTACTCGCTAAGTTAACTGTGTCTAGCTCAAAAGCAAAAGGAATAATATTTAATCTCATTTTATTTGTAAATATTTATATTGAATTATTTTAATCAGTTTTAGGAGCGTTAAACCATTTTCAGGTAGAAGCAGGAAGATGCGCCTTGCTGCTCAGAAAATTAGACAGTATATTTGGAAAGGACTTTAGCAATCTGAAAAAACACTGTTAATTCTATTAGTTTTTTTGCCAGTTATTACTTAAAAATTATCTATTTTCTGTTAAAAATAGCAAAAGAAACTTTTTATCTTTAATTTCCATCTATAAAGAACTAATAAGCATAAATTAGGACAAATAAACATAAATTATTACAGTGATTGAGCCAAATAAATGATCTATAAATTTAAAGTTCAATGGGGTCGTCTGCTGGCTGTTGCGATCGCGACTCTCTTTATATCTTTGGGGTTACCCAACTGGAAACTTTTTCAGACACAAGCATTAGATGTACCTGAAAATAATTTGATCGCTCAAAACGTTTCTGCTCTTTGGAACAAAGGCTCGTTTCCTGTAGAAAATTTCCAATCTTATACTTCTGGCTTTGGTTATCGTATTTCTCCTGTTACGGGAGAACGTCAGTTTCATAATGGTTTGGATTTGGCTGCTCCTCGCGGAAGTTATATCCGCAATTGGTGGTCAGGAAAAGTAGTTGAAGTATCAGACGATACTGCCTGTGGGACAATGATTTCCATTCAGTCTGGAGCATGGGAACACTTTTATTGTCACATGGAAGGGTATGTACAAGGCTCTTCTCTAATTGACCGAGAGGGAGGACTGCAAATTTCTCTAGGGCAAAATATTCCAGCAGGGTCAAGAATTGGTCGCATTGGGATGAGTGGTAGAACTACAGGGCCTCATTTACATTGGGGACTTAAGCATAATGGTGGTTATATCGACCCTGCTTTAGTTCTTAAGGAGATGTTTAAACGTCAAACTATTTCTTCTGCGTCATAATCAGGAATTGGGTAGTAAGTAGTAGGTAGTAGGTAGCAAGTAGCAAGTAGCAAGTAGCAAGTAGCAAGTAGCAAGTAGCAATTCGAGATCTGCCTATCAATCATTACTCATTACTCATCTCATTACTCATTACTTATTTACTCATCCCTAGTCATCATCTCCCGAAATATCCAGATTAGCGACTAAAAATGCCCACTTGTCGGCTGTTTCTTCAATAATTTTACTGGTAGGTTTACCTGCACCGTGTCCTGCTTTGGTTTCAATTCTAATTAAGACTGGTTGCTCTCCTCTATGAGCAGCTTGTAAGGCAGCAGCAAATTTAAAACTATGAGCAGGTACAACGCGATCATCGTGATCGGCGGTGGTAATCATGGTTGCAGGATAAGCTGTACACTCTTTGAGGTTATGGAGAGGGGAATAAGCATAAAGGGTTTTAAAATCGGCTTCATTATCGGGACTCCCATATTCAGGACACCATGCCCAACCAATCGTAAATTTATGAAACCGCAGCATATCTAAGACACCGACAGCGGGGATGACAGCAGCAAAGAGATCGGGACGTTGAGTTAGACAAGCACCAACTAATAAGCCTCCATTACTACCACCTGCAATCGCTAGTTTTTTAGTACTGGTATATTGATTGGCGATTAACCATTCTGCTGCTGCGATAAAGTCATCGAAAACATTTTGTTTTTTATCTTTCATCCCTGCTTGGTGCCAAGCTTCACCGTATTCACCGCCACCGCGTAAATTTGGTACAGCGAAAATACCACCCATTTCTAGCCAAATTAGATTACTCACAGAAAAACTGGGAGTTAAAGAAATATTGAACCCACCGTAGCCATAAAGATAAGTAGGGTTATTGCCATCCAGCTTCATGCCCCGTTTATGGGTAATAAACATGGGAATTTTTGTACCATCTTTACTGGAATAAAATATCTGTTGAGTTTGATAATCATCAGGATTAAAATCTACTTCAGGTTGACGAAATAGTGTACTTTCACCTGTAATCATGTCGTAACGATAGATTGTGGGCGGAGTAGTAAAGCTAGTAAAAGTATAAAAAGTAGTTGTATCTTTTCTTTTACCATCAAAACCACCTACAGAGCCTATTCCTGACAATTCCACATCGCGGACAAAAGTACCATCCAAATTAAAAATTTTAACTTGCGATCGCGCATCCTGAAGATAAGCAGCCACAAACTGATTATTTAAAATACCTACACTTTCTAGGGTTTCTTTGGCTTCAGGAATTATTTCTTGCCAGTTGGCTGGTGCAGGGTTGTTGAGATCAATAGCGATCACTCGACTACAGGGGGCATCTAAATCTGTTTGTACCCATAAAGTATCCCCATCATTATCAAGCACACCATAACTTGCTTCAAACTCGCTGATTAACTCTACTACCTCACTATCAGGTTGTTCTAGGTTTTTATAGAAAACTAAATTTTTACTATCTGTCCCCAGCCAAACACTAATAATTAAATACTTGCCATCTTCAGTGACACCGCCACTAAAGCCCCATTCTTTTTGATCTGGACGATGATAAATAAGAATATCTTCTGCTTGTTCTGTACCTAAGTGATGATAGTAAAGCTTCTGATAATAATTAACGTCTTCTAATTTTGTTTGTTCGTTAGGTTCATCATAACGACTGTAGAAAAATCCCTGATTATCTTTAGTCCAGGAAGCCCCAGAAAATTTAATCCACCGCAGATGATCGGGGCAATCTTGTCCAGTGGCAATATCCTTAACTCGGTTAAACTAAGCCAGGTTGTCACCAACCTGACTCGTCTTCAAAACCGTGCATGAGACTTTCACCTCACACGGCTCCTCTCCTTTCTGGCTATGCATAAGTACCCTTAACCAAAGTTGGAATATCATCTACCCAAAGCCAATTTGTTTTATTAAATTTTCTTAGGGTTTCTTGCCATTCCTTTTTGACCTTGTGCTGTTTAATGGCTTTCAGGTCATTTTTGGTTTTAGTGTCATGGCAATGTTTATGTAGTAGTTGGAGATTATCTTTTATGTTACCCCCGATTGCTCTGGGGATTATATGGTCGTTCTCGATTAAATCTCCATCTTGAAAGGTTAGTTTGCACCAATTACATTGACCTTTTTGCTTTTTAAGCAGTCTGGCTACTGAGTTTTTAAGTTCTGGGTGTGACCCTTTCCTTTTAGCCCAATAGAGTGTATTACCGTCGTATGGAGATACTCCTCCTTTTACTTTGGTATGGCGCGTTATAGCTGTTGAATGGTGTCTAATTAGGGATATTCCTTCTTTTTCACCGAACACCCAATTATCTCCACCTATTGTCTTCCAGTATTTGTTTGCTATCCATCTTTTGCTTTTATTAGGGTGTCTTCTTATTCCCCATCTTTTTAACCTATGAAATATTAGGTGTCCGATTTTAGTGAAGGTTTCTTTACTACATACGGTTTTGTAGTAATTACACCATCCTCTAATAATTGGATTTATTTTGGAAATAAGGGTGGTTTGTGATGCTGCGTTATATTCCTTGATGATTTCAGCGAGGTCATTGTAATGACGTTTAGTGCTTTCATCACTAGGTTTGATCAGCGTTTTGAACCCTAATTTTTCCCCAGTAGATTTTTTTCCAGATTGATATTTTCCTACAGGATATTGTCTGATATTAAAACCGAGGAAGTTTAATCCTGGTTTATTACCATTATGTTCCTCTAGGGTGTGAACAATCCTTGTTTTGTTGGGGTGTAGTTCGAGGTCGTATTCTGCTAACCAATCACTAATAATTACCTGACATTGTTTAATTACTTCAAGGTTGTTATGTAGGATTACGAAGTCATCTGCGTACCTAATTAAGGCTATAGAGCTTATATTGTCTCTTTTACCTCCTTTCCAAGTTGCTGCGTACTGCTTAATCCTTTCTTCCATACCGTGTAAGGCTATATTTGAAAGTAATGGGCTTAAAACACCGCCCTGGGGTGTTCCTTGATGGTTTGGAGTTTTTTCATGTTTTTTGAAGTCCACTGTGTCAGCTTTTAGCCATGCTTTTACTTGCCTTCTTAATACTGGGAAGGTGTTGAGCTTGTCCAAGAGTTTTTTGTGATTGATTTTATCGAAGCATTTGGATATATCCGCATCTAATACAAATTTTGGTTTGCTATTGATTGATTTGAATATTGCTTCAGTGGCATCGTGCGCTCCTCTTCCTGGTCGGAATCCGTAGGAATTTCCCTCGAATTTAGCCTCCCATTCGGGTTCTAAGGCTGCTTTGGCTAATGCTTGGGCTGCCCTATCGCGCATTACAGGTATACCAAGGGGTCGCTTTTCATCTTTTCCAGGCTTAGGTATCCATACCCTTCTAATGGGTTTGGCTTTGCTGCCTAGTGTAAGATTTCCAGCTAGTTCAAGTCGTTGATTGGGATTTAGAGATTTGATTCTGTCCACCCCAGCAGTTTTCTTGCCCTGGTTATCCTGTGTGACCTTTCTTACGGATAGTAATCTGTTGTAATAGGATTTGATGAGGGTCTTTTGCAGCCTTCTTCCCTTTCTAACATCACCGTTGACGTAGGCTCGGTAGATTCTTTTTTGCAACTTGAATATAGCTTTTTGGATTTTACGCCAGTTAAGCTTATTCCATTCCACAGTATTGTTTAAATCTGTCTTAGACATATTTATTGCTACTAAATTTCTACTTTCCAGAAAACAGTGAGGACGTGGGCGTGTCTTGTCCATTACAAACAAGCATTAGCTTTTTCCTCAATCCTTCGCCCCTAATAACCTCTAATTTAGAGATATTGCGTCTTGGTTGACTACTCATCATTTTCGACCTATTGATGAGAGCTATTAAGGGATTTCCTCGTTCCAAATAATCTGTTGATATGAATCCTTAGAGTGTGTCAATACACCGACTGCGGTTAGTGTTGTACTCCATATCGGCACAGGATGAAGTTACCATTGCAGTTTTGCCTTTTGGCTACAGCCTTTCAGAACTGATTTGGCTGTTTTTGGATGACGATGTTTGTGACTTAGACCTCTCTACCGACTGCTACTAGTGTTGTTTCATTGTGAATATAGACAAATGAAAAGTTTATGCAGTTTTGCCTTTTGGCTACAGCTTGTCAGACCTGATTTAGCTGTTTTTGGGTAACGATAGTTTTAGTACTTCGAGCGTTCGCTCTACTCATAGATTTGTTCTTGCTAGAAGCTAACCAGTTCAGACTACCAGTTAGTACTCCGTTTAACCCTGCTTTACGGATTGATGACCAATCGCTACCGTAAGGGTTACGCTTTTACCCCCAACACCGAGGGAGCAGGGCTTGGACTTTTAGGCTTTTGTTAATATTTAGCGACCTTGTTACAGGTTGTCCTCACCTACACAGATTATTCAGTTGTCATGGTTCACAGTGGATGGTTAATTATTGTTAATTTCTTAACATTGGTTAACATTATCCTTCTAAAACCACGCTAGTTCCACGTACTAATTAGTACTTTTGAACTAAACGAGTCGCACATATTCTACCCAATCAGATCCAGCCGTAGACAAACCATAAGCCATCCATTTGCCATCATCACTAATTGATAATCCTGCTAAGGCTACTGTACCGTCTGCTGAAAGTAAATTTGGATCTAATAAAACTTCTCCCTCATCGTCGAGAGAATTTAAAGTATATAAAACACTCTGATTTTGTAAGCCATCATTTTTAAAATAAAAATAACGTTCTCCGCGCTTAAAAGGACTACTGTACTTTTCATAATCCCAAAGTTGAGTTAGACGTTGCTCAATTTGTTTTCTAGCAGGGATGGTTGCTAAATATTCCTCAGTAACTTGGTTTTGAGCTTTTACCCAAGCTTTTGTTGCTTCGGAGTCAGGATTCTCTAACCAGCGATAGGGATCTGCTATTTCTACTCCATGATAGTTATCCTTGTTTTCTGACTGTTGAGTATGAGGATAAACTAGGTTTTGACGAGAAAATGTCACCACAACAACTCCATAAATATGCTACTTTTAACATCTTGACACACTCTATTAGCTCATCAAGTTTTTTTGAGGAAAGCCTGAAAATAAGAAATAGGAAATCCCCATTCGGGGACAATGTAGGAAATAGGAAGTAAATACTGCAAATTGCTCGTTTCGCTTTACGCAACAGACGTAGTTATTTATCTACTTCCCACTTCTAGACGCTTCCTAACCTCTACTCATCAATTCAAAATTGATCGACTACTTATGATTGGCGTTATGAAAACCAATACTTGAAGCTTTTAAGTAAAACATTAAAGAGTTTTAGATTTTTGATTTAGAATAAATGCTGCCTGAGTTTATTGTAAATAGTCATAATTATTGTTAACAATGCAATTTCAAGCACTTATCGCCCAACTAGGTACAGCAGCGAATAATAATAGTTTTAGCCTCAACCAAAACTTGAATCCTCAAATTATCGGCGTTGCTGCCATCGAGCAAGCAACTGCTGGGACTTTAAGTTATGTAGAAGGGGGAAAGTTTGCAACCATGATTGCAGAAACTCAAGCCAGTGCCTTAATTCTGCCAAATGATCAAACCTTGCAAACTCAGGCATCAATTAGAAATATTGCTTGGATTGCTACCAATCAACCAAGACTGTTATTTGCTCAGGCGATCGCTCTATTTTATCAGCCTTTTAAACCTTCTCCTGGTATTCATCCCAGTGTAGTCATCGATCCAAATACGAAAATAGGACAGGATGTTTATCTCGGTGCTAATGTCGTAATTTATCAGGGAGTAACTATTGGCGATCGCGTTTGTATTCATCCCAATGTGGTAATTTATCCTGATGTGACTATTGGCAATGATACTATTCTCCATGCTAATTGTACCATCCACGAACGGACACAGATTGGTTCTGGGTGTGTGATTCATAGTGGTGCAGCGATCGGCTCTGAAGGGTTTGGCTTTGTGCCGACGGCAACAGGTTGGTACAAAATGGAACAGTCTGGTTATACCGTCCTCGAAGATGGAGTAGAAGTTGGTTGTAATAGCGCGATAGATCGCCCTGCGGTGGGAGAAACTAGAATTGGACGCAATACAAAACTAGATAACTTAGTGCAAATTGGTCATGGCACGCAGGTTGGTAGTAACTGTGCAATGGCAGCCCAAGTAGGAATAGCTGGAGGGGCGATTATTGGTGATGGAGTCTTGTTGGGTGGACAAGTTGGGGTATCAAATCAGATTAAAGTTGGCGATCGCGCGATCGCCACAGCGAAAACTGCTGTTATTAAAAATGTTGCAGCAGGAGAAATGGTTTCAGGAATACCTAATCTACCTAGTCAAATGTATCGAAGATTGTTTGTAATGTATAAACGATTACCTGAAATGTATCAAATGTATAAGGAATTGAAACAGCAGTCGAAATAGTATAGCCGTACAAAATTAGATTAGGACATTCATAGTAATCGACTCGTAAGTAGGAAGTAGGAAGTAGAAAATAGGAAGTAGTATTTCAAAAATGTCCTAACGTTTTTACATACATCTATATAACGCAAGTTGCTAGTTAGTTATGCGAAATGATCTGAAAGGAAAAAGTAATGAGTAATGAGTAATGAGTAATGAGTAAAACTTTTGACTCCTGACTCCTGACTCCTTAAGCTTCTAACAGTAATAGCAACTTGGGTTATATATCTAATTTCTTTCAAGACAGGTTTATTGGGAAATAACAGAATCTTTAATTAATTCACTGCTAATAAAAGGTTCGGTGGCTACTTCTGCCAAGCCTACTGATTGTAATAATTCTGACCATTTTGCTTTAATCAGAGGTTGTTCTATCTGAGATTTTGCTAATACCGCCAAAGCATCATACCAAAAACCTTGTTGATGATAAAATTCGGCTTGCTCAATTACAGTGGCAGAATTTAGTTCTTGTTGACTAGCAAAATCGATTGCTTCTTGACGTAGCCAACCTTCTAATACTATATCCCGAGAACGTTGCTGAGGATTGCAAATCAATGAGAAGTACCAATGATAATTTTGCTCTTTTTTGAGTAAATTTGAGTTCATATCAGCAGGAATCGCTACATTCATAATTCCTTGACCTTTTGTACTTAAGAAAGCTTCATAGACTAGTTCATCCTGTTCGTTACGCACTACAAATTCTATAGTTTTTTGTTTGTTGATTTGAGGTACATAAAAAAATAGCTGAGGTGACTCAGAAGCATTGATTCCAATATTTTTTTCAGGAATTAGGGCAATTAAATTACGATTATCAGCAGTAGATACGCAATTATCCCCACTACCTCTACTTCCTCCATCTCGACGATGGGTTGGCAAGCCGTAATTAGAATTAGCTTTTTTACTATTGCTTGTTGCCCCTTCTGCTGTAGCTTGATTAGTAAAACCTATTAGTATTAGATTTACCAAAATTAAGATACTTAAAAAATTATTCAATCCTAAGAATATTGCTTTTGTTTTAAACATTTTTTAGCGACTATTTTAAACGATTTTTAAATAAAAACTTACCTCAATATCATAACTTTTTAAAAAAACAATTGCTTGGGTTTAAACTCATAAATTATACTAGTATTTACAAGAAAAGAATATGTAAATCAACATAATTATTGGCTTTAAATACTTTTGGCTAGTAATTTTACTTAAGTATTTTCATCAATTAATAATAATACTTAATTATTATGTTAACTAATAAGTAATAACTATTAAATTCGATTATTTCAATGTTTTTGTCCTAAATGAAATTTAACAATCTGAAGCTGATTACTAAATATCTCAATTTAAAGCAAGCAAAAAATATCTTAGAAACTTATCTTTTCTCTTTATTATTACTAACGATTTTTTTGACTACAATCCTATTAGGAATTAGACGTTTATCAGGATTACAAGCGTTAGAATTACTTACCTATGATTGGATGGTTAATTTACAGTCTACAAACGTCGTTGATCCTAGATTACTAGTAGTAGAAATTACTGATAAAGATATCGAACAGCAAAATAGTTGGCCGATTACAGATAAAACTATTGCTCAATTACTGCAAAAATTACAACAACATCAGCCGAAAGTTATTGGCTTTGATTTATATCGAGAAGTTGCTTATCCTCCAGACACTGAAGTCCTCAGACAAGAACTACAAAAAGATAATGTAGTGGTGATCCAATTATTGGGTAATGGCGAAAATAGTGTTTCTGCCCCACCAGGAGTAACCAAAGAACAAATTGGTTTTAATGATGTTGTTGTAGATGTTGATGATGTATTGCGACGTAATTTGATGTATGTCAAGTTAGGGGAAAATCAGGAGCAAGAATTACCTTCCTTTGCTTTACGTATAAGTCTGAAATATTTAGAAGATCGTAATCTACGATTTCAAGTTAATGATGGTGTAGCGTACCCTTCAGGTAATCGCGCCTTACAAATTGGAGACGTAACTTTTCCTACTCTTGAGACGAATTCAGGTGGTTATCAACTAGAGCCTTCAGAGACGTTAGGCTGGCAAACTTTAATTAATTATCGTTCTCCCAGTGTTGCCCGACGAGTTACCCTAACGGAAGTATTGGCAGGTAAAGTCGATCCCAGTCTCATTAAAGACAAGATTGTGTTAATTGGTACTAGTGCGCCAAGCATTAAAGATATCTTACCGACTCCCTATCGAGGCTCTCAAAGTTATATGCCTGGGGTGATAGCTCATAGTCAGATGGTCAGTCAAATTTTAAACGTCGTCTTAGATGATGCGCCTTTACTGTGGTTTTGGTCTGAGTGGGTTGAAAATCTATGGATTTGGGGGTGGTCTTTATTAGGTGCTGCGATCGCCTGGAAGCTCAGACACCCTCTAGCAATAGTAATTGTAGATATTATTAGTATTAGCGGATTATGGGGTATTTGTTTAACTGTTTTCGCTTTAGGTGGCTGGATTCCTAGTGTTCCTGCTGCTTTAGCCTTAGTAATTACTAGTGGTAGTGTGTTGGGCTATAAATCACTCTATCATCTTTTTTATGATGCTTTAACGGGGCTTCCCAATCGCAGTCTATTTGCTAAACAATTAAAAGAACTGCAACAAAGAAATCGCTTTAAATCCCAGGAATTTATTGCCATTCTCTGTCTTGATTTAGATCGATTTAAACTAATTAATGATGGTTTAGGATATCAAGCGGGCGATCGCATCTTAATAGCAACAGTCGAACGTTTACAGGCACTTTTAGATCCGAAAGCAATTTTAGCGAGAGTCGGGGCAGATGAATTTGCGATCGCTTTTAAAACTAGTGAAGATACGAAAGAAGCAATTGAAGTTGCAAATAAATTAACTCAGGAATTAGCTATTCCTTTTCAACTGCAAGAACAAAATATTTTTACCTCGGCCAGTATTGGTCTAGTTCTTAATCGTCTCGACGAAGATTTTCAACCAAAAGAGCTATTACAAGCTTCTCATACAGCTATGTATCAGGCTAAAGCAGCAGGAAAAAGCCGACATGAAGTTTATGCCACCAAAATGCACGAACAAGCATTAAAACGATTGCAGTTAGAAGCAGACTTAAACCAAGCGATTATCAATCAAGAATTTGAACTTTATTATCAGCCGATAATTTCCCTGACTACAGGCACAATATCTGGGTTGGAAGCACTTGTACGTTGGCAGTCTCCTACTAGAGGTTTTATCTCACCTGGGGCATTTATTCCCGTTGCCGAAGAAACAGGTTTGATTGTACCCATGGGAGAATGGATCTTAACTACAGCTTGCCAACAAATGCAGACATGGAAGCAAAAATTTGCCAGTGCTGATTCGGTGATGATTAGCGTTAACCTTTCTAGTCGGCAGTTTGCTCAAGCTAATTTAATCGAACAAATCCAACAAACTTTAACCAGCACAGGCTTAGATCCAGCTAACTTAAAATTAGAAATTACTGAGAGTATGGTGATGGACGACGTAGAAAATACCATTATTTTACTCAATCAGTTAAAAGAATTAAACATTAAAATTAGCATGGACGATTTTGGCACAGGATTTTCTTCTTTTAGTTATCTCCATCGCTTTCCCACTGATAGCCTCAAGATAGATCGTTCTTTTGTCAGTAATATGAGTCAAGGCAACAAAAACCTGGAGATCGTTAATACCATTGTTATTTTGGCTCATAAACTAGGGATGAATGTGATTGCTGAAGGAATTGAAACAGTAGAGGAAAAAGAAATTTTACAGAATTTCAACTGTGAATATGGACAGGGATATTACTTCGCCAAGCCTTTGTCCAAAGAAGATGCTACTCAGTTGTTTGCCAATAATACTCAATGGTGACACTCTGCACGGGAATCCAGCCACGGCAGCTTCTTAGGACAACCCTACTATTGTAGAGCTTAAGTCCCAAAGGCTGTGTCCCAGCCTAAGCAGGTTTAAAGAAGCATTCCAATCGCGACAACCTGAGAAACCGCAATCGCATTCAATCCATCTATCCCCCAGAGATAAATGTTCAAACAGAAAACCACAATTCGAGCATTTTTTGGAAGTATAAGCAGGGTTAACCAGACTGACTACTCGACCAGCTTCTTCCGCTTTATCGAGCAATCTTTGTATCAGGTATCCCCAGCCAGCATCCAAAATGCTTTTACTGAGTTTGTGGTTTTTCACCATATTGGTAATTCGCAAATCTTCCAAAGCAATACAGTCGTAATTGGTTATCAACCTGCGACCATCAATTTTGAAGCCGTTGCCATATTCCTTAAAACCAAAGCTTTTCCACCGATTGCGTCCTTTAAACCTGGGATAGCCTGGTGTTTCTCCAGCTTTGAGTCTACGAAAAAATGCTTTAAATGCTTTGTCCAAGTCTTGTACTACATTCTGAAGAACATGGCTGTGTACTTTGCCAGCGTAGGAGTTAGAAGCTTTGAGTTCTTTAACCTTTCTAAGTTGTTCAATCTTGGAAATAGTTTTCTTCTCAGTCTCATAGGCGGATTTCCGCTCTGCCAAGCAAGCGTTGTACCAATACCTACAGGTAGTAAGCATTTCTTCCAAGCTTCTAGCTTGAGTTTTCGTTGGATACAACCTATAAACAAAAGCTTTCATCATAGTCCTTTCTGGGCAGCAATATACTTCTATACTAACTATTCCTTAAAACAATCTTGACGCACTACTATGTTTTTTGCTTATTGGTTTTAAGCTCTTAGCTTTTAGCTTTTTAGTAAAAAGTAGTTAGTAATCAACTTATGTCCTTCTACTAACTACTAACTACTAACAGCCATAACAAATTAACCTGCGGAAAACAAATTGCGATTAATAATCTCAGCTATCAGCAGTAGTCAAGATATTATCCGCTAACTTATCAGGAACTTCTTGTAGATGGTGATATTGCCAGTTAAAAAAGCCAACTCCTAAAGTAAGCGATCGCAACTCGATAATAAAGTTGTGCATTTCTGCTTGGGGTAAATAACCTGAGACTATATCCCAACCTTTCCAATTAGCCAGGCGATCATAGCCGAGAATTTGTCCCCTGCGTCCTGTAATTAGCTGTAAGGCTCTGGAAGTAAATTCACTGGGTACGGAAACAGTAATTTCTAGGACTGGTTCTAGTAATACAGGATTACACTTGCTCATCCCCTCAGTCATAGCAATCCGTGCAGCCTGTTTAAATGCTTGTTCGGAACTATCTACAGAGTGATGTGAACCATCGGTTAGAGTTACATCAACATCAACCACAGGATAGCCTAAAGGCCCATGTTGCAGATATTCTCTCACTCCTGTTTCGACTCCTGGAATATACTGTTTAGGGACTACACCCCCGACAATGGTTTGATGGAAATGGAAACCTTCGCCTCTAGGTAAGGGTTTGATATCTAAATAAACATCACCAAAAGCACCGTGTCCACCACTTTGATGTTTATAACGGCCATGAGAATTAGTGGCATTGCGAATGGTTTCTTTATAAGGGACTTGCGGTAAATGAGTACTCATAGGCAAGCCATATTTATTACGGAGGCGATCTAAAGCGACTTGCAGATGGACTTCACCTTGTCCCCACAATATAACCTCACGGGTATCACCATGTTGTTCCCAATATAAAGAAGGATCTTCGTCTAAAAGTTTGCCTAAAGCAGCACTGAGTTTGACTTCATTTTTTCGGTTTTCAGGTGCGATCGCCAAAGCATAGACTGGAGCAATTTTATCTGCTTGGGGGAAAGGCTCAGATTTACTGCCATTAGTTAGAGTATCTCCCGTCTTAGCAGTTTCTAACCGCGCTAAAGCCACAATTTCACCGACTGTTGCTTGTTGTACTGCTATTTGCTGTTGTCCCATTAAGCGATAGATACCCCCAATTCTTTCGCCATTGAGACTCATGCCATCAGTAAGTTCTCCCTGCCAAACTCTGACTAAAGATAAGCGTCCTCCTTGAGAGGTGAAATAAGTTTTCAACACTTGAGCAATAGTATCTCCTCCCCCTTGAGGTTTCAGACCGCGACGTTCAGCCGTAATTTCGGGAGATGGTGCTTCTTTAACTAAGGCATCGAGTAAAGGACGTACTCCATACTCATTGTCTGCCATACCGAAGAAAACAGGGACGATCAGATCTGCACTTAAATCTTGTTTTAAATCTTGCAAGATTTCTGCTTGAGATGGTTCAATTTCATCAATCAATTCTTCTAGCAAATTATCATCAAAATCAGCTAGAGTTTCTAACATTTCGCGTCTGGCAGCCTGTTCTGATTCTCGTAAATGTTCAGGTAGCGGTACAGCATCAGCAGGACTATGGGGATGATAGTGATAAGCTTGTTCGGTGACTAAATCAATGTAACCAAGACAATTATCGCCTTGATAAATAGGATATTGTTGAGGAATTAAAGGACGGCTAGAAACTTCTTTTAGAGCTTCCAGAATTTCCATATAACCGTAAGAACTACGGTCTATTTTATTAATAAAAACTAAATGGGGAATCTCCCAATCATCGAGAAATTTAAATAAAGGTGCTAAAGTTAAAACTTTTTCAATTACTGGTTCACAGACTACAATAACTACTCCTGCCCCTACTAAAGTATTATAAGTTTCTTGGGCAAATTCCACTGAGCCTGGACAATCTAAAAAGGTAAAATCAATATCTTGATATTTAGTACTGGCAACTGATAACTCTACACTCATCTGGCGATCGCGAGCTTCTGTAGAGCTATCTCCCACCGTATTGCCGTCTTTTGTAGTCCCTTTGCGCGTAATTGCTCCGCTCACAAATAAAATACTTTCTAACAATGTAGTTTTGCCACTAGAATAAGGGCCAACAATTGCTACATTACGAGTATTCTTTATACCGTTTTCACTCATAATTTCACCCCAAAGTAAACTTTCTATTGTTTAGTTAAGACACTAATACCGCTAGGGGAAAGTCAGTTCATTGAGCATTTAACATTTATCATTTATCAACGAGGTTTAATGTTTAATGTTTAATGTTTAATGTTTAATGTTCAATGAATAGTTTTACATCTTGTTGGTTGTTTTTTGATGTCAAATTATACTGAGGTTTTTTGGAAAAAAAGTAAATAACAAAAGGTTAAAATCTTTGACTTCAATCAATAATTAGCCATCAAAAACAAGATGAGCAACTTAGCCTCATCTGAAATAATTATCGTGATGATATTTACTAACTAATTGCGGTCACAATTAAGTGTCTATATATAATTGAGATTAACGCTTTTGGAGGACAAAAATGAAAGATTGTAATTTCTTGTAATAAGATTTGGATATTTTTTAACCTTTAAAATTACAATGACACCATGTTTTTTGAGTTATTTTGCTTTATTTAAATAAATCGGGCGATAAACTGCAATAACTATAATTAAGTACAATAAAATCAATAAAACTTAATTGTAAGAGTAATAAAACTAAAATGTTACGTAAATTATTGTTTGGTTCAATTTGGCTAGCTTTAGTAACTTACGCCATTGTTGTTTCTTCCTCAAAAAATTCCTTTTCCGAAGATTTTGACCTAATTATTAATCTCTCTGTTGGTCGTCTAGAAAGCATTAATCCGATAATCACAGCGATATTCTATCTCATGGGCGTTTTTCCAGTAATTTATGCTGCTTTTCTACTTTTTGATGCCAAAGAAGCCAAAATTTCCCCTTATCCTTTTGCGATCGCTTCTTTTGGAGTTGGGGCATTTGCCTTGCTACCTTATCTCGCTGTACGTCAGCCCCCTACTCCTGAGAATATAGAAAAAAATTGGTTACTTAAAATACTCGATTCTCGTTTGTTAGCAATTATTTCCTCCCTCACCTTCATTATTCTGGTAGCGTGGGGAATAACTCAGGGCAACTGGTCAGATTTTGCTGTTCAATGGCAAAATAGTCAATTTTTAGAGGTTATGAGCTTAGATTTTTGTATCTTATCTTGTTTATTGCCTACAGTTGTACCAGCAGATTTAGAACGACGGGGAATCAAATCAAAAAAGTTCTTTTGGTTAGCTACATTAATACCTGTATTGGGAACTTTAATCTATTGGTGTTTTCGCCCCCAGTTACCCAATCCCTTGAATTCTAACTCCTGACTCCTGACTCCTGACTCCTTATCTTAACCTATCAATTAACACTTAACAGATCACTAAATCAACCCACCATTCGGCGGTTTAAATGATTCTTCAGAGTTATTTTTTTTAGCTGGCGCAAATTGACTCTTCTTGGAGGAAAAAATATTTTTTTGTCTGACAATATTCTGATAAGAACTAGAAAGAGATTTCAACCAAGAAATCCGAGTCGGAATAGGTGCGCGGGCTGGCTTAAGTCCTTGAAGTACATCTGATAGTTGTAATCCTTCTAAGGGTTTAGCCTCTTTAATTTTGTGCCACACAGAACGAGACATCAGTAGGGTATGTTCTACTGAAGTTGCGCCGATTTTATTAAAATACTCTTCTCTTTCTGGTTGATAATCGGCTGAGACAATTTCTAGTGGTTGAGAATAGAGATGATGGTCGTCAGCCAAACCAGATGTATGTTCTAAAGATTTTTGGATTATTTGCGCCATTTGAGCAGTCAACTGAGGATAGAGCCAAGTATAGGCAGGATTGACTGTTAATTGCGCTCGATGAGGACGAGTTCCGTCTTTAGAAGACTCTAACCTAAAATAGCCGATCGCTGCTTTGCGTTGTGGCTCAAACACATAACCACTAACTATATCTGTACCATTAAGCCAATGACGAATTTGACTGACAGCATTTTGTATTAAGTTGGTTTTAAAGTCTTCTACGTGACGATCAAAAACTTGGCGCAGTAGCGGTGGCATCGATACACAATCTAGTTGATACAATAACGGTGCATCAGCATTACTAATCGGCAGAAAATTAGGTAAATCGGGATCTTGCTCTGCTAATTGAGTAATTAGTTCTGAAGATAGCTGCCAATAAGTCATTTGTGCCAAAGGCTGAAAACCATTTTCACGATAAAGAGCCAAATGATTTTTTTCGTTGACATTTACTTCTAGCATCCATGTCCGCGCTTGCCAGATATTTTGTAGGCAATGGCGTAGTAACTGCGAACCAATTTCTTTTTGAGTTTTGAGCAACTCTAACTGCGAGGAGACACTATTGAGCAAAATTCTTTCTACTCTCCAAGTACTGCGAGTGCTATTGAGAGAAGAAACTTGTATTAATCCCAAAACCTCGTCTAATTGTTGGGCAACATATACTCGCCAACCATGATAGTAGGAACGCGGTAAAAGACTTAAAAATCTTTTGAGTCCGTACCATGAACCTACTTGTTCTAGTTCTCTATCGATAGTTATCAGACGTTTAGAAGTTTCCTTGGCAACGCATTCACTTACCAAAGCATTAATTGCGTCCACATCACGATATTGAAGAGGACGAACTATCAGTTGGTTGTTGTCGGGTACGGGTGAAGTCATGATCTATTTAGTCAACTCTCTCTAATTGCCATAAAATTTGATTGCCTTCTCGTCTGACTCTGGATACAACCCAATTACGCCAAGACCAGTGATCACCTCGGCTAGTTACAGCACTAGCATTAATGTCCATTAGATCTGCTAGTTCAGAACTGCTGATGAGATAACCTTTGCTAGCTATTTCCTCAGCGATTCTGAGAGTATCAATCAAATCTCTTAATTGAGGAACTCTTTCTTCATTTGATACTCTGGTTTCTTCCATTGTGCTGTTTGGTAAATCAGTCATAGCTAGCTACAATTTAAATGTTGGATGATTAGTTTGAACAGATGTAATTAATTGCATCTTGCAGATATTAAAGTTTATCCGATAACTTGATTACCGTCATCTTAGCTAATTTGGACGAGAAATATCTGCTACTAGGTTAATATATCTTGAACGGGCTGGTTGAAAATCTGGTTGAATTTCCAGAGATTTTTCATAACTGGCGATCGCTTTATCCCAATCTTCTATCTGTTCAAGGGCGCAGCCACAGTTGTACCAGAATAAATGATTCCCTGGCATTAGTTTAATTGCATTGTTCCAGCTATTTATTGCTTCTGCCCAATTTTGTAGTTGATATAAAGCATGAGCGCGATCATTCCAAGCCTGATAGTTACCTGGATCGATAACTAAAGCACTCTGAAAGGAGTCTACAGCCTCTTCGTAATTACCCAAACGACCTAAAGCACTCCCCCGATTATGCCAAGCTTCTGAGAGGTTAGGATTAATTTGTAATGCCTTTTCCCAAGAATCGATCGCCTTGGTAAATTCCCCCGCACTGACTTGTTTTAAGCCCAAATTAAACCAGCTTTCAATTAACTCTAAACTAGATTGATCCAAATTCTCTAGCTCTTGGTCTGATGACTCTTTTGCGGTTTGAGAGGCGAGAAGGTCTAAGTTTACCAAAGAAACATTAAGTTTTTCAGATATTTGTTGAGCTAATTCTTGATCTTCTTGAATTAAACTCATTATCTGTTGTAAATCCAGGGCGACGGGGTCTGGTGCTAATATATTGATATCAGTAATCTCAGGAATTGATGATAAATCTGCTTCCGTAGATGATGTTGTGGTAGATATGAAGTCTGATGGTTGTTTTTGAGTAGTTGAAACTTCTGTTATTGGTTCTGATTGTTCCTGATTAGATACGAAATTCTCAGCAGTTGGTAAATTTGTGATTGATTCAGTTGTTGTCTGGGATGCTTCAGATTCTACTTGTTCAGAAGCTGAACTTGTAGTTAAGTCTGTAGAATCGCTTATAGCCTCGGAAGTTAAATTAGTTGTTCTTTCATTACTTGCCGAAGCAGCAAGAGCAGCAAATTCAGTAGGTAATCTTTCAGATAACTCCTGCTCGCTTTCCATTGTGATGGATTTTGTCGGTGATTTTGGAGGTAAATCTGGCCCAACATATTCCCAGATCACATCTTCAGTATTACCAAAGAGTAGTTCTCGTCCAATACGATTGGATACTTTTCCTATTTGGTGAACTTCAACCGTCGATTGGGTTAATTCCCCCAACCGAATCATCATCGTTCCTAACTGCCGTTTAGACTGAATTGGCAAGGTTAAAACTTTATCTCGCAGACGCTCCAACCAAGCAATCCAATCTTTTGGTTGACCGCGATCGCCTAATTGGTTAAAAAACTTAGCAATTCTGTGATCGTGCCACCCATGAGCAATTCCTTCTAATAGCTGATTAAATAAAAATTCATAGTCAGCATCGGTTAAAGAAACAACGGCTATTTTGGTCAGGTCTTCCGACTTTGGTGAGTCTTGGATAGCCTGAGATGAGTTAGAGTTAGAGGTTGACTGTTGGTTATCTTGCTTAACTTGCCCAATCGTATGACTCATTACCTTTAGATCAAATATACTGATTTTAAGAGAAAAGCTGAACTGATTTCACTAAATATTGCTCAATTGTACAGGGATAATTTTCTACTAACTAGTGGAAAATAAAAAGCCCACATTTAATATGCCTTACGAACCTCTGCATCACAAGTATCGACCTCAAACTTTTAAAGATTTAGTCGGTCAAGAAACAATCGCCCTTACCTTAAGCAATGCCTTAAAACAGGTAAAAATTGCTCCTGCCTATTTGTTTACAGGGCCTAGAGGCACAGGAAAAACTTCTAGTGCCAGAATTTTAGCAAAATCTCTCAATTGTTTAGCAAGTAGTCAACCCACTCCTGAACCTTGTGGTCAATGTGAAGCTTGTCTGGCGATCGCTAAAGGTACAGCCTTGGATGTCATGGAAATTGATGCTGCCAGTAATACAGGAGTTGATAATATTCGCGAAATTATCGAGCGATCGCGTTTTGCTCCTGTACAGTGTCGTTACAAAATTTATGCTATTGATGAGTGTCATATGCTCACCAGTGCAGCGTTCAATGCCCTGTTAAAGACCTTAGAAGAGCCACCGCCACAGGTTGTCTTTATTTTGGCTACTACCGATTCTCAGAGGGTGCTTTCGACGATAATTTCTCGTTGTCAGAGGTTTGATTATCGGCGTATTCCCCTGGCAGAAATGATCAAGCATCTAAAATACATTGCTGATGCCGAGAAGATTAAGATTGAAGATGAAGCGATCGCTCTTATTGCTCAAATTGCTAATGGTGGGTTGAGAGATGCAGAAAGCCTTTTGGATCAATTGAGTTTGTTACCAGACACAATTTCTGTAGCGAAAGTCTGGGATTTAGTAGGGGCTGTACCAGAACAGGATTTATTAAAACTACTGGAGGCGATTAAGCAGAATGATTCTTTAGGAGTGTTACAGCAGTGTCGTAATCTTTTAGATCGAGGACGAGAACCCATAGTTGTTTTGCAAAATTTAGCTAACTTTTGTCTCAATTTATTAATTGCCAAAACTGCCCCTCAAAGACCTGATCTAGTTGCAGTTACCGAAACTTGCTGGGAGCAATTGTGTAAGGCAGCTAAGAGTTGGGATACTGCCCTAATTTTGCGTGGACAGCAGCACCTTCAAGAAGCAGAAGTGCAGTTAAAGCATACTACCCAACCCCGTTTGTGGTTAGAAGTAACCCTATTAGGATTATTACCAGCAGCTTATCAAACAGCTATTACTAACCAGCCTGAAAAGCTCATTAAGCCCATTCCGAATAATGTTCAGGTAGGTATTCCCAACAACATTAGCCAGCCAAATACGGCTGTATCTCCAAAAACTGACTTGCAGCCCATTTCTCCAGTTGAACAGTTAGCCAAACCAGTTAAGCAAACTCCTATTGAGCCAGAACATTCGGCACAGCAGCCAGTTTACCCTAACCATCTTTCTGTAACGATTGATACACAGACAGTAAAAGATTCAATTCCATCGTCTAATCCTGAAATAGCTACTCAAAATCTAGCTAGCCAAGAAATGTGGCATAAAATTGTTAGTTGTTTACAACCGCCAACAACTCAAGCATTATTAAAACAGCAGTGTCATTTAGTTAGCTTTGATGGCACAAGTGCAATTGTCGGCATTAGTTCGGCAAAATTACAAAAACTCCATCAAGGTAAGGTTGCTAATATTGAAGCTGCTTTTGCTCAAGTTTTTCAGCGCAAAATTAAGGTTCACTTAGAAGTTGCCACTCCCCAAGCAATTCCAGCCAAAAATTCAACTCCGTCAAGTAATAATCCTTTATCTCCAGCAGCAAAAATTGTTAGAGATAGCAATAATAGTTCATCATCAGCGACTCAACCTGAAAGATCGCTGTCAAAAGAGAATTACTCAGAAGCTACTTCAACTAAATTACCTAGGCAAAATTCAGTTGCTCATAACGATATCTCTAATTCTGCTGTAGTCAAACCTGTTACCTTAAGCAATAATTCCCAAGCTGCTGAGGAAATTGCTACTGCCTCGCTTCCTCCTGAATCACAAACAGATAAGACTGTAAACTCAACCCCACATATTTTTGAGCTAGAGCCAAATCAAGATGTTACCGATGATTACTTACAAAAAGCGATCAACAACCTCACTCAGAGCTTTGAAGGAGAATTAGTTCAATTAAGCAATACTCAAGAAAAATTAATTGATCCTGTAACTACGTCGGCAACAGAAGCAATCAATAACAAAGATAGACCAAGCATAGAAGACTATGAAGATGACTGGTAAGTGCGACTCCATAAAATATTTTTTACATAATCTTGTAAGTTGTTTCTCAAGTTGACGCTCCCGCCGTCGGAGATGGGGGATTCTTGAGCTAATCACCGCTTCTTTTAGTTGCCCTACTCAAAGTCTTACACGATTATGTCCCATCCGAACCTGCTAGAAGATCACTTGTTATCTAGTTGTCCACTTGTGGATGGCTCTCCAAGCGTAGTACGGGCTTTCACCGACCATTTCCGTGCGCCCCACGGTATGGGGATTACTCCCAAAAGCTTTTACAGTAGATTTATTCAGCCTGGTTTAGACTTACTGCGCTTACGGTCGCTCAAATCATTCTGAGGAAACCTCAGAATGCGCGACCTCATGTTTTACGAGGTTTTCGCTACCCTACTTTTTGTCTCTTAAGCAGACTTTTGGGTTCAAGGGTTCAACTCATTTGAGCCATTCACAACCGCCCTAAAAAGGGGCTCCCACCCAGAGGGTTAAAACTACATTTAGTGTACAACATTTGAAACGTTTATTTTATGAAGTAGCCGAGGGTCTTCCCGCGAGGAAAGATAATGTAAATAAAGATAAAGAAAACTCTGAAAAGTCTTATTAACTAAGGTATTATGGTTAATTGCGCTAAAAATCACCATTATCTTAAAAGATCTAGCATAATGGATAAGGCGCGATTGAATACGATAGTCTCGCTAACAACTTAATTAATTTATTGAATGGATAAAGGGTATAACGAATGAAAAAAATGGGAACTCATCTGGTTGTGGATGCTTGGCAAGCACCAGCTGAATTACTCAATGATCCTGAAGCAATACGTAAAGCATTAATTGAAGCTATTACCGAGGGACAGGCAACTTTAATTGATTTGTGTGTACATCAGTTTAGTCCTTATGGTGTAACAGCTACGGCTACTCTGGCAGAGTCTCATATTGCCATCCATACGTGGCCTGAACATGGTTATTTTGCAGCAGATTTATTTTTTTGTGGTGCAGGCAAACCTCAAGCAGCTATGCAAGTATTACAGACGGCACTAAAAGCCGAGCAAGTGCGAATGAGGGAGTTTGAACGAGGATTTGCACCAGCTTTAGCAAATTCAATCTTATCGTAAGTTTTCCAGTTAACATCATAGTGACGCATCAATAGGGTTGCTGGAAAAGTGTTGAGATACAATGAGCAAATTTTTTCGTCCTTTTCATTTATTATCAATCTAAGAAATTTGGTAGTAAACAATTTATTTCCTTGCACTTTGTATACCTAAAATCTTTGATTAAAGTGCTTGAGCAAATTATTCAGCAATTCCCAAATAAATGTAATATGAAAGCATTTAGGTGCGTCATTTTTTTGATTAAAAGAAGATATCAGTTAATATCTGAAACAGGGTTTCGATTGTCCAACGATGATGGTAGAGTTGAGCAATAACTAGAGCAGTAGCTACAAAAAACGCTCAGTTAAATTGTCCTGTCGATTTTAAAGAGATGCCATAAAAGCCTCTGAAGTTACAAAGAATACAACAACTATCCGTTTTCTAGATAGAGAACGCGATCGCTAAAATATTGGCAATACAATTCACAACGGGACATAATTTCATTTCCTGTTTCGATTCTATTAGCATCACAGCTTATTAACAAACTATTAATTGACTTTTAAAAATAACAATAATTTTACTCCCTACTTTTTCTCGATTAAAAAATAAATTAATAAAACAAATAAATAAAGTCAAATGGAGAAATAAACAACTAAATAAAAATAGTTTGTCAGCAAAAAATAATGATTATTCTTTAGACATTTTTGACTTAAATATTCTCTATCGCTCGAAATCAACTTAACTATACATAATCAGGAGATGAACTATGTCTAAAACAACTACACTAATTTATCGCGGTCATACTTGCAATTATATTTGTCCTTACCCTCAAGAATTATTACCTCAATCTTTCACTAACTTAGAAGATTATTCTACGCAAAAAGTCAAACTAATCTATAGAGGATTAACTTTTGAACGTATAATGCCAATGTATCCAATACATCGTAAACCCCAGGCAATTAATTGGCGGTTTCAAATTCCTAGCAAATCTTCAAGCGATCGCTTTTCAACTAACGCAGCATGACACATAAATAAAGGAGATTAACTATGTTGTATCACTTAGATTTTCACGTCGAGTACTCTGCCAAAATGTCTCAAAAAGACTTGTTTACTATTTGGGCTGAAGAAGCAGAGGCAGCTTTGGGAGCTAAAAAAGCAGGAATTGTAGTGGATTTATGGAAATGTGTTGGAATGCGACGAGTTATTGCGATCGTCGCTGTGTCCTCTCCCGATCAACTAGACCAAATTCTTTTAGATTTACCCATCATGAAGAAAATGGGGCAACACGTCCACGTTGAAGTTACTTCTTTACGACGCTACGAAGACTTTGCTCAAGATGTACGCGATCGTCTTTAGTTTAATTGAATTGGTAGTAAACAATCTATTTCCTTGCACTTTGTATACCTAAAATCTTTGATTAAAGTGCTTGAGTAAATTATTCAGCAAGTCCCAAATAAATGTAAATATGAAAGCATTCAGGTGCGTCACTTTTGTAAATACTCTTTGAGTGAGTTACGCATTATCTCAACAGGGACTGGTTGTTGTAGCCAAATTTCAAGAGCAGCCACTCCTTGTTGTAACAACATTTCTAAGCCGTCAATTGTTATTGCTCCTTGAGCTTGAGCTAGTTTAAGAAACTGAGTAGGGTTGGGAGTATAAATTAAATCATAAGCGATCGCCTGAGTTTTAAGTCTTGACATTAAAACTGCATCAACGGGAGATGCATCTATCTTAGGATACATACCCACGGGTGTGGTGTTGACTAATAAATCCGCAGCAGGTATTAAGCTACTAAGATTGTCCCAACTATGAATTTTCAGCAACGAGCTAATCATAGGAGCGTCTTGCCAACTTTGATAAAATCGCGCTAATTTATCGGGATTACGCCCAACAACATGAATTTCTGAACATCCTAGATTAACTAAACCTGCAATTACCGCCCTCGCTGCGCCACCAATACCTAAAACGACAGGAGTTATCAGACTCCAATTGCGTGAAATAGATCTTAAAGGAGCAACAAAGCCTTCCGCATCAGTGTTTGTTCCCTGCCAACCTGAAGCAGTACGCCAAACAGTATTAACTGCACCGATATTAGCTGCATCGGCGGAAATTTCTGTGAGGAAAGGAATGATAGTTTGTTTGTGGGGGATTGTAATATTAAATCCGACTAGTTCAATGGCACTAAAACCAGCGATCGCTTTCTCCAGATCTACTTCTTTGACAGGAAAAGGAACATAAACATAATCTAAGCCTAAATTAGCGATCGCTGCATTGTGCATCAATGGTGACAAAGAGTGTTCTACAGGATCACCGATAATTCCTAGTAGTTTTGTTTGGCCTGTAATTAATGTCATTTATTTAACCTATAACGGTTTAAGTAATAAGTAATAAGTAATAAGTAATGAGTAATGAGGTTTAGCTGTTGATTGCTACTTCCTATTTCCTATTTCCTATTTCCTATTTCCTACTTGTTACTTGCTACTTTCTACTTTTTACGCTGCTGGTAAAGTAGGCTGATTTCTAGAAATAGTAGCATTTTTCGGTTCTAGATCTTCTAATAATAAGCTTCTAATGAGTCTTACTGCCATTTTTTGTGCCAAACCTTCTGCCACTTTCTGTCCCAAAACTTGAGTTTCTGGTTTGGTAATTATTTTGGCAACCACAGAAATCAAACGAGTGGGATTAAAACCTGGGGTTTTTTGGAGAATACCGACAATATTTTTCAGGTGAGTCATTGTGTAGGAATCTTGGCGAAATTCTACAGGCGTTTCTTGTACCGCTAGACCTACCTGTTGACGAAAAACGGTAGAAATATTAAACAAAGTTCTCCGTCCTATACTATCAATAGTATTTACTAATTCCTCAGCCAGGCGATCGCGAATAAATACACCGCGATCGCTATATAAGTAGTCTAAAGCTTGATCTACTACCCCATCAAAATCATAGTCTCTAGAGTCTGTGGCGTTTCTGAGGAGGTTTTCCAATCGATGCCAACGGAAACCTTCTTCTTTAAATAACAAATCCTTCAAAGATGCTCGTAATTCGGGAGCAGGATCGGTTAACAAGCGTTTAGCAATATAGGGATAGGCTTTACTTAGTACTTTAAAGCTTGGATCTATTCCAATAGCAATACCTTCCAAAGTAACCATTGAACGAATAATTAGAGCATAGTAAGCAGGGACAGTAAAGGGAAACTCATACATCATTGCCGACATCTGATCGGTGATGCTTTTGAAATTTAATTCTGCTACCGTTGCTCCTAAAGCATTACCAAAAACATTAGCTAAGGCAGGTATGATCGGCTTAAGATCAACATCTGGAGTTAAGAAGTCTAATTTAACGTAGTCTTGAGATAAAGCTTCAAAATCACGATTGACCAGATGAACTACCGCTTCAATTAAACCGTATCTTTGATAGGGCTTAATACGGCTCATCATCCCAAAGTCTAAGTAAGCCAGTCTCCCATCTGCCATTGCTAACAAGTTACCAGGATGGGGATCGGCATGAAAAAAGCCGTGTTCTAATAACTGTCTAAGGGAACATTCTACTCCCACTTCAACTAAATGGGTTGCGTCGATTCCTTGAGCTTGTACAGCTTCTATATCAGTAAGTTTAGTCCCACTAATCCATTCCATAGTTAGGACTCGCTTACCTGTATATTCCCAATAAATCTTGGGGACATAAATTTCTTCAATATAGCCATAAAGCTCTTTGAATTTGTCAGCGTTGCGTCCTTCTTGGTTATAGTTAGTTTCTTCAAAAATTCGTTCCGCTAACTCGTCAATAATGGCTCGTAAGTTAGAGCGTACTTGCTTCACATTGTCTTGTATCCAACCTGCGATCGCCCGCATGATATAAATATCCAGAGTAATTCGACGATTGAGATCAGGACGCTGAACTTTAACGGCTACCTCTTCCCCTGTTTTTAATCTCCCTTTATATACCTGTCCCAAAGAAGCAGCAGCTATTGGTTGAGGTGAAAGTTCTGCATAAATTGCTGTTGGTGGCCGACCTAATTCTTCTTCAATGAAACGAAATGCCACTTCGTTGGGAAAAGAAGGAATCTTATCTTGTAGAGTCGTTAACTCTTCTAAATAGGTGGGAGGAACAACATCGGGTCTAGTAGATAATGCCTGACCAATTTTGATATAAGCAGGCCCCAACTTAGTTAAAATCTTAATTAACTGGCGCGCTCGCTTTTTTTGTTTGAGAACTGAGTTACCTGTAAAATTATCCCACCAGATACCTAAAACAAAGGTAGTAAACGGAAAAACAATACTAATTAATCTGCCCAGGACTGTAAAAGGGCGATTACGGTATCTCGCATTGTTAGTTTCTGGATTGTAACGCCAGTCTCCATCTGGCTCATCGTATGCCAAATCGGTATCTTCGTAGGGGGCTATCTCTTGTGATGGTACGGTAATGGTATCTATGACGGGTGATGGTGTCTGTTGAGGCATGGGTATAAGACTGACGCTGACAAGTTTTGTAAATAATTGTAACAAGTTCTTAGAGTAAACAACTCTCTCTTTAGATTAAAGTTTTCTAGACTAGTTTGAAAATGGTGTATTACCGAATCTTAAATTAATTATTCTGACTGCTTTCTTAACCAGTAAATTAAATAAATACGTGACAGATTATTTTATTGATGAACAAAGCAATTAATCCTGAAGTTATACTAAATTTCTGGTTCGATCCAGAGGTCAAGCCTTTCTGGTTTAAAAAAAATCAAGATTTTGACCATACAATTAAGCAACGCTTTTTAAGCATATACCAACAAGCGATCGCCGAAGGCGTGGCTTCGCCAATCGCAGGGTCATTAAATCATTGGCGTAATAATGCTCGTGGTACTTTGGCTTTAATTATTATCTTGGATCAATTTCCACGTAATATGTTTCGCAACACTCCCCAAGCATTTGCCACAGATCAGCAAGCAGCAGAATTAACTAAATATGCCTTGAGACATAATTACGAAAAAAATTTATCTATTGAAGAACAAGCATTTCTTTATATGCCTTTGATGCACAGCGAAAGCCACACAGATCAGGCGCAATGTGTGGAACTTTTTACTAAATTGGGCAAAGAAGATAATTTAAAATTTGCTATTAAACATCAAGAAGTAATTGATCACTTTGGTCGATTTCCTCATCGCAATCAGATATTAGGTAGAGAATCTACCACAGCAGAACAAGAATTTTTAACGCAACCAGGTTCAAGTTTTTAGAGTAATTGAAAAGACTATAAGCTAAAGTGCATTTAAATTGCATACTATTCTAGTAGAAAATTACTTTGAAACCCTTATCTTGACTCCTGACTCCTGTACGTCGCCAAACTTACGGCTCCCCTACCTGACTCCTTTCTCAACCAGTAACTTAAATGTGTAACAGCTTAGTTCAGTAATTAGTTCGATACTTAGCTGCTTTGGTTAACAGAGATTCAGCAAAGGCGATCGCGTCTTCGGCGGAATGTCCACCTGTAATTTGGGCTAATTCTTCAACTCTAACTGTATGTTCACTCAAGGATTTGACTCTAACAACTGTGCGAATATCGGCAATAGAACTACCGTTGTTTGATTGCGATTTATTAGTTTCTTCAACAATAGTTTTTTCTACTTTGAAATGTCCGTTAGCCATCGCTGCAATTAAAGGTTGATGGGTGACACACAAGACTTGATGTTGTTTGCCAAGTTGATGAAGTTTTTCGGCGATCGCTTGTGCCACTTTCCCTGATACTCCTGCATCGATTTCATCAAAGATTAAAGTACTAGAACTTTGTTCTGTGCCAGTAAAACAAGCTTTGAGAGCCAGTAAAAAACGGCTCATTTCTCCACCAGAAGCGATTACTGATAATGGCTGACTTACTTCCCCAGCATTGGGACTAAAATAAAACATTACTTTATCTGCACCCATAGCAGTTGGTGAAGATTCCAGTAACCAACATTCAAAAATCACTTTTTCCATCGCCAGGGGTTTTAGTTCTTTAACTAGTTGTTTTTCTAGTTTCGTGGCTGCTTTTTGACGTAGTTGGGTTAATTTTTGACATTCCTGAGTCAACTCCTTGATCGCTAATTCATATTCTTGCTGCAAAGAGGCAATCGATTGTCCTCCATCGGTAATTTGAGCTAATTCTTGCTGTAGCTGTTCGTAGAGAGCGATCGCGTCTGACAAATCAGGGCCATATTTACGACAGATATTTTTTAGCTGTCTAATTCTGGTTTCAATTTCATCTAATCGTTCTGGATCGGCTTCTAGATCTTCGCTATAGCCACTAATTTGTTGTCCTGCCTCGACAATTTGCGCTAAACCTGACTGTACCATTTCGAGAATTGAAGCTAATTCTGGATCATATTCCACCATCTCCATGAGACAAGATTCCGCTTTTCCTAAGAGATCTGCTGCTGCTGGTTGATCCTGATCACCTTCGTAGAGCATTTGGTAAGCTTGATGACCCAATTGTTGCAAATCAACTACATGAGAGAGGCGATCGCTCTCTTGTTCTAGTTCGTCTAGTTCATTAGCATCGGTTAATTGCGCTTCCGTTAAATCTTTTAGCTGAAATTGTAATAAGTCTTGCCGTTGTAGTAATTCTTGCTCTGATTGCAGTCTTTTATCTAATTCCCGTTTGGCTTGTTGTGCGGTTTCATAAGTCGTGCCTACCTTGGTTAGTTGCTGCATAATTGCCTTACCACCATAAGCATCTAATAAATCCCGTTGTTTTTCAGCAATCAATAAATTTACCGTTTGTCCTTGAGCAGTAATTTCCACCAGACGCGATCGCAATTCTGCCATAAACTGAAGATTAACTAATACCCCATTTACCCGACTGCGAGATCTCAAATTAGTTTTATTAACTATAATTTCACGACTACAAATTAAAGTATTCTCTTCTAAAGAATCAATTTCTTGAGCTTCCAGCCAGCTATTTAAACTAGAATTAATCTCAAAGGTAGCTTCAAGCAGCGAGCGATCGCTACCACCACGAATCATACGGCTAGTAGCCTTTCCACCCAAAACAACATCAATGGCATCCAAAATAATGGATTTTCCTGCTCCAGTTTCTCCTGTTAAAACACTCAATCCCATACCTAAATTGAGTTCTAGAGAATCAACCAAAGCAAAATTATTGATCTTTAAATTTATGAGCATCTATATAAATATATTTAGCTTGCTGAGTCAAAATAATAATTATTACTATCAGCAGTTTAGCGAAACCCCAGTCAAATTATTAGTATTTTTTTAGTGAATTCTCCCTCCCTGTGATGCTACGCATACAACTCGGGCTTCTCAAAATCGCTCTTGAGAGTTTCGTCCTTCACACGGTCTTGTCTAGCACCAGTTGCCTGATACCCCGACAGATCCCATCCAGACGCAATTTCAATACCCGAAAGACCACGGGATTTTATGACTTGACCACTTGCCACATCTCTAGGCTTGACCGACCCACAATCATGACACTCATGAATCCTGACACTCAAATCTTTTTTCACCCTAGCTCCACAGTCAGGGCAGGTTTGAGACGTGCCATTGGGGTCAACCTTGCCGTAGTAAATACCACGCTTGAAGCAAACCCAAGGCAAGACTTGATTCACAAATTGCCCCAGCCCAGCATCAAGCGTATGTTTACCCAACATACCTTTTGCCATGATGCGGAAATCGAGGTCTTCGACGAAAATCATCTGAGCTTGGTCGCACAAATGATGAGCAAGTTTGAATTGCCAGTCAAGCCGACACGCTGCAATTTGTTCGTGAACTCTACCTATTTTCTGAATCAGTTTGGCACGAGTATTAGATCTCTTCTGTTTTCGCTTCAAGCACCGTTGCAGCAATTTAAGCTGGCGTTGGAGTTGGTTGAAAAAACGAGGTCTAGCAATCTGCTCGCCTTCGCTTGTACTCAAAAAATAACTCAGCCCTACATCAATTCCTATTGCCGAACCATAAGGCATCACATCAGGAATATTGACATCAAGTTGAAGACTCATGGTGACGTACCAACCAGAATGCTTGTGAGTAACCCGTACTGTTTTTACCACGAACCCATCAGGGATTGGACGATGCAAAACAATCGACATCAAGCCTATTTTGGGCAGCTTGATATTGCTCCTTTCAATGGGACTGACCTTGAATTGTGGGAACAAGAAAGAGCGGTATTGTCCAAACTTCTTGAAGCGTGGAAACCCAAATCCTCTTTGTTTCATCGCTGCAAACGAAGCTTCTACCCGACGAATTGGTTCTTGAATAACTTGAGACTGCACATCTTTCAAGTGAGGCAGCTTTACCTTGACTGCTGTAAGAGCATTTTGTTGCTCGTAATAGCCAGGGTAAGGAATATCAGCAGGAATAATGTATTCAGATCTCAAAGAACAGGAATTGATGTCACATTTACGAGACTTTATCCAGTCCTTGCGTTCTCTCAAAGCGTAATTATATACGCCACGACACATCTCAAGCCATTCGACCATACGGGCTTCTTGCTCAAAAGATGGGTAAACGCGGTACTGATAGTTCATCGTAATCATGGTGATATCGTACCATATTTAAGGAGTATTGCAGCATTCCTTAAATGCTTGTTTTCGGGGTATCAAGGAGAATCCCAAGTTTGAATTTCTCGAATATTTTTAATTGCCCATTGACGTTGAGGTGAATGATATTTACTTTTATTAGCTTTGATCGCTCTTGCCCATAAAGTAATCAAGAGAGTTTTTTGAATTGTACCTAAATTAACTGCAATTTTATTCATATTTAAATTGCACAATATCAAGCAAAATAAGTACCAGTATCGGGAGGAACATCTTGCCAGCGTCCATCACCAACTGCTCGTACTGCTTCTTTTAAGCTCAGATCCCCTGTATAAATAGCCTTCCCAACGATCGCCCCAGTAACTCCAATCGATTCTAAACTCAAGAGACTAAAAAGATCTGTTAAAGAACTTACTCCTCCAGAAGCAATAACAGGAATAGTAATAGATTCAGCTAATTCTCGTAGTGCTTCAAGATTAGGGCCAGAGAGTGTACCATCCCGATGAATATCGGTATAAATAATCGCTGCTACCCCTTGTTTGGTCATTTGTTGGGCAAGGTCAGTAGCATTAACTTTGGAAGTCTCTAACCAGCCTCTAGTAGCGACTTTACCATTACGAGCATCAATACCCACTACAATTTGATTGGGGAATTCATCACATAATTGAGTTACTAAATCTGGATTTTCGACAGCAATTGTCCCCAATATAGCTCTCTGTACACCAGTATCTAATAATCTAGATACCCCTGTGCGATCGCGTAAACCTCCTCCTACCTGGACAGGAATATCAATTGCTTTAGCGATCGCCTCTATTACTTTTAAATTAATTGATTTTCCCGCTTTTGCACCATCTAAATCCACTACGTGTAATCTAGTTGCTCCTTCTGCTTGCCATTGACGAGCTACTTCCACAGGATTGTCGTTAAAGATTGCAGCTTGGTTATAATCTCCTTGATACAGACGTACACATTTACCATCAAGTAAATCGATTGCAGGGATAACTTCCATAATGATTTACCTAGTTACGGGAATAAATTTTTTCTGCCCAAAGTTGCACAGATTCCGAGAATAAAGAATGATAATTTTGTAACTCAATATTATTCATACCCAACCGTCGAGCTTTATCAAACAAAGTAACGAGCGAGCGTGTTGCTTCTTCGGCTGCACTGGAGGTTTCAGGGTCAACTTTGAGTAAGGCTTCCAATTCTTTTTTAACAGGCACTAGAAACTCATTATGACCACAAGCGACAAAAGGACGTACTGTATCCTCTTCCTCTGACAATTGACCTTCAGGGGGAATATATGTATGAGTGCGGGCATCATAAGCTAAAACACTTCCAGTTTCGATATTATAAATCCAACCATAAATCTTAAGTCTACCCTGATGTAATCTGGCTCTAACTACGGGATATGTTTTCAGGTTTTCAATTTGGATCAGGACGTTTTCAGCGACTAAAATCTCAATTAAATCTTTGTCTTGATAGTGAGGATAATTTTCTAGTACCAGACGGCGAGTTGATTCTGCGTGTTTCAGCCAGTCATATACTAAAGGCATATCTTCTTGTAGCTTATTGAGTTTTAGTAGTCCTTTCATTGCCCCACAATTAGAGTGTCCACAGATAACTATCTGCTCAATACCCAAAGCACTAACAGCATACTCAATTGTGCCACCTTCTCCCCCGTTAGCTGCACCATAAGGAGGAATAATATTACCAGCGTTGCGAATTACAAATAATTCTCCAATATCAGTATCCGTGATCAAATTAGGATCGATTCTAGAATCCGAACAAGTAACAAATAATACTCTAGGCTTTTGACCATGAGAAAGTTGTTCAAAAAGCTCTTGATGGGTAGTGACGTAGGTTTGCCTAAATTTATCTAGACCGCGAATTAACTTTTTCACTGTGACCTAATTTAAAACTTGAAAACTATAGTTCCTATTATCTGACAAAATATCCCAAGAGTGAAATTCTCTCGCTTAATCTTCTAAATTGTTTTTGCCGTCCTCTACTTTAGTTTGTGAAGGAAAATCGAGGGGAATATTTAAAGGTGATGCTGAATTATGTTGATTTTTGGGTTGTACAGAATCTTTAAGATCGCGAGCAAGTGTCATAAATTCTGAGGGCATCATTACTAATGTAGTGGTATTATTTTCTGCACCGATTTCGGTTAACATTTGTAGTCTTCGCAATTCCAGTGCAATAGGATTTTCAGCAATTTTTTGCGAAGCTTCAGCTAACTTAATCGAGGCTTCTTGTTCAGCAGAAGCTTTAATGATCCGAGCGCGTTTTTCTCTGACTGCTTCGGCTTCTTTTGCCATTGCTCTTTGCATCGATTGAGGAATTTCGACATCTTTAATTTCGACTCGTTCAATTTCTACTCCCCAAGGCTCGGTAATTTCATCGACAATTTCTTGCACTTTGAAGTTAATTTTGTCTCGATTTTGCAGCACGTCATCCAATATGTTTTGTCCCACAACATTCCGTAAGGTAGTCATCGCTGCTTGATAGACAGCCATACTATAATTTTCTACTTTATTAATTGCTTTAGCAGGGTCAATGATGCGGTAAAAGAGAACGGCGTTAACTTTAATTGTGACGTTATCGGCAGTAACTGTTTCTTGTGGATCAATATCAACAGTTTTAGTACGAATATCAACTTGGGTTTTTTGGTCAATTCCAGGCAGAACCCAATAAACTCCTGGCCCTTTTATACTATGGTAGCGACCAAGACGAAAAAGAACACCCCGTTTGTATTCTTGGTCAAGCCTTAATCCGCTAATTCCTATCACAATCACTGCACCGAAAAAAAACCCTAATATAGAACTCATATTTTTTCGTTAATTCTTCTCTATTTGTTCTATTTTAGCTTTAGTAATTTATAGTTTTCTTGCACTATCTTTAGGTTTTACAAATCACTATCAAAAGCCTTGACTTGCTACTCATTACTCATTACTAGCTTTAGTTTGACTATCTAGTAACTCCCATAGAGCCTCATTATTAAAATCTTTAATAGTCATGCTGGCACCTGCATCCAGGAGAGTTTTTGAATCATAAGTAGAAGTTACGCCGATGGTATAGATACCTGCGCCAACTGCGGAATGAATACCCGCAGCCGAATCTTCAAAAGCGATCGCATTTTTACTATCTACTCCTAAACGACTTAAAGCTAATTGATAAGGAGCAGGATCAGGTTTGCCTGGAGGCGCATCTTTTGCCATAATCACTATCGGAAAAGTATGCGTCAGATGCAAAATTTTGAGCATATAAACCGCATTGTCTTCGGGTGCATTGGTGACAACTGCACGTTTAATTCCTTGTTGTTCTGTCAAACGAATTATTTTGTCTAATCCAGAGGTTGGTAAGAGAGAATTAACGGTGCGTCGGTAGATCTCTTCTTTTTCGGTTGCTAGTTTCCAAGCATCTTCTAAAGAAAGTTGGGGAATAATATCTTGAATTATCTTGGAATTAGTTCTGCCAGAAATTCTTTTTTGATAAAAAGTACGATCAATATCAAGATCGAATCTTACCAAGATGTCTTGCCAAACAGCAAAGTGAATTGAATCTGTATCGGCTAAAGTACCATCTAAATCGAATAAAATTGCTTTTAACATCAAGCTCGTCTCCCGTTCTTGTCCGTCATTACTATTAACATTTAATTCAATCTTTAATTATGTTTATTTGCTACTCTAAAAGGAAGGAGCAATTACCTTAAACAAAAGTTGAACAGCCATGAGTTTTTCAGAACGAGATCTTAAAAAAAAATTAGAGGAAATGGAAGCAGAAATCAATCAGAAAACGGCTGCTACTTCCTCGGAGTCTAACCAAAAATCAGCTTTTCCTGAATTTGAAATTAATCCTTCTCCTCAAGTACAAAGCTGGATTAATTCTAGTCGGACTTGGTTTAATAGTTTACCAAAAGTTGGTAAAGCTGCGGTAGCTATTGGTACAGTGTGGTTAGGGTTTTCGATTTTAGGCGCGATAGTACACGTAGTTAGTAGTTTAGTCAGTATAACCATTGTTGGCTTGATTTTGTATGTTGGCTATCGCTGGTTCAACAAGAGTTCTGAATAAATGGTAGTGAACAGTCATCAGTTATAGGTTATAGGTTATAGGTTAATAAACTAGCAGCTTGAGTCGAGGATAGGGGTTTAGAGAATAAATACCCTTGTCCATATTTACACTGTAAATCCAGCAGTTGAAGGCACTGTTGTTCTCTTTCAATACCTTCGGCAATAACGTCTAAATTAAATACCTCTGCCAGCTTGATAATTGTTCTGACTAATTCTAATTGATGGCGATCGCTTTCTAGATTTTGAATAAATGAACGATCAATTTTGAGAGTATCTACAGGTAGACAATGTAAATAACTTAAAGAAGAATAGCCAGTGCCGAAATCATCCATCGATAGTTGAACTCCCAAAGTTTTCAATTTTCCTACCGTCGAGAGAACAAAATCTATATTTTTGATAATTTCGCTTTCTGTAATTTCTAGTTTAAGACAATGAGGATTTAAACCAGTGGTTTCTAAAATTTGGGCAATAATATCTCCCGCATAAGGTTGAGAAAATTGTTTGGCAGTAATATTAACGCTAATAAAGAGCGAGTCATTTTGAGGATATTCTTGTTGCCAACGAGCTAATTGTTGACAAGCTGAACGCAAAACCCACCAACCAATAGGCATAATTAGTCCTGTAGCTTCTGCTAGGGGAATGAAATCAGCAGGATAAATCAAGCCTCTTAGGGGATGTTGCCAACGAATTAAGGCTTCAAAACCCACTAATTGCTGATTCTCAAGTTTGACAATTGGCTGATAGTGTAATTCAAACTGATCTTGCTCAATCGCTTCTCTCAGATCGTTTTCTGACTTGCAATTTTCTAAATTTTGGCGATATACCGCAGGCTCAAAAACCACATTACAGCCTTTACCTTGGGTTTTAGCCTCATGCATGGCAATTTCGGCATCCTGCAACAATTTAATTAAATCAATAGTAGTCTCAGTAGGTTGCTGGTGTTGATTATTAAGATGGCTCTCTAAGGAATTGTCCATACCAGATAAAGAAGCAATACCAATACTAGTAGTAATCAAGATTGAATAATCTCCAACTTTGATTGGTAAAGAAAACTCTTGTTGGATCAAACTTGCTACTTCTGAAGGATAATTTGTTTGATGAAAGTCAACTAGTAAAATTGCAAATTCATCACCACCTAACCTAGCAACTAGATCTTGACTACGTAAACAAGATTTAAGTCGCTGGACAATTTCTACCAACAAGCGATCGCCAATTAAGTGACCAAAATTATGATTAACCTTTTGAAAACAATCTAAATCTAAACATAAAACACCAAATATGTATTCTGAATCTAGTTGGAATTGCGATAATTCTTTAAGTTTTTGAATAAATAGCTGACGATTAGGTAATTTAGTGAGGCGATCGTGAACCGCTTCATAATTAAGTCTAGCTTCTATTTGTTTCAGTTTAGTAATATCAGTTTGAGAACCAATTAGACGCTGAACTACTCCTTGAAGATCACTGACAGCTAGACATTTACAATACATTGAACGATATTCTCCATCTTGATGTAACAGAGAATATTCCATTTCAAATTGAGCAATCTCTCCCTGCCAACAGGCTGATAAATTACGTCTTAATCTGGCAATATCTGTGGCGTGAACTCTAACCAGCCACTCTATAGGATTATTTTTAATCTCTTCATCATTACAACCCACCATTGCTTTCCAGCGAGGTGAATAGTAAACCTGATTGGAATTCAAATTCCATTCCCAAAGACCATCATTTGTTATTTGGGTAGCTAGGGCATACCTTATTTCACTATCTCTGAGAGCTTGAAGTAGTTGTTCTTCTTTAGCTAACTCTTTCTGGGCAACACAAATCATGTTTCTGCCTTTTCGTAACTCGTTATCTATTGACCAGGGTAAAATGCCATTGAATAGATAGTGGTTTGCTAAGTTTTCCACTAGACTAGATTTTATTAAATTTTATAATGTGGTTTTTGGCTGCTAACCATAATTTTAGAGTAAAATGAACGTTTATTTTACTCTAAAATTATCCTAAAAGATTAGCCACGAAAATCCTATTTTTTTTAATATTATCTTTGGTTTTAAGGCTGACGATATTATATTTGATTAATATGAATAGTTTTTTAACACGAACACTATCAGAAGATATGCTTGAAAAATGTATTTTCTAGTACAAAAACTTGGCGCAAATGTTAGATATAGTAAAAATGTATTGAGTAAGGGGCGTTTGCAATTAACGCCCTCTAATTAAATTAATAATTTTACTCGGTAGTTTCTGGAGCTACTTGACTAGGGAAATATTCGGCTGTGATACAACTTTGCATCGCTTCTTCGCTGGGTATTTGAGCAACACTTGTCAAGTCAAGGGTGCATTCCGCATAGCGTTCAGGTAACAAACTACGGCGACAGTTATCTAAAGCCATCGTCGATTTTTCGGCTGCCAAACCACTACTAAGATTAACTACACAAGTAGCTAATTCATCAGGTCTGCGAACTCGATAACAAGCTTGTAAAGCATCATCACCTTTAATATTGGTGTTAGCTTTGATATCTGCCACACAAGATGCTAAGTCAATGGGTTCAGAAGCGTCAGAACAGGCTATACCTGCTCCTGATTTACTAACACCATCGATAATTAGACTATTGGCACAAGTACCAATATCCCCCGCCAAAGCTGGAGAATTAGGAATACCCAATAAAAATACAGGCAAAGAAATCAAACTAGTCCAACGAATAGCTTCTACTAAAATTTTCATGGCGATTTAACGATATTTTTAACTCACAACCATACTATAAAGGTAGATGATGAGAATGGGGAGTAGGTTTTTAACAGTTAGGACAGTTAGGACAGTTACCTACGGTTAAACCGCAAGGTTATTGATTTGATTGGATTGGAGTTAATCGCAAAACAATTTTCACTGCTCTAACTGATAGGTTATAGCTTAATTAAGCCTGGAACAAGCGTGGCTAATTATTAAGTAATCAGTAATTAGTAATCACGGTTTAATACTGAGGAATACTAGGATCGACTTCCTGACTCCAAGCAGTAATACCACCTTTGACGTTTGTGCCTTCAATTCCTGCTTCTTTAAGAATATTTAAAGCTTTTGCCGATCGCCCTCCCATTTTACAGTGAGCAATCAAACGATGACCATTAACTAGTTCTCTAACTTTTTCAATACTGCTACCATCTTCTAGTTCTGGCAGAGGAATCAAAACTGAACCGTCAATTTTGGCAATTTCGTATTCGTTGGGATTACGGACATCCAAGAGAATAAAATCATCTTTACCGCTATCGATCAGTTGTTTTAACTCTTGTACTGTCATTTCGGGAATCATATTACTAGCCTCGGCATCAGCAGCAGCAGCTTGTGGAATACCACAAAACTCTTGGTAATCAATTAATTTCTCAATTACAGGGCGTTCTGGATTAGGTCGTAGCTTCAATTCACGGAATTTCATGTCCCAAGCATTGTAAAGTAGCAATCTACCGCTTAGGGTGTTTTCTGCACCCAGAATAATCTTAATTGCTTCTGTTGCCTGAATTGTGCCAATAATGCCACATAAAACCCCTAAAACTCCGCCTTCAGCACAAGAAGGAACCATTCCTGGTGGTGGTGGTTCGGGATATAAATCGCGATAGTTGGGGCCTCCTTCATAATTAAAGACGGTTGCCTGTCCCTCAAAACGGAAAATAGAACCGTAGACGTTAGGCTTGTTGAGTAAGACACAAGCATCATTGGTGAGATAACGAGTGGGGAAGTTATCTGTCCCATCAATGATCACGTCATAGGGAGCTAAAATATCCAGGGCATTAGCTGAACTTAGGGCAGTTTCGTATAAATCCACTTGACAGTAAGGATTGATGCCCAATATTCTTTCTTTAGCTGATTGAATCTTCGGCTTACCTACCCAAGCTTCACTGTGAATAATTTGACGTTGTAAATTAGAACTATCGACAATATCAAAGTCTACTAACCCAATTCTGCCAATACCTGAAGCTGCTAGGTATAACAGTAGAGGAGAACCAAGACCACCACTACCGATACAAAGAACGCTAGCTGCCTTGAGGCGTTTTTGCCCTTCTAGCCCTACCTCTGGCAAGATAATATGGCGTGAGTACCTTTGATATTCCTCTTTGGTCAGATCAATTGCTTCCAAATTTGGATTAAGCATGGTTATTAGAAAAAACGAGATTACTTCGCTGGTTCTGTAGGCATCGCTGCCCAATTAATCAAGGTCAGCTTTGTACTTTAAGCATTCCATTATATAGAATTTTTTGCTCCAAACTAAAAAATAAATTAGATTGTTTGTAATTCTCAACCTATAAATAAAATCCTAATTATGCGAGTTTTATTTACTAAACAAGAACATTGCGCATATTCAGTTGTAGTTATGAAGAGCGATCGCGTCAAGCTGCAATTTCAAGGTGTAGGCAAATTTAAACTACTTCTACTTCTACTTCAACATTGCCATGAATGGCTTTTGAATAAGGACAAAGCTTGTGTGCCTGAGCAATCAAAACATTAAATGACTTTATAAACAATTTTTGCTCAAAGCGATCGCCTGTTACTACAACGTCGTAGAGATAATCAGCAGTGGGGATTAACTGGAGGAAGTATGGAAATTAGGGAATCTTTAACTGTGCGTTGGCGAAGCCTAACGAAGTTATCGCCTTTATTTATCTATCTGATAAAATGCAGTTTCTTCAACAAAATCAACGCGATCATAAAGCTCATCTAAACCAATCTCAAACTCAAAGGAATCGAAGGTAATTTTAGCGTCTTTGATTGCATATTCAGATAAAACCCATTGATTACTCTCATTTTTAGTAAATTTTTCTACCTGCATTGCTGTCTGACTGACTAAAAGATATTCCTTAAAACTGGGAATGGAACGGTACATTCTAAACTTATCACCACGGTCATACTTTTCTGTAGAATCAGATAAAATTTCAGCGATCGCTAAGGGATTAACGATTGTATCTTGACGATTTTCAGCGAATATTAAAGGTGTCTGAACTATCATTACATCAGGATATGTATACAGACGATAATCAGGAATCCACAAGCGTAGATCGCTCATAAAAACATCATAGGATGTTTTTTTTAAGGCAAAATTTAAAGCACTGCTCAAATTTAATGAAATTCTATTGTGATTAGGTTTACCACCTGCCATAGGTATTATTTGACCATCATGATATTCGCTTTTGTAGTCAGCTGTAGTTTCTAGTTCTAGATATTCTTCTGGAGAATAATAGGTTTTAGTAGTAACTTGCATAATCTTAATTGTTAATTATGGATTTATTATAGACAGGCTAAAGTGCTATACAAGTTTTCCGATTGTCAGGCGATCGCTGTTATTAGCGTAGCTCGAAAATGTAGCTGAATGAATTATCCAAAAATATATTTTCAAGTTTAATGTTCAGTTCAAAAAGAAATTTTAATCAGCAAACATTTCTTGCAACACAGATAAAACTGCTTTCAATTCTTTAATTGATAACGTTCCTAATTTGGTAATTAAACATTCTTTATCAATAGTTCCAATTTGATCAAGCATTACTTGTCCCTGTTTACCATCAAAGTTGATAGGGACTCGACTTTTATAGCTTTTTTGTCGAGTTGTCATTGGTGCAATAATTATCGTCCGAATATATTGATTCATTTCATCAGGAGAGATTATTAGACAAGGACGAGTTTTTTTGACTTCTGAACCAACGGTAGGATCTAAGTTAACAAGATAAACTTCTCCCCTACTTACCATTCCCACTCCTCATCGTATTCTGTACTAATAGAGTCATCTATTAATAATTTGTCATCTTGATTGGCTGCCATATCTTGAAAAGATTCTGCCCATCCTTTTCTAACCTGATGAGGACTCAAAATTAGCTTACCATTCTCTATTTTCATCTCTACTGAATCGCCAAATCCACATTGCTCAATAATTGTCTTTGGAATTCTGATTCCTTGAGAGTTACCAATTTTAATAATGTTAACTTTCATTATGGATTGCTATTAGTAATTACTTTGTATTTACTTAAATTTTAGCATCATAAAAATATAATGTTCAAAAATGAACTATTGTAGCCATTACTAACAAGTATGATTATCCGTGAAGCTAGATTCAAAGATGCAGGAGCGATCGCTCAAGTTCATATTGATTCTTGGAACCTGCATTTCGCAGGTTGAGGAATAAAGGTAGGGTATTAATATGAAGAGTTTAAACAGCCTTTGAATGGATATCCAAATCAAAAACTTAGACCACTTAGGTATAGTAGCAGGAATCGTTGACCAGATAGGATTAGTGGAAGAAATAGATCGACAAATAGAGCAACATCCGCAGCAAATTATTAGTACAGGTCAAGTAGTAAAAGCGATGATTCTCAATGGATTGGGATTTGTCAGTGCGCCTTTATATCTATTCAGTGAATTCTTCGTAGGCAAAGCAACGGAACATCTTTTAGGAGAGGGAATTAAACCAGAAAATCTTAACGATGACCGAATTGCGAGAGCTTTGGATAGCTTGTCCTATCAAGGATTAACGCCATTATTTACCAGTATTGCCATGTTAGCCCATCAAAGATTTAACCTTTTGACCAAGAGTCTGCATTTAGACTCTAGCAGTTTTAGTTTGGAGGGAGGCTATGAAATAGAAAGCTCAGATGAATCAACCGAATCAATCGAAGGGGTAAAGATTACATATGGCTACTCGAAAGACCATCGACCAGATTTAAAACAATTTATGATGGATGTTATCTGCACAGGAGATGGAGATATACCTCTGTTTGTCAGAATAGGTGATGGTAATGAATCCGACCGTGCCATTTTTGCTCAATTGATGAAGCAGTTTAAACAGGAATGGAATCTAGATAGTATCTACGTTGCTGACAGTGCGCTTTACAGTTCGGAAAATATTCAACAACTCTCCGAGTTAAAGTGGATAACTCTTGTTCCTCGAAGTATAAAAACCGCTAAAACTTTAGCTGAATCAATGAAAGAGGAGGTGTTTGTTGAGAGTGAAGTCCCTGGCTATCGCATTGCGTCCTGTTGTTGTGATTATGCTGGAGTCCATCAACGCTGGCTAATTGTTGAAAGCGAAAAACGTCTTCAGAGTGATCTTAAACAGTTAGAAAAGCGACTCACAAAACAACTAAAAATAGCCACAAGTGAACTTAAGTCACTAATGAGACAAGATTTTGCTTGTGCTGCCGATGCCAAACAAGCTGCGGACAAACTGAGGCGAAGTTGGAAATATCATTCCTTAGAATCAGTCGAAATTGAGACTCATCCTCACTACAGTAAGGCCGGACGACCAACTAAAAATCAGTCCTCTGAAAACTTTACCTATCGTGTCACGGCTCAAGTTATTCCTGTAGAGGACGTAATTGAGATTGCCCGAAGGCAAGCAGGAAGATTTATTTTAGCGACTAATGTTCTCGATGATTTGATTCTACCCAATGATGAAGTTTTAACTGAATACAAAGATCAACAAAGTTCTGAGAGAGGCTTCCGATTCCTGAAAGATCCTCTGTTTTTTACTTCGAGTGTCTTTTTAAATACTCCTCGGCGAGTGGCAGCCTTGGCAATGGTTATGGGCTTATGTTTGCTGGTTTACACTCTCGGTCAACGTCAATTAAGACAAGCTCTAGCTGATTCCCAGGAAACTATCCCAAATCAACTCAAGAAAGCAACTTCCACTCCTACCCTAAGATGGATTTTTCAGTGTTTTCAAGCTGTTCATCTTGTCCATTTTAATCATCAACTACAAGTTTCTAATCTCACTGATACTCGTTTAAAGATTTTGCGTATTCTTGGAAACCCTTGCCAAAAATATTATTTAATTGGCTGATCCACCTGCGAAATGCAGGTTGGAAAACGACATACACTGGGATTTTGCCAGAAGACTACATCCAAAAATTGTCTTATCAAAAACGTGAGCATCACTGGAAAAATATGCTGGATTTAAGTACAGAAAAAGAGACTGAATATTTTATTTATGTAGCTGAAAATACTGCTCAAGAAATTGTTGGTTTTATTGATGGTGGTTTAGCAAGAAGTGAGAATTCTCGCTATCAAGGAGAGATATACTGTTTATACATTTTAGTAGCTTATCAAAGACAAGGAATTGGGCGTAGTTTAGTTCAACTAATAGCAGATAAATTGTCTCAATCAGGCATAAATTCTATTTTAGTTTGGGTTTTAGCAGAGAATCCAGCAGCCAAATTTTATCAAGCTCTTGGCGGTCAACAAGTTGCTCAAAAACTGATTAAAATTAGTGGGATTGAGTTTGAAGAAATAGCCTATGGTTGGAATGATATAGCAATCCTATTTGAGTTATGAAAATTGCTAGTCTTTAGCGTCATTTGTCATTTGTCATTTGTTTTTTCATGAATAATTTAGGACTACTATATAAAATCCTTGACTTAACTCAAAAACTTAACTTAAGATTTTATTCAATTAAAAAATTCCTAGTAAATTTTTGTCTTGTTAACGGATAGTCCAAAGATAATTTGGCATCGCCTAAAAGATAGTCTTGAGCTAGAGGTTGTCCTTCAATTGATAAAAAAACTTGTGCTTGAGGCTCAAGGCTTGTGGCAGTATAAAGAACTTGAGCAAGTCGATAAATCATGGAACTATTACCACTATTGTCACTAAACTCCTGAGATAAATCTATATATACATCATCATTATTAGTATATAAATTAAGTAAACGAGTTTGTTTAGGAATAGTAGTAAAAGTAAAATTAGGAGAACTGTTTAACAATTCAGCAAAAGCTTTTTTTAAGGCTAATTGTGAAGTTGTGGCGGTGGTATTAGCGGTTTTAGGTGTCAGTTGAATTTGATTATCAACTATTTCTAGCCAATAAATTTGAGGATTAAACTTAGCTGGTTGTATTTCTAAAATAGTAGTTGATTCAACTGGATAAAATATTGCTTTTTTTATAGTCCAAGTAATTGTAAATAGTCCTACTCCAATTAACAATGAAAACAGTCCAATCAATAGTGGTGTGGAGTTAGACAATTTAGGATATGCCTTCATAATTAACACCAGTAACTTTAACTAGCTATCCATTCCAACGCTTTATCTCGGTCATCAAAAGTGAAATGTTTAACTTCAATGCTAGAAAATAAGGAATTACCTAAAGCAGCTAAACCTTCTAGCCAGCGACGATCAGAAACGATCGCTTCTTTTTCAAAATCTTGTAAATGTTGCCAGCTAAATCTTAAATCTTTAATCCAAGCCTCTAAAGACATTCCTGACCAATTTTTGACCTCAGCATAGACTCTTAATTTTTTTCCTTGTTTGAGTTTACTTTCAATCAACTCAACTACCCGTTCAATATCTTCTGAATCAATCCAGCCATCAATACTTAAACCAATAATGCGATCGGGTTTATGAGAAATAAGTTGGATACTCATGGTTTAATTCTACTGTCAATTTTTAGTTGATTAGATAAGCTATTAGCTATTAGCTTTTAGCTTTTAGTTTTTGTTTTGGGAGCTTAGGCACAAGCTCTTGTTTCTATAGCTGTACCTTGCGAATTTTGAAATAAAGCTGGTTGCTTTTGTAAATTGAAAGTGGGAACTAGTAAGACTGAGCAAGGTGAATGATGAACAACGTAATTGCTAATGCTGCCTAAAAACATTTCTTGTAAGCCAGAATATCCACGTTGACCAATTACTACGATGTCTGCTTGACAGGCTTGAGCAAAATCACAGATAGTTGAGCTAGGATGACCAGTAATTTGACTCGATTCAACTTTGACTCTTGAGGCGATCGCAACTTTGGCAAAATCACGCAGTAACTTTAAGCCTTTTTGTCTGAAAAGCTCCCATTCTTGTTCATATACTTGATTGGCTTGAGCTATTATTTGAGGATCGAGATGAATACAGTAATCTATAGGTTTGGCAAAATAAGAAGACATTATCGGACAACCTACTTCTTCTGGTGATAAAACGTGCAGCAGGATTAACTTTGCATGGTTAGCTTTAGCTAGAGATAAAGCTTGTTGGAATAACTGTTGATTGGCTGCTGAAAGATCAATTGCTACCAAAATTTTTTTGAACATCGTACTTACCTTGCTTGGTGATTAATTTATTTCAATTAGTAGCAATTTCTTGCTGGCTATCGGTTCGCGCTTTTTTTTGAACAGCTTGAGCATCAGATGTCGAATTTACAGCAGAGCGCAAGATTAACACTGAGCAAGGTGCATGATGGGTTACATAGTTACTCACACTGCCGAGAAACATCTCTTTTAAACCTTTAAGTCCGCGACTGCCGACGATAATTAAATCTGCTGACCAATTGTTAGCTAGTTCGCAGATTATTCGTCCAGGATTACCAGTTAATTGAGTATATTCAGTTTCTACTCCTAGTTCTGTTGCCTTACGAGTGAGGTTTTGTAAGAAATCTAAACCCCATTGTTTGTATTCTGCTAATTTTGCCTGATACAACTCATAATTATGATCGTCAACCATAGGATAGTAAGCATAGGTTGGCAACATGGGATAACCTGGTTCGTCTTCAATCAGAATATGCAACAACATTAGAGTTGCACCAGTAGTTTTGGCTAGGGAAACAGCAGCATCAAAGACAGATTTACTTCTGTCAGAACGATCTACTGCTACGAGAATTTTATTAATCATTTTGAATACTTCCTTTATTTAGGTAGTAGGTAGTAGGTAGTGGGTAGTAGGTTTCTTTTAAGTAAAAAGTAAAAAGTAGAAAGTAGAAAGTAGAAAGTAGTAATCAGTAATTAGTTGTTAGTGATTAGTAAAAAAACTAAAAACTAAAAACTAAGAACTAAGAACTAAGAAGTTTATTTTCAACCTCCGCTATGTGTAATTTAGTTTTCAGAACTGAATCGGGATTGAGGCTAATGGAATCAATGCCTTGTTCTACAAGAAACTGGGCAAATTCTGGATAGTCGCTAGGTGCTTGACCACAAATTCCGATTTTGCGCTGATTGCGTTTTGCTCCTGCGATCGCCATTTGCAACAGGGTTTTTATCGCCTGGTTACGTTCATCAAATAAATGGGCAACTAAAGATGAATCGCGATCAAGTCCTAATGTCAGTTGAGTTAGATCATTTGAACCAATAGAAAAACCATCAAAGACTTGACTAAATTCATCTACGAGCAGGACATTACTGGGTAGTTCGCACATAACGTATACTTGCAAACCATTTTCACCCCTGACTAAACCATATTCAGCCATCTGCTCTAAAACTTTGCGTCCTTCTTCGGGAGTGCGACAGAAGGGAATCATAGGCATGACATTGGTTAAACCCATCTCATCTCGAACTTGTCTAAATGCCTGACATTCCATCCCAAAAGCTTCGCGATACTGGGGATCGTAATAGCGACTAGCACCACGCCAACCCAACATCGGATTTTCTTCCTGGGGTTCAAACTGCTTACCACCCAAAAGATTGGCATATTCGTTACTCTTGAAGTCTGACATCCGCACAATCACAGGTTTCGGGTAAAAGGCTGCTGCAATAATTGCAATACCTTTAGCAAGATTTTGAACAAAGAAATCAGGTTTATGGGGATAATGAACTGTCCTACGAGCGATCGCCATTTTGACGGCAGAATCGGGTAATTCGTCAAATTTAAGCAGAGCTAAAGGGTGAATTTTGATTTGATTGGCAATAATAAACTCCAGTCTGGCTAAACCGACACCATCACAGGGTAAAGCTGCTAAACGAAATGCTTCTTCGGGATTACCCACATTCATGAAAATTTGGGTTTTGGTTGGGGGTAAACTGTCTAACTGGGTTGATTCAACCGTAAAAGGAATTAAGCCAGCATAAACTTTACCTTCTTCTCCTTCGGCACAGGATACAGTTACCTCTTGTCTAATTGAGATTTTTTGGGTAGCATCCCCACAACCAACGATCGCAGGAATCCCCATCTCACGAGCAATAATAGCTGCATGACAAGTTCTACCACCTTGATTAGTGACAATAGCACTAGCCTGTTTCATAATTGGTTCCCAGTCAGGATCGGTTTTATTGGTAACTAAAACTTCTCCTGGTTGGAATTGCTCAATTTCACTAACATCTAAAATTAATCTGGCATTACCTACACCGATTTTGTCTCCTACTGCTCTACCTGAAGTTAAAATATCTCCTGTGGCATCTAACTGATAACTCTGCAAAATATTATCTGTCTTCTGAGATTGCACAGTTTCGGGACGAGCTTGAACGATAAATAAATCCCCTGTCACCCCGTCTTTTGCCCATTCAATATCCATCGGGGTATACACACCACGCACCTGGGAATAATGCTCCTCAATTTGACAAGTCCAATGGGCTAATTGCAGAATCTCTTGGTCGTTAATAGCGTATTGCTTTCTTTCTTTAGGCAGTGTGGGTATATTTTTAGTCAGTTTAGTACCACCTACGTCATATATCATCTTGATTTCCTTACTACCCAGGCGTTTAGCTAAAATTGGACTGTAACCCTGGTTTAAAGTTGGTTTAAAGACTATATATTCGTCAGGATTAACTGCCCCCTGAACTACATTTTCCCCTAAGCCATAAGCAGCCGTAATCAAAGCTGTATCTTTAAAACCCGTTTCGGTATCGATGGAAAACATTACCCCCGAACTAGCTAAATCTGAGCGCACCATCTTTTGCACTCCTACCGAAAGGGCAACATCAAAGTGATCAAAACCCTTAATGGTGCGATAGGAAATTGCCCGATCAGTAAATAAAGAAGCAAAGCATTTATGACAGGCTTCAAGGACGTTTTGCACTCCGTGAACGTTGAGATAAGTTTCCTGTTGCCCTGCAAAACTAGCATCGGGTAAATCTTCAGCAGTAGCAGAGGAGCGTACTGCGACATCAACATTATAAGTATACTTTTGACAATTTTCTTTTACTTCACCTTCAAAGCGATCGCAATACTCAAAATCAAGACTATATCGTTGGCATAATTGGCTATAAGCTGCCGTAATTACTGTTTCTAATTCTGGAGGGAAAGGAGTATTAAGTATTAAAGCCCTAGCCTGTTGACCACGCGATCGCAAATTGTTAACATCTTCAACATTTAGATCGGTAAACAGTTGACGTAATTGATTTTCTATTCCTGCTTGTTCTACAAAATAACGATAAGCAGTAGCAGTAGTAGCAAAACCTCCTGGTACGTTAATTCCTTTGGGAGTTAACTGCTGAATCATTTCTCCTAATGAGGCATTTTTTCCACCTACTAGAGAAACATCTCCCATATTTACTTTTTCAAACCAAAGAATAAAAGCTTGCTCTTTATCTAATAGAAGTTGGTTTTGGGTATTTGCTGTCACTACCATAAATCCTAGTTCCTTAGTTTTAGTTTAACCTCAAGTCTGGGAGGCTTATAGTTTTGTTGTATACAACTAACTTGAGGAACTTGTGAGGATTATCAAGCTACATATGTCTTTTCTATAACAATATCAATGATTTCTTATTTAAACAGTCTTTTTGTCTTTGATTGGTATGGCGATCAATATATTCCCACTGCTGAGGGGACATTTTTCTACTTTTCCAAGTTACGTTAGGAGCGATCGATGTGTAACAAAAACTGATGGAAAAACGTTCATTTTCAGTAGGTGGTTGAGCGCGATGAAAAACGTTACTAGTATCACTAATGACCAAACTTCCTACTTTTCCTAGACAAGTACCCCAAGTAGATTGAGGCACTGCTGCTGTCATTACTTCATCAGAGACATATCCAAAATTGTAGTAATTTAGTTTTTCAATTGCCTTGTCAGTAATTTGACGAGGAATATACTGATAAGGGCCACCTCCAGCAACAACGTCATTTAAATAGATAATAATTTTAATAGTGCGACGATCTTCCATGTCAATATGCCAGCGTCTCACTCCAAAGTATTGACCGTCCGCAATACTTCTACGCATCGCAAAATATTGATAAAGTATGGGCAAACCAATATAATTTTCGACTATATCTAATAATTTAGGTTCTAATGCCCACAGTAATATTTCTGGAAATTCCCTTCTTAAATCTTCGGGACTAGAACCAAGTTCACAATTATTACTACTATTAGGATCGACAACTCTTCGTTTCAGCCTCTCCGCTAGCTTAAAAGCTGTACGCATCATGGTATTTGTTGTCGCCAACCCTAATTCTTCTATCGGAATTATACAAGTACCTTCCTCTTGCAAAGTTTTGACAATCGACTTGCCTTGACTATCAAGCTGAGGCAAAAACTGCGCGTGTTCATCTAAGGCGTTTTGATAGGCTTGCTCCTTGAACATCTTAAGTGGCGGAATTTTAGATATTTCCCGTTTGAATTTAAACGGTAGCTTTTTCATTCTATTAGCCATCTCAGACAAATTATTAACAGATGTTTTTATGAGCATACTATGTATAATCCTTCTCTAAGCTAATAGGAATGTGTTCTTGATGACTAGTTATTTTTCTGAGTCTAGTAAAATGCTATTCACTAGTAAAAGCGTATTGAATTTAGACCAGACCAGAGATATTACTGATCCTCTCTCGTATACATTTATAACTATAGAATCGTTAAATACACATAGTTTTTAAGATGTTTCTCTATATCTTTATAGAATCTTTGTAAATATCCTGAAAAGAGCTAAAAAATCATTGCTTAATAAATTTATAAGAAACCTATTTATTCTTAATTCAGTTGTCTTGACGAAGCCAAGATTGATCGATTACAACCTTGATGATATGGATGAAATTTGTGACATTTAACCATCAGTCAATTCTCTGGAAAAATCTCTTGTTTGTTAGATAAGACAATCAAACTTTAAATATTAAAAATAAATTAAATTTATGCTCGTCGTCATTTTTATTTCAAGTAGCTGTATTGACGTTGAAATTTAAATAATTGAGCAAAATCTTATTTTTCTCTTTAAGTATAGTCGAATCAAGTAACACTACAAAAAATTCTGAGACTTAAGTGATGGCTTAAATCTTTATTTTCGATTTAACCAGCTTTTGAAAGCAATTTGTAGAAATTTTATGCTCTGTACCCTAAAACTTGGCTTGTTTACGCTGACTTTTTGCAGTTTAACTAGTTTGTTCTCGCTTTTGCCTGTTGGTGCAGACACCACGAGTCTTTTAGACAATAGCTTAGATTCAATTGAGATTCCTGCTCCTTTGCCACCAGATAATATTGATGGTATTTGCTCACAATCTATTAAGCCAGTGATTGATCAAATTATTGAACGTCCCGACTTAAATCATGGTAAGTGGGCAATTTTAGTTCAGTCTTTGAGTGGAACCAATATTTATAGTCTTAATCCTGATTCATATATGATTCCTGCATCCAATATGAAACTTTTGGTGACTGCTGCTGCTTTACAAAAGCTTGATGTGAATGGGCAAATTCGCTCGACATCTATTTCTGATTGGATTAAGGTTACTAATCTTAAAAGTGATAATGCTTATGCCAATGTGCTTTTAAGCTATTTGGGTGGTTCTGAATCAGTTCAACAGGCTTTGACAAGTTTAGGAATTGACGCTAATGGCTATCGCTTGCGTGATGGTTCTGGTTTATCTCGTAATAATTTAGCAACTCCTAGAACTTTGGTATCTACTCTCAGAGCTATGTTTAATGCTAAAGGTCATGATGTTTTTTTTGCTTCTCTGCCTGTAGCAGGAATTAGCGGTACTCTCAAAAATCGCTTGCGCCATACTTTATCAGAAGGTGCAGTTAGAGCTAAAACTGGCACTTTGAAAGGGGTCAGGGCTTTATCTGGCTATGTCGAACATCCAGAATACGGCATTCTCGTTTTTAGTATCATCACTAATCAGCCTACTAATCAACCCAGTGAACCAGTAATTCAAGCAATTGATGATATTGTTTTGAGTTTAAGCTCTCTGGCTAATTGTCAATAATCAAAAAATTCAATTAAAGTAGAACAAATATTAAGCAATGTTACAATAATGACGGCAAAACGTCTTGCTGTCTTGACAGCGAATAATTAAACCATTAAAGTGAAACATATACCCGGGTAACTATTAAATTTAGTGATATGCAAAGTAAACAGAAAGTAACTTTATACATACCCCCAGAGCTGCATAGGCAACTAAAAATCAAAGCAGCCATAGATGTAGAATCAATGTCTACACTGGTGGAAAAAGCGATCGCCTTTTATATGCAGTATCCAGACAAGGTGGAAGAAATTGAAGCTTCTGTTCACGGTCAAACCCATCAAGTGCATTTTTGTCCAGAATGTAGCGCGCCGATGGTAATGCGAGATGGAGAAGTAGTTCCTCTTAATAGTCAAAATACTGTCACGGAAGAGGGAATATCTTTAAAAGTTGCTAGTAAAACCACTGATTCGGGAGAATCTAGCGAAGAAGAGTTGGTTTCCTGTTTACAAGTGTAACTTTACCAGCAGCAAACTAAGAAAACCTTTAGGGAGTTATTAATTCAGCAGGGTCGATATCATGAAAGAAGAGCTAAATATATTAGTACAGGCTCAATACCCGTTAATTTATCTAATTACGCCAGAAGAAGAGCGGGCAGAGCAAGCAGTTTCTAAGATTGCCCAAGACAATGCTGAATACAAGCGAGTATTTGTTTGGACAGTAACCCGCGGTATGGTTGAACACGGTCAGCCTCGTCAAGCAACACAGCACAACACAGTTTCTCCCGAAGCAGCTATCGAATGGACTATCCGACAAAAAGATGATGGCATTTACATTTTTAAAGATTTACATCCATTTATCGATGGCCCAGTTATAACTAGATGGTTAAGAGACGCGATCGCATCATTTAAAGGCTCAAACAAAATTATTATCTTGATGTCTCCTGTTCAAACTGTACCAATTGAACTAGAGAAAGAAGTAGTTGTTTTAGATTATCCCCTTCCCAATTTACAAGAGTTAAATCAAGTCCTTTCCGCAAGATTATCTTCAAATAGATTGTCCAAAGACGGTCATCTTAGCACTGAAACCAGAGAAAAATTGCTGAAAGCTGCTTTAGGTTTGACTAGAGATGAAGCTGAAAAAGTATACCGCAAAGCACAAGTTAAAGCTGGTCATTTGACAGAAAAAGAAGTAGATATTGTTCTTTCTGAGAAGAAACAACTAATTCGTCGCAACGGTATCCTTGAATATATCGAAGAAGATGAAACCTTAGATTCTGTCGGTGGTTTAGAAGAACTCAAACGCTGGCTTAGACAGCGTTCCAATGCTTTTACAGAAAGAGCCAGAGAATATGGTCTACCTCAACCCAAAGGAATGTTAATTTTAGGTGTACCTGGTTGTGGTAAATCGTTAATTGCTAAAACTACCTCTCGTCTTTGGGGTTTGCCTTTACTTCGTCTCGACATGGGTAGAGTTTATGATGGTTCTACAGTTGGTCGCTCAGAAGCCAATTTACGTAATGCCTTAAAAACAGCCGAATCTATTTCTCCTGTAATCTTATTTATCGATGAATTAGACAAAGCATTTGCAGGTGGTGGTGGTTCAGGTGATTCTGATGGTGGTACTTCTGGTCGGATATTTGGTTCTTTCCTGACCTGGATGCAAGAAAAGAAATCCCCTGTATTTGTGATGGCAACAGCAAACAGAGTAGAAAGATTGCCTGGAGAGTTTTTACGCAAAGGCAGATTTGACGAAATATTTTTTGTGGACTTACCCAGTTCCGCAGAAAGACGAGATATATTTACAATTCACCTAGGAAAAAGACGTTCAGAAATTGATCGCTTCGATATAGAACAGTTAACCAAGGTGTCAGATGGTTTTTCTGGTGCAGAGATTGAGCAAGCAATCATCGCTGCAATGTATGATGCATTTGCTCAAGATCGGGAGTTTACGCAGCTAGATATTATTGCTGCCATTAAAGCTACCCTACCTCTGTCTCGGACAATGACTGAGCAGGTAACAGCCCTAAGAGATTGGGCTGGCCAGAGGGCTAGACCTGCATCAGCCTCCGTTGCTGAATATCAGCGACTGGAGTTTTAAAAGGCTTTCTTCTGTGAGTTAATTCAATTTACAGAAGCAGAGGCTAGCAAATGCTAGCAGTTGAATAAAATAACCCGTTACTCAATATGATGTAAACGGTTGTTAATTCTAAAGTTGTTGTTTACTTCTCTTCTACTGGAGGAAATCTTATGTCTCACTTTAGCACTCTACGCACCAAAATTAGCGATGCTGAAATTCTAGTTAATTCTCTTCGCGATCTTGGTATCAATGTTCAGACTAACGCTGATGTTCGTGGTTACAACGGTCAAAGACTTCGTGCTGATATCGTTGCAACTCTAGAAGGCGAATATGACTTAGGCTGGTCAGAAAATAGCGATGGTACTTTTGATTTGATTGCCGACCTTTGGGGGGTTGCTAAGAAACACAATCAAACTGAGTTGATTAACTCAATTAACCAAAAGTATGCTGTTAACAAAACCTTGTCTGAAGTCAAGCAGCGTGGTTTACAGAATGCCAACGTAAAATTAGTTCTTCAGTAAAAAGCAAGAATTTGATTTTAAGTTAAAGCGCGTTCCCAAGCATTGGGGTTGACAAAAATGAGTCAACCCTTTTTTGTTTTTGTTAACAATTAATAATATTTAGTAGTTAGCTGGAAAAATTTGATTAATCAAGCTAGATACTATGGTTAAAACAATCGAACCAAATATAGCAGGGAAAAATCCAGTTATTGATAATCCAGGTGTGAGATAGCCAACCAAACCTAAAGCAATGGCATTTACTACCAGTAAAAACAATCCGAGAGTTAAAATTGTTAAGGGTAAGGTAAACAAAATTAAAATTGGTTTAACAATTGCATTAACTAGCCCTAAAACTGCTGCACCGATTATAGCAGAAGAAAAACTGACAATAGTTACGCCTGGTACTATTAACGCAGTGATGAATAAAGCAATAGCTGTCGCCAGCCACGTTAGTAGAAATTGCCACATTTCAGTTATCCAAGATAATATTTATAATTAAATATTAATCAATTTCCAGCAATTATTTCTATTAATTAAAGTTCGGGATTTTGGAGCAAGTTTGGTGTGAAAACTAACATTGACAGCGTTAAGCTGTTCAGTAGTCGCTCAAAATTAATACTTATATTTATATATTTAAAGGATTTTGCGTCCAACGAGGATTTCTCTGACTTCTAACATAGCAGAATAAGTAGGTAAAATATGGAGTGTTTCTGTTGGTTTAGTATGTTCTAAAGCAGTTTTAATTGCTGTAGATAAATCTTCTTTAACTATTAGTTGAAAATTGGGATGATTAGACTCAATTTCGGCAGAACTATAAGTAAGTCTTAATGCCATATCATAAACGCGATCGCCACTAACAATTATTGTTCCTCCTAGTTTGACTAATTCTTCGGTATCTACGTCCCAAATCCAGGAAACATCTGTCCCATCAGGAATGCGATCATTTAATACTACTAGGGTAACTGAAGATTTACCAGTTTTTTTAATATTATTAACTGCCCGAATTGTTTCGTTCATCCCCACAGGATTTTTAGACAATAATATACGGACTTTTTTATCCTCAATTTCTAATTCTTCGGCTCGACCAAAGGCAGCTTTAAAGTTTTTAATTGTGCTAAAAATATTAGCAGTTGGAATACCAATTTCTTTAGCTAATAAAGCTGCTGCTAGGGTATTGTATTTGTTATATACGCCAATCAGAATTTGGGGATATTCTTGACTATCTAAAGCAGTTTTACTTTTGGCAAAGCCACAACTAGGACACTTATAATCTCCTAAATGAGATAAATAAACCCCTTGATAATCTAAAAGATGTCCACAACAAGGACAATAAATAGAATCTACAGCATGGGGAATTTCATCTAAATATAGTTCTGGTTCGTTAAGTCCAAAATAAATAACTTTAACTTTTGGTGTTAGTTGTTGTCCCAAATGAGATAGAGTCGGATCGTCAGCATTTAAAATAATAGTTGTGTCGGTTGGTAAAGGTGCAATTGCTTTTCCCCAACGTTGAGCAATAGTATCTACTTCACCGTATCGATCTAACTGATCGCGAAATAAATTCAATCCCAAAATATACTTTGGCTGACAGTCTTTTAAGAGTAAAGGTAGGATATTTTCATCAACTTCGAGGATGGCATAGTCCGCAGAAAGTTTGCCTGTAATGTCTGTGCTATTTAACAGTGCCGTAATCAAGCCATTAATTAAATTAGCACCACTAGAATTATGAACTACTTGAAAACCAGAATCGCTTAAAATTTGTTTGAGCAATAAAGAAGTAGTAGTTTTACCATTTGTCCCCACTACCAAAATTACACCTTGACTAACCTGTTCAAATAATAGTGGTAATAGACGAGGATGCAGACGACGAGATATTTCCCCTGGTAAGACAGAAGCTGCTCCCAAACCCAGCGATCGCACTACTCCTGTAATTGTTTTTGCCACCCCGACAGCTAAACCTAAACGAACTCTATCTAATAGTTGCATCATATATTTTTGAGCCGAACCTATCTTGTGATAACCTATTTTGTCTAGATTTAACAGAGGTTTATAGTAATTGGTGATTGGGGATTGGGAATTGGTGATTGGTGATAATTAATTGCTACTTTTGACTTTTGACTTCTGCCTTCTGCCTTCGTTTAATTAAACTCCAACCGTAACTTTACCACAGCTTTTGTTAGCGGGGACGGCTTCCATAATTTTTTTGGGAAAGGAAAGATCTAGATTGTTCATTAATTTAATAAAATTAGCGCGATCGCGTCCTGTAAACCGAGAATTCCACTGTTTTTCTTCACCGATAGTAGATACAGTTTGACCATTATAATCATGAGCAGGATAAACTAAAGTATTGTCTGGTAAGGAAAACAACTTATTAGTGACAGAATCATAAAGTGTACCTGCATTACCACTTTGAAAATCAGTACGTCCACAACCACGAATTAATAAAGCATCTCCCGTTAAAACTCGCTCTTGATTTACCAGATAAGCCATATGGCTATCGGTATGTCCTAAAGTTTCAATTGCTTGAATTTCTACTGTACCTAGTTTAATTATTTCTCCGTCTTTAATAAAGCGATCGGCACCGTTAACTTGAGCATTCACAGGGACAATTGCCTGACAACCAGTTAAATCTCTTAGTTTCCCTGTACCAGTAATATGATCAGCGTGGATATGAGTTTCTAAACAAAATTTCAGGGTTAAGTTTAATTCTTTTAAAAGCTTTAATTCTCGCTCTACCTGCTCTAAAACTGAGTCTACTAAAATAGCTTCATTAGTGATGCGATCGGCAATTAGATAGGTGTAGGTACTAGATTCGCGATCAAAAAGTTGTCTGAATAACATAAATTTTAGTTAATAAAAATTTTCTTAAAGTTTTAGGTTTTTATACTTAGTTTATGATATCTAGCAATTGACAAATGATTAGTAGCAATTCTAACTAACTTGATGATAAATATTGAGAAATAATACTAAGCTGTTACGCATTTAAATTACTGGTTGAGAAAAGGCAGGAGGCGCAAAGGACATTCGTGTGTCCGCATGCAGGCAGAAGGCAGGAGGAAAAGACAAATATGCAATTTAAATGAACAACAGCTTAGTGCAGTATTTTTTTTTAATTAACCTTGAATTCCAACTAATTTACAATTGTGTTTTTCTACAAGCTCTCTAGTTAAAAATACCTCATCGTTAGCTGAAAGAAATTGCAGACCATTTGGTGGAGGTGGTGTAGTAAACATAGTATGAACTTCTACAACTTGTTTTTGCTCACCATCAACCACTATTTTTACCTTCTCGCCATTTTCTAAAGCAGTGCCGTCTTTTATCAGTCCAGTAAAAACACTTCTACCATCACTAAAGTGAAATACTGCTGAAATATTCATTTCAAACTCTTTCATTATTAACGCCATTTTCTGTTCTAATTTTTTTCCTAACTGAAAGGCACGAGTGCCGATAGTGAGAATAGTAATTTTCATTTACAGGCGATCGCTAAAATTAAGGTTTCTTACTCTTTTATTACTAGCTCAAATTTAGAATTGTTGTCAGGATCTCCGAAAGCTTTATCAGATCAATTGTTTGTTTGATTATATTAATTTCATTCTTAGTTTCCATAACTATTAATCCAGAGAAAAAGAATTAAACCTGGCTTAAAGCTTAGAGCTTATAGCTTATAGCTTTTATTAATCAATTTTAAAGTTATAAGGTAAACGAGCATAAACCCCAGTCGGGTCATTAAATCCCTGTAAATCACTTAATTCTTGTTTAATTTGCCATAATTCAGCAGTAATCGGATCGGATTTTGCTTGAGATTCTAGGGTTTTGGCAGCAAATAAACGTTGAGCAAGTTCAGTATCAAAACGATGTAATTGAGGATATTCTTCTAATTGCCAGTTGTTACCTAATTTAGCTTGTTCAGCAGCATAAGCGATCGCACTTTCTAATCCACCAATACGATCTACTAAACCAATCTTGACGGCTTCTTTTCCTGACCAAATTCTACCTCGGGCAATTTCTTTGACCTTAGCTTCGGGAAGTTGGCGATAGTGAGATACTTTACGCAAAAATAACTGGTAAGTTTTATCGACAGATTTTTGATAAACAGCTAACTCAGCCTCAGTTTTGGGACGTAAATTGGAGTCGATATCAGCTAATTCACCTGTTTTAACTACATCCCAGGTAACGCCATGATTATTAGCAATCTTTTCAATATTAGATAGTAGTCCAAACACGCCAATCGAACCTGTAATTGTATTTTCCTCGGCAAAAATTTGGTTTCCTCCTGCTGCAATCCAATAACCACCTGAAGCAGCCGTATTACCCATCGAAACTATTACAGGCTTTTCTTTTTTAGTTAATAAAATTTCTCGTAAAATTACTTCTGAAGCTGTTGCGCTTCCACCAGGACTATTAACCCGCAAGACGATCGCCTTAACATTCTTATCTTCTCTTAGATCACGAAATTCTTCAGCAAAGCGATCGCTACCAATGGTTTCTATTCCACCTTTACCATCGACAATTGCTCCTTCAGCATAAATAACAGCAACTTTGGGTGTCTCTTCCGATACAACTTCTGTAGGACGGATAGTTTGATCAACATAAGTACCAAGATCTACGTGACGAAAGCTGTCTTCTTTTGACTCTTTGACTTCTCCAGTTAATTTACGTAAATCAGCAGCGACATTATCGTAATAACCTATTTGATCAATTAAACCGATTTTGGCTGCGTCTTGAGGCTCTAGATATCCTTGTTCATCGACAATTTTTTGTAGTTTATCTATATTTAACTTTCTACTATCGGCTATAGTCGTGAGAAATTGACCCCAGACATCGGTAAGCAAGGCTTTAGTTTGTTCTCGATTAGCAGGACTTAGATCGGAACGAATATAGGGTTCAACTGCCGATTTATAATCACCTACTCGAATTACCTGTACTCCTACACCATATTTTTCGAGTGCGCCTTTAAAAAACATCTGTTTGGAACTTAAACCATTAAATTCCATTACTCCCATCGGATTAACAATGATTTCATCTGCCAAAGACGCTAAATAATATTCCTTCTCACTCAAAGTGACATCATAAGCAATAATCTTTTTGCCCGCAGCTTGAAACTTTTTGAGAGCCGATCTTACTTCGGCAAGAGTAGCATAGCCATTGAGAGTATCACCTTTTCGACCATCTAATAATAAGGCAACAATGCGATCGTCTTTAGTCGCTTTTTCTATAGACTGCAAAACTCGACGCAAGGTAATAATTTCTTGCTCTTTACCCGAAAAAGCCTGGGCTAAATTGGCAGGTGGTTGAAAATCTTTGACTTGAGTAGATAAATCAAAAACTAATACCGATTTATCTTTGATTCCTGGTGACTCTTCATCATCAGCAACTGCAATCAATAACAGGGCAAATAAGCCACTAGCACCTAAAAGAAGAAAGAGAAATAAGCCTACCATGCTCCCAATGGTGCTGGCAAAAGTCTGTTTTAAAAATTGACGCATTGTAATGAGTGATCTGTAGTAAGTTAATATTTGCAGAGGAATTACAGCTAAACTGCTGGTAGTCTGAAAACGGTAGTTTTTTGTTTTTAAGGATTAGCGATTGGGGATTGGCGATTACTGGTGAAAAATAATTATTCTGACTTCTGTCTCCTGACTCCTGACTCCTCATTTCAAAACTCCAGTTTTCGATTTAGACAGGGTATAAATTTGAATCTATTCTTATATTGCCCGTAAATTTGTTAATCTATAACAGCTAGTAAATAGTAATTTGATTGACTAAGAAAAAGCTGTCATTAAAAATTCATTCCTTTGTCACAGGAAAGCCATAACTATCTTTTATTTTAATCAATGTCAGTCCTATTATGATTTCACTCAAAGCTCCTTCAGGCTTCTTAGGGCTGACTTTACTTTGAAGTCAGAAGTCAGGAGTCAGAAGTCAGAAGTCAGAAGTCAGAAGTCAGAAGTCAGAAGTCAGAAGTCAGAAGTCAGAAGTCAGAAGTCAGAAATCAGAAGTCAGAAGTCAGAAGTCAGAAGTCAGAAGTCAGAAGTCAGAAGTCAGAAGTCAGAAGTCAGAAGTCAGGAGTCAGAAGTCAGGAGTCAGAATAGAATAATTATTTGTCACCAGTCCCTAATCACCAATCCCCAATCACTAATCCCTAAAAACAAAAAACTATTAATTTCAACTGGATGTAGTTTAATTGCTCTTCACCACCATCAACAATTAAGCTAATCGCAGTATAGGATATTGATAGTAATAATTTATAATCCAATTTAGTCTTAAATAATGAAAAAGCTGTTTGCTAGCTGGCGTAAATCTTCATGGTTGGCAAGTAGTTCTCTTGATACTCGTTATGCTCTGATCGAAGCTTGTTTAATTGGATTATTGTCAGCTTTGGCTGCGTTGTTACTCAAGCAGGGAATTAGCTGGTTGGGGGGATGGCGCATTCATCTGGTTAATTTAGCTGGAGCAAAGCTGGTATTACCTGTGATGGGTTTTACTTTGGGTACTTTAGCTGGTTGGATCATTGAAGTTTTATCTCCGTCGGCTGCTGGTGGTGGTATACCCCAAGTAAAAGCAGCTTTGGCTAAATATCCGATTGTCCTCAATTTGAGAACTGCGATCGTCAAAACTATAGCAACTATTTTGATTTTGGGAGCAGGTTTTACTTTAGGTCGTCGTGGCCCTACAGTTCATATTGGGGCAGCCTTGGGGGCAGAAGTGAGTCGCTGGATTCCTAATGCGCCTACTAACCGTCGTCAGATGATCGCTGCGGGGGCAGCAGCAGGTTTAGCAGCTAGTTTCAATACTCCGATCGCAGGGGTGTTATTTGTGGTCGAAGAATTAATGCGCGATATTTCTGGCTTAACTTTAGAAACGGCGATCGCTGCTTCTTTTACGGGGGCGGTTGTTTCTCGTATTTTGGATTCAACAGATCTTAATGTCCCTTTAGCAGTCTTGGATTCTAGCCGTCGTGGTAGTTTTGCTGTTCCCGAAATTCCTTTTTATGTTTTGCTTGGTATCTTGGCAGGTATTCTCGGTGGTATTTTTAACCGTGGGATTATCAAAGGGATGAAGCTCAGTCGGAGTTTACCTCTGGCAATACCTTTACGCATTGGTTTGGCAGGATTGATTTCAGGTATGGTAGTGTCTTGGCTACCTCCTTTTTTTCAAGATAATGCTGGCTTGAGAGAATTAGTAATTGCTGGACAATTTAGTTGGCAGATGACGGCAGAGATATTTGTGGCTCAGTTTTGTCTGACAATTTTGGCTTATAGTTTGGGTGCGCCTGGAGGTGTATTTGCTCCTGCTTTAGTATTAGGTTCGGCGTTGGGATATTTAGTAGGAGTCGCTGAGATTGCAATGGTTAGCTCGGAATCTCCCTATACTTTTGCTTTAGCTGGGATGGGAGCATTTTTTACGGCGGTTGTTAGAGTCCCTGTAACGGCGATCATTATTGTCTTTGAAATGACTGCTGATTTTAATTTGGTCTTACCTCTAATGATTACTTCAGTAATAGCATATATTGCTGCTGAAAGTGTCTCCAAAGGGTCATTATACGAACATTTATTAGCAGCCAGTGGCATAGAAATAACCGAAGAACAACCCCAAAATGACTTTATGGCAAAATTGACCGCCGATGATCTTATGCAGTCACAAGTGGAAACTCTTGCTAGTCATCTAACACTACCTGAAGTGATTAAAGCGATGTCGCGATCGCGCCATCGTGGTTTTCCTGTGGTGGAAGATGGCAGGTTAGTGGGGATTATTACTCAATCGGATATTCCCGAAGATAATCTAAATACTGGAAAGGCTTTGCTCAAAGAGATTATGACTCCCCAGCCAATTTCTGTTAGCCCGAATACTTCTTTGGGAGACGTGCTGTATCTACTCAATCGCTATCAATTATCTCGTTTACCTGTAACCGAAGGTTGTAAACTACTGGGAATTATTACTCGCAGCGATATTATTAAAGCGGAAGCTAAACATTTAAATTGTGATCATCAACCTAAAGCTATTTTTGACCCTTCTTATGTAACCTATCAAACTCGTTCCCCTGCTACGGGTAAAGGACGTATCTTATTACCCTTAGCAAATCCTGATAATATTCCTGCCCTCTTAGAAATAGCAGGAGCGATCGCGAAATATCACCAGTATGAAATTGAATGTTTGCGAGTTATTTGTATCCCAAATTATATTTATCCTGCTCAAGCCCAAGTAGAAACTGCTGATACTCGTCAGTTAATGCAGAGTTTAGAAAATTGGGGCAAACAATTGGCTATTCCCATTCACACTCAAATTCGCGTTGCTACCGATATTGGGGAAGCAATTTTGGAAACTATTACCAGAGATCATATTAATTTACTCTTAATGGGGTGGAAAGGTCAAACTTCGGGGATTGAGTCGATTTTTGGGAGTGTCGTTGATTCTTTAATTAAACAGGCAGGTTGTGATCTAATGCTAGTTAAAGTGGGTAAGTCACCTCATGCTTTTCCCCCACAACTCAAATTAACAAATCATCAATGGTTAATTCCGACTACGGGAGGCGATCGCATTAATAAACTTTTAACTATTTTACCTGCTTTAGCTAAAGTCTATTCAACACCGCCTCAATTAAAACTTTGTCAGATATATACACCTGGAAATTTACCTTATACTGCTGATTTGCGACAAGCTATTGACTTTCTTAAAAGTGAAATTAATTTACCTATTAATTCTTTGTTAATTCCTGGTGATTCAGTATCAGATATCGTTATTAATTTAACTAAAAAGAAACGATATGATTTAGTAATTTTAGGAGCTAGCAACGAAGGTTTATTGCAGACTGTAGTTCAAGGCAATATCCCCGAAGCGATCGCTAGATACGCCAACAGTACGGTTGTAATTTTTCGTAGTTCTGAACAATAAGGTAGTTGAAACTACAGATAATTTTTATTACTTGACTAAAAATAATTGTGACGTTGAATCTAAATACTAAAACATTTAGATTTTCTTAACATTAATCATAAAAAAACGACAGTGATCTGCTTTAAAAGTTAAGGTTTGTTGATTTATAGTGTTGCGTATTTTGACAATTTACTGACATCTTTAAAATCTTAATTATCATTGAAGATGTATAAGATACGTGAACAAATCTAAGTTTAAAATATCTTTTGTTTAATTAAATTACACTAAGTAAAAATTATGAGTTCCAAGAGTTCCTGCCCTTGCTGTTCTACTTCGATGCTGCTCCACCTTAGTAATCGTCGTAGTTATTGGTTTTGCTCTCATTGTCGATTAGAAATGCCCAATTTAAATACAAATAAACAAGCAACCAAACCAACTATGAAGTTACATTCAACTTCTCTCAAAGAAGCGATCGCTTCTCATAAATCAGCCAATCAAGTAGCAGCAATTTAACCAAAAAAACTTAAGATAAATTTAATATTTTAAAGTTTTTTAGGAAAGATTTTGGATATCGACAATCCTAATAAAAAATGGCTTTCTATAGTTGGTATTGGCGAAGATGGACTGGCAGGATTGAGTTTAATCGCGCGATCGCTGGTTGAGAGAGCAGAAGTTATCGTAGGAGGCGACCGCCATTTAGCTATGCTTCCCAAAAGCGATCAAAGGGAAAAGCTAGTTTGGACTTCTCCGATTCAAGATTCAATAGCAGAGATTATACGCCGACGGGGACAGTCTATATGCGTTTTAGCTAGTGGCGATCCGATGTGTTTTGGAATTGGAGTTACTCTCATCCGACATCTTCCCTTGGAAGAAATGACTATAATTCCCTCACCTTCGGCTTTTAGTCTTGCTTGTAGCAGATTAGGATGGTCGCTGACAGAAGTAGAATTATTGAGTTTGTGCGGACGCGATCCAACTTTACTTAATGCTTTTCTTTATCCTCATGCTCGTTTGTTGATTTTGAGTGCAGGAAAACAAACACCAGCTATAGTAGCACAAACGCTAGTAGAAAGAGGATATAGCCAAAGTGAAATTACGGTTTTAGAACATCTAAGAGGCGATCGCGAACAAATTATTACAGGAATTGCTGCTAGTTGGAACGTCACAGATATAGCAGATTTAAACATCATTGCCGTTACCTGTATTGCTGACTTCGATACAACACCCTTATCTCGTTTGCCAGGATTACCTGATCGCGCCTATCATCATGACGGACAACTAACTAAAAAAGAAATCAGGGTAGTTACTCTAGCAGCTTTAGCACCTTTACCAGGACAATTATTATGGGATGTGGGGGCTGGTTGTGGTTCAATTTCAATTGAATGGATGCGTAGTCATGTTAGGTGTCGGGCGATCGCGATCGAGCAAAATAGTAAGAGACTTCAATATATTGCTGATAATGCTGCTACTTTAGGTGTTCCCAATCTCAAAATAGTTGCAGGAGAAGCACCGACTGCCCTACAAAGTTTACCTCAACCAGATACTATTTTTATTGGCGGTGGATTAACCACTACTAATTTATTAGAAACTTGTTGGGATACTTTACCTAATGGTGGTCGTTTGGTTGCTAATACAATTACAGTCGAAAGCGAACAGAAATTGTTGCAGTGGCACGAGAAATTAGGTGGAGAATTAACTCGTATTGCTATTTCTAGGGCTGAACCTGTAGGTAAGTTTTTAGGCTGGAAAGCGATCGCACCAGTGACGCAATGGGTAGTTGTGAAATAGGAAGTAGAAAGTAGAAAGTAGAAAGTAGGAATCAAGGCAATCAGGGTTGTTTTAGTAAGTAGAATTTTAGCTTGATTATCTTGTGACCAATGTCTTTAAACAAAATCAGCGGCACTAATACTTGCCACGCTAACATTATTCAAAATAGCCAAGGTTTGATTAGTGCTAGTTTCAACAATCAGAGTGTTGGTTCCTTGGGCATTAATGGTTAGGCTGCCAAAAGTTAAGTTACCAGTCAGATCTAGTAAATCTGAACCGTCGGTAAAGTCTGTAATTACATCCAAGTCTGCACTAACCCCAGAGGCAATGGCAAATCGATCTGCATCCGTCCCGCCATTTAGGGTGTCTGTTCCTAAACCACCCCGTAAATAATCATTACCAGCTTCACCATTGAGAGCGTCTGTACTAGTAGCACCATTGAGGGTATCATTATTATCTCCACCGAAAAGGCGATCGCTACCAGCACCACCTGTCAGGGAATCAAGTCCAGTTGAGCCTCTTAAAGTGTCATTGCCATCATTACCGTTTAGAGTATCATTTCCGAGTTGTCCATCTAGAGAATCATTGCCTGTTCCGCCATTCAGTAAATCTTGATCATTTCCCCCCAGGAGTCGATCATCTTCACTACCGCCATTCAGGGTATCTAGACCAGAGCCTCCGTTTAAAGTATCGTTTCCTGAGTCGCCACTGAGCAGATCATTGTTGTTACCGCCATTAAGAGAATCTAGACCAATTCCTCCCCTTAAAGTGTCGTTACCTGCGTTACCTAATAGGGTGTCGTTTCCATCATTCCCAGAAATCGAGTCATTGCCTGCTGTCCCAGGTAAACTGTCGCTATTAGATCCTCCCACAATAGTATTATTCAAAGCAGGAATCCCAAAAATGACATAACTTTGACCAGCAGAGGTATTACCATTAGCGTTGGCATTATAAGCACCGATAATTATGTCTGAGGCTCCATCGTTATTGACATCGCCTGCATTGCTAACGGAGTAACCAGTAGAAAGATCAATCCCATTAATTACAAAACCATTTGTCCCATTCAGGGTAGAAAGATTTAAACTACCAGAACTACCGATATTGGCACCGCCAAAGACCACATAACTATCTCCTGCACCACCAGTGGTACTGGTTTCCCCACGACTTGCACCAATAATTAAATCATCGATACCGTCATCATTAAGATCTCCTGCATTACTGACGGAACGTCCTGCTAGATCCCCTGCACTGATCCCATTAATCGCAAAACCATTCGTACCATTGAGACCAGAGAGATTGAAGCTACCAGAACTTCCTAAACCGCTGCCGCCAAATACTACATAAGCTTCTCCAGAGTTAGTACCATTAGGATCGCCACTAGGTGCGCCAATGATTAGATCGTCAATACCATCACCATTGATATCCCCAGCATTACTGACAGAACGTCCTGAGAAATCTCCCGCATCGATCCCGTTGAGAGTAAAGCCATTAGTACCGTTGAGGGTGGATAGGTTTAACGTACCTGTACTACCAACATTACTACCACCAAAAACAACATAGCTTTCTCCTGAACTTGTACCATTAGGATCTGCGGTACTGGCAGCAACAATTAAATCGTCAAAACCGTCGTTGTTAACATCCCCAGCATTGCTAACAGAAAATCCCATAAAATCCCCTGCATCAATGCCGTTAATGACAAAGCCATTAGAACCGTTAAGACCAGATAGATTAAACTCTCCAGCACCACCGATATTTGTGCCACCAAAGACAACATAGCTTTTGCCTGCACTGCTATTGCCATTGGGATCGGCAGCGGGTGCGCCAATCAGCAGATCATTTATTCCATCACCATTAATATCACCTGCATTAGTAACTGAACGACCAGAGCGATCGCCTGCACTAGCACCGTTCACGGTAAAGCCATTAGTACCATTGAGGGTAGCGAGATTAAAACTACCAGTACTGCCTATATTATTACCACCAAAGACAACATAGCTTTCTCCCGCAGCACTATTGGCATTAGGATCGGCGGTTGATGCGCCAATCACAAAATCATCGATGCCATCGCCGTTCAGGTCTCCTGCATTACTAACGGAAATCTCATTGGAATCGTCGGCAGCAATTTGATTAATTACAAAGCCATTGCTGCCATTGAGACTGGATAGATTAAAACTGCCTGAACTACCAAGACTTGCATTCCCAAAAACTAGATAACTTGCCCCTGCCCCTGTAGTTCCATTGGGAATGGTACTGGGTGCGCCAATGATTAGATCGTCGATACCATCATTATTAACATCCCCTGCATTACTGACCGAAAATCCAGAGCGATCGCCTGCATTGATACCATTAATTACAAAACCATTAGTACCATTAAGAGAGGATAGATCAAATATTGAATTGAACATAATAATTATTGTTAATTGTTAATTGGGTTTACCTTATAAGCTTGATAATTTCTATAAATGTAACAATGATATCGCACGGGTCAATGGTTGTCACAGCACAACCCCATCAAAATCAAAAAGCATGGGCGAAAGGCAAAAAGTGTTTTTCGTTGTGGCTTTGATTGTCGTCAAATTGTGTTGTGTTAGAACATTTTTAAATTTTTACTTGCCATTTTCGCTCTAATCACCCTCACTGTTCTAACTTAATCTTGTACAATCTTTGTTGTTTTAATAAAGCTTCTTGTAAATAAGATTCATATTTAGGTTCTCGTGGATTTAGTTTAATTGCGGACTGATAATGAGTAATTGCTTCCTTGAACTGTTGTAGTTGTTCTAAAACTATTCCTAATTCAAAATGAGCTTCGGGAAAATTGGAGTTGGTTTGTAGTCCCATTTGATAAAAAATAATTGCCGTTGACCATTCTTCTTGTCTGGCATAAGTTTCTGCCAGCATAAATGCAATTTCTGGATCGTAGGGCTTAAGCTGCATGAGCTTATAGTAGGGTTGTAGATGGTCAGGATTTAATTCAATTGCCCGATAATAACACTCGCAAGCCTCTGTCTGAAGGGATTTGGCTGTGGTAGTCGGGGTAAACGGTTGAGTTTGTTTAACTAAATTATCTCCTAGTTTTTCATAGGCATAGGCATTGGTTTCTAAGGTTAAAAAATAACGATAAGCTGCTGTCGATTCTTGCCATAATTTTTGTTTTGCCAAGGCATCTGCCAAATGGTAATAAGACCAGGCAAAGCTCGGATTTATTTCAATGGAACGTTGTAGTGCTGTTACTGCCTCTGACCATCGATCTAGACGAATAAATGCCATTCCTAAATTATGATATGACCAAGGATCTTCAGGTTGGAGTTTAATTACCTGTTGCCAAGCGATCGCTGATTCTGACCATTGTTTTGCTTTTCCTGCTGCTTCTCCAATTTGACGATGGCTTTCTAAACAATTCGGCTCTCGTTGAAGTACCTGTCGATAACAGGCGATCGCTTTTGTCCATTGTTGCTCACCTAAAAAAGCAATCCCTAAATTGCGATAATTATCAACTGTTTCGGGGTTTAACCTTAAACTGCAACCATAGGCTTTAATGGCTTCGAGATATTTTTTTACTTGCAAGAGGGCAAAACCCAAGTAATTAAAAAGTTTTTCCTGTTGAGAGTCAAGTTTTAATCCTTGTTGACAATATTGAATCGTTTGCTCCCAGTCTTTAAGGTTTACTAGTATTTCTGTTAACGAGAGATAAGCTGCTAGATAACTAGGATTGAGTTTTATTGCTTGTCGATAACAGCTAACCGCTTCGGGATATTTTTTTTGTAACTTGAGGATATCGCCTAAATGATAATAAGCTGACCAATTTTGAGGTTGAGTTTTAATAGCTTTTTGTAAATGAATAACTGCCTGGGATGTCTGATTTTTGGCTAATAATTTTCCTAATTGTAAATTAAGCTCACTATGACGAGGAAAATACTTAAGTCCCTGACGATAGACTGCAATAGCTTGTGTTTCTTGATTTTGGTTAACAAAAACATTACCTAAGCTTAGATAGGTTTGAGCTAAGTTAGGTTGCAATTTAATTGCCTGTTGATAACAAGCGATCGCCCGATCTGGACGATCAATTTCAAGCATAATTTGGGCTAAATTACTATGTTCAGTCGCATTGGCGTGTTCTGGTTCTAATTGCATTCCTTGATACCAGCAATCTAACATTAACTGCTGCTGACCTAATTTTTTATAAACCCTGGCCAAATTACGATAAGCACTGGCGCAACCTGGCTGAATCGCGATCGCCCGTTGATAATAATTGAGAGCTAATTGCCATTGTTGTTGTTGCCAAGCTAAACTACCCAAATTTAAACATACTTCCGCATAATCTGGTTTAATTGCTAATGCTTTAGCATAATACCCCATTGCTTCTGGAATTTTAGCTGCTTTTTGCAGATTATCTCCCCAGATTTTATAAGCTTCTGCTAGTTGAGGTTCAAAATCTAGAGCTTCTTTGCAGGCAGTAATTGCTTTTTGCCATTCTCCTTGAGCTTCAAAAGACTTTGCCTGCTGTAGATATATTTGAGCAACTGCCGACTGATTATTAGCAGTTGTAGCCAGAGATTTATCTGAAGTAGTAGTAAGATTAGAACTAATCGCCTGACGATAATGAACATTGGCTTCGGTTAACTTACCCTGGTGTTTGAGGGCTACTGCTAACTGTTGATGAGCTTGGGTAGAATTAGGATTTAGTCTCAACGCACGACGATAACAGGCGATCGCTTCTGGTATTTTATTTTGAGCTAAAAATTGATTGCCTTGCTCTATTTGGAAATTAGGATTAGAGGCATTTTTTACTAACTTTTTTGCCTCATATTTTTCCTGCCAAGCAGACTTAAGATTATCCAAGTTAATGTGGTGATTAACCATTGCTCATCGCGATTAAGTTTAATATGTGAGCTTATTAATTGTTAACTGTTCTCGATTATGAGGCTCTAGTAAATTAGTAATATCTGGCCCTGTAGGAATAATTCCCCCTGGATTAAGAGGAAACAAATTACCGTAGTAATCACGTTTAACACTTTCCAAATCGCAGGTAGATGCAACTCCTGGCAATTGATATAAATCTCTTAAATAAGCTCCTAAATTATTGTAGTCTTGAATGCGACGACGATTACATTTAAATAGCCCATAATAAACGATATCAAAGCGAAACAAAGTAGTGAATAAACAAATATCTGCCAAAGTAGGACTATTGCCACAAAGATAACGGCTATTGGTTAAGGCTGCATCAATTTCATCTAAACTGTCAAATAATTCCTGACTCGCCTGTTCATAAGCCGACTGAGTTTGGGCAAAACCACAACGATAAACCCCATTATTAACAGTATGATAAATTTTCTCTCGCCACTGATCTATTGAAGCTTTTAATGACTCTGGATACAGATCAAAATCAGGATACTGAGCATACTGATTAAATTCCGAGTTAAGCATGACAATAATCTCGGCACTTTCATTATTCACAATAGTATTTGTTTGATCATCCCATAAAATCGGTACAGTACAACGTCCTTGATAACCTGGTTGAGCAACTTGATACAATTCTGGAACAGTCTGACACCCCAATTCAGGCTCAGAAAGCACCCAAACACCTGAATCTGGAGAAGGATAAACCACCGATACTGCGATCGCTTTTTCTAACCCTTTTAAAGCTCTAGTCACCAAAGTACGATGCGCCCAAGGACAGCCCATTCCAACATATAAACGGTAACGATTGGCAGCAGGTTGATAGAGCTTATCGGACTCGGTGCTAATAAAATTACGAAATTGACTGACAGGACGAATATATTCCCCAGATTGATTACGAGGAGCAAGTTGAGACATCATGATCTGCCACATTGTTGTCCAGACAAACTTGCCGAATTTAATAATGAATTTACTAGGAAGAGATTTATTTTTAGTCATTTTTCAAATACACAATTCGTTTTGCTCATGTACTTAAGTGATACCTCGAAAAGCACGTTTGTTAAATAAATCTGACTCAAAAGATAATAGTTTTAACTTCGTAATCTGAGAATGATTGGGTTGGCAATATTCCAGTTTTCATCGTTATGTGCAGCGTGGTGTTTACGATCCTGACTGGGGAAGTTCATCTTTGGTTTTTGATTCTTTAATTGGTATGGAATGATTTGTTGGGTTTCGTTCCTCTACCCAACCTACTAGATCGCGATCGCACTATTCAATAACTTCAAGGTATTGATTAAGCTCATCTTTGCTTAATTGCCCTATATCTCCTAATACATCATCCAAAGATTTTTGCTTTAACCATTGTCAGTATAGTCACCCTTCCCAGGACTAAAGTGTTGTATAAATCGAATTGCATCTACAACTCCTAGAGAATCGACTAATGCCTTATAGCCTTGTTCGATAATTTCATTCTGGGTTTTCATCTTTGTTGTCCTCCATTAGCATTATTTGGGCTAACCACTGTAGGGGATTATTTACTTTTACCTTAAGTGATTGGGCAAAGGCGTAACTTTTTCTAACGAGGCGGTCATCTGTAGTTAAAAATATATCTGACTTATTACCGCCAGAAGATGCAGATTTTTCTACTCGCTGGCGTTTAATTAAAAGTTTTTGATTCTCTAATTGATATAGAATGAGTTGTTGGGTTACCCTTCGGGAAGCAAGCTACGTTCCTCTATCCAACCTACAAGATCGGCTTGCGTTAGTATCTGCAAAGAAGTTAGAAATAAGTTTAACTCCGTTGTGTGTTTCTAATTAAAAAAAAATGCCAGTAATTCAAAACCGATTAACAATTAAACAAAACTTACTCTCTGAGATCGAACAGCTGAAGCATAATCAAAAAACTCTTGTTGATGCTCCTATTACAGATTTAGAAATTCATCCTCAAAAAGTTCAGTTAATTGAAACTTTAACTCTCGCTTTGGAGAAATTAAACCCTTTTTTACGTCCTTTATTGTATGCTAGCAGCTTACTAGATGGTGCTTGGTTATTACAATATTCAACTGCTAGAGAAATTCGGGCTTTAAAACGTTTACCTTTAGGATTTTTGGTCAGCAAAGTTTATCAAATAATTGATGTAAATACTACTTCTTTTGAAAATAAAGCCTGGGTGCAACATAGTTCAGGTTTATTATCTGGTTATGTGAGAGTAACAGCCACTTTTGAACCCGATAAGCAAGGAGATGAGCAATTTCCCGATCAAAAAATTAATGTTGATTTTAAACAACGTTTTGTGGGAATTGAGCGAGTTTTAGGTATCAAAACGAAACTGTTCGATCCGATTAGAGTTGTAGAAGCCCGTAATCCAATTGGTAGAATTCCTAGCCTGAACGTCACTTATATCGATGACGACATGAGAATTGGTAGGGGTGGTGATGGTAGTTTGTTTATTCTAACCAGAGTTTAAATACGCTTTACAAAAATTCTATTAATCAGTAATCACTTTTGCTTTCATAAAAACTTAAAGTTGTATTACCGTAAGACTTAGTGCGATAAATTTCTAGCCCAGAAACTTCTTGAGCTTGCCAAAGTTGGGGATTATGTTCAACAGCGATCGCACCTGTGGGAGTAACTAATTTTAAAGAAGCGATCGCTTTCAGGACGGGTAAATATAAATAACTATCGTAGGGTGGATCAAAATAGATCCAATCAAATTGCTGTCCTTCGAGATGTTTAATCTTAACTAAGACATCGCCTTTGATTACTGTGTAAGACTGTTCTGGTTGGGCTACTTGTTGCCAGTTTTGCTCAATAATTTTGCAGGCTTTACCATATTGCTCTATCCCTACCACGTTACTAGCTCCCCGACAAAGAGCTTCTGCTCCCATTGAACCATTGCCAGCACATAAGTCTAGCCAACTACTGTCAAGTAGGCGATCGCCCCACATATTGAATAAAGCTTCTCTGACTCTGGCTGCGGTGGGACGAGTTCTCTGTCCTGGTAATGTTTTTAATTGTCGATTACCATAAATTCTCATAGGGATTTAACATACGATCTGGAATTATTAGGAAATATTAGATGAAATTAAGTAAATTAACTGGCATTTACTGGGTAAAAAAATTGAGCTGGCTAACTTTTATAGCGATCGCTTTATTATTTTGGAACTTTTCGGGTATAGCTGTCTTAGCTGTTCCCCAGGCAAATCAGCCAAATTCAGAGATTCAGCCGTATTTGAATCGTTTTATGCAACAAATTACGGAATTTACTCTCGATAATGGTTTAAAGTTTATTGTATTGGAAAATCACGATGCTCCAGTGGTTTCTTTTGTCACCTATGCTAACGTCGGCGGAGTAGATGAACCTGATGGTCAAACTGGGGTTGCTCACTTTTTAGAACATTTGGCATTTAAGGGAACTCAACGGATTGGTACAACTAATTATCGGGCAGAAGCAAAAGAACTAGATAAGTTAGATCGTATTTTTACCGATATTCAACAGGCAAAGCAATCGGGAGATACAAGTAAGTTAGCTCAACTACAAGAGCAATTTGTTGCTGCTCAAACGGTCGCTAGTAAATATGTTGAACAAAATAAATTTGGTGAAATTGTCGAGAAATCAGGGGGAGTCGATTTAAATGCAGCCACTTCCGCCGATTATACTAGTTATTTTTATAGTTTTCCTGCCAATAAATTAGAATTATGGATGTCTTTAGAATCAGAAAGATTTTTAGAGCCTGTATTTCGAGAATTTTATGAGGAAAAGCAAGTAATTTTAGAAGAAAGACGCTTAAGAACTGATAATTCTCCTATCGGCAAGGTAATTGAAGAATTTCTCGATACAGCCTTTACCACTCATCCTTATAAACGACCTGTAATTGGGTATCAAGAAGATATCGCTAATTTAACCAGGGATAACGTTCAACAATTTTTCAAGTCTTATTATTCACCTAATAATCTAAGAATTGCGATCGCTGGTGATGTTGATCCCAAAGAAGTGAAAACCCTAGCCAATAGTTATTTTGGACGTTTTACACCCCAGTCAAAACCACCTACAGTAACTAAAGTTGAACCACCTCAAACTGAAACTAAAGAAGTAACCGTTAATTTTCCTTCTCAACCTTGGTATCTCGAAGGTTATCATATTCCTGCTCTCAGTCATCCTGACTACCCAGTTTATGAAGTGATCAGCGAATTACTCAGTAGTGGTAGGACTTCTCGTCTCTACAAATCTTTAATTGAAAAAAAACAAGTAGCTCTTTCAGCCGAAGGTTTTAATGGGTTTCCTGGAGATAAATATCCTAATCTCATGTTAGTTTATGCCCTTACCGCTCCAGGTACTAGCGTCGAAGAACTAGCAACTGCTTTGAGAGCGGAAATTGACCGCTTAAAAACAGAAGCCGTAACTCCTGTAGAGTTTGAACAAGTCAAAACTCAACTTAAAGCAGGATTATTACGGACTCTGGAATCTAATATGGGGATGGCAAGAATTCTCGCCGAATACGATGCCAAAACTGGTAGCTGGCGACATATTTTTGATGAATTAGCCAAACTAGAAGCAATTACTCCCAAAGATATTCAGCGAGTAGCTCAAGCCACTTTTACCCCCGAAAATCGCACTATTGGACGTATCTTGCCTACCAGTTAAGCTATGTCGTCTATTGGTTGAACATAAAAGGCAATCCCATCTTCACCTCCTTCTAGTTGATAATTTGAGTTTGCAAGAAATGCATCTTTTTCCTCAGCTGAAGGAGTATAGAAATGGGCATCTAACTCAGTATTATAAAGACGATATAGGGGGACTGTTCCCTCTGCTTGCGATTCATAACCGTAGTATGATACTCCTTCTGAAGTATAGTTTGAAAGATTATTGGTGACATAATCCCGTTCAGCTTCATCCGAAGTGTATAAATGTACTCCAGTGGTGTTATTGAAAAACCGGTAAACGGGTTCTACGCCTGTAATGTCATCTGATTCAGGATTTGGCGCACCAGTGAACAATTCTCCCTGGTATTCATATTGAGTTAGATTTGCCTGAATATTATCTCTTTCTGCTTCATCAGTAGTGTAAAACTCTGTCTGGGTATCAGTTCTAAAAAATTTATAAACAGTCTCCCCTTCATCTGATGAAGATGAACCATCGTCATCACTTGATTGAGTAATACTAAAATTGTAGTCAGTTGAGACATCTGCTTTAGCAGTGACGGAAGCTGAATAAGAACCTGGTTGCAACTCAGCAGCAATAGACTCGGTTGTATTACCTGTTTCAGCAGAAGAATAAAGAGTATTGCCTGCATTGTCACGAATAGTCAAATCGAGATCGGCAGCTAAGTTATCTAAGCTAAAGCTATAATTATCTGCTTCGCCAATCTCAAATTGAAACACATCTTCGCTGCTACCAGATTCAAAACTATCGACCACTGCATAGTTGTCTGAAATGACTCCAGCATTTATTGTCGCGTCTGAGGAAGACACGGAGGTATCGCTAGAATTTTGGTTTTCTGACTGCAAAGAATCACCACTTTGGCTTGTTTCGGAATTATTGGAACTATCTAATTGAATATCGCTCATAACATCAACTCGGTAATTTTATTTTTGTAACCAAGGCTCTGAACCTATGATCTACATAATTTCTATTTAACCAAATTTGGTCTTGAATAATCTATAGAATTATCTATGGCTACAGAACTCTTACTTCTTATGTTACCTGGGTTTGACCAATTCAACTAGTCTCTAAAAGATTTAATACAAAAAGTTACTTCGTTTTGGCAACAATCAAAGATGTTAATTAATATTTATGTACTATGTTGATAGCATAAAAATTGAGAAATGTGCTATATATTTAATTGCAAAACCGATTAATTTGGTATTACCAATAATCTCATTCTCATTTAATTTGAAATTTATGTCTTCAATACTTGGCACAATAGATCCTACTAACTTTAATGGCGATGGACTGGATATCATCGGCACGGATGGATTTGACAGACTTTTTGGTACGGAGCGTGGCGACTTTATCGATGCTGGAGATGGCAGAGATATCATTTTCGGCAAAGGGGGAAATGATTTAATTGATGCTGGTGGAGATCGAGATGTTATTGATGCTGGTCTAGGTGATGATAGTGTTATTGGCGGAAGTGGTGACGATATCATCTTTGGAGGTGCAGGTAACGATTTTCTCGAAGGTGGTAGCGGTAACGACAGAATTTTAGGTGGCGATGGCGATGACATTATCAATGGAGGTGCAGGTAACGACACCATCATTGGAGGAACAGGTAATGACTCCATCTACGGGGGAGCAGGTTCAGATCTGCTATTGGGTAATGCTGGTCAAGATGTCTTTATCTTTGATATTCAAGGTTTCGCCGATGGCTCAGTTGATACGCTCGCCGATTTTCAATTTGGACAGGATAGTATAATCATCACGGGTTTGGGTGAAGATGACCAAATCGGTTTTGATTCTACTACTGGTAGTATCAGTTTTAATGGTGGCGATATCATCGACGTTAAAGGTGCAAACGGTACTGAACCAAACATTGAAGAGGATGAAAATGGCAATTATGAATTAATGTAGGAGACGAGATGTTTTTGATGAATTGTAGGCTACAAATAGTTATATTTAGCTTTTTCATCTAATTATGTCAATACTCGTTGTCGTTAAGTGAGTCTTAACCAATTTAGGCTCATTTTTTTTGCTAGCGATCTTTCAACTTGGAATTGAGAATTAATATGTAAAACGCTGTAAGTATAAATAACTTTTTAGTTATTTTTAACCAAAAGACTAAAGCAATTCTTACTTATTGTTTAGTTAATATTACTGAGAACTTTGGCACAATAATATTTACAATTGAAACTTTTAAGTATTATAAAATGTATTTTTATGAAATATAAAGTTGAGTCAATTTTTATCTCTAATATTTGAGGTTTAAAGTATTGCTAAATACATTTTTTGTAGAACAATATTAGCTAATATAGCAAACTTGTAAGGATTGAATATAATGAGTGAGTTATAGTTCTTTGAATAATTAGCTATTTTTGATACTTGCCTGCAATTATAATGTGTTAATTATTATTAATTTTAATATAACTATTTAATACAAAATAATTATATTAAGTTGCTAAAAAAGAACGATAGGATTATACTTATCCTATTTAGCTCGCAGTTGGTTAAAGACATATTATTTAATAATTAGCTTTTACCAAAAACTAAAAGAAAAAATAAACTTTAGCTTACCAACACTTTGAAAATGCTCCCCAAGATTTTCGATTTATCTGGTCAAAGTATAGATCAGAAATTAGAAGCAGAGATTGCCTTTAATTTGAGTGAAACATCTCTATCTAAAGATGATTTAACTGGAGAAAATATAGCCAAAACCGAACAAGCAGAAGCCGAAGTTTGGCAGGGTATAAAATCGGAAAAAGAAGGCGACTTGCTTGAGGCAATATTCCATTATCGTCAAGCAATCGAATTAGACTCTGAATGTGCGAAAGCTTATCAATTGCTTTCTCATGCTCTGAAAAAAAAACGTCAGCAGCGTCAAAGTCAAGTTAAACGTATGGAGATTAATAAGCAACAAGATGTAATTGTCGAGCGGGTGAGCAATTTAGATAATTGCTGCGAGACGGTGAAAGTTATTGAACAAGCAACAGCTAAAGAAATTAATGTTCCCAATGTCAATTTTATTTCTTATAATGCGAGTCTAAACGTGAAAAATCTGAATTCGCCAGTACCAACACTCAACAGTGATCAGATAGTATTGCTTCCTAATATAGACGTATCCACGTCAGGAGAGATAGTTTTAGAAGCAGATTTAACGGTAGCTCAAGTATATGTTGAACAGGCTTTAGTCTTTTTTGAGCAAAAACAGTGGGACAAAAGTATTGACGCTTGTCAAAAAGCACTGCGCATCTATCCTAATTTGGGCGAAGCTTATAAAATTTGGGGTAATTGTTTGCAGCAGTCTGGTCATAGTGCTGAAGCGATCGGGATTTATGCCAAAGCTCTAGAGGTCAAGCCAGACATGGCAGAAATTTACTGTAATTTAGGCAGCATTTACGCCAAAGGGAAAAAGTGGCAACAGGCAATTGAACACTATCAAAAATCAACGGTTATCGATCCCAAGAATGCCACTCCCTATCGTAACTTAGCTAGAGTTTGGGACGAATTAGGAGAATACGAAAAGTCGAGTGACTGCTTTTTTAAGGCAATTGAGATTGAGCCAAAATTAATATCTGCTCAAAATCACTTAGATTTGGGTAATAACTTATTAGAAGAAAAGCAATTAGAGCGAGCGATCGCCTGTTATAAAAATTGTCTCAAACTAGAGCCAAAACGCTTAAATGTTTATGTACAACTGGCAGAAGCTTTAGAGCAAAATGGGCAGACAGAAGAAGCAATGTTTTATTATAAAAAACTAGCTCAACTACAAACCGCTGAACATTCGAGTAGTCAAGCTCAATCAAAAATTAGACAGCAAATTCAGAGTTTTTTATATCCTAAAAGTCAAAGCTCTCAACGATCTCAGTCTGAAGCAAAAAGTTTGTCCCCCGCAAGTATCCCTAAGCCGATGGCGCGGTTGCAACCTGCTAAAACCTCAACAATGCAAGAGAAGATTGCTCAGTGTCGGCAAAAAGTCCAAAAACAGCCCAATTCAGCAGGAATGCAGATGGAGTTGGGTAATCTTTATTTTCGCGTCCAACAGTGGCAAAATGCTATTGATTGTTACCTCAAAGCTATCAAAATTGCTCCCAAACAAGCGGATTATTATCTGAAGTTGGGACGAGCCTTCGAGAAAATAGGAGATAAAGCCCAAGCCAATCAAGCCTTTTATCTAAGTTTTAGTCTCGACCCCGAGCAAGTTACAGCCAAAAATCATTTTTTATTGGGCAACGAACTCCTAGAACAAAAACAAATTAAATCAGCGATCGCCTGTTACCGTCGCGCTATTTCCCAGCAACCAGATTTTATTCGTGCTTATTGGCAGTTAGGAGAAATTTTACTTGGTATTGGCAACTGTGAAGGAGCAATAGCTTGTTATCGTCAGGCTTTGAAAGTTAATCCTCATCAGGCTCTTAGTTATCTTTTCTTGGGCAGAGTTTTTTACCAACAGCAACAATGGCAACCTGCTTTGGCTTGTTATCAAAAAGCAGTAGCTTTAGAGCCAAATAATGCGGATATTCAGCACAACTTGGGAGAAGTATTAGCCCGTGAACAACAATGGGAACAAGCTGTAAGGGCTTATCGTCAAGCGATCGCTCTTCGACCTAACTATTCTTGGTCGCATAATAATCTAGGAGATGTCTTACTCAAACTAGAACAATGGCAGGCATCTGCTAACTGTTACCGTCAAGCAATTAAGCTTAAGCCTGATTTTGTTTGGTCACATTACAACTTAGGGGAAGCTTTAGTCAAGTTAGCTCAGTGGGAGTCAGCAGCACAAGCTTATCAAACTGCCCAACAACTGAACCCTGAATTATCTGAGCCACGGCAAAAACTTGGTGAAATATTACATCAGCGTAGTAAAAGTTCGCGACAAGAAGCCCTAGTCTATTATCAAGAGCAAATTGCCCAAAATCCCGACAACATCGAATTGTATCACCAAGCAATATCTTTAGATAAACAAAACCCGCAACTCTACTTGGGTTTGGGTAAAGCTCTATTTAAACAAGGAAAATTAGACGAGGCGATCGCGATCTACCAAGCAGGGTTAGAATTACAACCTCGGAATATTGAATTGGCATTAGGTTTTAGCGAAGTCTTAATGGCAAAAAATCCTGAATTGGGTTTACAAGCGATCGCGGCTAAAATTACAGGAGGAGAAGGAACAGCAACGTTTTTATCTCAAGAACCCGTAAAAAAGTCCCAGTTGACAGGTAAGCAGAAGTATCTACTAGAATTACCCTGTCATGATTCACCCCAGGTTTCGATTATTATTCCTGTCTATAATCAAATTGACTACACCTTTAGATCTCTGAGAGCAATTGCCGAGCAGGTTAGCTCCGAACTAGCTTTAGAAGTAATTGTAGTTAACGATTGCTCTACTGATCAAACTGAAGCCGTGTTAGAGCAGGTAAAAGGCTTAAAACGTATCGATAACCTCGAAAATTTAGGTTTTATCCGTAGTTGTAACCGTGGTTTGACAGTAGCCCAGGGAGAGTATATTTATTTTCTCAATAACGACACTGAACTACGACCTGAAGCATTAGAACAACTGTTATCGGTCTGTGAGCAAGATCCTCAAGTGGGTGCAGTTGGTTCCAAACTTATTTATCCCGATGGCAGCTTACAAGAAGCAGGAGGCATTATTTGGCAAGATACTTCAGGCTGGAATTATGGCAGAAAAGCCAATGTTTATGCTCCTCAGTATAATTATCTGCGGACTGTAGATTATTGTTCTGCTGCTAGTTTGCTGGTCAGAAAATCAGTCCTAACCGCTCTCAATGGCTTTGATACTCAGTTTACTCCTGCCTATTACGAGGATACCGATCTTTGTTTTAGTATTCGTCATCAACTGGGATTAAAGGTGATGTATCAGCCTAAATCCGTAGTCGTACATCACGAAGGCAAGAGTTGTGGTACAGAACTAACTGATGGGATTAAACGCTATCAGTCGGTCAATATGGCTAAATTTAGACACAAATGGGCAGCCCAACTTCAAAATTATCCTGTAAATCGAGGTCAGGCAGGAGTAGAAACTGCTAGTCGAAGACATCTAGGTCAGAAAACTATTTTGGTCATAGATATTTATGCTCCTTGCTACGACAAAGAATCAGGAGCGCGTCGTCTTTGGCAGTTAATGCAGATATTCAAGCAGCTGAACTATCATGTTATTTTTGTCCCAGATAACGGTGCCAAAGAGCAACCTTATGTAGGGATGCTACAAGATTTAGCTATTGAAGTCTTGTATACAGAACCAGGATATGGTACACCCTTAGAACAACAAGTAACCCAGTTACTCCCATTAGTTGATCTTGCCTGGGTATGTCGTCCGCAATTATATGAAAAGTATGCACCATTAATTCGACAGTATCAGCAAATCAAGTTAATTTACGATACTGTAGATTTACATTATTTAAGAATGCAAAGATCTGTAAAGCTAGCGCAGTCAAGTATTGACCAGATGCACCAATGGATGCAGATGCAGTTACGGGAATTAAAGGCTGCTAAAAATGCAGATTTAACCATTACGGTAACTACGGTAGAACAAAAAATTTTGCAACAGCAACAAATCGCGAAATTAGCCGTAGTTCCTAATTTACATATTCCTTATGTAGGAGAGCAACCAAGTTTTGAACAACGTCAGGGTTTACTGTTTATTGGCAGTTATAACCATCCCCCTAACATCGATGCGGTGTGTTGGTTATGTCAAGAGATTATGCCCTTAGTGTGGTCACAACTACCAGAATTAACTCTGACTCTGTTGGGTAGCAATGTCACCGAGTCGGTTAAAGCTTTGGGTGAAGATCAACGTATTGCTGTGACTGGTTATATTGCTGATGTGACTCCCTATTTTCTTAACCATCGTCTATTTGTCGCTCCTTTAAGATACGGTGCAGGGATGAAAGGCAAAATTGGTCAAAGTTTAGAGTATGGGTTACCAATAGTGGCAACGACAATGGGAGTTGAAGGGATGAATTTAACTCACGAACAAAATGTTTTAGAAGCCAACGAAGCCCAAAAATTCGCACAACAAATTATTAGACTATACACAGATGAACAATTGTGGCAGAAATTAGCAGCCAATAGTAGAAGTGCGATCGCGCCTTTTAATCCTCAAGTAGTTAAAGCAGGGTTACATCAAGTTTTGAAAGGACTCACAACTACTGACATTTAATCATCAAGCAATTACAATTACTAATCAACAAACTTTAATTTCAGGGGTTGCATAGCTGCGGGATGATTAAAAAAATCCCCAGTCTAAGAGTCTCCGAGTCCTTAGTCTACCTAAACCATACCAACCTGGATGAAACGCCTAATTTCATTCCCTCCGCCTTCATCTCTTAACTTTTTTAGAGCTATATGGAACCAATGAAGTCCCACGCCAATGAGCAACCAAGAAATAATTTGTCTTCTCTAGAATGGTTGACTAATCAAGCAGTTGCTAAACACAAAGCTAAACAATCACAAGAAGCGATCGCTTTGTATTTAGAGGCGATTTCCTTAAAACCTCAGCAGCCTGCTTGGTTATACGGGAATGCTATTACTTTACTGGCTTTAGAAAAGAATTTTGAGGTAGGAATAGAACTAGCAGAGCAAGCTTTAATGGTTCATCCTGAAAACGAAGAAGTTTGTCGGGCATTAGGGATACTATATGAGCAACAGCAAGATGTCTTAAATTGTATTGGGCATTATCAAAAAGCGATCGCCTTAGAACCCATACAACCCGATTGGCTATATTGTAATTTAGCCAAGCAACTACTGCGCAATCAACAAATTGCCGAGGCAGTCAAGATTGGTTATCTGGGAACACAATATCATCCCAATTTTTATCCTCTACAATACACTTTAGCTCAAGCTCTCATGGTCGAGGAAAAATGGGAACAAGCGATCGCTGCCTATCGTCGAGTACAAGAATTAAACCCCAATTGGCCAGAAATAGACTCACAATTAAACCAAGCGATTTATCGTCGAAGTCAAAAAGAAACCCAGCAGGAATTTAAATTTAAATTAGACCAATCTCTTAACCATCAATCTGGATCTTCAGAAGAATATCTCGCATCAGGAGATAAATTTTTTGCTTTGCAAATGTGGCAAGAAGCAGAAATAGCCTATAGAAAAGCATCTGATTTAAATTCTAATCGAGTTTGGAGCTTCTACAATTTAGGGCGAGTTTTAACTAAACAGAATAAAATCACTCAAGCTATTGAAGCTTATTATCAAGCGATCAAAGTTGCTCCCAATTTTCCAGATGTCTATCCTACTCTTGGTGATCTTTTATACGAGCAAAGAAGGTGGCAAGAAGCCAAAAAAGCTTATCTTCAAGCAGTTAAATTAAATCCTAATTTTGCTTGGTATCAATATAATTTAGGCAGAACTTTATTAGAATTGCATGAGATTGAAGATGCTATCGATGCTTATCTGCGTACCATTGAAATAGATCCTGACTTTGTATTAGCATATCCCACTCTAATGCAGCTATTAACCAAGCAGAAACTGTGGGAGCAATTATTTAGCGTTTGTCAGCAATCTCTATCTAACAATCCCGACTGGCAGGAAGCTTATTTTTATTTAGGTAAAGCTCAAAATCAGTTAGGAAAATATGATGAAGCAATTGCTACTTACAAGATTATCAGTGAGATTTTTTCCACACGCTACGAAGTATACGAAGGGTTAGGAGATGCCTACCTGGCTAAATCTCATAGCGAGAATTGGAACTCCCAATTGAGTATGAGTTACAAAACCCAAGCAATTGAGAATTATCATCAGGTTATAGCTTTTAAAGCTGATCATAACCCTGTTTACCACAAGCTATTATCTATTGAGCCGAAAAATGCTGATTTGTATGCCCGTTTAGCTAAAGTGCTAGAAACACAAGACCAATTGGATAGCGCAATTCAATTTTATCAACTAGCAAAAACTATTTGTCCTGAAAATTTGGCTTTTTCTTTACAACTCTATAGAGCTATTGAACAAAAAAATAAAACTTTAACGCAGAAAATTCCAGCGAGTCAGGTTATTGATCTAGAAAAATTACAGCGAGAACTTATTTTAAGATGTGATTTACAACCGCTAGTTTCTATTATTGTGCCTGTATATAACAAAATTGGTTATACTCTTAACTGCTTAAAATCTATACAGGATAATGTTAGTGCCAAAGTATCTATAGAAGTTTTAGTAGTAGACGATGGCTCAAATGACGAAACCCCTGCAATATTGGAAAAAGTTATTAACTTAAGGTACATTAAAAACCCTAACAATATGGGTTTTATTAATTCCTGTAATAATGGTGCATCTCAAGCAAAAGGAAAGTACTTATGTTTTCTTAATAACGATACTGAAGTATGTCCTAGCTGGTTAGAGAGCCTGGTAGCAACTATCGAGTCAAATGCCCAAATTGGTGTTGTCGGTTCTAAATTAGTTTACCCCAATGGTATGCTCCAAGAAGCAGGAGGCATAATTTGGAGCAACGCTGCGGGCTGGAACTATGGTAGGATGGGCAATCCACAAGCTCCTGAATTTAACTATTTGAGAGAAGTAGACTATTGCTCTGGGGCAAGTTTATTAGTAAAGAAAGCCACATTTGATAGTTTAGATGGATTTGAAAGAGAGTTTGCCCCTGCTTACTATGAAGATACAGATCTTTGCTTTGCGGTTCGTAATCAATTAGGACTAAAAGTAGTCTATCAACCTAAATCCCAAATCATACACTATGAAGGCATATCTTCTGGTACTTCCACAACTAGCGGTGTTAAAAAATATCAAGCCATTAATGCCGTAAAATTTGCCACAAAATGGCAATCAGTCCTGACAAATCATTGTCAACCAGGTAATCCCCTCAATCCTCTAATTGCACCCAGAAGATTTAACGGACAAAAGGTAGTTTTGATGGTAGAACATGATTTACCTTTCTATGATAAAGAATCAGGATATCGCCGAATTTTTGAAATTCTTAAGATACTCAAAGCAATTAACTGTCATATAATTTATGCCCCAGATCGAGGTAATCCCGAAGAGCCATATATTTCTCAATTGCAAAACATGGGAATAGAAGTACTCTATCGGCACCAAAAGTATCAAGTCAGTATCGCCGAGCAAATCAAGCAAGTTTTACCAATAGTAGATATTGCTTGGATTTGTCGTCCTGATTTGAATCAAAAATATGCTTGGTTGGTAAGACATGATAATCCCCAAGCCAAAATTATTTATGACACCGTAGATTTGCACTATGTCAGACTCAAGCGAGCTTGGGAACTATTAGACGATACTTCAGAAACAAAATCTTCTCTAGAAGCTGAATGGCGGGGAATGCAAAAACATGAGTTGCATATGGCTCAACAAGCTGATCTAACTCTAACTGTTACCCCTGTAGAAAAAGAAGCTTTGCAGCAGCAAGGAATCAGACAAGTTGAAGTTATTCCTAACATTCATGAGCCTTATTTAGGTGAACGTCAAAGTTTTGCCGAACGTCAGGGAATATTGTTTATTGGCGGTTATAAACACGTTCCTAATATTGATTGCGTAGAATGGCTGTGTCAAGAAATTATGCCCATAGTTTGGCAAAGTTTACCTGACTTGCAAGTTACTTTGTTGGGTAGTCATCCTACTCAGGCAGTAAAGCAATTAGCTAATGAGCGAATCACTGTAACTGGATATATTGAAGATGTTACTCCCTATTTTCTGAGTCACAGAGTCTTTGTATCTCCCCTGCGCTTTGGTGCGGGAATGAAAGGAAAAATTGGGCAAAGTTTAGAGTATGGCTTACCTGTAGTATCCACGATGGTGGGAGCAGAAGGAATGGGATTAACGGATAAATATGATGTTCTGATTGCTGATGACAAACAGCATTTTGCCGAACAAATTATTCGTCTTCATGAAGATGAACAGTTATGGAATTATCTTGCTAGTAATTCTCATAAAGCAATTCTTCCCTATACATCTAAATATATTCAAAATGTTTTAAATAAGCTAATTTATTAGCTCACAAAATAGACCGACAGGGCAAATCTTAGTAAGAATAATATTCTAGACCAATGACTAATTCACTCAAATTACCCAAGTTAGAATCTTTGGAACTTAGTTCTTATGAGGACTATAAAAGTCTAGAATCTATCGCTAATCAAATATATTTCTTAGTACAAAATACTCAAGAAAAACTTTTAAAAGAAGCACAAGATAAAGATAGTTTTAGTTTCCAAGGCTACTGTAGAGTATGTAATACCTCCGCACAATTTTTAATTGACTATCGCCACAGTCACCCAGTTCAAGGAACAAAAATTCCTAACTGGAGAGAAAGGTTATTGTGTCCAAAGTGCCGTTTAAACAACAGAATGCGTTCCGCAATTCATTTGTTTTTAGAGGAATGTAATCCTACTAACAACTCTCATATTTATTTAACAGAGCAAGTTACTCCTCTATACAAATATTTGAAAAATAACTTTTCTAATGTTGTGGGGAGTGAGTATTTAGGAGAAAAAATTCCCTATGGCTCAATTTTAGAAAATGGTATTAGAAATGAATCTTTAACCGAGCTATCTTTTGAAGACGGTAAATTTGATTTTATTCTTTCTTTTGACGTATTGGAACATATTCCTGATTATCACAAAGCATTTGCTGAGTGTTATCGAGTTTTAAATAGTAATGGCAAAATGCTATTTACAGTTCCATTTCGTAAACAGTCTGAAAAAAATCTGATTAGAGCCAAACTAGATAGTCAAGGTAACTTAATTCATCTTGAAAAACCTTTATATCATGGAGATCCTTTAAGCAATAAATATAGATCCAGAATTTCATCTTTGTTATGAAAGTTTAAGCTATGCTTTGGCAGAGCAAAAACAGTTTAAGCGAGCATCTGAATGTTAGCAAGTATTAAGCACAATATCGAAATTTCAAGCCTTATTATTTACTTAGTACAGTATTTTACTGTAAGACAATAACTTTATTGTATTGGTTATGTTTAAAACTATGAATCAAAACTTAAATTCAACAACGGTAAAAAATAATTTAGAAAATAATAAATTTCCTGATAATATGATGATTTTTCTTCATATTCCTAAAACTGCTGGAACATCATTCTTATTAACTCTAGAAAAAAAAATAAAAGTTGCCTATGATTACGGACAAAACAGCAATAAAACATCAGATTTTATAAAACAAACTTTTTACCAGCATAAAAATGTTGAGTTTATTGAAACAATTATCAACAACAATTACCAATGTATTGCTGGCCATTTTGAAGCTAGTCAATATCAAAAGTTTTATAATTGTCAAACAAAATTAATTACTTTTTTAAGAAATCCCATTCAACGTTGTATATCTGCATATTTTCATATGTGCAGACATTACGGATATGATCAAACAATTGAAGTCTTTGCTAATCAAAATCTTAATGGTCAATCACGATTTTTATCTGGTTTAAGTTTAGATAGCGTTTTTTTCGGAATCACAGAAAATTATGAGGATTCTATCAAATTATTGAACAAACAACTAAATCTAGATTTAGAACTAATTACAATCAATATCAATCAGAAGAAAGGATTGCAAAATACCTATAGATGCCATCCAAGTCTATCAAAGTTATTTGAAATTAATACTTTAGATGATTTAAAACTTTATCAAACAGCACAAAATATATTTGAAAAATCCTTAATTAAGGAAGAGTTTAAAACTCCAACTTTTAAAATAAATAGCTCGGACTCTAATGATCAATGCCAATTTTATGAGAATGATGATCTTATGTTAACGAGTTTTAATTCTTGCATTAGATGTGCAGAGTTTCTTCAAAGTAAAAAACAATTCAGAGAGGCATATTTAGCCTATGCAAAAGCAATTGAAATCGATTCAAATTCACCTAATGTCCTTTACAATATGGGTCTATGCTTGAAGGCACAAAAACAGTTTAAACAAGCTACAAAGTATTTTCAACAAGCTATTGAATTAGAGCCTGAATCATACGATTATTACCATCATTTTGGAGATGCTTTATTTGAACAGCAATATTATACAGAAGCAGTTGCTATGTATGAAAAAGTAATTAAGCTCAATCCAAATTTTGCCTGGTCTTATTATAATCAGGGGAGAGCATTTCTCAATCAAAGTATGACAGAAGAAGCTATATCTGCATTTAGAAAAGCATTAAGTGTTGAACCTGATTTTGTTCAATGCCAGAAGAGCTTGAAACAATTATTAACCTTACAGAATGAAACATAAATTTAGATACAATTATATTGCTCTTTGTATTTGCAAATAATATTTTTTGAAAGTTCGGACTGTAGCTTTTTGGAGCTTAAATTAATAGTCATACTAGGATCGTATTCAATATCGAGGTAATCTAAAATTTGGTAAATTACAAGATTATGGTTTTGTTCAAAATCACTATACTTTACAACTAAAGGAGATATATTATATTGAGTCAGAAGTTGTTGTAATTCGTTTTCTTGTTCAATCATATCTTTGTGTATTTGATGCACTTTTTGTAGATCTTCTTTTTTAAACGTAACTTCTTTTAAAAGAGACTCATATTGCTGGCGATTTTGCTGACTATTTAAGTGCCAGACGTTTGTTTGCTGAGCCATAAAAGCTGAAACTGATTGTTCGACTTTATCTTCTCTAATCAAATAAATAAATTTAAAATTATTGACAATATCATTGAAGTCTAACTTGCTTTTTTCATGTTGTTGAAGAAAGTGCGATATAAATTTAGTGCCGAAAACACCATTATTAGTCACTCGGTAACTCATCAATATCTTTAAGTATTTCACATAATCAAAGTTACAATTAAGAGATAATACTTGACTTGTGTATCTTAAATCTTCGCGCGGAAAACCTGCAATCTTTGTAGAAGACAAAGCTTCGCATATTGCATTTGAACCAGAACGTGGAGTAGACACTACAGCATAAGCTATTTTAGGAGAAATTATTTTTGTATCAGCAGGTTCTAACAGTTCTTTTCCTAAAGATAAGTTTATATAAATATCAGAAAAAAGCTTAATTAAGGTAATGTCTGCTTGATAAGTAGAACACTGTTTATTAAGTTTTTCAAATATTTCATTTTCATTAATGACGGAAGCAATTATAATTTTTTGTTTATTTAATTGCCGAATAAGATTTGCAAGTTCATTTTGATTCTCATTCCAATAATAATATTGATAATTATTATTGGAATTTGTAAAAACTTTTTTTAAGTAATTAATTGTTTCTTGATCACCTAAAAATACTAAGTTTTCTTTTTTTGCAACTTCTTCTAATAATTTACTTTCTGATAATTTGTTGAATATTTCCTCGGGAATCATAGTTTTATCTACCTTAATTAAATTGTTTTTTTGAATTTAGCAAATAATATTTACTTTTATACAACTATTATTTAGAGTAATTAATATTTACTAAAAATTACCCTAAAATCTTATTAAACTCAGTTATTAAATCGAGGAAATACATATTCTCTGGTAAAAGAATTCCAAGATTCATTAGTTATGAAAGAGTAAGTATCAAAAAAGGTTTCATTAACTTTAGATAGGTTGGAAAATTGGCTGAACCAATCTGATAGCAATTCTGTTGGTAATAATTGTGAATTTAGATTAGCAGAGTTTTTAAGTAAAGATATAGTTCTTTTTATATCCCCATTTTGATAGGCATACCAAGCATATCTTACAAAAAGTTCGTATTCTAATTGATTTTTTTCTTGAGTTTCTTGATGATTAGCCTCTCTTAAATTTAGTTGAATTTCTAAAAATTTTTCTACTTTACGTAATTTTTCTTGAAGATTAGATACTTGTTGTTCTGTCTGAGGAGTATTTTGAAGTTGCTGCTGTGACTTTTCTATCAATCCTAAAAGTTGCTCTAGCTCAGATTTCATAAGTTTCCAAGTTCCACTTCTAAAAAGCTTTTCTACTTTAGCATCATTAATTTTATATTGGGGGCTATAAAGCATTTTGGCTCGTAACATCTGATTGTCAAGTGCATTTTTTAATCCTAAATTTTTTCGAGATGCTTGGTTAGGATGTACTCTAAACCTGACTAATCTTGGCTCGCAAAAGCCAATTTTATAGTTGCACATAATGCGAAACCACATATCCATATCTAAAGTTTGATGTAGTTCTTCATCAAATAATCCGATTTCATCAAATACAGATTTTTTGATTAGGACATTACTGGGTTCTCCTACTTTATTTAAAGGAGAAGTAAAAAACTGAGGATCAGATAATAATTCAGTTCCCCACTGTATTTGTTTTAGGTTTGACCAAAAAGTATGAACATCTTGACCATGCTGATGTACTTGAATGCATCCTTGATCTTGTTCTGCACCTTGAGCTAAAAAAACCTCTCTGGAAGAAAATACCAAACCGATATGATCATCTGTCTCCGCCAGTTTTACCATTTCTTCCACACATTTAGGAAGCATCAAATCATCTTGAAAGATAAACTTGATATACTTGCCACGAGATTTGGCGATCGCAAAATTCCAGTTTCTTCCAATACCGTACTGTTCATGCTCAAAGATCGTAAAATTTACAGGAGATTTTTTCTGATATTCTTGAGCAATTTTGATAGTCTCATCTTGGGAGTTATCGTCTGAAATAATAATTTCAAAGTTTCGATAAGATTGAGCAAATATGCTTTCTAGAGTTTCTGAAAAATACTCTGCTCCATTATATGTTGGAATACAAATGCTAACTAGTGGAAGATTGTTATCTGGTATCTGCATCTATTTATGTATTTAGTCAAAAACTACAAAAACGACCCATATCTGATTATTGAGTCAATGATAATCTATATTAAAAACTTTGAGTAGCAAATTCGGCTATTTATTCAAATTTCTCTTTTATCTACTACAGCTACTAATGTCGAAGAAGTAACGGAATTACTTAATGATGCTAAAAGTGTGGTTATCGTACCAGGTTACGGTATGGCAGTAGCCCAAGCACAACACGCCGTTTCTGACATTACTAAAATCCTACGCAAGCGCGG
>JBOFLX010000052.1:0-15542 GCA_051658085.1 Waterburya sp.
AAATGGAACTTTAAGATTAAGTTAGTATTAGCCGATAGTCTGTATGGTGAAAGTGGGGATGTAATTGCAGTTTTAGAACAATTAAATATAGAGTATATTGTAGCAATTCGCTCTAATCATAAGGTTTGGATGTTTGGAAACGAAAGAAAAAGATATAATAGATGGAAACCTTATCAACAAAAATTATCCCGAAAGAAGAGCGAAACTAGATATATTCGAGAAATTATTTTTGGCAAAAGAAAACATATTCGTTTCTACCAAATAAGTAAGAAAGAAGATAAAAATCCTGAACCCAAAGACACTTGGTTTATCATGACCAATAAAAAAGGCAAAATTACTACTAGCATTGCATCATTATATAGCCTGAGAAATTGGATTGAATATGCTTTTAAACAAGTGAAAAATGAATTAGGTTGGGCCGATTTTCGAGTTACAGATTATCACAGTATAGAACGCTGGTGGGAATTAGTTATGAGTAGTTATCTTTTAGTAAGTATTCAAGCTAATTATTTTCAATTAGAAACCATGGCTTTTAATAGTAATGCTCAAGCTTCTACTGTTAATTTTTCAACTTCTTTTCCTTTCTATAATCATCCCTGGTGGGAAGATGGAAATACTTGGAAGAGTTCTTTAAATAACTTACGTTTAATTATTCAACCATTAATCTTTTTTCGTCTAATTCAACCCTGGTTATCAGTTTTTCCTAGTCAACATCTTCAGCTTGGTTTCTACAAGTTAATTAAGATTATGAATCGCTTTCGTGGTTCTCCTCTTCCTCAAAGTTATTCCCTACACAATTTAACCTCCGTTACCTGCTAATTCGATGAATTTACCCCATAGTCATAAAAGAGGGATAAAGCCCTAAGCCTGCGTACTGAGTCACTACAGCATCGGCTTTGCTAACTAATCCTCTCGACATCCAACCCAGTAAAGAAAAACCACCTAAAATAGCTAACCAAGCAAATCGACTACCAGCAATAAAATTATAAAGAGTTTCGGCAATGCCTGTTTGGAATAAAAAAAACTCTACCAGAATAAAAGCAGCAACCGCACCTGCTAAATGAGTATAAGTGTTTCTAATAAATTTAGCGCGATCGCTAGGACGCGCTTGAGCTACAGTAACCATATGAGTATCTCTAGTTGAGTTTTAATAGAATTTAAATTTAATTTTGTGAGTAATTAATTTGTATTTTAACCAAAGTAAAATTAAATTAATCTTGAGGATATCTTTGCCATAAATCTGTTTGTTGGCGCAGACTTTGATGATCGCCATTCCCTAAAATCAAATGGTCTAATAAGGGTATATCTAGATACTGCGCACCTTGTAATAATTGTTCAGTTAAATAAAGATCTTCTGGTGATGGTTCTAAATTGCCTGATGGATGGTTATGAGCAATTATTAATCTAGTTGCCCCCTGGCGTATGGTTTCCTGAAATATCTCGCGAGGGTGAACTAAAGTTTCAGTAGCAGTGCCAATCGTTAAAATTTTCGTGGCTATTAAATAATTTTTGATATCTAGCATCAAGACGGCAAAACGCTCCTGATTCTGCCACATTAAATCTTGGCTCAAAATTGCTGCTGCCGAAGCTGGACTGTCTACCGCCACTCTTTCATTGGGTCGAAATTTAAAGGTACGTTTACCTAATTCCACCGCAGCGATGATCGTAGCAGCCTTAGCTAACCCAATACCAGGAATACGCATTAATTCTCGGGGATGAACATCCCGTAAGACATCTAAAGGAGCGCGTTGATATTTCCCTAGATCTTGTAATATGTGTTGAGCTAAACCAATAGCTGATAAATTACCTCTAGTCTGTCCTGTACTAATTAAAATAGCTAGTAGCTCCGCCTCAGAAAGATTCTTTGCTCCTACAGTCATTAACCTTTCACGGGGACGTTCACTAACAGGCAAATCAGCAATTCTCAAGCTATAGGTCATAAAAATAATTTGCACAAAATTCTAGTAATGTAACACAACTATAGCCGATGTACATACTATGATTAAATATTACTCATCAAATCTTTAAATGAATTTGAGTTGAAGTTTACAAGATTATTTAATTAACTCCACTGCATCTCTGCCATCAAGGTCATGAAGATAGACCTTAACTTGTTCTTCGGAAGCGGTGGGCAACTTCTTACCAATAAAATCAGGATGAATCGGTAATTCACGATGCCCTCTATCCACTAATACTGCCAATCTAATTATTTGTGGTCTACCATATTCGGTAACAGCATTTAAGGCAGCACGAATAGTACGACCTTTGTAGATTACGTCATCTACCAACACCACAGTTTTACCTGTCAAATCGAAGGGAATTTTAGCTTGAGCAGGAATACGAGTACGAATTTTATCTAGGTCATCACGATAAAAAGTAACATCGATCGCGCCAACAGGTAGAGAAGTGTTTTCTAATACCCCAATCTGTTTAGCTATTAAATAAGCTAGAGGAACACCTTTGGTGTGAATGCCTAATAAAATTGTTTCTGATAAATCCCCTGATTTTTCAACGATCTGGGAAGCCATCCGATTAATGGTACGGCGAATTTCGTCAGCAGACAGTATCGTAACTACTTGGGCTGGCATGGATGACAGTAAACAAATTATGGTGTTTAATTTATTAGTTAATTATACGTTTGATATTAATTGTTTAAAGGAAGGAGCGGTGAAATTTGACAATTGGGCAGAGGTTCTATATCTAGCTGACGACAAGTTTTACCTCGGCAATTACGCAAACGCATTACGCGTCGAGCATATTCTTTAATGACTTTAGGTTGAATAATTGTAGACAGGTTGCGTAACTGATAGGGATCTTCAGTCAGGTTATACAGTTCTTGCTCACCATTTTTGTATTCTACATAACTACAGTTAGTAGTTCGCAGACCAAGATAATCAGGAATTGGGGGAGTTAGGTGCTTGCCATCTCGATGTTGTAATAAAAACACTTGTCGCCAAGAGAGCGGTAAGGGTAAATTACGGCGAAATAAACCTACCAAAGAACGACCGTCAACAAACTTAGGAACTTTTACCCCTGCTAATTCAGCAAAAGTTGGTGCTAAGTCTACATTACCGACAATTTGGTCAATAATTTGACCAGGTATAATATCTGGGCCTCTAATATAAAGAGGTAAGTGGATATCTTCTTCATAAGCTGTTTCTTTGTTGGGAGGTAAGCGATGTTGACCTAGATGATAGCCGTTATCTGAAGTAAAAATAATATAGGTATTATCTAATTGATGATTAGCTTGCAGAGTTTTAATTAAACTGGCTATACCCTCATCTACAGCTTGAAGCGATCGCAATCTTCTTTGATAACGTTGATCTATTTCGTTTTGTTGTTCTTGGTTTAAAAGAGGTAAATTACGGATATATTCTGGTTTGTCTTGTACATCTGTTTCATTAAAGGAAGGAACACGGGGAGCGGTTTTTTGGTTAAATAAATTTTGATGGCGAGGGGCTGCAACTGCTGGTTGATGAGGTGCAAAATAGGAAAGATAAAGGAAAAAGGGCTGTTTATCTTGGGTTGCTTGAGTGATAAATTCTTGAGCTTTTTTGGTATAAACATCGTCATTATAATCTTTATGGCGAGTACCATAGCTTACAAATTTGCCATTTTCGTTGAGAGTATAGTTATATCCCAGATAACCACTATCATTGATAGGACTATGCCATTCATCCCAACCAAGCGGAACATAGTTGTCGGGGGCTCGACGGGGATAACCATTTAAATACTTGCCTATATAAGCAGTGCGATAGTTTTGTTTCTGTAGCCAAGTCGCGATCGTTGATTTTTCTAAACCGTGTTTATAAAGATAAATAAAACTGCCATCGGGATAATAATTAGTAAAAAGTTTTGTGTTATGAGCATATTGACCTCGTAAAATCGTTGTTCTAGAAGGACAACAAAGGGAAATATTCACAAAATAATTACTAAAACTCACCCCCTGATCTACCAGTAATGACTTGACATGGGGCATATATTCTACGGCAGCGTTATCTAAATCATCAGTCAGAATAAACACAATATTGGGTGAAGATTCTGTAGCTAAACTAGCTTTTGCGCTGAAGAAAATACTAGTAGTCGCAATAAAGAAAATTAAGCTGAGACAAAAGCCTAAAAAAAACTTCAATTTAAATAACTTGGTCAAGACTCTCACACTCCTCAATCAGACCATAATTATTCATGGTTTAACACTTTCAAGTTATCTGCTAGCAATCATCACGAGCGACAATTGTATGCAGGTTTAAGCATAATCAAAATAAATTTGATCATAGCTGATTGATTACTTAAAAGGTGTGTTAAATTTAACACATAAATGATAAGAACTAGAGATAAGTAGATCCACAATCCAATAAAATTGGCTCTGAAATTAATCTATAGCAATCCTAAATCATTTGTGAAAAAAGAGAGTCTAAACGGAATTAAGCAGGATAATTTTCAGAGATCTTTGTTCGCCCGTTGTATCGATGGAATCATTAACAGAGTTTATTCAGAGTAACCCAGATCCAAGAGAACTAAAACGTGCATTAGCCGTGAAAATGGTTCAACAAAATTACAGTTACTATCAAGTCAGAGATATATTGGGGGTTTCGTTAGGATTTATCAGTAATTGCCACCAAAAGTTTGAGAGAGAGGGAATAAAAGCATTAAAACTCAAACATAAGGGTTCTGATGGTTATTTGACTATGGAGCAAAAACAAGCAGTACTTAACTGGCTCAAACAAAAAAATTACTGGCAATTGTCAGAGCTTAAAACTGATCTTGAAGTAAGCTATGGTGTAAAATTTGCTAGTCTCCAAAGCTACTATAGCTTATTCTCGGAAGCTGGAATTAGCTGGAAGAAAACACAAAAATCTAACCCTCGTAAAAATTCTGATTTGGTCAGTCAAAAAAAACTGAAATTGAAGCCTGGTTGGAGGCGCATCGAGAAGAAATCTTGAATGGGGAGTTAAAAGTCTTTTTTCAAGATGAATGTCATTTACTATGGGGCGATATTTGCGGATACGTTTGGGGTAAAACTAAACAAAGAATTACTGTTCCGATTACGAATGAGAGAGAAAAACAGACTTATTATGGGGCAATCGATTTACAAACTCATGAATTATTGGTTCAACCCTATGAAAAAGGAGAATCTCAGTTCACGATCGCTTTTCTAAAATATCTACAGTCACAATATCCTCAAAGTCGTATTGCTTTAATTTGGGATGGTGCAAGTTATCATCGCTCCAAGGAAGTAAAAAGTTACCTTCATTCAGTTAATCAAGGGCTTGAACCACACCTGTGGCAAATCACCTGTATCCGTTTTGCTCCTAACGCCCCCGAACAGAACCCCATTGAAGATGTTTGGTTATCTGCAAAACGTTTTGTACGCGAATTTTATTCTATTTGTTCTTCATTTGCGATCGCTAAAAGACTATTTGAATTAGCTACCGAACACCAAATTTTCGATTTTCCCAAACTTTCGCTCTACGGTTCTTTTTCATGAATCATTTAGGACTGCTATAGTAGGGCTACTCTTCACCTAATAAATCTTTTACAAGACAGCCATCAAGAAGTGCAAAAAATAGCAATCTGGGCATTAGGAGAAATTAAAGATATTGGAGCTATTGAACCGCTCACGAAACTTGTAAGCGAAACTATCGACCCCAATATTCGTCAAGCTGCTCAAGATGCCCTATTGAAAATTGGGCGTTGCTGAGAAGTAATGGTAAATAGTGCATAATATGAGACATGAAATGTCCGGGACTTAAACATTTTTGACAGTAAAAATAAGATAGAATGCTTTTGCTGAGTAATTTGAGCATTATTCTTTAAGGCGATCGCTATTATGAGAGAAACTACTCCCTCAGCCATATCAAAATTCTTGGGATAAAGTGAAACAAGTTGCAAAATCTCGATGGAATGTGATGGAACATGAATGGTTTGATTTTGGGTAGCTTCTTAAGCGATCGCGAAGCGTACCTGAAAGGTAATCGCCTGATTTTTTAATCTGATAAAAATAGAAATGAAATTTACTTCATTTTAATCCCTAAAACTTGAGTATGTGCGCCTCTAGCTTGAGTAACGCCGATAGTTCTTTCCGAAGCTTCGATCATTGGGCGACGTAAACTGACAACAATAAACTGTGCCGATTGTGCCTGCTTCTTCACCATACGAGATAACTTTTCAACATTTGCACCATCGAGGAACATATCGACTTCATCAAAGGCATAGAAGGGAGAAGGACGATATTTTTGTAGTGAGAAAATAAAACCCAGGGCGGTTAAGGATTTTTCGCCTCCAGACATGGAACTTAGTTTTTGTACTGCTTTACCTTTGGGATGAGCAACCAGATTTAAACCGCCGTTAAAGGGATCTGTTTCGTCTTCTAGTTGTAGATGTCCATCACCGTCAGAAAGTTCGGCATAGATTTTTTGGAAGTTTTCATTAACTGCATCAAAAGATTCTTTAAAAGCTCGTAAACGTAAGGTAGTAAATTTTTCTACTCGTAGTAATAATTCAGTTCTTTCTGCTTCTATAGTGTCTAATTTTTGGGATAGTTCCTGTAATCTGGCTTCAGTTTTTTCATACTCTTCTAATGCCAACATATTGACAGGTTCCATTGCTTCTAGACGTTTTTCACCGTTCCGAATTTGTTTTTGTAGTTGTTCTACTTGCTCTTGAAGATTGGCGAAAGTAATTGCTTCTCCTGCTTCTATAGCATCCTCATCAATTAATTGTGGAATATCGGGAATCGGATCAGGAAGTTCTTGTTCTTGTTCGGTTATTTGCTGTTGTAGGGTTTGTAAAGTAACTTGTCGTTCTTGTTGATTTTGTTGAAGTTTTTCTAATTGCCAAGCCTGTTTTTGATAGCGATCGCGCAATTGATTGAGATTATTTTCAACGCGATCGCGTTCTTGTTTGGTTTCACCTAGTTTGGCTGATAGTTGTTCTAATGCTGCTTCTGATTCGGTTATTTTTTGAGTAATTTCTATTAGTTGTTCACTGATTGTTGATTGTTGATTGTTGATTGTTGATTGTTGATTGTTTAATTCAGTAATGTATTGTTCGGCTTCAGTTATTTTTTCTATCAGACGTTGATATTTATTAGTTAAATCTAATAGTTGGGTTTCTGCTTGTCTTAAATTTTGTGATTGTTGTTGTAGCTGTGCTTCTTGACTCGTAATTATTGTCTGTACCTGTTGCCATTCGCTTTGGGAATGGGATGATTCTAATACTTGTAGTTGTTGTTGTAAGGACTGTAATTGAGTTTCTTGTGCGGGTATTTCGGTGTTTAAGATTGCTAAACGAGCTTGTATTGTCTCTCGTTCCTGACGATTATTGTGTAGCTGATTAATTAATAGTTCCCGTTGCGCAGTTAAGCGTTTTATTTCTTTCTCTAACTGTTCTGCCAAGATTTTATTATCTCGACCTAATTGTTTTGCTTCGGTTAATTCTTCTGATAAGTTCTTGATCTGAAACAAATGTTCTGCTATTATTTGGTCATAGTTAGTTAAGATGCGCCCTATTTCTGCCAAACGAGCCTTTAACTCTTCTACTTGTTTAGACTCGTGGTTAGTAATTTCCCCAAAGTGCAGACTAGAACGACTAGATTGACTTCCTCCCGTCATTGCCCCACTAACTTCTAGAATTTCTCCCTCTAAAGTAACAATACGATGTTTGCCTAACTGAGAACGAGCATTATCTAAACTGTCAAAGACAATGGTGTTACCAAAAACATAAGCAAATATCTGCTCGTAGCGAGGCTCACAGCTAACTAAATTAACCGCCAGATCAATAAACCCTCGTCCAAAGCGCATGGTGGCAGAATTACCGATATGAGGAGCTTGGATCTTATTTAAAGGTAAAAAAGTGGCTCTACCACCTCTTTCTCTTTTTAACAGTTCAATGCCTTGGGCTGCTACCAGATCATTCTCAACGACGATACAACCTAATCTACCTCCTGCTGCCGTTTCCAATGCCAAACGATAACGCGGTTCGACTTGTCCTAGTTGTACTACTAATCCCTCTATCCCTGATAAATTGGAATTAAGGATAATTTTGCTAGCATAAGTTCCCTGTACCTCTTGTTGTGCCTGACTTTTAGCCTCTAATTTATCTAGTTCTCGTTGCTTGTCTCGCTGCTCTTTTAACAACCGTTGCTGGGTTTCCTGTTGGATAGAGCGATCGCTTTCTAATTCTGCTAGTTTTTGGGCAATTTGTTGTACTTGGGCTTGTTCTTGAGCTACCTGACTAGCAAGGGAATCATATTCGGTTTGTTTGTCTTTTAACTCGGTTTCGACTGTTTCTAAAGACTGAGCTTGTTCCTTGATATTATGCTCTAACTGGTTATATTTCTCGCTAATTCTAGCCTGTTCAGTACGTTGAGGATTAAGAGTTTCTTGAATAGCGGATACCTGACGAGAAAGACTGGCTTGTTCTTGTACCCAAGCTTCCGAAGCTTCCGCGATCGCATTTGCATTTTCCTTACTTTGATTCAGAGTTTCTGTCGCTGCTGTCACCTGCTGAGAAAGTGTGGGAATGGTTTCAGTTTCTAATTTGCTTTTCTCTTTAGCAAGTTGGGCAATTTCCTGCTGATACTGTTCTAAATTTTGTTGTGTTTGTACTAATGCTAGTTGTTGCTGCTGCTTGGTATTATTTAACTCTTCTTGCTTTTGCTGTAGTTGATGTTGTTTGGCTTTTTGAGTAGCTAAATCGGAAGCGACTGATAGCTGTTCATCTTCCCCCAAGGCTTTTACTTGGGTATTCAGCAATTCTAATTGTTGCCGAGATGTTTTTACCTCTGTATCTAATTTGGCTATACTCTCACTTAACTGTACCGCCTCAGTTTCCCCAGCCGTTAATTTTGCCTGTAACTCCTCCTGCTGTTGAGTTAGAGATCGCCATACTAAAACTTTTTCCAGAGTTTTTTTCGCTTGTACCTTTTCTTTTAACTTACGATATTTCTCAGCTTTTACCCGATCTGCTGCCAAGCGATCGCGATTAGCAATCAACTCTTGAGCAATAATATGACATTTTTCTTCCCTTTCTTGTACCTTATCTAGCGTCTTGCGCGTCTGCTGAATTTTGCGATCAAAAGCTGCTACTCCTGCTAATTCATCGATAATTTCTCTTCTTTCACGAGAATTCATCGTAATAATGCTGGTAACGTCCCCTTGCAACACCACGTTATAGCCTTCGGGATAAATTCTTAACTTCTCTAAATACTCATGGACTTCTGTGACTGTAGCTACCTGTCCATTAATATAAAACGTCGAAGTATAATTACCATTTTTATTGACTCGCAACCTGCGTGTTACCTGCCACTCCAAACTATCTCCGTTGGCGATCGCAATTATCTTTTTATCATCTTGATCTATTGTCTTGACTTCTTCTTCTGGTTCAGATTCCAAATGACCATTACTGTTACCATTAACACTATCTTGATTACTATCCCCCATTGCCTCTTGTAATTCCGCCAAAGAAGCAACAGCAATCAAATCCTTAATATCAGTAACCGTTGTCACCACGTCCGACAAATCACCCAAATCTGTCAAATCAAAAGTAACAGAGACAATTGTCTCCGCAGCTTTACCACTCCCAATATGCCTATTATTAACCAAATCAGGCAAGCGATCGGCACGCATCCCCTTAGAACTTGCTAAACCTAGACAAAATAGCAGCGCATCCAAAATATTTGATTTTCCTGAACCATTAGGCCCCGAAACCACGGTAAAACCAGGTAGTATGGGAACTTTTGTCGTACCCCCAAAAGATTTAAAGTGAGACAGTTCGATGCGCTTTATATGAACCATTAACTATTAAGTCTAACGTAACGTCAGTTCAGGTTAAGGTAATTATCAATTATTGAATGGGTTATAGACGCTATCAGCTTTTATAGTAATTTTATACTAGTTGACAACTATGCTATTTGCAACACTAATGGTTGTACCTATAATCTGGCAAGATAGGGGGAAAAAGGCATTTTTTTTAACACTTAGTAATATTTCTTGGTAGGGTTAAGTAGGAAATAGGAAGTTAAAACAGTTAGGGCAGTTAGGGCAGTTAGGGCAGTTAGGACAGTTAAGACAGTTACTTACGGTTAAACCGCAAGGTTATTGGTTTGATTAGATTGAAGTTAATCGCAAAACAATTTACTTTTGACTTCTGCCTTCTGCCTTCTGCCTTTTCTCAATCAGTAAATTAAATGCCTGATAACTTAACCACTGACATCCTATTCAACAAAAGAATTTGCAAGTTTTTCCTGAGATTTAATACGCAAAGGAATCTCTTGATGATCTTGGGGAGTACCCCAAAACTGTTCTAGAGTTGGGCCATCTTGAACTCGGCGATCGCAAAAGAAAAAATTCCACCATTCATGTAATAAAACGCGCCTTCCCATACGAGTAAACCAATTCATACCATGTCGGGCAGCGCGATCGCTTTGAAAATAAGATCTCCATAAGGCTTTGGGTCTAGCTTGCAACACAAGTTCAATAAACTTAACCCAAAGAAAAATACGCCACGGTGGCATATTTACCGTTGCTAGCACTTGATGTTTATAATCCCATAACCGTTGATCGAGTTGAATAACTTTTCGTTCGGCTGCAAGGCGATAATATCCAGTCCAGCGATGGGGAGTTACATAAAGGGTCATAATTTGGTCTGGATCGTACCAAAGTAACTGTTTTAAAGAGTGGACAAAATCGCGATCGGTAATTTCTTCAAAATCAGTCACCCAAGTAGCCAAAGAGAGAATACCATGCTGTCGTAACAAGCGGATAGCTTCGCGGTCTTTTTGGGTTGTTCCTCCTTTACGAATTTTCTTAAGGGTTGCCTCATCGGTATTTTCCATCCCCATCAGAAATCTCTCAACCCCAGCCTGACGATAGAGGTGTAAAATATCTGCATCACGAACAATATCATCTGCACGAGTCGAGCCGATAATAGTTATATTGATATTTTCTGCAATAATTGCCTCACAAAGTTCGCGCCAAATAGCTTTATTGACTGTCGGATTTTCGTCCGCCAAATTAATCAACTCTACTCCGTGAGTACGATGCAGCCAGGCAATTTCCTTAGCAAACTTTTTGGGATCACGATGTCGCCAACGCGCCCAAAAGCCACGCTGACCACAATAGTTGCATAAATGAGGGCATCCACGAGAAAACTGCATTACCACAGCTTGCTTACCACCGTAATAACTATAACGTTTCGGATTAATTAATTCCCAACCAACGCGATAAGCATCAAGATCTTCAATCATAGGCGCAGGTGGTGTTTCGATGATTTCACCGTCACGACGAAAAGCAATACCATCGACGTTAGTAAGATCTTCACTACTTTCAATAGCAGAAATTAGTCTGGATACGGTAGCTTCACCCTCACCACGCACAATTATGTCAATCTGTGGTTCATGAGCAAGTATGTCACGAAAATGATAGGTCGGAAAAACGCCACCATAAATAATCTTCATATTTGGTAACTCTTCACGGAAGCGACGAGTTAATTCTATTACTATCGGATGGGCTGATGTTGAGCCAGAATGACCGATTAAAAGGACTTCAGGACTTTGATTTACAACTCGCCGAACAATTTCATCGTGTGCCAAGGGCCCAATTTCAGCATCCAGTAATGTAACCTGATGTCCAGCATCCAACAAAGGGCCCCCAACGCAAAGAAGTCCTAGTGGCGGTAATTGTTCACGGGGAATACGACTGCCTATTGATAAATGAGGTGGATTTACAATTAGGACTTGCATAATAATTTTCAGCTATGTATAGAAATTGAATATTAAAGAAATTTATTCCGCAATCATAGCCTAAAGTTTTTTAAAATTAGAAATAAAGCAGTTTTTTGATTTAAGGCAAAAATATCCTGACAATACTAAGATCGATAAAGAATAACTAAACTAAACTATTAGATAAGCTAATTTACTTTCCTCCATGACCATCTCCAAAAAAGCCTTAATTGGTTTAAAAGCCGATCGCTTTCGCCACCCTTTAGATTTACAAGCAACCAATACCATCAAACAAGTACCAGGAATAGATATCGCTATCCGTAGTGTTTTAGGTTCAGTTGCCGAACAATTCTTTTATTTAAATAATATTGCTTCTAGTGTTTTAGTCAGCAAAAACCAGTTACCTGATCTGCATAAACTGTTAATTGAAGCTTGCGAAATACTCGATTTAGAACCACCACAATTATATGTACAACAAAATCCGACTCCCAATGCTTATACTTTTGCCATGAAGGGTAAACAACCTTTCGTAGTCTTACACACCTCACTAATTGAAATGCTTACTCCCGAAGAAATTCAGGCGGTAATTGCCCATGAATTAGGTCATCTCAAATGTGAACACGGGGTTTATCTAACGATGGCGAATGTCTTGGTGTTAGCAGCCAATTTATTACCAACCTGGGGAACAATTTTAGCTCAATCCTTACAAGAGCAAATGTTGCAATGGGTACGTTGTGCCGAATTTAGTTGCGATCGCGCTGCGCTTTTAGCTATTCAAGATCCTAAAGTAGTCATGTCCGTCTTGATGAAACTAGCAGGAGGATCACCTACTCTTGCACCGCAGTTAAACCTAGATGCTTTTATCGAACAAGCTAAGGCTTATGATTCTTTAGGCACAGGTGGCTTAGGAGAAATGCTTCAGACAGCCCAAACCGCACAGTTAACTCATCCTGTACCCGTAATTCGCGCCAGAGAAATAGATCGTTGGGCAAGTTCAGCAGAATATCAGGCAATAGTTGACAAGCAAAAACTAGCTGAAGGCAAGTTAGGCTGGAGTAATTGGTAATTATCAAGCTTATTTCAAAAATTTATCCAAATTTAGGTAATTGCTATCTGCTATCTGCTACTTTATCTAAATCCTGACCAACCGCTAGAGCGATCGCTTGAGGTAATATATAATGCTCTTGCACCTGAATTCTAGCGTGTAGTGTTTCTAGGGTATCATCAGCTAAAATCGGTACGGCAGCTTGCATGAGAATTTCACCGCTATCGACTTCCAGACTAACTAAATGTACGGTACAGCCTGTAATTTTAACTTTAGCTGCTAATGCCTGTTCAATCGCCCGAATTCCTTTAAAACTAGGTAATAAACTGGGATGAATATTAATTACACGATTAGGGTATCCTGCCAGTAAAACTTCGGTAACAATTCGCATCCAGCCTGCCATAACCACCCAATCAACACCATGAGCTTTTAACACTGCTACAATTTCTTGGTCGAGACTGGTTCGCTGTTTATATTGCCGATGATCGATTAGGACAGTGGGAATCTTGTATTTTTCGGCACGTTCTTTTACTTTTGCGTGGGGATTATTATAAATTAAAACTTTAATCTCGGCATTCAGTTGACCGTCAGCGATCGCTCTAGCCACAGCTTCAAAGTTAGTTCCACTTCCAGAAGCCATAATTCCTAACTGAATTGGCGCAGACTTGAACTGAGACAGAGACGACGCAGGTAAATCAGGAGATATTAAGACTGTAGTATCGTTTTTTAGGCTAGTTTGGATAACTGCTTCGCTCATTCGCTTAACCGCGCCATTTAAGATTTAATCAAAAAGGGATGCAATTTAAAATCAATTTATTGATTCTTCATCCCTCGTCATTGCTCTAGCTTATTGTAAACCAAGCCAAGATAATAATCCCTTGCCTGTAAAGTATTCAATGATTAAAATCGCACTGAAACCAATCATGGCTGCACGAGCATTTAAACGTTCTGAATAGGAGTTAAAGCCAAACTTTGGCTCTTCTAAATTAGGAGTAACACTAGGTTTAATTTCTTCGCTTTTCATAATTTTGTTTTACTGTCTAGCTTTATTAATAAATCTTTACTTTTGTATTGTAATCGATTTTCTGAGGTTATAAATCTCAACTTACAGCTTTTTGATGATGGACTTCAATTACTGTATGCACATTACCTCTAGGAGTAAAATCACCCTTCACAGTTGCCTCTAGAGGATCACAAGCAGCCACAAAATCATCTAAGATCTGATTGACTACTTCTTCGTGAGGAATATAGCGATCGCGATAGCTGTTAATGTACAATTTTAAGGCTTTAAGTTCTACCACTGTCTGATCGGGAGAATAGGTAAGATAAATAGTCGCAAAATCGGGATAGCCAGAAAAAGGACACTTACAGGTGAATTCAGGCAAAGTAATATTAATGTCGTATTTACGACCAATTCTGGGGTTAGGGAAGGTAATTAGTTTTCCTTCGGCGATCGCTCTTTCCCCATATTTCATTTCGTTTGTACTTGGTTGAGAAGAAGTGGTCATAAGAACTGTCAAGTTAACTTATTTAATTTTAATATTAAATAGTCTCCCTAAGAAATAAAACGAGACATTGTATGACAACTAAATTACTGCCAGATCAATACATTAAAGTAGGTTCAATTAATACTCGCTACTGGAGTGCTGGAACAAAAGGTAGTTATGTTATTTTGCTACATGGTGCTGGTGGGGCGATTGAAATTTGGGAGAAAAATATACAATTTCTGGCTCAACATCATCAAGTTGTGGCATTTGATATGGTGGGGACAGGTTTATCAGATAAGCCTCTAGCTGAGTACTCTTTAGATTATCAATTACAGTTTTTCAAAGACTTTTTGGATGTCTTAGGTATTCAGAAAGCTAGTCTAATTGGTAATTCAATGGGAGGTGCAATTTCGCTTAAACTGGCTCTAGATTTACCAGAAAGAGTCGAAAAGTTAGTTTTGATATCCAGTCTGGGATTAGGACAAGAAATTATGCTAATACATCGCTTATTGGCAGCTATGCCATCCTTATTCGGTTTCTCTCGTCCCAGCCGTTTAGGTGCAAGATTAATGCTTCAAGGGAATGTTTACGATGCTAAATCTGTTCCAGAACAATGGATTGATTTGAGTTGTGAACTGTTTAAGCTTCCTAGTCGTCAAGAAGCGTTTATTTCACTTTTAACGAGCAATGTAGACATCTGGGGTGTACGGAGTGAAGTAACAGAGCCGATTTTAAACAATCTTGATCGCATTCAATCTCAAACATTAATAATCTGGGGTAGAGGAGATACAATGTTTCCCGTTGCTCATGCTCATGTTGCTAACGAGCAAATTCCTGACTCACAATTACAAATATTTGACAACTGTGGACATTGGGCGCACGTTGAATATCCAGAGAAATTTAATCCACTTGTTTTAAAGTTTTTACAAGGAGCGTAAATCTTATTAGAAAATATCAGCAGGATCGGCAGAGCGTAACTTCCGTACAGCGATCGCGCCTGAAATAAAACACATTGATACAGTCAAACCTAGAATAAATACAACTCGCTCTAAATTTGTCGCCATTGGCAAACGAGCAGCATCTTTAGTTACATCATACAAACCAATCGAAATAATTAACCCTGGAATAAAACCCAAAGTAGCTAGCAATAAAGCTTCTTGCAACACTGTTTTCAGCAGATACCAATCAGGGTAGCCCATCGCTTTTAAAGTGGCATACTCAGCTAAATGATTAGTGACATCTGTATATAAGATCTGATAAACAATCACGCCACCGATAAAAACCCCCA
>JBOFLX010000053.1:0-17863 GCA_051658085.1 Waterburya sp.
ATAAGGCAATAACTTTTCATACTTGTTTTGAATCTTTTCGATTACCTGATACTCGGACATCTAAGACTTTTATTTAGTTACGTTCTCATCATCTAACTTTTCCAGGAATTGTTCAAGTTATTTTTACATAATGCCTAAAGTATGGCAGATTAACTATTGCTGTACCTCCGCACTACACTACATCTGATTGTCCTAATTGTGGCAAAAGAGTAAAAAAATCTCTTTCTACTCGTACTCATGTCTGTAATTGTGGAATTCCAGTTTTGGATAGAGACTATGCAGCCTCATTAAACATACTCAAAAAAGCTACTTCAGGGCATGGAGGAAGCTGGTCTGATGAAATAGCGGACGGGCGCGGTCTTGGGGGTTTCCCCCATGAGCGACCCGTTCAAGAATTAGACCTAAACGCTTGGGGAGATTCGACCTCTATCCTGGTTGGCAGTAATGCCTGTCAGGGTAAGTTGAATCGCTGAACCAAAGAATCCCACCTTAAGTGCGGTAGCGGAAAGGTGGGAGTGTCAATTACTACATATTAGTTAGCGCAGTCTTCAACTGTTCTAACTGTCCTAACTGCTCTAACTGTCCTAACTGTTATTACCAATCTCCCCAAACAGCTAAAGTCATGCCTGGATTATAGATATTGACAAACATTGTTTTACCATCGGGAGAAAAACAAACTCCTGCAAATTCACTATTATTCAAAGCATTGCGAGCAAATTTATAATATCTACCCTGGAGGGTAATACCGATTAAAAACTGTTCTCCTGCCCCATCTTCACAGACAATTAAATCACCAAAAGGAGCTAAAGTAAGATTATCAGGATAGTCTAGTATACCGTGACCAGGAGATTCGACAAAAAGTTCTACGGTTTGTCTGGCTGGATTATACCGAAAGATTTGACCTACTTGGGCTGCACCACCATTAGTAGCCGTCCAATATAACTCTTGGTTGGCATAGCACATTCCTTCCCCTCGTCGAAATATGGCTGCATTTTTAGTTTGAGCTTCGTAACGTAGAGTATCGTGTTCAGGATCGACATCTTCTAATTTGACCCAAGTAACTTTATGGGGTTTGCCGATAGGAAAATTAATACCAGTATCAACTCTGGGTAAATCCTTAATGACTAAAGCCTCTAAAATACCTCCTGCTGAGAGATTTCCTGGTTTATGGGGACAAAAACGATAAATACAGCTATCTACTTGGTCTTCAGTTTGATAAATATAACCCGTTTTCGGATCAGTGGCGATCGCTTCATGACGAAATCTTCCCATTGCAATTAAAGGATTAGGTGTCGCTAACCCTCCCATCGCAGCGACTTCAAAGTTATAACCATGTTTTTGCGTTACTTTACCCCAATAGGGGAAAACTTGTTCGAGTGTGTAGCCTGGAGGTGGATAGGGAGTAGATGTTTCCTCTTCACAGCTAATCCAAGAACCCCAAGGAGTTGTACCGCCTGCACAATTGCGGTTTGTCCCAGCCAGAGAAAGATAATGTTGAACTAAATTGCGATCGCGATCTACAACTAAGGTGGTTGTTCCCCCAGAACAGTTACGATCATACTGAGGAAGATCAGCAGCTAGGTTATTCACTGCTTGTAATGGACTAACTTCATGATTTCTGACTAAAATTGTTTGACCATCTTGTCCTGCAAATGCAGCCATCCCATCATGGTTATTTGGCACAAGATGACCATCATCCATAGTTGCTCCCCGACGGGAAAGAATTTTATATTTAAAGCCTGCTGGTAAATCTAAAATCCCTTGAGGATCGGGAATTAAAGAGCCAATTTTATCGGCAGTAGCCAATTTTCCTTGAGCTAAATTAGCATATAAATTCTTCAGTGGCGCAGCTAGAACTACACTACCAACACTAAGACCTGTCAAGAAAAAAAATTTTCGTCTGGATAAAAACACAATTGGGGATTGGTGATTGGTGATTTGGGATTGGGGACTGGGGATTGGTGACTGGGGATTGGTGACTGGGAATAAGCTATTTACCTATTACCTTTTTTTCTATTTCCTATTTCCTACTTCATTACTACTTGCTACTTTGGTCAATGTTTACTGTTTTAATGCCAAAGTTAAACCATCAGCAAGAGGTAGCATACTAATTTCGACTCTGGAGTCTTGATGTAGTTGTTGATTAAATTCGCGAATAGCGATCGTTCTATTATCTGTAACTTCAGGATCAGCAACACTTCCAGACCATAAAACATTATCGATCGCCACTACACCACCAGGACGTAATAAACTTAAGGCTCGTTCATAATAATTAGGGTAATTACGCTTATCGGCATCAATAAAGGCAAAATCAAAACTACCTGCTTCTCCTTCCGCGATTAACTGATCTAAGGTTTCTAAGGCTGGTGCTAGACGAAAATCAATTTTATGTTCTACTCCTGCTATCTGCCAATAACGACGGCCGATCGCTGTAGCTTCAGGATCGCGATCGCAAGCGATAACTTTGCCATCTTCAGGTAATGCTAATGCTACTACCAGAGAACTGTAACCTGTAAATACACCAATATCCAGGGTTTTCTTGGCTTTTAATAATTTAACTAGCAATCCCATAAACTGCCCTTGTTCGGGAGAAATTTGCATGATACTCATGGGATGGCGATCAGTTTCCTGTCGTAGTTTAGTCAAAACCTCGGCTTCCCGTAGCGATACTGAGAGCAAATATTCATAAACCTGATTATCTAAACCCAAACTTTTTTTATTCATAATCTATCAATTTTTTGTTTTTAGACCAATTAATTATATGGTGCTGAATCTAGAGAAGCTCAAGCGCATTAGTTAAATGGCAAAACCACCTTTATCAAACTTTACTCGAGATCCTTAAGGTTGCGCTAATATAAAGTCATTACGACTACGTTAAGCAAACACAACTTAACTAGACAGGGAGGTTGTAAGTTATGGTGACAAAAGAAGCTTTGAAGGTCGACATAACTAAAAACGACAATCTTTCAATGCTTTACCCAAACAAAGCACTCCTGTCCAACGATTCAACCGATTGGGGTGGACTTTACTTGCAATATTACCGCCAGCCACCCCCTAAAATGGTGGAACATTGCTGTCCGCAGCATCGCCTGATCATTCACGATCGCACCTCGCGATCGCCCATCTTTGAAACTTTTGAAGGACAAAACCAGTTGTATCCGATGAGCCAGGGGACGCTGAGAGTATTACCTGCCAATACTCGAACCTGGGCATATTGGGAGACAGAGCATCAGTTTATGGTGCTGGCATTTGAACCCAATTTATTAGCACACCAAATCGCCCATACAAACGATGTCAACTATGTAGAATTGCTTCCCATCATTAATCCTTCCGATCCCTTGATATATAGCATTGGATTAACTCTCAAAACAGAATTAGAATCGGGTGGAGTTGGAGGTCGATTGTATGTCGATGCCATGATTACAGCATTAATGGCGCATCTGTTACGATATTATTCGGTTCAAAAATATTCGCTGCCTCCAATCGTTGGTGGTTTGCCCAGACGCACATTGCAGCAAGTTGTGGATTATATCCACGAGCATCTGGATCAGGATTTAAAGCTAGAAACATTGGCTGCGATCGCTCAAATCAGTCCCAGTTATTTCTCTCGGCTGTTCAAACAATCTACTGGACAATCACCCCATCAGTATGTGATTCACTGTCGAATTGATCGCGCCAAACAGTTGTTGCTGCGGAGAAAATTGAGTATCGCAGAAATTGCTTATAGCCTTGGCTTTACCCATCAAAGCCATTTTAGCCATCACTTCAAACGCCTGGTTGGCACTAGTCCTCAAGTATTTATCAAAAGTCAGTAAGAATCTGCTCAAAAGTACAAGAATTTGCAAGACGCGGATTCTCCAACTTTTGCATACTGAAATAGCAACAACAAATTAAATTTCAGATGAGCAAACGCAACGAACTTTAAAGAGCAACTTCAACAGGAGTTTAAGCCATGAACAGACAACACTTTACAGATGAAAATTCTATAATCTATTATCCAGCGAGCGATCGCCCCATTTCAGCAGACCATAAGCAGTGGGTTTGCACCACTTGTGGCTATAACATGATTGATGAGATGCCTGACATCTGTCCATTCTGCGGAGTAAGCCATGATAAATTTGTCCCTTGGGATGAAGCAGAGAAGACTTATCGCGTCACACCGCACCGCGTAAATGATTATGTGACGCAGTTGCTATCTGTACCTCGTCTTGGTTTTGAACACGCTGCTTATCGCATTGAAACCGATGATGCTGCTGTCTGGATTGATTGTCCATCCGCATTCAATCGAGACTTGGAGCCAGTCAAAGCGATCTACTTCACCCATAAGGATTTCTTAGGTGCATCCAACCAGTATCGTGAGTTATGGAATGCAAAAGTCTATCTGCACGCTCTTGATACCGAGATTCCAATTGCTAAACCATTTCCCGTCGATCAACCATTTGACGGTGACTTCACCGAGCATGGTATTGAAGCATTCTATATTGGTGGACATTCACCAGGGTTCACGATGTATATCTATGACAAGGTATTGTTTATTTGTGACTACGCATTCCCTCCAGGAGCTAAAATGCGACTCAATCCTTTTGGGCCACAAAAAGAGACACGCGATCGCGCAGCACGGATACTAGAGATTATTTCAGAGCGATCGCTTGAGACTGTGTGTGGCTACAACTTCATCACAGAATTTGATAGCTGGCGTGAAGATTTCCACCGCCTACTGAATCGGTCTGGAGCAACCAGATAAGCTGCCTTACCAAGACGCTAGCATTGATTTCATGAAGTCATAGCGAATTCATTTCCGTGAGTAAGAGTGTGGGGTCACTCATAGCTCTCACAATAACGCGATCGCAAATACGAAACAATAGGATTTCAACCCAATGAAATGTTCGACCGACAAGGAATCGGGTTCGACATGACAAACTATTCACAGAGAGAAGATTACAAAATCCGCTCCGCTCGTGCAGAAGATTTAACCCAACTTGCTGCCATTGAGCGGTCAGCATCAGTTTTATTTCAAAATACACCCTATTCTTTTTTGGTTAATTCTCAGCCACTGCCACTAGAGTTTGTACAGCAACGGTTTCAAGCAGGGCAGGTGTGGGTTGCCGTGGAGCGAGATGAGACAGTTGTGGGATATGCGATCGCCAATGAGGTAGATGATACACTTTATTTGCAACAAATCGATGTTGAGCCATCTCACGGACGAAAGGGAATTGGCTCTAAGCTGATTAGTATAGTTTGTGTTTGGGCAAAATATCATGGCTATCGTATCGTGTCTTTATCCACCTTTCGGGATATTCCTTGGAATGCACCGTTTTATGCCAAATTAGGGTTTCGGATTCTCGATGAGTCCAAACTCACTCCTGGTTTTCAGCATATTAGACTTAAAGAGTTTGAAGCTGGATTACCAATATCAGAGCGAGTAATCATGCAGTGTGAATTGTAAGTTGCGCTGTTAAAAAATCAGTTTTGACTGACCCTTAGCGATACTAGGGATGAGTTGTCCCATCTGGCATTACTGTCCCTTTCCAATTAATACTACTTAAAATGCTATTTTTTAGATTAGCTCCCCGTAGATTAGCACCTCTCAAATATACATCTATTAAACTAGCGTTTTCCAAGATAGCTTTTTCTAAATTGGTTTTAAATAATAAGGCAAATCTAAAGTTAGCATTTTGGAGATTAACTGCTTGTAAATTTGCACCCTGGAGATTGGCAGAACATAAATCTATTTTATTTTGCTGTTCTAAGTTGGTTAGACTTAATTGAGATATAGTAGCTAAACTACTATTACTGCGATCCGTATCTTTTAAAATCGCTCCTGAAAGTATGGCAGAGCGTAAATTTGCAGAGCGTAAATTAGCCCCCTGTAAGGTTGCTTGTTCCAGATTTGATTGCCGTAGGTTACTACCGCTTAAATCCGCCCGATTAAAATTTGCATAGCTCAAGTTAGCATTACTTAAATTAGCCTCACTCAAGTCTGCACGACTAAAATCTGCACCACTCAAATCTATCCCCGTCAAATCTGCCCCTGAAAGATTAGCTCGACTAAGATTAGCTCCAGCTAAATTGGCTCTTGTTAAATTAGCATTACTTAAATCAGCATCAGCCAGATTAGCCTCTCGAAAAAAAGACTGACTAAGATTAGCGTTACTTAAATCAACTCGAATTAAAGAAGCCCTTTCTAAATTAGCCCAACTTAAATCAGCATCAGCCAGATCAGCACTTTTGAGGTTTGCTCCAGCTAAATTAGTTTTAATTAGGCGAGCATTAATTAAATTAGCACGACTTAAATTTGCTCCCGTAAGATTTGTGCCACTCAAATTTGCCCAGTCTAACTCAGTTCGACTCAAGTCGATATTGATTAAGTCAACCTGCATAAGCTGTAATTGACTAAGATTGGCACGGCTAAAGTCTTTGTTTCCTTGTTGATAGAGCGATAATAACTCTTCCCCATTCATTAATTTAAAATCACTATTGCAATAATGTTCTACGGAATACAGACTTATAATTCCCGATCGCCATTCTAAAATAACAAGATTCTTGAAATCAGCAACATTTATTTGATTATTGCTTTGGTTCGATTTCTTGGGTAAGTAATTGCCATTCTTTCACCATTTCATGAGGAATTTTTAAAGATAATTCACGATTGGCTAATAAAGGAATAGCTAGCTTTAAATTATTTTGGTTAGTCAGTTGCGAGATGATGGGCGTAAAATTATATTGACCAACATTAGGTGCAGGTGCAGACTGTTGGAAAACATCTGTAGCAGTTAATATTTGCCCTTGGGCAGTAAGAATTTCTAATGATTGGGGATGAAGAAAAGTATTAACACCAGGAAATCCTACCAGACGCAAATAGTAGTTAGTTTTGGAATCGTAATTCTCAGAAAATAATAATACTTGCCAAGTATTACCATCGCGATCTTTTAAAGAATCTTGAGCATGATAATGTAAAACATTGGGAGTTTCATGATGTTGTCTTAACAGAGCATTTGCTGGTAAACATAGAGTCCAAGAGCCTAACGTCACCATCAAGATAAGATTTAATAATAAAATTAAGCGATAAGCAACTTTCATGAATTAATAATGGATAATTGATAATTATCTCTTCAATTTAACCAAAAAAAGGGCAAATTATTTACCCTCACTTACTTACCTATTACCTATTACCTACTCATAGTGTTGCTAAATATCTCTAATTACTAAATGTCGATCGCTATCAAAATAAACCAAGTTTGCATTGCGCCAATCTCCTAAAATTCGAGTAATTGTTACTCTGGTTGTGCAAATTGCTTCTGCTAAGTGCTGGTGTGTAAAACGTGCCTGTAGACGAATTCCATCACTCACAGGTTGCCCAATTTCTTGCTTCAGCATTAATAATAAACGTCTAAAACGTTCTTCAACACGTTTAACAGCAATAATTTCTAATAACCGTTCTGATTGTAAAAGGCGATCGCTCAATTGAGTTATTAACTGTCTTGCTAACAAAGGATTTTGCATGATCTCTTTTGTTGAGTAGCGTCTAGCATAAACATCAGTTAAAGCTACAGCACGATAAGGGACAGGCGAATCATCCAAGCTATTATCAAAAGTACCATTGGCAGTTACCCACCCCAAGATTATTTCTGTTCCATCCTGTTGAACTCGGCTTAACTGCACTACACCTCGATAAATCTGCCAGATCCCTGAATCTAAAACTGTAATTTCGTCTCCTCGCTCATATTGTTGTAAAGGTAATTCACCTTCTCGTATACCTATACCTAATTGAGAGTTTTGTATTTGACTCAGTAGCATAATTTCGTGGGTTATTTTTGCAATGAAACCATCTTAACTTTTAATTTAAGTAATTAAAGTAAACAGATGATGACAAAAGGGTTAAGCTTTGGATATGTTAGGAGATTTTTGATATTTTTTTTTTAATTTTCAGCAAAAATTGCATCCAAGCGATCGCAGGTACATGGTAAAAAGTAAAAATATCTCCGTAGGCTAAATTAACATTTTGATGATGCTCCCAATGTCTTTCGGGAGTAGTGATAAACAATAATTTACATCCCAAAGCGATCGCTCTCGGAGTTTGCCAATTAATAATTGAAACGTGTCGCCAAATTACGTGCAATTCTCCTAAAATTAGTCCGACTAATGTTCCTATTGGTGATATTTGCCAGCCAAAAGGTATAAAAATAAAGTAGGGTAAAGCTCCCAAAAAACCATCTAAAACTACCCAAGGATTTTTACTCAATACCGCATAATGAATAAAACTACGGTTTTTACCGTGATGCACTAAGGCATGAAATTTACCAAAAACGTGTTCTGGAACATGATACAAAAAGGTAGATAAGAAATCTCCAACTAGCAGCAACAACCAAGCAACAAAAATAATTTTAATCAAAAACATAACTAGCTCCTTCTATACAGGTGCTAGCCTAATTGCCAAAAGTTAAGTTTTTTTAAATAACTCTTTAAATTGTGATTGCTTAGAGTTTAAATCCCCATTGATACTTTTGACTTTTAATTTCAGTTAATTAGAATCTATATAACTTATGCCCAGAGGTCTAATATTTATTCGTCAGCTTGCATATCTATATCTAATAATTGTTTTTTAGAAGTCTTTAATTGTCGCCATAATTTTTTAATGCGTTTATAAGCTTCCACTGGAGGCATTTTTCCATTAGTTTCTAAAGCACAGATATATGCAACTTGCTGGGCAAACTCTTGTAAATTAGCATTGAAAGCTAAATTTTGAGGTGAGAAATCACCATGATAATTAGCTCGCGGATACAAAAAATTATCTTTATTATTGTTGGAATTTCGATTCATATTTTATTAGTTATTGAGGAGCTATTAAGTATCAATTAAGCTATTGATGCACTTAAATTGATACTTAAAACAATAAAATAATATTAACTAATATTTAGTAAAAATATAATGTCTGGCATTTTTAAGTTTAAGCTTATGAGTATTTAAATTGTGTATTATGCCATTAGGCAACAAACCATAAAAGCTTTTCCCAGTCTCCCCGTCACCTAATCTCTTCGTCAACCTCAATAGACAAATTAAATACTTGACAGCTTATGAAGTAAGTCTCAATAAAGCCTTCGAGGAAATGTTTCTTTAGCTAATTTCTGTTACGATCGCGATATAGGATCGATTTTTCATTAAAGCTATTTTATTAATAAGTCTGAGTTTCTCTTGTCTAATTTAGATTCTGCTATTCGATATATACCCGCACTAGAGCAATTACCTTTAATTCTTGCTGGCCCTATTTTGTGTCACACTCAAGCAGATGAGGTAACTGTATGGCTGGCTTTACAAAAACCTGGAACAATAACCCTGAAGATACACGCAACCGAATCTGGTCGAGGTTCTATTCTAGGTAAAATACTTTTGTCAGGGGAACGACAGACAATTGCTTTAGGCAAAAACCTGCATATCGTAGCTGTAACAGCAACACCTGTAGGTAATAATTTACTACAACCCGACCAAATTTACGCCTACGATCTAGACATTGTTTACGAACAGGGTCAGATTACTTTAATTAGAGCAATTGAGGCTAATAATCCCGTCGTTCCCAAGAGAAATTCTTCTATCCAAGACCTGGAAACAACATCGCAACCAAAACTAGAATTCAATACCCTCAGTTATTTTCCCCATCAGCTACCGACTTTTACTTTACCACCAACTGATTTAAACCAATTAAAAATTGTTCATGGTTCTTGTCGTAAACCTCATGGTAGTGGCAGGGATGCTTTATCTTGTTTGGATAATTTAATTCAAGATGCAGCATCTGTAGCTGCTCAAAGACCCCATCAGTTATTTTTAACTGGAGATCAGATTTATGGTGATGATGTTGCCGATCCCCTATTGTGGTTAGCACAAGGAGTAAATCAGCTATTGTTTGGTTGGTCAGAAACCCTACCCTGTGAACAAGGAACAATTACCAGTGATGAACTGACTCCAGGTAGACGAACAGAATTTGCTCGGATCGAAGGAGGCTTGACGGCAATGCTACACGGGAAAGCAGAAAAAGCCAAAAGTCATTTGTTTAGTTTTGGAGAATATGCTGCTGTTTATTTATTAAGCTGGTCTCCCATATTCATACCCAATAATTTTTTTGTTGATCATAGTTGGTTCAAAAATACTCAGCAGTCAAAAACCTGGAAATCAGAAATTCAAGAGATAGCCAACTTTTTTCAAGACTTAACTGCGGTCAGAAGAGCATTAGCTAATGTACCTGTATATACCATCTGCGATGATCATGATATTAGTGATGATTGGTATCTTAACCGCGAATGGTGCGATCGCGTTTTAAGTAAGCCTCTAGGAAAAAGAATTATTCAAAATGGTTTACTCGCTTATGCTATCTTCCAAGCTTGGGGCAATACTCCACAGCGTTTTTCACCAGGGACAGGGGGAAACAAATTACTACAATTGGCTTCTCGTTGGCTGCAATCACAGGGAGAAGATCTAACTGCCAAAGCAAACTGCGATCGCTACTTGGGAATTCCCAACAACAATCCCACCACAGGCTTACCTCAACTACAACCAGACCAAGATGTGATGATCTTGGCGCGAGAGCCAGAGTCTATTCCTTGGTATTACACTGTCTATGGTACTAAGCACGAAGTTATTGTTATTGATACACGTACTTGGCGTGGTTATCCCCAGGAAAGAGATAAAAAACTGGCACCACCAATGTTACTATCTCCCTCTGCTTTTCAACAGCAACTACAAATCCCACTAGAAAATCAACCTGCTGATATTGAAGCAACCATCGTGGTACTACCAACTAACCTAGTTACCTTAGGTATTATTGATCGTATTCAGCAATATGAGTTAAAGCGTCATCGAGTTTTTAGCAGTGATGTCGGAGATTCTTGGAATTTTCACCAAGAGGCTTTTGTAACCCTATTACATCATCTCTGTCAGCAACGAGAACAAGTAATTATTCTTTCAGGAGATATTCACTACAGTTGTGCAGTCCGTCTAGTACATTGGGAACAAGATTCTGCTCAAAGCTCAACCATAGTTCAGCTAACTTCCAGCGCGATTAAAAACTCAGAACTAGCAACTCGAATCATTCAGACCAAGCTAAAATCATTGCTCCCAGAGACAACTGAACGCTGGATAGGCTGGCATAATTCCCCCAACGCAATCAAATTACCTCAGCCTCGATGGTGGGGAATAAGACGCTTAAAACAGCAATATCCGCTTCCAGATTGGCAATATCACATTGAATGGTGTAGACGACAACCTGCTCAATCTCTGCCTTGGAAAATACCGCCGAGAATAACTGGGCAAAAATTAAATATCTGGCGTAAATTAATTAAGCTTCTCGTTGCTTGGGTGTGGCGTAATCGTTGGCTACAAGAAGGTTCAGAGGTAGTTGGAAAAAATAATCTCAGTGTGGTTAAGTTTAATTGGTCACTAACTAAAAGTGTTATTCAAGAAACCCATTGGTATTCACCTTGGAACGACAGAGGTATGGTTAAAAGCCGTTACGAAATTATTTTACAATCTTTCCGCGATTAACCATAAACTAATCATAAAAGTGTATTTAAAAAAAACTTATGACGATAACTCTTAACTTGCCACCAGAACTAGAGCAGTATCTTTTACAGAAAGCAAATCAGCAAGGACTTTCAATCGAAATGTTAACCTTGCAAATTTTAGCAGACTCTATTCTCTTAAAACAAAAGCGAACAGAACTAGTTAATCTTCTTCAGTCTTGGATTGATGATGAGGATATTAAAGAGCAGCAAGAGACAGGTGAATACTTAATTAATGCCCTAGATCGTGATCGACTTTCTGATCGCAAGTTGTTTCCACCTGAGATGAAGGGTAAGACACGCCAAATATATAAAAGGGTCTAGTGACTGGGAAGAAGAGAAAAAATTATGGTGCATTCCTCTCACCCAACATTAAATTTTGCTGCGTTTTCAATCCCAATTACCAATTTTCAATCATTTACTAAATCACTTGATTTAGTTGTCTAACACTTTTCGGTGGCATTGGCAGATTATGACTAGTATGGAAATCTTGCTGTACTTTATAGGTAAGACGGGGTGAAATTTGACGGACTATTTGAGCCAACAAGCGATCGCCTGTAGTTTGAATTAAAGAAGATGATAATTTATAAATAAATTGGGGAAACTCTACTTTAACTGCTAAATCTAATGTCCAATCAACCTGAGTAATACATTGAGGAATAGTTTGTCTTTTAGCAAACAAGCCGTTTTTTACTGTTTCTGGAGTATCTAAATTTATCTGGGTTAATTCCATAGATGCCTGATAATTGACCTCATATCCTGAAGCTTCATAATTAGGAATAGGAATAGTATGCATATGATAAACTCTACCTACAGGTGGCATTAAAACTACACCAATTTTTGGCTCGACTTCATAACCAAAAGAGCCATATTTACCAACAGTTAAAACATAACCATTATCTCCTAATGGTTCAACTTTCATGGGTTGAGCGCAACGACAAAACCACCCCTCATGGGCATTTAAATACTCAGCTACTGTATCTGCGTCGCTATACATTTCCATTTGTCCAGTAAAGTTAACTTCAAAGACAAAAGTTTTTTGTTGTTCAACAGATTGAGTATAAGTAAGCTGCATAGAATCAGGTGTAGAAATTTCTAAAAATGTATTTTTTGAGTGATTGATATATTTAGACTGCATAAATTTTTAAAGTACCGCTTTAGAACTTCTCCCTACTGTTAAGATAATTACAATAAAGGTGTTAATTATTAGCAAAACACTTTTTTTCTAACATAGGTGTGATTTAGATTTCTATGCGAATATTAGTTGCAGGAGCTACAGGGCAAACTGGCAGACAAATAGTAAGACAATTGGTTGAGAAAGACATTTCTGTCAAAGCATTAGTCAGAAACCGCGAGTCAGCTCAAGCTATACTCCCAAATACAGCAGAATTAGTAGTAGGAGATGTCTTAAAACCAGCTACCTTAGAAACTGCTCTTGCTGATTGTAGCGTTTTAATTTGTGCCACTGGTGCTACCCCTAGTTTAAATCCTACTGTTCCTTATCAAGTTGATTATCAAGGTACTAAAAATTTAGTAGACGCAGCTAAAGCGAAAGGTATAGAACATTTTGTTTTGGTTTCCTCTTTGTGTGTCTCCAAGTTTTTTCATCCTCTAAATTTATTTTGGCTAGTCTTATATTGGAAAAAACAAGCAGAAGCCTACCTGCAAGCTAGCGGTTTAACCTACACTGTTGTTAGACCTGGAGGACTAAAAAATGACGATAATTCTGAGTCAATTGTAATGTCTAAGGCTGATACCTTGTTTGAAGGTAGTATTCCTCGTCCTAAAGTTGCTCAAGTATGTATCGAAGCTCTGTTTCAGCCAGCAGCAAAATCGAAAATTGTCGAGATAGTCACTAATCCAGAAGCCGAAAGCCAAACCTGGGAACAACTATTCAGTCAAGTTACTTAATTTTTTTTGAATCATTATTATTAAAATTCAATTATTTAATCAATTATTTGCTCAATAGATAATGGATAATTGAAAATTGATAATTAATTTGGTTCAAGACTTCTAATACAAATGCAACAAATTAATAAAGCTAGTAAATTTCTCTATTTCGGTTGTCTTCTCCTAATCTTGTTGCATCTAGGAAGATATATTAATAAACTACAAACTCACTTCTATCTCCAAAGTTCATGGGAATTCTTAGCCCAACTCGCAACCCCTTGGGATAATCAACAATCAAATCTATCTTCAACAATTGATACTGTTCCTAGTCTTGAGCGTACTCAGCCTTTAGTAATGGAGGGTGGTGATCCTTATATTAGAGCTTTGATGCGAACTATTACTGCCAGCGAAGCTAATGTTACACGCCCTTATAACGTGATCTATGGTGGTGAATATACCGAGGATCTCAGTCAGCATCCTCAAGTTTGTGTCCCAATTGCGACGGGGCCCAATGTAGGGCAATGCAGTACTGCTGCTGGACGTTATCAAATGCTTGGTTTTACCTGGGATAGCCAAGCGGAAAGATATCATCCTGATCCTTCTGGGTTTTGGTGGTGGAAAAGCTATAGTTTTGAAGCAGAATATCAAGATGTCGTAGTTCATGATTGGTTAAGCGACTCTAGTGTCTGGGGAACAAATATTCCACAATTATTACGCCAGGGAGAAATAAACGAAGTTTTAAAATTACTTTCTGGTACTTGGACAAGTTTGGGGTACGGAATTGAAACTAACTCTATGAGTGGTGATTTACCTCAGATTTATCAAAATATGCTGCAAGAAGAATTAAGTTAACTAAATTGTAGATTTCAGCATAAGGATGATGACAACAAAATCTGACTTAATCAAAATTTGGTCACAAGACGGGTTGCTTATCCGTTCTCGCTACCAGCAAAAAATTGCTAGTGACGGTCTAAATTCCGCCAAAAGTTTGGGAGAACGAACTGAAGCAAAAAACTTTTTATTTCCCTCATTACTGTTTGAAACCGTCTCTCTCAATTCAGAAGTTTCTATTTTGGATATTGGTTGTGGTAAAGGAGAATTATTACCTTTTCTGACCAAAACCTATCCTGAAATTAAAATTAAACGTTATTTGGGACTCGATTTAGTCGAAGAATTTTTAGATTTAGCGCAATCTAACTATCCAGAATATGAATTCCAACAGATAAATTTTATTTCCGAACAATTTTTACCTTTACAATCTTTTGATTTAGTTGTAGCCTTGGGAGCTTTAGTATCGCGAGTACAAAATTACACTGAATTTGTAGAATATTTTATCAAAAAAATGATTCAGCTTAGTTCGGGTCAAGTGTTATTTAATCTAATTAGCCAAGTAGATCTAGCTTCGGCAAATTATGCTAATTATCAGCAACTTGGACACTCAACATTTTTCCAAAAAACTGATCTTAAATCGATTTTAGATAAAATAGAAAACATTAATTATCGTTTCGTAGAAAAGCAAATTTTTCCTGATGCAATAGATTTATTTGTTCAATTAGAAATCCAAGAATAAGCTTTAAGTTCGACCAAACAAATTAGTATTTACAAAATCCAGAATCAGCAGAAATCAAAATTATCTCTATTCAAACCAGATAAACAACCTGCAAATATTACGACGAATAAATTGGCGAAATACTCTCTGAAATTTAAAATTCTATATTTTAGATTAGTTAACGAGATTTTAAAATGCTCTAAAGCCTTATCAGCTAATAGTAGGTCATTATCATTTAGAAAAGTCTTTTTTACACCAGAGATATTCCAATTGGAAAGCTAATGGTTATAAACTATTTACGTTTTTACGAGATCCTATTGAAAATTTATAATGAGTCATCACGTAAAAATATTAAACTATCTGATGAGTTCATTTCTGAATTTAAGGAAATAAACCAGCTTGATTACAAAATATATAACTACGGTAAAAGTTTTTACGAAAATAAGACAGAGAAAATTTTATCTTTGCCAAAATATTAAGCAAATAATTGACTCCTCTTGCTTCTGCCTAACTCAAATTCAGGCTAATAAACCTTTTGAAGCTAACCATTCCTGATTATATAAACGTGACTGATAGCGCGAGCCACCATCACAAAGAACTGTCACAATTGTATGACCAGGGCCCATTTCTTTTGCTAAAGCCACGGCTGCCCCGACGTTAATACCTACAGATCCACCCATAAATAAACCGTCTTGATGAAGTAATTGATAAATTACCCGAATACATTCGCGATCGCTAATTTGAATTGCATCATCTATAGGCATACCTTCCATGTTGCCCGTAATACGGCTATTACCTATGCCTTCGGTTATGGAACTGCCTTCAGGTTTGATTTCTCCTGTTTTAACGTAGCTATATAAACCACTACCCATCGGATCAGCCACTACACAACGAATATCAGGATTCTTTTCCTTAAAAAACATCGATACTCCTGCATAAGTTCCCCCTGTACCAGTAGCTGCTACCCAACCATCAACTTGACCATCGGTTTGTGACCAAATTTCTGCTGCTGTAGTTTCATAATGTGCCTGACGGTTAGCAAGATTTTCAAATTGATTTGCCCAAATCGCATTATCCATTTCTGCTGCTATGCGCCCAGATAACTTGACATAGTTGTTAGGATTTTTGTAAGGTACGGCAGGGACAAGACGGACTTCTGCACCTAACGTTTTTAAGGCATCAATTTTTTCTTGAGATTGAGTTTCAGGAATAATAACTAAACATTTATAGCCTTTCGCATTGCAAATATGTGCTAAACCAATGCCTGTATTTCCTGCTGTACCCTCAACTACTGTCCCTCCAGGTTTTAAGAGTCCTTTTTTTTCAGCATCTTCGATAATATACAGGGCTGCACGATCTTTAACAGAACCGCCAGGATTAAGGAATTCAGCTTTACCGAGGATTTCACAACCTGTCTCGTCACTAAAACTATTGATCCGAATTAAAGGCGTATTTCCTACTGTCGCCACAAAACCGTTTTTAATATCCATCATCTATAAAAATAAATCTAATCGACTCTCTAGTCTTTAGATTACCTGAATTTCGGTTCTGGTTGATTGTCAATTGTCAATTGTTGATTGTTAACTGTTGATTAATCTTTTTGTCCACTGGTCACTGCTCACTAGTTACTGTTTCACCATGTCCTTCAGCTATTAATTTAGGTTTGATATAGAGATTTTCTAGCAAAACTCCCATTCCCGCTATCCAAGGAGGAACAATCAAAGCACCAATAATTCCCAATACTTGTGTACCACCTAATACTGCTAATAGCTGATAGAGGGGAGAAACCTTAACTGAACTCCCAACTAATAACGGATCTAGCACGTAGGTTTCTAAGTTCTGCACAACTATAAATAAGAGCAAAACCCAAATAAAAGTAAGCTCTCCTTGAGAAATAGCAACAATCAAAGCAGGTACTGCTCCCAAAACAGGGCCAAAAAAAGGAATGAGGTTAGTAAACCCCGCAATTACTCCCAAACCTAGGGCTAACTCTGATAAACCCAAAAATCTTAGACTAATACTAATGACTATGCCTAAAATACCCGAAACCAAAATTCTACCTTGGATATAACCACCCATTCTAGTGCCGACTGGTTTAATTTGCGCTGCTAAACGTTGATTCCAAGGTTGAGGGAATAGAATAATAATATCGTCTAACAGTTGTCTCGAAGCCGACAGCATATACGCGGAGAGCAATAGGGCTAAAACAATACTAAAAACACCGCCAATAATACCTCTAGTTAAGCTATAAGAACGAACAACTAACTGTTGACTGGAATTTATTGCCCATGAGGTTAATCCTTGTACATCTAAAAGTTGGTTAATAATATCAGGTGTGCCAGTTTCACTCGTATTAAAACGTAAAACTAAATTTGATAACAGTAATTGCAAAGTTTCTAAGTAAGCGGGTAATTTGCCAATTAAAATTTGAATTTGTTGTACAACAGTAGGCCCAATAATTAAGCCAAAACCTGTTAAAGTCGCAATTAAACCTGCATAAACGCTTAAAACAGCTAACAAACGTGGAATTCCGAGTTTTTGGGTGGCATTAACGGCGGGAGCTAAGGTAGCAGAGATGACTACAGCAATCATTAATACCAGAATGAGACTTCTTAACTGCCAGAGTAAAATTAACAACAAAGGCAGTATTAGCAGCAAAACAATATTAGTCAGAGAAAGAGTCAACCGTTGATTAGTCATTTAATAAAAGCTGTTAGCTATAAGCCACTCGGGTTTCGGCATTCGCTCTTTGTTGAGGCAGCGCGTTGCGGGGGTGTCCCCCGTTAAAGCGACTGCCGTGGAAACCAACAAGACCCTTTGGGTTCACCAGTTGCTCATGGGGGAAACCCCCAAGACCGCACTGGTTCACCGCGAT
>JBOFLX010000054.1:0-120524 GCA_051658085.1 Waterburya sp.
AATTGGATAAGAAACACCTCTTACGTCTGTATAGTACAAAGTAATTAAATTGATGCCTTTAACACTTTTCTTATGCTTACCCGACCAAAAATAATCAATTAGCTGACTTTTTTTGGGGTTACTGTAAGGTTTATCTAGTACGTTATCATCTACTCTTATGAAGATCGGGTCACTTTTTTTAAAAAAAACAATGAAACTAATCTGCTAAAAAACGTATTTGTACTATATAACTTTTTAGCACGTCATAACTTTTTAACACGTCTCACAAGTTTCCAACAAAAAGAAAACTTACCCTCAATTATTCTTTGTTTGTTGAAAGATGAAGAACTTCAAGGTTATCTCATCGAATATCGAAAAGACTGGTACGAAGATAAGCCACTCAATTGGAAAACTCATTTAATAGTTTGGTTAAAAACTTGGAAGTTTATTTTGATAGAAATTATTTGGGAACAGTCGATCGCAAAAATCAAAAATCACTTTCAACCGCTACACAAACCTAGACTGCCCAGAAAGTAAGGCTTTAAAACTTCGTAGGAGGATATAAAACAGGTAGCAAAATATCGTGTGGGAATAATTAAAACATAATACCTATTTTCTATTAAGGAGTTCTCAATGACATTAGACCAAAACAGTTTAATAGCGATCGCACTTATTTTATCAGTAACGGTAATTACAGCGATCGCTCTAACCAGAAATACTAATACTAAATTGAGGGTTAATTTTGGTAATGACAAATTCTTGATTTTAGAAGGCGAAAAACCTTTATTAACACCAGAAAAAACAAAAATTGACTGCTTACCTGGGGAGGAGAACAGCCAACTTTTGGAATGTGATAGTTAAGCTGCATCTGTCGTCAAACTCATACAGCTAGACTAATCAGTTAATTTAGCTCTGAAACATTTAATAATCGTAGTTTCAGGGCTTTTCTCTATTATAGTAAACATGACAATATTAAATTCTGCAAGCGAAGTATAAACTAGATTTATAATTAACGTCTTTTTAGCTCTTTGTTTGAGGTTATATGAGTCAAAATCTGTATAAAATTGAAGCTTTTTGGGACTCTGAAGCAAAAGTCTGGGTGGCAGAAAGTGATGATGTGCCTGGATTAGTTACGGAAGCAGACACACTCGATTCCTTGACTGACAAATTAAGAAAGATGATTCCAGAATTATTATATTTAAATAAAATAAATTAATAATACTAATTTTTAAATTTAAAGATGAATCAACTCCCTAAAGTTGCTCAACTGGGAGAGCCAATTCTCAGAAATAAAGCCCAGGCAGTAATTACAATAGACCAAGATATTTTAGAGTTAATAGACTCGTTAACAGCTACAGCGATCGCAAAAAAAGGAGTAGGTATTGCTGCACCGCAAATTTCTCAATCATATCGCCTGTTTATTGTTGCTTCCCATCCTAATGATCGCTATCCCCATGCGCCAACAATGCCCCCAACGGCAATGATTAACCCACGTATTCTTAGTCATAGTGATGAAATCGTCAAAGATTGGGAGGGATGTTTAAGCGTTCCTGATACTAGAGGATTAGTACCCAGATATAGAGAAATTACAGTAGAATACACCACCAAAGAAGGAGAAACTAAACAGGAAATATTAACAGATTTTGTCGCCCGTATTTTTCAGCATGAACTAGATCATCTTGATGGGATATTGTTTATAGATCGAATTAAAGATCAAGCAGATTTATATACCGAGGCGGAATATCGACAAATAATTGCAGATTGCTGATAGTAGAATTGACTTGGCAATTCAAGATTTTGGGTTTTAATCTAAAATCAACAATCCAAAATCTAAAATAGCAGGTCAATAGTGGAAAACAATCTCAAGGTAGTCATTGGTGTAGATTTAGGTGGAACAGCAATCAAAATTGGACGGTTTTTGAGGGATGGAACTTGTGAAAAATCAATTTCCTTGGCAACTCCCCAACCAGCTAATCCTCGACCAGTTGTAGAAGCGATCGCTCAAGGTATAAAGCTAATTAATCAAGATTATAATTGTCAAGCGATCGGTCTGGGTGTTCCAGGCCCTACAGATACAGTCAGACGTATAGCTAAAAAATCAATTAACCTTCCAGGCTGGGATGATGTGCCTGTGGCTGATTGGTTAGAAGCTCAAACTGGATTACCAACTATTCTTGAAAATGATGCTAACTGCGCTGCTATTGGTGAAGCTTGGCTAGGTGCAGGTAGAAACTTTAAAGACTTTATCTTGTTAACTTTGGGTACTGGAGTTGGTGGAGCAATATTTATTAATGGTAAATTATTTACTGGTCGTTGTGGTGCAGCAGGGGAATTAGGTCTAATTACTCTTAATCCTGATGGTTTTCCTTGTCGTAGTGGTAATCAAGGCTCTTTAGAACAATATGCATCTATTGGTTCAGTTTTGCGTTGTACAGGCAAAGAACCAGCAGTTATGGGCGAATTGGCTAAAGCAGGAGATCTAATAGCTTTAGAATTTTGGCAGAGTTATGGCAAATATTTGGGTGCAGGTATTGCTAGTTTGATCTATGTTTTGACTCCTGAAGCTGTAATCATTGGCGGTGGAATTAGTGCTAGTGCTGAGTTTTTTCTACCAGCTACTCTTAAGGAAATTGAACAACGAGTTGTATCTCCTTCTCGCCCAGATTTGCAATTACTAGTTGCAGAATTGGGTAATAATGCAGGAATGTTAGGTGCAGCTAAGTTAGTTTGGCAGCTAAGCTGTTAATCATTTAATTTGCTTGTTGTGACTGACTGGGAGACTGAGTGACTTGGAGACTGGGAGAGAGTTTAAGAGTTTTTGCCTTATACGAATAATATGCAGTTTAAATGCGTAACAGCTTAAAAAACAGTAATAACTAATAACTAATAACCTTGAAAAAAAAATTCTTTTTATTAACTATTATTTGTATTATCGCTACAGGCATAGGTGTCCTAATTGTAGGTGGCATTGATCGCCAGCAACTACAAACCTGGTTAGAAACAATGGGTATTTTCGCCCCCATCATTTATATTATTCTCTATGCGATCGCTACTTTGTTAATCCTACCTTCTACGCCTCTAAATTTAACGGGAGGAGCTATTTTTGGTTTGGGTTGGGGGACAGTATGGACTACTATAGCTGCTTTAGTAGCTGCGATCGCAGCTTTTGTTTTTACTCGCACCCTCGGTAGAGAATTAGTTACTCAAAAATTTGCAGGACGTTGGCAAGCAGTTGATGCAGAGATACGTAAAGGCGGTTTATTTTATATGTTTGCTATTCGATTACTGCCAATAATTCCCTATGGTTTAGTTAACTTTACCGCAGGCTTAACTTCAATTAAATTTAAAGATTATCTGCTGGGAACTTTCTTAGGCACTGTTCCAGGTGTTTTACCGTTTGTGATGCTCGGATCAGGTATTAATCAACTGTCTCAGGGAAATATCTTACCTTTGTTGTGTGCTTTAACTCTTACAGGAATGTTAGTCGGTGGGGCAACTTGGTATCGTCGTCGTCATTACTGATTACTGATAAATTGATAATTTAACCGCGCAGATAAGCGATCGCACCTACTAAAGCCAAACAACCGACAAAGGTTAAACCTAATAATACGAGAACAAAGATTTCACCAGAAGATAGGGGACGATCTGTAGGATCTAAATAAGCCGATCTTGATGCTTGTTGTGCATCTGTTGTCATGTAATTAGGTGCTTGAATAACATTAAGGCGAGAATAACCAATTTTTAGATCATAGAGCGATCGCTTTTCGGGACTACTTAACACCGCATAAGCCTCGTTTAACCTTTGAAACTTGACTGTGGCTTCTTGAGGTGGTAGTTCAGTAGTATCAGGATGATATTTTTTACTCAGTTGACGGTAGGTACGACGAATAACAATGTTAGAAACAGAAGGATGTAAACCCATCAGTCCATAGTAAGTATTAATCAACCTCGTTTGAGGTGGTAAGGTTATTGATTTTTGCTGTGTGCGAAAATCACGCTCAGGATTCATTATTCTAACTGCAACAGATTTATTTTTTATTATATTGAGGATAAAAAAATCAGTAAAATTTTGTTGATCAAAATCACCACAACTTGTGATCGAGATCATAACTTTCCTTTTTACTATAGAAGATATTAGAGAAGAGATAGAGCTATGCAACAGATATTCTCTGTTACATCAACTTCCCCCAGTTTGGTACCTGGGGGCTTTTTTTTTGCTTGTTGGTCACGATTTTAATTAAGACATAGCTATCTTTCCGCGTGTATATAGTCAACAAAGTAAAATCTTGGTTCGAGCCAGAATTTGAGCCAACCATAAGTTGTTAAACCTAAGAGTGCCACAATAATTAGAGGTAGACCAAATTTCAGGCGTATTGTGTCGGGCATTAAGGCGACTACAGAAACAGTAACAGCAAAGTTGCCTAGCAGTATTTTTTGTAAAAATTGTATATTTTTTAAAGCTCCTCGACAACTACTGCAATGCAAAGTATGTTGTTGATAACGATCAAGTATTTGTTCGCGACTAAGATTAACTTTGGTAAATTCCGCATTTTCTCCAACCTCTTGCCAAGGTAAACTTCCCTGACAGTAGCGGTCAAACCACTTCCGAAATTCAATCACAAAGCGATCGGCTTGAGTAGGCATTTTGTAGACATCTTTCCAGCTTGAAAAGGCTTTTTCCTTGTTTAACAGAGATTCTTGCACAGCCAGCAAAATCATGTCTCCATCAATGATTTGATTGCGAACTTTTAAATGACTGAACCAACGAGGAGTTAGGTAATGAAAAAATTTAGCAAAATTACGAGGAAATTGCGCGATAAGTCTCGATTTTCCTGGAGAAACGGGAATACAGTAAGTAATTAGTCCACCCTGTTTTTTGCCACTATCGAAATTAAACTGATATTCCAACTGACAAGGTGGCTTAAACAGCATTGTTGTTTTAAAATTTCCCAAAACATTGGCTGTAATAAAATCAGGTGTCGATCGCTCGATATTAATAGGAACGGGTGCTGCTGATTCTCTATTTCCCTGTATCCCATGATGAGCAAAAGCAACGTGACTGGGATCAGCAACATTTTCGACTAGAGTTTGCCAATCATATTCTAAATCGCGCATATAAGATGACCAAACGAAACCTTTTTCTGCATCAATTAAAGAGGAAAGAGGCAGAGGAGTAGTATCTGCAAGTTCTTTCGAGTGTACATCGAGCCAAACCCAGAGTAAATCGTTGGCTTGGCGACAAGGTAAGGCAGTAGCACAGAAATTATCTTTATTTTTGTCGATTATATTTGGATCTTCTGCTTGTGGAATACGAGTACATATTCCTTCTGCGTCAAATTGCCAGCCATGATAGCTACACATCAAATTACCTGTTTTTTCATCTATTCGACCTTCGCTCAAAGGTGCAAGTCGATGAGGACATCGATCCATAAATACTCGATAGGTTGAAGATAAACCAGGTTGCCAAATAACCAAATTAAGTCCTAACACAGTTATAGGAGTAGGTCTTTTGGAGTTTAAATCTTCAACAGGAATGAGAGGATACCAGTGCTGAAAAAAGTTAAATTCAGAATGTGTCATGTCATCATTTTCGAGTATCTTGTCAAAATCATCCTATCAATGATCACTAAACACTATTGAACCTCAAAAAAATTTTATTGGACGTTTAGCTAAAAAATTGTGCTTGCAAGTGTCTAATTTTTCTAGCTTGGTAAGATTAACACAGATAAAAGTAAACCAAATCGAACTTTATATCGTGTCAGAAATACAAGATCAAGTTAGCTTAACTTCTCAATACATGGCTGTTTATCGTGCCGTAGAACACAGAAGAGCGGATCGTTGAATAGAAATTAAATTTAGGTGCTGAGTAAAAGGTATAAAATCTTTATCTATAAACAATAACGAAACATTATTTTCAAGACAAAAAGAAGCAATAATTACATCAATAGTTTTTCTAATTGTTATTCCTCGTTTGCATAGATAACGATAATTCTCTACGCTTTTTAAAGCAATTGTTTGATTCGTTATTTTAAATCCGTCACAAATTATGTCAAAATGTAAAGCGTGTTAATTGCATCTTCAGTCGAACTGATAAAAACCCCTACTGCGATCGCTCTTGGTAATTTTGACGGTATTCATCAAGGGCATCAGTTGGTGCTGAAAGCAATTATTGACTCTTTACCATCTGAACAACAGCCTCATATTTATCCTTCGGTAGTTAGTTTTACACCTCATCCCCGTGAGTTTTTTAGTGGGGGTAAATTAGAACTTCTCACCCCAATTCCCGAAAAAGCAGATTTATTATCGAGACTGGGTATTGAGCAGTTAATTCTCTTGCCTTTTAATCAAAATCTGGCAGCTTTAAGTCCCCAAGAGTTTGTAGAGCAAATTTTAGTTAAACAACTCCAAGCAAGGCAAATTAGTGTTGGTTCAGACTTTCGCTTTGGTTATCAAAGAAAAGGTACGGGGGAAGACTTAAAAAATATTGCTGCTAAGTTTGGGATCAAAGTACATCTTAATTCTCTCTATCAGTATCAGGATGCGCAAACTCAACCACTGCGGGTAAGTAGCTCTTTAATTCGTCAAGCCTTACTCAAAGGAGATATGAACACCGCTAACAATATGTTAGGTCGTCCTTATAGTTTGTTAGGTACAGTAGTGACAGGACAGCAATTAGGTAGAACAATTGGCTTTCCCACAGCGAATTTAGAACTTCCACCTGCTAAGTTTTTACCGCGATATGGGGTATATTCGGTAGATGTTTTAGTTGACAAAACCGTAGTTAAAGGCGTAATGAATCTCGGTTGTCGTCCTACGGTGGCAGGTGCAACACCAACTATTGAAGTCCATTTGTTAAATTGGTCAGGAGATTTATATGGTGAAAATCTTCAGGTTAATTTATGGCGGTTTTTGCGTCCAGAACAAAAGTTTCCTAACCTGGAAGCCTTAAAACAACAAATTGCTAAAGATTGTCAAGCAGCATTAAATAACTGATAATTGACCCAGCATAATAAAGCAATGTTCAAATCGATTAAGTACAGTATTGATGGTTTTTGGGATTGGGGATTAGGGATTAGCGATTGGGTAATTAGGTAGTAAATAATGAGTAAATAACTCCCATCCCAGTCAATATTCCCTAGTCACCAATCCCCAGTCACCAAAAGTTTTAAATGTACTTAATAAAAATGAACAACGCTATATCGTAGTTATCGACTGCATCATGGACTATGGAAGAATCAACAACCAACCTGACTGCAAGCTCTCTGATACAACCAGGTACTCTGTGGGAAAAAACTAGACAGACAACTATCTATGCTCGTGAATGTGGTGCATTACATTCGATTGAAACAGAATATTGTTTAATTCAACAGCAGGATATTGCTTTTTTAGTCAGAACTTTGGCTAATGTGGGACGAAAAGAACAGGCGAGAAAAAAACAAAGCGAGCAGGAAAAAAAAACAGGTAAAATGGTTAATCCTTTCTTACCCTATGAATCTGATTTATTTGTAGGCGATATTTCTTCCAGTCATATATGTCTATTAAATAAGTTTAATGTTGTCGATAATCATCTCTTGATTGTGACTCGTGCTTTTGAAGAACAGACAGATTTGCTCAATTTACAAGATTTTGCTGCTTTATGGTCTTGTATGCAGGAAATGGACGGATTGGCTTTTTATAACGCTGGTAAACTCGCTGGTGCTTCTCAGAGACATAAACATCTACAACTAATTCCTTTACCATTTTTACCTGATGTAGTTCATCTGCCTATTGAACTAGCGATCGCTAATACTACTTGTGTCAATTCTCACGTAACTATTACCAGTTTCCCTTTTCGACACGCGATCGCTTTTTTGGATCTATCTCCCAGTCATTCTCCCACCGCAGCAGCCCAAATTATGCTCGATAACTATCATGCTCTTTTAAATCAAGTTGGGTTAAAAGTTGATTCAGATACACAACAACAACCTGGAGCTTATAACTTTCTAGCTACTAAAAACTGGATGCTAATTGTACCGCGATCGCAAGAGTCGTTTCAAAATATTCCAATTAATTCTCTAGGATTTGCTGGTTCTTTGTTTGTTCGCGATCGCACTTCCTTAGAGTTATTAAAAGAGTTAACTCCTCTAAAACTGTTAACCAATGTCGCCTTTCCCACAATCTAAATAAAGTGAATTGTGAAGATAAATTAGACTTTCTTCTACGTCATAACCGCCAGATCCGAGTAATTGGTTTTGATGATGCGCCTTTTGTACGTCATACAACTGAGCCAGTAGCTGTTGCAGGAGTGGTTTGTAATCTTACTCGTTTTGAAGGAATGTTATGGGGACATATACAAGCTGACGGTTGGGATAGCACCGAACAGTTATCAATGATGCTACTAGCAAGTAAATTTCATCCTCAACTACATTTAGTCTTGTAACGGTTTGTAGACTTAATGAAGCGATCGCCTACCATTGACTTTATAGACTTATCTGTTTTGTCCATAGGTTTATTTTTTTCGCTTTACTATATAGTTAAGTAATTTTTACTATTTACTAAGATAAAAAATGAATACTAGTACATTGGAAACAGCCCAGACAGTTATACAACAAGGGGAAACTACTACAGATGAAGCCTTGAGAATTTTCGATGAATTAGAGCCTGTGGATTTAGAATTCATGATCGGTAGATGGAAAGGCTCTGGTTTGCATACCAATCACCCAATGGATGGTTTGCTCGAAGCTGCTAACTGGTACGGTAAAGAATTTGTCGATCCAGAATGTGTTCACCCTTTATTGTTTTTAGATAACGATAATAATATTTTTAAGGTTGCTCCCAACCCCACGGCAATGAGCATGGTAACGAGCCTTCCTGTGCCTAAAAACCAAAATCAAATAACAAAGTCTTTGTTTAGTCTGATAAATTTGATGTTCAAAACAGAGTCAAGTCAGGCAAGAATTCGGATGATGGAATATCGTCAGAAGATCAGCGCGACTATGATTTATGATAATTTGCCGATTAATGACGCTTTTAGAAAGGTGGATGACAATACTTTATTGGGTTTGATGGATTTTAAAGGGGTGTCACAACCATTCTTTTTTGTGTTGAGGAGAGACTAGTAGTCGGTCAATTTTGAATTGATGGGTTGAGGCGCACGGAAGCCCGAATGCGACGCGGAGCTAGTCCTTTAGGGCATTCGGGCTGTCCGCCTTCGCCCGTTGGGTTAAGTAGCAAATAGCAGATAGCAGATAGCAATTACGGATATATCTCCTTACTCGTTACTTGTTACTATTCCTCTTCTTGAACGGATCGCTCATGGGGGAAACCCCCAAGACCGCGCCCGTCCGCAAAACAATCTTGATTCTCTAGTAGTACCGCTTCGCAAAAGTCAAAAGTCAAAATTCAACAAATGTGGCAGGGACAGAGATCGTTGCAACGGTAATTTCCTCACAGAGTCCTCACATTTCTCTGTTACTTTTACCAGAAAGGGATTCTAATTTGGGAAGGCTCTTTAATCAGTTGACCCAAATCGAATATCCTCAAAGGTAATATCATGGCACATAAATTAGAAACCCTTGCCAAACTCTACCTAGAAGGAGAGTCAGTCGAAATCTCAGACATAGCTCAACAAGAACTCTGTGACTGGCTTCTGGGTAAGTTTCAACAGCTGCTGATTAATCCCATCTTCTCTGACTATATGCGTTATCGCAATGCTGCGGAAATGTGTGCGGATGTTGCCCAAGAGCATCTCTAGGTGTCGGCTAATAGTTACGATAGCGAGATTTATCCTAACCCGTTTTATGGTTTTGCGTTCTTGGCAATTCACGACTATTTGCACTGTGTATTTGATCGCCAGTAAATATCCTATTAAATCAAAGTTTAGCAACGGCGATCGACTTGAAGACTCAAATTAAATATGCTTACTGGAATGTTAAAGGTCAAAACTTTTATCAACTACATCTGGTACACAGCTAGTTTCAATCATTCAGGATCTTTTATTAACAGGAGCAAACTCATGACACAACCTCTCTGGCTTTTTAGCACTCGTCTCACCATCATTGCCGATGCCACCACCACTGGAGGTCAATACGATCTAATTGAGGGTTATATCCCTCCAGGTACACAAACACCCCTCCATCGCCACACGCGCTATTCCGAACAACTCTACACGCTGGAAGGGGAGTTCACGGTCTGGGCGGGTGAGAACAAGATGGTGCTAACCCCTGGCGAAAGCTTTCTGATTTCTCCTGGCATTCCTCACGTCGTTGGTGTGCTTAGCGATAAACCAGCCCGTGGGTTGGTCGTTGCTGCTCCCAGTGCCTTTGCTCGGTTGATTGCAGCAGTGGGGACGGTGGGTGAGCAAGAAGCAACTGACATGGCACTATATGAAAGTATTTCTGCTGAGATCGGTGACGAATTTCTGGGGCCTCCTGGAACGCTGCCTACATAATGCGATGAGAATATAGCAATCCTCACGAAACAATCGACAAAACCAGCGCAGGAGATTTTTATGACTCACTATGACTATATTGTAATTGGTGCGGGTTCGGCAGGCTGCGTAGTCGCCAACCGTCTGACCGAAGATCCTGACACAACCGTACTATTACTCGAAGCGGGCAATCCAGCTACGAAACCAGAGATTCAAATTCCAATGGAATGCCCGCTGCTAATCGGTTCTGAGGTCGATTGGGGCTATTTGTCCGAACCAGAACCCTACCTCAATAATCGCCAAATTCTGTGTTCGCGGGGCAAAGTTTTGGGTGGTAGCAGCTCGATTAATTTCATGTATTATGTCCGAGGCAATCCTCACGATTTTGACCATTGGCAGGAATTGGGAAATCCTGGCTGGAGTTATCGAGATCTGTTGCCCTACTTCAAGAAATCCGAGCATCAGCAACATGGAGCCGACGCATACCACGGGGTTGATGGGGAATTGAGCGTCACCGATCCGAGCGAGCCGACGGCAATTTCTCAACGCTTCGTCGATGCCGCGATTTCATTGGGTTATGAGTACAATCCCGATTTTAATGCCAAGCATCAAGAAGGAGTCGGACGGTATCAATTCACGATCGAGAATGGTAAACGGCATAGTGCAGCGGCGGCTTTTCTCGTACCCATTCTCCAACGTCCTAATTTGACCGTAATTACTGGAACGTTAGTGACTCGATTGTTATTTGAAGGAACTCGTGCTGTCGGGGTGGAATATCTGCATGAGGGAATGCAGCATCAAGTTAAAGTTGATCGGGAAGTGATTCTGAGCGCAGGCGTGTTCGATTCGCCCAAACTATTGATGCTTTCTGGTATCGGCGAAGCAGAGCAGTTACAAGCATTAGGCATCGATGTCGTTGCCGACTTGCCAGGTGTCGGTCGCAACTTGCTAGAACACATTCTGGTAACTGTACCATACCAGTCAACTCAGGATTTGCACACTGTGAGTACCAGTAGTGTTGGGGAAACTGGCATGTTTTTGCATAGCGAGGGGAATTTGAATGTAGCACCAGATCTCCAATTCTTCTTCTGTCCGATTGCGCTGGCACTTCCTGGCTATACTCAGCCTGAGTGGACATTCACGGGTGTTGCCATTTTGACTCATCCCCAGAGCGTGGGTCGTGTTAGCTTGCGTTCGTCCGCTGCCCAAGATGCACCGACTATTCAGATGAACTATCTACAACAAGAAGCCGATGGGCAAAAACTAGCGACTGGGATTAAATTCCTGCGGGAATTGTTTCAGTCAAGTGCCTTGGATGAGTTTCGCGGTGAGGAGATTGCGCCAGGTGTTGAAGTTCAGACAGATGCAGCACTGATAGCTTACATTCGAGACACTGCTAACACAGTCTGGCATCCCGTTGGCACTTGCAAAATGGGAACAGACTCAATGGCTGTGGTAGACCCCGAACTTCGAGTACGTGGCATTGAGGGATTGCGAGTTGTCGATGCCTCGGTTATGCCCACGATAACGACTGGAAATACCAACGCACCCACAATTGCCATCGGTGAAAAAGCCGCCGATTTAATTAAAGACTCATTTTAAGGAGCAGTAATTATGACTCATTATGACTATATAGTAATCGGCGCAGGTTCGGCAGGATGTGTACTTGCCAACCGTCTGACTGAAGATAGCGAAACCACCGTGTTGTTGCTCGAAGCGGGCAACCCAGATACGAAACCAGAGATTCAAATTCCGGCACAATGTATCAGCTTACTGGGTTCTGAAGTGGACTGGAGCTATTTCTCCGAATCAGAACCAGGTCTAAATAACCGCAAGATGTTTTGTTCTCGTGGCAAAGTCTTAGGTGGCAGCAGTTCGATTAATTTCATGATGTATGTCCGAGGCAATCCCCACGATTATGACCACTGGCAAGAATTAGGCAATCCCGGTTGGAGTTATCAGGATTTATTACCCTATTTCAAGAAATCTGAAAACCAACAGCGCGGAGCCGACGCATACCATGGGGTTGATGGCGAGTTGAGCGTCACCGATATCATCTCCCCTGCTGTGGTATCCCAGCGGTTTGTAGATGCCTGTGTATCGATGGGATCTGACCACAATCCTGATTTCAACGGTATACAGCAGGCAGGCGTGGGGTTCTATCAATTAACAGTCAAAGATGGCAAACGGCACAGTGCGGCGGCGGCTTTCTTGGTGTCCATTCGCCAGCGTCCCAATTTGACAATAACGACAGGTGCGGTGGTGACTCGGTTGCTGTTTGAGGGCAACCGTGCCGTTGGAGTGGAATATCTGCACGAGGGTGTGCTGCATCAAGTCCGAGTCAACCAAGAAGTGGTGTTAAGTGCAGGTGCGTTCGATTCGCCCAAACTGCTGCTGCTTTCAGGAATTGGGGATACAGAATACCTGCGATCGATGGGGATTGCTGTCGTGGCTAGTTTACCAGGTGTCGGTCAAAACCTCCAAGACCATCTGCTGGTTACGGTAGTTCGCGCCAGTACTCAAGATATTCACCCAGCGATATCGAGTAATGGGATTGAAGCTGGATTATTTGCACACAGTGAGGGAAATCGCGATGTAGCACCAGACTTACAGTTCTTCGGTGGTCCCATTCAGTTCGCGCCCCCTGGCTATCCCCTTTCTGATTCGGGATTCACAGGTGCCGTCTCTTTGACTCGGTTTCAAAACGTTGGCAGTGTTAGTTTGCGCTCGCTTGACTCCAAAGATGCACCATTAATTCGGATGAACTATCTCCAAAGTCAAGCCGATGTGCAAAAGCTGGTCGATGGAATTAAGCTCATCCGCCAATTGTTTGAGAACAGTGCTTTTGATGAGTTTCGCGGTGAGGAACTTGCCCCAGGTGCCAACGTGGTCAGCAATGAAGCGATCGAAGCCTATGTCCGCGATGGTTGCAGCACCGTGTGGCATCCCGTCGGCACTTGCAAGATGGGCATCGACTCAATGGCAGTGGTAGACCCCGAACTACGAGTACATGGGATTGAGGGGCTGCGCGTCGTGGATGCCTCAATCATGCCAACAATTACTACCGGAAATACCAATGCACCCACAATCGCGATCGGCGAAAAAGCAGCAGATTTAATTAAAGCCGCAGGTGGTGTTTCACAGCAAGAACAGAAAGCGATCGCAAATTAACAAGGAGAATGCCTCAGAGATTAAAACACTAATTCAGGAGAAAAAAACAATGGGCCAATCTAATCTCTCCCCTGCTGACCAGGAAGCGGCGACCAATACCATTTTAGAAATCGATCTCAACGTTCAAGCCGAAAAAGGACCAGACCTGCGAAAAGATCATCCTAAAAGTCACGGCTTAGTTTGGGGGGAATTCATTATTGAAGATAATTTGCCTGACTCGTTCAAGGTCGGCATCTTTACCCAGCCCAAAACTTATCCAATTTGGGTGCGTTTTTCTAACGCTTCCGATGCCGAAAAGCGGGGAAAACTCAAGTCGGATCTCGAACCCGATATTCGGGCTGTAGCGATCAAACTTCTGAAAGTAGAAGGTGAAAAAGTCATCGATGACGAGTTAGAAACTCAAGATTTTCTGCTCCTCAATCATCCCGTATTTTTGGTGCGCGATGCCCAAGGTTTTGCCACTCTGACGAAAGCCACCGTTGGCAAAGCGGATGAAGAAGAATTGCGATCGCTAGCACCTACTTTTGAAATCCTGCAAGCCATTAGCCGTAAAAAGGTGGCGAATCCGCTACTGATTCAATACTGGAGTACAACTCCCTATCAGTTGGGAAATCGAGCTATCAAGTATGCCATCAAACCGCATCAGCAAGAAGCTCCGACAGTAATTCCCGACGTTGAGAATTATCTGCGGGTAGCCGCGATCGATTATCTGTCGGTAAACAATCGATCTGCAACCTTCGACTTCTTGGTGCAGCTATATGTCGATGAGGAGAAAACTCCGCTCGAAAATCCGATGCAGGAATGGCAAGAGGAAGATTCACCATTTATCAAACTCGCTACCATCAAAATTCCCGCTCAGAAATTCGATTTCGACGAACGCAAGCGATTGGATGAGGGTTTGTCGTTCAATCCCTGGCATACCCTTCACGCACACGCACCTTTGGGTAGTGTCAATTTAGCTCGGAAGCATGTTTATCAGGAGATGGCAAAAGCGCGACGGGGGTATATGCAGCAACGCAGCCAAGAGCCGCAAGCCCACAGTTCAGTTGCGGACGATCCTCAATAGCGATCGAGTTTGGGAGCAATACACGATGAAAATCGACCAAAACAGGAGCAATAGACTCACATTTTAACGTTAGTGAACCTAGCAGCAACTTGTAACAAAACGGTATCGAGATCGTCCCTCCACCATCTGAATAGTAATAATGTCATCCAAAACTTGGAGCCAAATATGCAACTCATCTCTGTCAATGTAGGACTTCCACGCGAAGTGACCTGGAAAGGGAGAACAGTTAGTACTGGAATATTTAAAGAGCCAGTCAGTGAAAGGGTGATGGTGCAATCGCTCAATTTAGACGGCGACGAACAGGCCGATCTCACTGTTCATGGAGGGATAGATAAAGCAGTCTATGTCTATCCGTTCGAGCATTACGATTACTGGCGAAGTGAATTGCCTGAGATGGATCTGCCGCTCGGTATCTTTGGTGAAAATTTTACAACCACTGGGCTGAAAGAGGAGGACGTGAATATTGGCGATCGCTTTCGGATTGGCAATTTAACCTTGATGGTGACACAACCGCGACTGCCCTGCTACAAACTGGGGATTCGGTTTGGACGACCCGATATGGTGAATCGATTTCTGGCGAGTCGTCGAACTGGGTTTTACTTCCGTGTTTTGCAAGAGGGCGAAGTGGTCGTTGGAGACACTCTGGAGTTGGTAAGCCGAGATAATCACCACATCACGGTTGCAGATATCACTCAACTTTATGTGCGTGAGGAAGACAATCCAGATTTACTTCACCGTGCTGCTCAACTTGAAGCCTTGCCCCAAAGTTGGCGCGACTATTTCCAGCGATAACTTGTCTTCCCTTTTTTAATTTACAAGGAATAATCTCATGACTACATTTCATACAGTCTCAATTGATGGTTTAGATATCTTCTACCGAGAAGCTGGCTCTCGCGATAATCCGACGATCCTGTTATTACACGGCTTCCCAACTTCATCTCACATGTTCCGTAATCTAATGCCTGCGCTTGCCGATCGCTTCCATCTGGTTGCTCCCGATTATCCTGGCTATGGCAATAGTTCAATGCCAACCGTGAATGAATTTGACTACACGTTCGATCACCTGGCTGAGGTTATGGAGAAATTCATTGCCGCGATCAATCTCAAGAAATACAGCCTTTACGTGATGGATTATGGTGCGCCCATTGGCTATCGGATTGCGGCTAAATATCCAGAGCGAGTTGAAGCGCTGATTGTCCAAAATGGTAATGCCTATGAGGAAGGGCTGTGCGAATTCTGGGAGCCGATTAAGGCATATTGGCAAGAGCGATCGCCTGAGAATGCAGAGAAACTCAAATATCTTGTCACCCTGGAAGCAACAAAATGGCAATACACCAACGGGGTTCGCAATCCTGAAGTGATCGGCCCGGATACCTGGACGATGGATCAACTCTTCCTTGATCGCCTTGGCAACGAAGAGATTCAACTGGCGTTGTTCTACAGCTATGGCACCAATCCACCGCTCTACCCGCAATGGCAGGAGTATTTCCGCAAACATCAACCCCCGACTCTGATTGTTTGGGGTAAGAACGACTACATCTTCCCTGCGGAAGGTGCTTATCCCTATCAGCGTGACTTGAAAGACGTTGAGTTGCATTTACTCGATACCGGACATTTTGCTCTGGAAGAAGATGGGGGGGCGATCGCCACTCATATCCGTAACTTTATGACCACTCACGTTGGGGAACGGACGAGATTGTAGAAGTGTAGCTTTTTAAAACTCAACAATTACAGGATTCATCCTCATGCAAAAACTAATTTTAGAGGAATACACCATGAAAGTTTTAATTCGAGCGATCGTCAGTTTTTTTGTATTTATTGTCGATGTCGTCTATGGCAATCGTTCCTACCCTCGGTTTTATGTGCTAGAAACCATCGCCCGCGTCCCTTATTTTTCCTATCTATCGGTGCTGCATCTTTACGAGACGCTGGGTTGGTGGCGCAAAGCTGACTTGTTGAAAGTACACTTCGCTGAAACCTGGAACGAATTACATCATCTGTTGATTATGGAATCACTAGGAGGCGATCGCATTTGGAGCGATCGCGCTGTCGCTCAACACATTGCAGTGGCTTATTATACTAAATCCGATTGACAGAAGTTATTTATTTAGGCTGACTTGGGGACTAAGCTGTCAAGTATTTAATTTGTTTATTGAGGTTGACGAGGAGATTAGGTGACGAGGAGACTGGGAGAAGGAGAAATGGTTTGTTGCCTAATGGCATAATACACAATGTTTTATGCTCATAAGCTCAGGAGAATAGGGGACTGGGGGATTAATAAACACTTATGACTTGATTTTTTAAGTAACTTATACAAAACGGATTTAGTATTACTGGGTGGTCGTGCCACTCTATATGTTGTTTCCTAAGTATGCCTACTACTTGATGGAGTTGATTGAAAATCATGCCTACCACACTTATGACGATTACTTAACAGCAAATGAAGTAGAACTGATGGCTACCAATGTAGACAAAACAAATTAATTTTCGTAAGCTTAAAACTAAAGTATTATCTGTCCTCAGAAATAAACATCAGAGCTAAAGACGATTGAGATAGATTTTGCGAGTGTCACTATCTAGATAAATCCAGCCTAACTCTTGTAGACGAGTAGTTAGGTTGGATATGGTTACTCCTATCTCTTCTGCCATTTGATAAAGATTTTGCCAAGTAGTTAGATCTTTATTTTGTTTTAATTCTGTAAGTATATGTTGTGGCATTAGCAAACAGCCTGCAAAGTATTGTGCTTGCCATTCAATTCTGGCTAAATTATTTTGACTACGACAGAGAAAAGGTTTTACTTGAACATCGACACCTTTTTCCTTCAGTCTAATGTAACGTTCTACTTTTTCAGTATCGATATGTAATATCCAATGTCCGATTTCATGAGCAATAGTGGATGCACCAAAACCGCCTCGCAGTTGCGGAATATTTTCGTTAATTTCAATTAGTTTTTCTAGAGGTAAAATTCTTGCTGCGATCGCTCCTTGTTCGTCATCTGGAATGGTATCCCAGACTAGATCTAAGTCTAGAAATTCTGCAATCACACCAGCATCTATTGGTAACTGAGGTGTCTTGTCTGCTTTTTCCATTTGTAACCAAACATCTAAAGCACTAGCCTCAATTTCAAGTTTGGAGATAAATCGAAACGGACGAAAAACACTCACAAGTAATTAGTTCCTAACTATCTGTAGTAGCAGCTTCACGAAATACTTTTTGGGCAAATTCGGGATTTTCTCGCATCCTACGAAATAAAGCTGGCATATCTTTATAGTGTTGCTTGAGTAAGTCTTCTTCTTGTTGAGGAATTCTACCAGCAAGAAAGATTAGTTCTTCTTCGTTTAATTTTAAATGTTGTGCTAAACCTCTAATTACTTCTTCTTTGGGTGCATAATCAGCACGATTGTTTTCTAGTTTGGATAGATAAGTGAAATCTATTTGCAGTAGTTTAGCTAGTTCTCTTTGTGAGTATTTTTGCTCTTTTCGCGCTTGGCGAATTAAATTACCAAAATCATTTGACATTTTTATTATTCCTTGATAACCAACTATTTCCTTAATCATAGTTTAGCTTGAATAAACAATCAACAAAATACTTATCAGTTTTTGGTGATCTGTTAACTATTAATTTATGGGTTAAAGATTAGTCTTTAATTAATTATAGAAGTTACGCATTGACAAAAAACAAGAAAAATGATGTACACGGTATAATACTTAGACTACTTAGCACTTGAAACTTGTTTTGAGAGAACAATCTAAACCCTCGACAGCACAGTGTAACCGTTCGCTGTACATCCTAAATTCTTTATTTTTGTCAATGCGTAAGTCCTATATTAGTCTGAAGCGAATATTTGTGAGAAAACTATCCTCAAATTCTGTTTTCACTATTCTTCACTCAATACTTTTGCACATCAAGTACACTTAGTAGTATGTTTTATTACTTTAATATATTATAAAAACCAAATTACTCCATGAGCTAATTTTAAAGATAATAAATATTCCCAACCCAAACCCGACGCAACTGATAAGATCTTCAAATCAACAATCATCACCAGATCAACAGAGGTAGAGTGGCAATTTCTTCAGAACAGCTATGGGAGCAAGTTTTAGCACGCCTCAAAGAGCGTCTGAGTCGTCCTACCTTTGAGACTTGGATTCAAAATGCCTCTATTGAAGATTTAAATGCTGATTATTTAATTATTTTGACTCCCAACGCTTTTGTGATGAATCACTTGCAAAAGCATTATCTGCATATTATTAGTGATGTGGTGACGGAAATTATCGGGAAACCTTTAGAAATTCGTTTAAAATCTCAGCAAGGGGGAAATCTCGCTTTTTTGACCGATCAAGCAGGTTTTGCTGCCCAAACATACCCCAATAATGCCAAAAATTCTTTTAAGCCAACTAAATTAAATCCCAAATATAGTTTTTATAGTTTTGTAGTTGGCCCGACAAATCGGATGGTACACGCTGCTTCTTTAGCGGTTGCGGAGTCGCCAGGAAGAGATTTTAACCCCTTATTTTTATGTGGTGGAGTAGGTTTAGGTAAAACTCATTTAATGCAGGCAATTGGACATTATCATCTCGAAATTAATGCTGATGCTAGAGTATTTTATGTTTCGACGGAACAATTTACCAACGATCTGATTGCTGCCATTCGCAATGATAGTATTCAAGCTTTTCGGGAACACTATCGCACCGCCGATATCTTATTGGTAGACGATATTCAATTTATTGAGGGTAAGGAATATACCCAAGAAGAGTTTTTTCACACCTTTAATACCCTCCATGAAGCAGGGAAACAAGTAGTCTTAGCTAGCGATCGCCCTCCTCACCAAATCCCCAAGCTACAAGAGCGTCTTAGTTCTCGTTTTTCGATGGGTTTAATTGCTGATGTGCAAGTGCCAGATTTAGAAACGCGCATGGCAATTTTGCAGAAAAAAGCGGAATATGAAAATGTGCGCCTGCCCAAAGAGGCAATTGAATATATTGCTAGTCAATATACTTCTAACATTCGTGAATTAGAGGGAGCATTAATAAGAGCGATCGCTTATGTTTCGATTTCGGGATTATCGATGACGGTAGAAAATATTGCTGCGGTATTAAACCCTCAAGTAGAACAAATTACCGCCTCTCCTGAAACGATTCTGGAAGTAGCCGTAGAAGTTTTAAATATCTCCCTAGAAGATTTAAAAGGTAACTCTCGCCGTCGCGAAATTAGCCGTGCTAGACAGATTGTCATGTATCTAATGCGACACCACACTGATTTGAGTTTACCTCGCATTGGAGAAAAGATAGGAGGTAAAGACCACACCACAGTTATGTATAGTTGCGATAAGATTGCCAAACAACTGCGACAAGATCGTCAATTAAATCAAACTATCTCTTTATTGAGCGATCGCATTAACTTTGTTAGTCGGCAAAAGTCTAAAAATTGACGACTCCCACCGTTAAACGCTACGCGCTATAACGGACAGGGCTTATAAACTCTTGAGGTTTCCTCAAGAGACAGCCCCTTGGGATTCTTGCTTCACTGGAAATTGCTCAGTTGTAGATTTTTCACGTCCACTTCCTCGACTAATAGTTCCTCCACAAGCAGTAGCCTTGCGCCCCAAGGCTAATAAGCGTAGGGCTTCATCTCGGATATTTTCGGCTGCATTGATATCACGGTCTATATGCTTCATGCCACATTTGGGACAGTCCCAAAATCTTATATCGAGAGGAAGTTTGTCTATTTGATATAGACATTTATTATGTAGTTTGCTGCTAGGAAAAAATCGATCTATTTGTAAATAAGTTTTTCCTGCCCCCAAACTCTTGTACTTGAGCATGGTATTGAGCATCCCCCATCCCACGTTACTAATAGCCAATGCTAATTTAGGATTTCTGACCATGCCTTTGACATTGAGATTTTCTACCGCTATGACTTGGTTTTCGTCTACTATCCTACGTGATAGTTTAAGTAGGAAGTAGGAAATAGGAAGTAAGAAGTGAGTAATAAGTTCATGAGTAAATAATTTATTCCCGTCACCAATATCCAATCACCAATCCCTATCTCAACCAATTTCTAATCAATTTGACCCACTTATTTAATTAATTACCGCAGAATTAGCACAGTTAAATCAAGCTTTTAAATCAGTTTAACTTTAGAATTAAAGAAAAGTAACAAAGCTAATACCAGGGAAAATAAAATCCCTAGAAATCCCACGATTAAGGCATTTTAATAATTTTTATGAAGTTACTATTTCTTTCTCCTTGTATTCCTGATTCTAATGGCACTGGTTGGCAGCAGCGAGCATTTCTTTTCCTTAAATCATATTCCGAACTATTTGAGATTACATTTATTTGTTGTAACTTCTCTGGGCAAGGGGTAACTGTCGAACAAAAAGATTCTCTCAATTCCCTCTGTTGTCAAGTCTTAGTCTTTGAATCTGGCAATGTGGTTCTTAAAAAGAGTTTATCCAAAAATTTGTTGCGTTTCTTTTCCGACAAGCCATTTTTTGTTTCAGCAAGCTTTGATAGTACTTTCTTAAAAACCCTACTAAACAGTGCTAATGAAGCAGATATGATTCATGCTTCTCGACTCGAACTATTTTCTTTAGTTCCTTCAAGTTATTATGCTCAAAAGATGATTTTAGATCTAGATGAATGTCACTTTACACTTTTTAAGAGAAAAAAAGATTATTATTTTTCGTCTGATTTTAAAGGGAAACTAGAAAAAACCATTAGAAGCTTTGATAATTTACGAGTCCAATATTATCAAGCTAATGCAGTTAAAAAAGCTAAGGTAACTTGTGTATCTTCAGAGATTGAAAAAAGTAGAATCGGCAATTCAACACGTATAGTTGTTGTTCCGAATGTGGCAAAATGTTTGCCTGCAATTCCCAAAATTGAAAATATTCTTCCGAAGCGACTCCTGTTTGTTGGTAATCTAAGTGCGCCTGCGAATATAGATGCTGTAATGTTTTTTGCCGAGGAAATATTTCCCAAAATCCTAGCTCATGATCCCCATTGTGTATTTCATATTGTTGGGCGACAACCTTCTGAGAAGATAATAACTCTAACAAAAAATGACAAAATTAAATTAACAGTCAATCTTCGCAATATTGAACAAGCTTATTTGGATGCTACTGTGGCAATAGTTCCTATACGTTTTGGTACAGGGACTAAGCTCAAACTACTTGAGGCTTTTGGATTTGGTATTCCCTGTGTTAGCACCTCTCTTGGTTGCGAGGGTTTATCTGTCAGCAATAAAAGACATCTTTTAATAGCAGATACCCCAGACGAGTTTACTGTCGGTTGTATACAATTATTGGAAAATTTAGACTTGCAAAAGAAAATTGCCGATTCTGCTTGGGGATATGTGCATCAGTTTCACCGCCCAGAAAACGTCAAAACTACGATTTTTGATCAGCTTCTTGGCGTTGCTGAAAAATAATAACATATGTTGCAAAATAAACAAGAAGAATAAAAATAGTTTTTAATCTCAAACGGCTTTCGCTATTTTGTCAAGTTTTTCCACAGGTCAAGGCTAAAAACCTAAAGTTATCCACAAGTTATCCACAGACAGATATTTTAGCATTCAGAATAATAATAATAGAATCTACGTTTAATGTCAGATGGATTTACTTAACGAGTTGAAAATAACCGCCTTAACTTCTTGGCACAATGCTATAAATAAAGCAACTGCTTGGGATAATTATTTTGTGAATAGTATTAGTAACTCCATAACCTCTGCTATGAATAACTGGCTGGGACAACATCCTATTTTGGCTTGGTTATTTAATCATCCTTTTATTAGTTTAATTGTTGGTTTCATTACGGTCATTTTGATTGTTAGATTAATTTTGACAATTTATCGAGCGATCGCTACTACTATAGATCGGATGTGGTTATGGATTCTGCAATCTCCCTTTTTATTACTTAAATTTCTCTTTGGCTGGGAAGTTAAACCCAAGAATAAAATTCCTCAGACTACTATTACTAACTATGAGGTGACTAATAACTCTGAACAGTTAGAGGAGATTATGAGCTGTTTAGCTAAAATACAACAGCAACAAGAAGAAATCTTGCAGGATATTGCTCTGCTCAAGCAATTATCGCCAATTATGGAATCAAAGCAGAGAATGTTAACTGCTGAACAACATTTTAAACCCAAAAAATCATCAGAAACTCATCCTAATAGTTAAAAGTGAAGTTTATCTACTAAATACTGATTTTATGATAACGATATCGATTATCATTATCTAAAAGAGTTGAGAGATTTAAATTATGGTAGCGACAACCAACACCGTTCCCGTCACTGTACTGACTGGCTATCTGGGTGCAGGAAAAACCACCCTTCTCAATCGTATCCTTACTTATGAACACGGTAAAAAAGTAGCCGTCATCGTTAACGAGTTTGGAGAAGTAGGTATTGATAATCAACTGGTGATTGATGCCGATGAAGAAATCTTTGAGATGAATAATGGTTGTATTTGTTGTACAGTGCGTGGAGATTTGATTCGGATTATCGGTAACTTAATGAAGCGTCGTCATAAGTTTGATCATTTGGTAATTGAAACTACTGGTTTAGCCGATCCTGCCCCTGTCATTCAAACCTTTTTTGTCGATGAAGATCTACGAGACAAGATTGCTTTAGATGCAGTCGTTACGGTAGTTGATGCCAAACATATCCAACAACATTGGGAGGCAGATGAAGCCCAGGAACAAATTGCTTTTGCCGATGTGATTCTCCTTAATAAAACCGATCTTGTTAGCCCTGAAGAATTGGCAGAGTTGGAAAGTAAAATCAAAGGAATGAATGGGATGGCGAAGATCTATCGGACTCAAAACTCTGAGTTATCAATGGATGCCTTGTTAGGAGTGCAAGCATTCGACCTAGAACGCGCTTTGGAAATTGATCCTGAATTTTTAAACGAAGATGCTCACGAACATGATGAGTCAGTCAAATCTTTTGCCATTGTAGAATCTGGAGAAATAGACGGACAAAAACTTAATAACTGGTTGAGTCAACTACTACAAACCAAAGGAGTAGATATCTTCCGTATGAAAGGCATTTTAAACATTGCTGGGGAAGATGAACGGTTTGTTTTTCAGGGAGTACATATGTTGCTTGATGGTAAAGCAGACCGCCCTTGGAAAGAAGGTGAAACCCGTAAGAATGAATTAGTGTTTATCGGACGCAATTTGGATGAAACCCAACTGCGAGAGGAATTTAGACAATGTTTAGTATAGGTGCGAGAGGGAAAGTCTTATTTCAGCCCAAGTGGCAGGGTAATCTCTCGGAATATGTTACAGCAGTAGCTTGGTCGCCTGATGGTATTTTAGCTGCAAGTTCGGCTGCGGGAGAAGTAGTTTTATGGCGAGATGGCAGTCTAATAAATCTATTACCTGCGGGATTAGCATCAATAGATTGCCTGGCTTTTTCCGCTGATGGTAAGTTTCTAGCTGCTGGTGGACAGGATAGCAAAGTTAGAGTTTGGTCAACGATCCCCCCTACCCCCCTTAAAAAGGGGGGAAAACAAGAACAGGAAGTGAAATTAATTGCTAGTTTAGATAATGCGCCAAAATGGATAGATAAACTGAGATGGAATCCTACTTGTAATCAATTAGCTTTTAGTTTAGGGCGTTATGTTCAAATTTGGGACGCTGATAGCCAAACAGTTATTACCACATTGCCTTTCACTAATTCTTCTGTCTTAGATTTAGCTTGGCAACCGAATGGGGCGAATATTGCGATCGCAGGTGATGGTGGAGTCAAGATTTGGGATACTAATAATTGGGATGATGATCCCTATTTAATTGAGATGCCGTCTGCTAGCATTGTTACTGCTTGGTCTACTGATAGCAAATATATTGCTTCGGGTAATTTAGACAATACCATCACTGTTTTAGAATACAGTAGTTCTAATCCTTGGGTGATGCGGGGTTTTCCTGGCAAGATTTCCAATTTAACTTGGTCACAACCATTGTCAAATCATGCACCTTTACTGGCAGCATCTAGTATAGAAGGCATTGCTGTCTGGAAAAAAGCAACGAAGGATGAAGATGGTTGGAATGCTAATGTTTTAACTTTACATGACGGTAAAATTCAAGCCTTAGAGTTTCACCCTAACAGTTTATTACTCGCTTCTGCTGCTGATGATGGCTGGTTGGTTTTGTGGACAAAAGCTAAACAAGTAGGGCAAATATTAGACGGTGGCAAACATGGCTTTTCTTGTCTGGCTTGGGATAGAGATGGTCAACAGGTAGCTGCTGGAGGTCAAGATGGCGAGTTGCTTGTTTGGTTGGAGTCTAAACGAGGTCAAGGTTTTGGTTGATTTTACTTGGGGAGTTGCGATATTCTTTTACAGGGATGTGCGCTAAAAGTCTATAGTAATATGATTGATTTAATCTAAAAGTTATAACTATGGAATTACGCCCCATTAAAACTGAACTAGATTATCAAAATGCACTTACAGAAATTGAAAGACTGTTTGATGCTGCACCCAATTCACCAGAATGCGATTATTTAGATATTTTAACTACATTAGTTGAAGCCTACGAACAAAAACATTATCCTATTGAAGCACCCGATGCTATTTCAGCAATATTTTATTATTTAGAAGCACGTGGATTATCCGAGCGAAATTTAGAGGTTTCTATTGGTAGTCAAGAACAAGTAACTGCAATTTTAAATAAACAACAGCCTTTAACCTTAGATATCATTCGGCGTTTAAACCAAGATTTAGGAATTCCAGCAGAAATATTAATTAAACCTTATTCACTGGAAAAAACTTCTGCATAATTAAGAGAGATCGCCCTATATATTTACTTTACAAGTTTAATGCGATCGCTAATTCAACCACTTTACAAACTACATAACAAAAAGAATAAAAAATAATATTAAACGAGATTTAAAGCAATTTTTAAAGCTTTTTGCACTTTAATAGATATAGATATTTTCTTCCTCATTGTTCCATTCGATAAAACCAGTTTCCGCTAGTTGCATCATTTGTAAAGTTTCTAGTTTTTCTTCTAAATCTTCTATTAGTGTTATTTGTTCTTGTATCGGTAACTGAAAGATCATTTGTTTGATTTCTTCTAATGTTGGCATAGTTTTAAAACTGATTTCGTTATCTTGATTCTTATTGTCTCAAATTGATGAAGGGATGGGATAAATACGATCGCTTTTAGATCTGCTTTACAAGTTTAATGCGATCGCTCTTGTGACCTGATTTAAATTTAGATTGAATAGATTGGGATATTTTGCGATCGCAGAAAAAGTTAAGCTTTATCGATTATCAAAAGCTACTTCTTTTAACAATCGATGTTACTAATTTATGATTGAGTTGTTTTATTTTCTCATTAACGACCCTGGTCAGCGGCGGCAAGTGAGCTTTGCGACAACACAAAGACTTGATACCGTCCGTTGCACCAGGTTTGTTATGCGTACCCCAATCGAAGACTCATAACTTTAAGTCCTCTCAATCAATTGATGAACCGCACTAACCACCAATTCAGGCTGATCTAGCGGTACAAGATGTCCACTATTTTCTGCAATGATATGTTGGCTATTTGAGGACAGTTGGGTCAACTTTAGCACGATTTGTTTGGCTAGTTTTTCTCTGCTTAAAGTAGCATGTTATTCCGGATTTTCTGAGTTTACGGTAAAAACATTTGAAAGCGCATTTAAGCAATATTTGTGGCAGTCGATCCATAGCTAATATCAAAGACTTCACCTGTAACCTTATCAGTAGCGGGACTAGCGAAGAACATAACAGCTTTGGCAACGTCAATCGATTCGAGATGTCCTACTGGGATCGGATTACCAGGTTTGAGCATTTCAGAAACTTTATCGAAAGTAGGGTTAGGGTCATTGGGCAGCATTTTTTTCAGAACATATTCATTATCAGCAAACTTGTTGTTAACCAATCCCGGACAAACCGTATTGCATAAAATATTGTATTGTCCGTAAGTCAGAGCCGCACTTTTTGCAAAACCGATAATTGCCCATTTAGTCGATGTATAGACAGGAAAGAGGTCGTTCCCCATTCGACCCAATGCTGAAGCAATATAGATAATTCGACCCGATTTTTGTTGCTTCATGATTGGTGCTGCGGCTTGAGTGGTTTTGACAATTCCGGCCACATTAATCTCAAAAACCACGCTAATTTCTCGATCTGAAAATTCCTCAATATTTCCGACTTGTGTAACGCCAGCATTGGCAACAACAATATCCAAGCTCCCGAAGTTTTCGACGGCTTGCTCCATTGCACTTTGTTGAGCCTGACGGTTTCTGACATCGCCTTTAATGGCAAGACATTTGACCCCCAGTGCTTCAATTGTTGCTTTTGCCGATTGCAAATCACTTTCATTTGCAACAGGATAACCTACATCGGGAATTTGTCCGGAGGCGATATCGTAAAGTACGATATTTGCGCCAGCCTTGGCCATTTCTTCAGCGGTTGCCAGACCTATACCTCTTGCACCACCGGTTATAAAGGCTGTTTTACCAGACAATTCTTTACTTGTCGATCCAGAACCGCTATCTTGAGCCAATACAGTTCTCTCTTGTGACGATACAGTTCTCGTCGCGGCAACAACTGAAGATACTGCTACCGTAGCAACACCTAATGCACTCGCTTTGATTATTTTACGGCGATTAGGTTTTTTTTGTAGAGTTTTCTGTTCGTGCTGTGCTTTGGTCATAATCAAGATATTCTCCTTTTACAAAAACATAGATCATTGTCTGAAGCCAGGGGATTTACAGCGACTTTCTGGTAAACCAGGTCGCCCAGCGTTATCGCGCATATCTTTGGCAGATCGGCACCTACTTCCTCAGCGATTGACGCTACTCATGTCGGGATAACGATCGCCTACAGCCACACCCTGGGGCGCAACGGCTTCAATCCGGCTCAACTCTTCTGGTGTAAGGACGATTGCTGCTGCCGCCACATTTTCGTCCAGATAAGTTCGGCGTTTCGTCCCCGGAATCGGCACAATAGTTCGTTAAATGTAGTGTTGCAGATTAAATCGACTGACCGCCGGAGACTGCGGTACTTTTGCCTAAGCCACGACTCGATCCGTTAATTAGTGCGATTTTATGGCGGTTACTGGTCATTGCTTTATTCTGTGAATGCTGAATTTCGGACACAGCAATCGTAACGAAGAAGGCCAGCCTTTGCAATACATAAACCTCGCCAGTTATTGCCTAATCCTCCAAATAGAAGATGCACTAGAAGCCAACTGGCAATGCGCTACAATGGTTGTTCAGTCTACGATAGGATGCGTAACTATGCCGATCGGCACCCCCTCAAACCTGACTGCCCACCAATTCCGTGAACTGGCAGACCTGATTGATCGCCACATCGTCGGCGATGGCATTCATCCCACCGCCATTAGCGCGCTCGAATTTGCCCGATCCGCAGCGGCGGACGTCTCCCTCTGCCGGATCAACGAACCGATGTTGGCGATCGTCGTCCAAGGCAAAAAAGCGGCCCTACTCGGAGAAGAAGTCCATCGCTATGACGCGGGCCAATATTTGGTGATCTCCGTCGATTTGCCGCTGAATGGATTTGTGACCGAGGCGACTCCTGATCGGCCCTATTTAGGATTCCGGCTGTCTCTTGATCCGCATCAACTCGGCGATATGCTGTCCAAATCCGCCCCTGATCGCAAAGAGGCTTCGGTGCGAGGGTTATTTGTCAACAATGTTGATGCGCCTCTGCTCGACTGCGTACTCCGCCTGACCAGGCTGTTGGATACGCCCCAGGATTTGCCCATACTGGCCCCCATAGTGATGCGCGAAATCCACTATCGCCTGCTCACTGGTGAACAGGGCGAAGCGGTGCGCCAGATTGCCACGCCCGGCAGCAATATGCAGCGGATTGCCCAGGTGCTCCAGTACATGAAAACCGATTTTGCTAAACCACTACGGATTGAAGATCTCGCTGATCGGGCCAAAATGTCGCCGTCATCGTTCCATGCCCATTTCAAGGCCGTCACCGCTATGAGTCCGCTGCAATACCAAAAGCAATTGCGGCTTTTGGAAGCGCGGCAACTGATGCTGACGGAGTCGATGAATGCCGTCACGGCTGCCGATCGGGTAGGCTACGAAAGCCCATCGCAGTTTAGTCGGGAATATGCCCGGATGTTTGGGGCAGCGCCGATCGGCGATATTCAACGACTGCGGACGGCACAACTCGACTAATGGCTGAAGTTGATCAGTGCTGCACGAGCCGCCATTTGCGTCAGATAGATTGCTCTGGTTTTAAGAGCGCAAATGAGCGGGTAGTTCTTAAAGCTTCTTTACAGACGGCTTCTTATCAAACCTTACGTATAACGAACTAGCTCAACCGCAGCCGCGACTCGACGTGGTTAGCTTATTTCGCTGCATTCGGCTGTCAGTTGCAGCGAAGTGTTTTTGTGGCTGGAAACTAATATAGTATTCCCAACCAGTAACATTTAAATCCAGCCAGTAAAACTATTTATTATGCAGAAACTTTCTGGATATCCACCCCGTATGAGATCAAAAAGAGAAATTTTCCGTATATCTACCCTAATATAGAATGATATCAAGAAACTTTCGGTATATTCGTCGATGATATCGAGAAACTTTCTGGATATCATTCCGTGGAAAAACCTCCTAAAAAACTGCTTGAACAAGGCCGTCATCATCTTCATGAGAGTGGTTTACAAAAAGCTTTAAAGCAAGCAGTTAAAACAGCAGGAATTAATAAACGAGTAAGTTGTCATACCTTTCGTCATAGTTTTGCTACTCACTTGCTACAAAATGGCTATGATATTCGGACTGTACAAGAATTGCTAGGACATAAAGATGTCAAAACAACTATGATTTATACTCATGTACTAAATCGAGGCGGTAGAGGGGTAAGAAGTCCTCTCGATCCTTAATCTTCAATCAGATTAGATATTCTCTAGTTATCTTACAATTAAGAGAACATAATCTCAAATATTTAACCCTGCCGACAGCATAAAGCCACTACCAAAAACCCAAACAACTGAACCAAAACAATACTTGGGCCACTGGGCAAATCAAACGCGCCAGAAATTACCATTCCCATTACGCCACTCAATGCACCCATACTCGCAGCAGTAGCTAAAAACGGTACAAACTGCTGACAAATTAATCTAGCGGTAGCAGCAGGAATAACTAGAAAACCATTAACAAGTAAAATACCAACTGCCCGAATAGTTAAAGCAATAGTTATTGCTAAAAGAACGATAAATAGGTAACGATGACTGCGAACAGGTATACCTTTAACTACCGCTAAATCATTGTTGAGGGTTAATAATATTTGCTCTGGTAAACTGATAATTAGCCAGGCTAAAGTTACGCCTAAAAGTAATAATAATAAAATTAAATCTGTATTACTGATTGCTAAAATATCGCCAAACAAAATCGATAATAAATTACCTCGATATCCCTTTAAATAACTAAAGCCAATTGTCCCCAAAGCAATTGAACCTGATAAGGAAATACATAAAACTGTATCGCTACCTAAATCGGTTCTGTCGATTAAATAAATAACCCCTAAGCCAAAAGCCACGGTAAAACCGATTAATGTCCAGGTAGAAGGAAGTTCTAATAAAGCAGCTAGCACTACTCCTAACATCGCCGAATGTCCTACAGTATCACCAAATAAGGATAGACGACGCAGGATTAAAAAACTGCCTAAAATTCCGCCCAAAATACCAAGCAGTACACCCCCAAGGACTGCCCGTTGCATAAAGGGTAAACTAAAAAGACTCAGGAAGTCTGCTAGGTTCATGATGATGACAGGTAGGAGTAACTAAAGAACCGTATATTTGCAATAGATTTTCTGGGGTAAGAGTTTCTCGGGGTATACCTTGATAAAGTAAACGACGGTTTAAACAGATAACTGAGTCGCAATATTTACTGACTAAATCTAAATCGTGAGAAACTTCCAAAATTGTCCAGTTTTGTTCTTGTTTAAGGTTATTGAGTAAAACAGCAAATTCGATTTCTCCCGTAGCATCGACTCCTGCTAAAGCTTCATCCAAAACTAAAAGCCGACGGGGAATAACTAAACAATAAGCTAGTAATAGCCGTTTTAATTCGCCTCCGCTAAGAGTGCCGATTTTTTGTTTGGCTTGTTTACTTAAATGAACTTGTTCTAATGCTTGGTGGATCATCTCTCGTTTTCGTTTATTGGAGTACCACCATTGTTTGGTATTTAATCCTAAACCTACTAATTCGGATACGGTTAAAGGAAAAGTGCGATCAAAAGGAAATTTTTGAGGAATATAACCAATTTCAAGTTTAAATTGATTTAAATGTTTACTATTACAATTAAATAGCCTAATCTCACCCGATCGCTTTGCAATTAAGCCTAAAATAGTTTTGATAAGCGTACTTTTTCCTGCGCCATTAGGCCCAATAATCGCTGTGTGAGTACCTGGCAAGAGTTCAAAAGAGACATTATCTACCGCCAAGTATTTCCCACGCATCACCGATAAATTATTAACTGTAACTATAGATTGGGGTATGGATAATTGCTGGTGCATTTAACTTATTGACTTTATGAGCATAGAAAAAGCAATGAATAACTTTTGACTTTTGACTTTCCCTCATTTACACGCCCTTTCTAAAGCTGCTAAATTACCCCGCATGACTTGAAAATAATATTGTGGGTCGGTTTCTCCCGACTCTAGAGGATCGATCGCTTCTAATGGTAGATTTAAGTCACTGGATATCTGTTTAATGCGCTTATCTTCGATACTAGGTTCGGTAAGTAAAGCTTTAACTTGATATTGTTCGGCAGCTTGTTGTACTCGTTGGATATCTTGGGGAGTCATACTATCTTCAGGGATTTCTACTATTGCTTCTTGTTTGAGTCCGTAGCGTTGTGCTAGATAAGGAAAAGCATCATGAAAAGTAATAAAGTTACAACCTTTGACTGGTGCTAATTTTTGATTAAATTCCTGATTTAACTGTTGTAGTTGTTGAATATAAGCCTTGGCATTGGTACGATAACTATCCGCGTTACTGGGATTTATGGCAATCAAGCGATCGCGAATATTGGCTACCTGTTGTTGTGCTAACACTGGATCTAACCAGACATGAGGATTTCCCTCTTCGTGATGATGTCCGTGTTCTTCTTCCTGTTCATGTTCGATATGTTCTTCCTCAATAACCTTTATTCCTTGACTGCTATCAATTTTCTCTAACTGGGAATTACCAGTATTGGCGACTAAACTTTCTAAAAACTCTTCTATACCCAAGCCGTTTTCTACTAACACATCTGCTTGAGCTAGAATTTTGGCATCGTCTGGGGTAGCTTGATAGTCGTGAACTTCTGTACCAGGAGAAATTAGAATGTCTACTTGTCCTGTATCCTTTACTACAGCTTTGGTAAACAGATGAATCGGTAAGAAAGTCGTAACAATTTTGGGACTGGAATTACTTTGCGCTGTGGCTAAAGTATTGACTGTCGTAGCAATTAGACAAGTTAAACCAGTTACTAAAGCGTATTTGAAGCAACTTTTTTTAGAAATTGAACATAGATTGAAAGACATCTTAGGATTATCGATTAACATTTATTTGATTATTATAAATAATGATAATCATTATCATAAACTAACTATTAAAAGTTTTGCAAAGATTTTGGTCTAATTAAATTTCGCTATTCAACCAAAATCTTTGCACTGCTATATAAACGCCTATTAAGTTTTATATTGCTGTCTGGGTTATTCTCCCAGCGATCGCCTAGATGAGCAGAGACTTGCTACTTATTGCTTATTACTTATTCCAGTTAATTCCGAAAAGTCAAACAACTTTGTATCTGCTAATTGAGAAGGAGATACATTTTGAATGCTATTAAAAATACTCTCAATCCTACCAGGAAATTCTCTTTCCCAAGTTTGTAACATTTCCTTGATTTTCACTCGTTGTAAATTTTCTTGAGAGCCACAAAGATTACAAGGAATAATGGGAAATTCTCTGGTGTTAGCGTAACGAATAATTTCTCTTTCCGAACAATATGCTAAAGGACGAATAATTATATTCTTTTGATCGTCACTTAAAAGCTTTGGTGGCATGGCTTTTAATTTTCCACCATAAAACATATTTAAAAATAGCGTTTCGACAATATCATCTCGATGATGACCTAAAGCAATTTTAGTTGCATTTTCTTCTTGTGCCACGCGATATAGAATGCCCCGACGCAACCGCGAACATAAACCGCACATAGTTTTGCCTTCAGGAATGATACTAGTAACAGTACTATAAGTATCTTGTTCCACGATGCGAAAAGGAACGTTTAAGGAGGTTAAATACTCTGGTAAAACCTGTTGGGGGAAACCTGGTTGTTTTTGGTCGAGATTAACTGCTAAAAGTTCAAACTTGACAGGGGCTTTACGTTGTAAACTGAGGAGTAGATCGAGCATCGTATAAGAATCTTTACCCCCAGACAAACAGACCATCACGCGATCGCCATTTTCAATCATATTATAATCAGCGATCGCTTTACCAACTAATCCCCGTAATCTTGCCTGAAGTTTTTTAAAATTATTAGAAGTACGAACTTTAACCGCTTCCATAGTCTATGTGCTTCCCTTACCCAACTTTTGTTTAATTTTACCTAGTAGCATATTCGATTCAGGTAATTTTAATTGCATGGCAATCAAACTAAAAATCATAATTGCTGCTGCACTAGCAACACTTAGCTCAATAAACAACAACAATAAATTATCGTTACCGATCACTCTTTCCATAACTTGACTAATGCCATAACTAGCTAATCCTGCCACGATAGTAGCTAGAAATAAACCTAATATCCCCTTACTCCATTCTAAGAGTGGAAAACCATTTAATCGGCGATGTAAAATCCAGATAAAAGCAATCATTGAGATAATATTGACTCCCACTGTTGCCATGATTACTCCTGGTGTATTTAAGGCAAAAGTTTTAATCAACAAGTAATCGAAAGTGATATTCAAAAAAATATTAATAATGCTAATTTTAAAAGGCGTTTCTCCATCTCCCAAAGCATAAAATACTCTGACTAAAACATCTCTAGCGATATAGAAAAACATCCCAAAACCGTATACTACTAGTAAAGAAGCCACAAAGCGAGTGTCTTCAGCATCAAATTGACCTCGCTCAAAAGCAAATTTAATAATTGGCAGAGATAAAGACATAAAAATTGCCGTAAAAGGCAACATACTTAAAGCACCCAGAAATAATCCCTGACGAATTCTAATTTTTAATTCCTGCCAATTTTCAGGAGCAGCTAAACGCGAGAAGATCGGATAAAAAGGCACTAAAATCACATTAGAAATAATCCCCAAGGGAGTAATAAAAACAAAGGTGGCACTTTGCAGCGCAGCAGCAGCACCAGGTATATCTGAAACAAAATATTGATCGACATTTAAATTGACATACAACATCCCCGATGAGAGAGTAGCAGGAATCATTACTGCAAATACTTCCATTACCCCAGGAGTATTCCAGTTAAAGCGCAGTTTTAAACTTCCCATCCCTGTACGCCACTGAACAATTAACTGTGCTAACCACTGCAAAATTCCTCCCGCCAAAGTTGCACCAGCCAAAACAATTGAATCAATCTGAAAATATTGAGGTGTATTTAACTGTTCGCCTAACTGCCAAAAAATTGCTCCTACACCCACTGCTACAGCCAAACTTGAAAACAAGGGACTAATACTCGGCAGCAAGTAACTATCTACGGCGTTGAGAGTTCCAAAACCAATACCAATCAAGCCTGCAAGTAAAGTCATAGGTGCCATAATTTGGAGTTGCAACACCGCCAAGCTGTTTACTTCTGGAGCTAATCCTGGTGCCAAAAGTCCAATTAAACTGCCTGCAAAAATAACAATTAGTAACGTCGCCAACAGCAGCACAATACTAACTAAAGTCGAGACTGTTTCCACAATTGGCGCAGCTTCTGACTTATCTCTTTTTGCTAGGACACTGAGTAAAGCACTGTGAAAAGGGCCATTAATACCGCCAATCAACACAAACAGAAATCCTGGTATCGTATAAGCATAAGCATAGGCATTTTTGACTGAACCAATGCCAAAAGCTGCGTTAACTACCAATTCACGGAGAAAACCAAAGATTTTACTAACTAAAGTTGCGATCGCAACAATCTTGGCGATATTACCAACAGAAGGAGATGATTTTTTATTTTCAGTCACAATTACAACAAATATCTAATCAGCTTGCACTCAGTAAAAAATATATACATGCACTAATTTATGGTAATCAAGATACGCTGTAGCCAAATTTAACTCAAATTTAACTCAAATTTATCCAAATTCTTTAACAATAAGCTGATAGGACAATTTTGGAGGTTGATTTTTCTTTTACTTATGTTTTCTAATGTCATTGAATCAAGCTTAAAAAAAACTAATGTTTTTCTTTTGAATGTTAATTTTTTTTAAACTATATTCTATAATAGAGAAGAATGGTAAATATCATCAACTCATAACTAATAGTTTTGCTAAATTAAGAGGAATTGAGGAGGAATTTGCCAAGTGTGGTTTCTAATAATTATCTGAATTGAGCGTCTAAAGATGATTTTTCAGACAGTTAAGGTGTTACCATTTGAGTTTATAGTCAATGGTAAACCAATCTCTCATCAAACTAGAGACCGCAAGCGTTTGCAAGCCTGGAAGCAACAAGTTCGTCAGGCAGCAAAATCCTCTTGGATGGCAGATAATCCAGTGGGCGACCCTCTAAGAGTAATAATTACGCACTATTATGAGGCAATAGCTGGTGATGAATCAGCAGTTCCAGATAGTGATAACATTGTCAAACCAGTACGAGATGCATTGAATGGCATAATTTATGTTGATGATTATCAAATTGTAGATTTCATCAGCCGTCGGCGCAATCTCAACGACTCTTTTAAAATTAAAGGAATTTCCCCAGTTTTAGCGGAAGGATTTTGCAAGGGCGAAGAATTTTTACACATAAAAATTGAAATTGCTCCAGATTCCTCTAATTTAAACAAAAAACCAAAGTAATTTGCCAGAAAGATATAAGTTCCTAAAGCATCGGCGACATTAAAGCTGATCTAAGTAAAAGTGTCGTCTCTGTGATTAGCGTCTATCTTAAATTTTTCTTCACAAATATAGCCATACGTAAAAATGTTAGGACATTTTTGAAATACTGCTTCCGTCTTACGAAATTTCCTCAACGCGGGGAACCCGCGCAACGGAATTTCGCGCTATTTTCTACTTCCGAGCGGGTTACTATTAATGTCCTAATCTAATTTTGTACGGTTATAATTGCAACCTTGCGTAAACATTTGACGCAGCTTAGATATTCTTACATTTACTTCTACTGTTTAATTTTAATTATCTTTAGTGGACGCATGAGTGAGTTTCTGAAAACTAAAATTAGTCAATCTCAAATTGATTTTTCTAAATCCAAATCTATAGATTGCTCAACTGATAGATTAGCTGTATCCAATATCACCACTGATGAAGCTGTTAAACTTACGCGCCTAGCCGAAGAAATTACAATTCGATTAATTCCTGTGATCTTAAAACAATTATCTCCTACTCCTGTTTCTAAGCCAAATCCTTTAGCCTACCTTAAAACACTAGAAGAAGCATATCAAGGAAGATGGTTACTTTCGACTTCCGAACTAGCCGAGATATTTAATGTATCTGAAGATACAATTATTAATTATGGCAGCCGATTTGAAGATGCTGGTTTTGTTTTTAGGGTAGCTGGAAGACGAAAAGGGGGAGACTATGCTTGGAGTATTAACAAGTATGAATAACTAAGATTTGGAAAAAAATAGTTCTACCCGATTTAGAACGGATAACAAGAGCGAAGTTCGATTATCATACGGTTATAAGTTACAGTCTATTTTAGGCTCTATCCTTTAAACCCTCATGAGTAAAATAGAACATCCTTATCTCAAACTGATTGACATTTTACTGAGCAATCCTAGAGAGCAAGAGATAAGCATTTTAAACGCCAATCAGAAATTAGTTAATCAAGAGTTTATTACTTGCTTAATGTCTGTTGGGGAAAAATTAAGACGATCAGGTGATATTGATGCTGCTGAACGTTTAATTAATTTAGCTGCGAAGTTATTACAACTAGAAAAAACTAACACCTCAACTAATCGTCGTCGAGAATATTTTCAGTTTTTAATGACTCTTTTGCAACAGGTATCCAATCAGGTTGCTCCAGCTAAGATTTATGATTTAATTCGGGATAATCAAGACAAACTTGACCAAAATGCCACCCAAATTCTTAACTATTGGGCAAATGAGACTATTATGTCGGTAGATTCTCAACAACAACGGGCGATCGCTAATGATTTAGTTAACTTTGGTAATCTAATTAGTGCCTATCCCGCAGGAGACAAAGCCAACAATATAGAATTAGCAATAGTAAGCTATCAAACAGCTTTAAAAGTTTATCACCCTACAATTTTCCCTCAAGATTGGGCGTTGATTCAGTCCAATTTAGCCAACGCTTGGCGCGATCGCTTTGTAGGAAATCGCCAAGAAAATGTGGAACAGGCTCTTGCTACTTATCAATTAGCTTTAGAAGTGATTACCAAAGCTAAATATCCTTATTTATGGGCAAATGTTCAGCGTAATCTGGGTATTGCCTATAGTTACAGAATTCAGGGAGAGCGTAGTAAAAATCTTGAACGAGCGATCGCTTGTTATAAACGTGCTTTATCTGTTCATACTTTAGAAGATTATCCCCAAGATTGGGCAGCCTCTCATAATAACTTAGGGGATATTTATCCCAACCGTCTGGTAGGCGATCAAGCCAGCAATATCGAAACCGCCATCAATCATTTAGAACAAGCTTTAGAAATATATACCCTGGCGGAAAATTCTCACCGTTGGGCAATGTTGCAAAATAATTTAGGTAATGCTTTTCAATCCCGTATTGAGGGGGATAAAAGTGATAATATCGAACGCTCAATTTCTCATTACGAAAACGCTTTATCAATCCATACCTTAGAAAAATTCCCCTACAATTGGGCAATGCTTAACAATAATCTAGCTGGTGCATATCGTCATCGAGTTAAGGGTGAGACAGCAGAAAATAAACAAAAAGCGATCGCTTTTCTCAATAAAGCTTTACTCGTCTACACTCAAGAGCAATTTCCCCGTCAATGGTCAGAAATTCAACAAAATCTTCAAAATATCAAGAATTTATAGAAGTCATTTCATTGAACATTAAACATTGAACATTAAACATTAAACATTTTTGAAATACTACATCATCAAGATTCATCTCAAATTTGGTTGCGATCGCGTCTTGTTGAAATCTGTGAAAAACTCGCTCATTGACGGATGGCATAAATTGCACCGAAAATTTTTTCTGCTTTTTTCCAAATTGATTATAATAAAATTGACGTTGTATTTAAATTCATTTAAAATTCAAATACAATATTAAAACAAATATAATTACAAATGCTGCAAAATTTAAATACGATAAATTCTTTAAAGAAACTCAAAGGTTTAATACTGGTGGGATTGGGATTTATGCTCTCACCTTTGTCGTGGTGGAACGATTTATTTTTCAATCTGCCGATCGCTTATTTTTTCGGCTATATATGTGGTCAATTTTCTGCCAATTTATTTTTACCATGTGCGATCGCAAGCTACTGGCTTTCTAATGTTTTGGGAATTCTCTTGATGCAGCTAGGGGTATTGGATGTAGTTCAAGAACAATCCAAAGAGCGTAATTTCAAAAAAGAGTTGTTGATGGGATTGGCTTCTTCAACTGTTTACACAGTGATTATCCTGCTTTTATTACAATTCAACATCCTCAGTACTCCCGATTTATTTACTTCAGGAGAATCTTTAACTCTTAAATCATTTTTGCCAATTAACTAAACCCTTTAGCTTATAGCTTATAGCTTATAGCTTTATTAAAGTATGAATTATTTATTGCTATCATCTCTGAGCTTTTTAATTGGGACTCTTGTTGGTTTGACGGGAGTAGGAGGAGCATCTCTAATTACCCCCATGTTGGTTTTTGTATTTCAAGTTCCTCCCTCAGTCGCTATTAGTTCCGATATTGTCGCTGCTTCATTTATGAAAACATTTGGTAGTATTAAACATTGGCAACAACAGACAATTGATGGACAAGTAGTAAAGTGGTTAGCCTGTGGTAGTGTTCCTGGTTCGTTAGTAGGCATAGAAATTTTACACTTGCTGAGGGAAAATAACAGCGATGAACTAGATGCCTTGTTGCTTTATAGTCTTGGAATTATTATCTTAATTGTTACATCTATAGCGATCGCTCAGTTATTATTATTAAAACTTTTTCCTGAATTAAAATTACCCTCATTACCTAAATTCGATCTAGAAAGCAATTGGGGACGTTTTGGAGCAATTAGTATTGGCGCAGTTTTAGGCTGTCTAGTAGGACTAACCAGTGTTTCCTCTGGTTCAATGTTTGCATTAGTGCTAATTTCCTTGTTTCAGCTTGATTCGAGAAAACTGGTAGGTACAGATATATCTCAAGCAGCAATCTTATTAACTTCTACCTCTTTAGGACATCTTGGTTTAGGAACAGTTAGCTGGAGTTTAGTTATACCTATCTGCTTGGGATCGATACCAGGAATAATAATAGGAGCAAAACTTTGTCAGCTAATACCTCAAGGGCTATTGAGATTTGGAACTTATATAATTTTAGAATTAGTAAGCTGGAAGTTAGTTTTTCCTGTGTAAATTAATTAATCTTTAAAAATTGACTTATAGGTTTAAATATTTTGCTTAAACGAAGCCCAAGTCACTCTTTAATCCTGCTGCTTATTGGAGTTTATTTACCATTACAAATTTTTATCATACTTTTATTTGCAGTGCAAAACCACGAAGGTGCATTAAATTGGGAATTACCTATCTTATATACAATTCATGATCAAACAGGAGAAAAATTAAATATATTAGCAGAAACGTTAACTAGATTAGGTAATTTTAAAATAACTACCCCTGTAATTGCAGGGATGGCTTTAAGTTTTTTATGGTTTAAACGCTGGAATTATTCACTTTATACTATTATGACTTTTTTAGGTGCTATTACTATTAGCTATACAGGAAAAATCATAGTACATAGAGCCAGACCTCATTTGTGGGAATTAGTTTATCAAATCGGCTCAGATTACTCGTTTCCTAGTGGTCATGCTATGTCTAGTATGTCTTTCGCACTAGTTTTAATAATTTTGACTTGGAATAGTTCCTGGCGTTGGTTGACTTTAATCGTAGGTAGCTTATTTGTTTTTAGTATTGCTTGGACGCGCCTTTATTTAGGAGTTCATTATCCTAGTGATATTCTTGGCGGTTGGATGATTGCGATCGCTTGGTCAATGGTAGTCTTATTAATGGGTAAGCTTTTATTAACTCAATTAATCAAAGAAATGTAGGGTGGGCAATGCCCACCTTACGATCTAGCGAATTGCCATTGCAGTTGGCAAGATTGCATCTTCTAAATCTGCGCCTTTTAAATTTGCTCCTTGTATATTGGCAGAGGCTAAGTTAGTTTTTTCCAAATCTGCGCCTTCCAAATTTGCTCCTTCTAGATTCACTCCCTATAGAAGTGATTGTAGAAGTTTTTGTAAATTGCGCTCGCCTGGTTGAGCGAAATAATAATGTAAAGATGGCTAAAACACCAATTTATGGAAGTTGTGCTTGGATTGTTCCAGTATTATCATAAACTGTCAATAGGCTTTCAGAAGATAGATTTTGTGTAAAAATGACGAGATTGTATTGATTAGGAGCAGTTGCAGAAGGAACTTTCAATGCTTCGATATTTTTAGATTGATACACAGCTAAACCTAATGATTGAGTGGGAGCGATTTGACCTATAGACTGCATATATAACCAGTTACCAGTCAATTCTTGTATATTTGTAACTAAAGCTTTTTGACAATTATCATCAGTCAAATCAACAATTTTTCTAAGATTGTACTCGATTGATAGTAGAACGTAGGGTGGAATTCTGCTAGCTATAATTTCTGAGGATGTTTCAACAATAGCTCGTATCTCTCGAAGAGCAGTAATAGGATTATTAGCAAGATAAAGAGCCTCAAATTGATTTTTAATGTTATATCTTCCACCAACTTTAAGAGAACCAATTGAAGAGAGAGGTTCATTGAGGTATTTAGCCTTTATAAAACGGTAAACTACTCCTGCTTCAGATATAGTTGGAAGTTCAGCGATAACAGAATTGAGTTTTTCACTCTCTAGCATTAGTTTAGTATAATCAGCAGTGGCTAGCTTGGTTGTCCTGTTGCGATCGCGTGAACAAAATACTCTAAAACTTCTAAATTATTTTCATCTAAATATGATTGTGGCGTGCGACCTTCAAGTAGTTGATGAGGTGACTTTAACCATACATCAGCATTTTGCGAACCACCTAACAATTCAGCTAGCTGCTTTAATAGCTTTTCTTGTTTAGCTTTTGGTTCTTCAACAAAAGGACTTTTGGTCATGTAAAATGGTCTATATTTACTAGTATTGTTAATTATTTTGCTAAGTATTATAACCAATTAATTGAATTAATCGACTTTCTTTTTGTCTAAACTTGCGATCGCTATTATTCTAAAATTACTCAACTCGCTTAAGCATTATCCTAGCCAGTTACAGGTAATTGCTCTCCATCCTGTAATTTCAAAATTACCCATTCTTCCAAAGCTTTTAGTAAATCAGTGCGACAATTTTCTACAGTATCTCCATTTCCCCAAACTCCCTCAAAGCCATCTATTTCAGCAAACCATGTACTGTCTTCAAGTGTCTTATACTTAGCTTGCTGCAAAACTTTTTCGCAATATTTCACTAAAATCATAGTCAAATATTTTTGTTTAAAGCACTTTTTAAGTGAATCTTAGCTCATAAACAAATCGTTTTCTATCCCTTGGCTACAGGCTTCATAGATAAACTCTTATAAACGATGAAATTATCAATTATTCAAATACGAGAGTATTAATTGGATTAAGAGGCAAGGTAAAAACATAGTAGATAATACCTGCAGCCAAAAGTACTATAGCAAGACTAAATAACAATATCCAACGATCTGATGGTTCATAAGTGTCTTCATCGATATCGTGACGCACGGAAAAGTAATGACGAGTTGAAAACAATACTGTCACCAACCCCACCAAAGAAAAGAGTAATCCTAACTTCCAACCATTACCAGGAGTATTAGTTAAAGGTGGTTTAAAAAAACGTAGGCGTACAATAACAACCCCAAAACCCATCAGAGATATTGCCGTCCGCATCCAGGCTAAATATGTACGCTCGTTGGCTAAATGATCTCTGACACGGGAAGGGTTTCTGCGTTTTGCTTGCTCTATATTTGTTTGCGTTTTTTCTGGTTTGATAGATTTAAATGGTAATAACAACATTAATAAAATCCTCAAGTCAAAAGTAACCCAATGGTAAGGTGGGCATTGCCCACCCTACTTCTCTGCCTTCTTTTAATCGTCAATTGGTGCTTTGGGATATTGAACGTCAAAACTTGCTTGTGCTAAATCTGGAATATCCCAGTTAGCTTCGCCAGCTTTAAATACTTTGGCTGGAGGAAGATTTAATTCATAAACCCCAGTGTCGGGGTTAGCTTTGATTACTAATTTAGTGCCGTTAAGAACTTTAACTGCCACTGCACTATCTAAATCTAAACCTGCTACCTTGGCATCATTAGGTAGATAAACTCCTTCACAGTTCCAGTCTTCGTCAGTGGTTTGACCATCTGGTAAAAGATAAAGAGCGTTGTCGTAATTAGTATCAGTTTTTTTGGTTTTAGAACCGTAAACTGCGATACTTTTCCCTGTTTCGTTACGACATTCTGTATTGCCTTCGCCATTCTCTATAATATATTTTGCTAATTGCAGTCGCGCAATTTTTTGGTCTACTTCGTTGGCGGTTAGTCCTTCAGGTAAGGATTTATTGGCTTTTGCCTCAAATAACTTAGTGAGATTGTCGGTAATTTCAAGATAGTCGGGATTTTTTTGAAAATTTGGTTTATCGGCTAACGCTGGTGTAGCGATCGCGAAATTTAAACAGAGTAATAAACCTAATAAAATGGTTTTCCAGAGTTTCATGAATTTTCTCCTTATTTAGTTATTACTGAAATTGAAGTTAAAGGAACAGTTGGTAGGTATCGTTTTCTAGCAAAATGTAAATTCCTAAGCCAATCAAAACAAAAGGAACAATACGCTCTCCGTATCTGGTTAAAATATGTGCGATCGCTTTATGGCGAGTTAAGCGATAAGCGATATAACACCACACTCCGATTAAGACCAAGAAAGTTAAGCAAATAACTGCTAATTCGGCTAAATTACTACTAGCAAATAATGGTACATAAATACCAATATCGTCTCCACCATTGGCAAAGGTGACGGCTGCAACTTTATAGGTTTGGGGTGCAATTACGATAAGTAGATTTTTGGCTGTGGAAGAATCTGAGACTGTTTGAATTTCAGGTTCATCTTCCTTATTGTTAACCAAACTACTAATACCGATCGCGATCGGTAAAATTCCCAATAATCCAATCCAAGCACGGGGTATAATCAAACCACCAAAGAAGCCAGGTAGACTAGCTATAACTAAAGCGATAAATCCTAAATACTGACCGACTATAATATGTTGGCGACGAAAAGAGTTATTGGTTTGGGAAAAAAACAACATCAAGATCAATATGTCATCGACATTAGTTGCAATAAATGCTGTACTTCCTGCGATCGCTGCTTGTATCCACCAACTCATAAGCTGTTAATCATTTAATTTACTTGTTATGGCTGACTGGGAGACTAGGAGACGCGGAGACTGGGAGAGGGTTTAATACTCTTTTTGCTAATAGAATAATGCCGTAGTGATTATTTCTTTACTCACTCTTCTAATTGCGCTTCGGCTAGTTGTTCTTTATTTTTACTCAAACTCATCAAAGCAAAACTGCTTACCAACAGAGCGATGACTGTTACAGTCGGATCTAAAAGAGTTTGGCTATCGAGCATAATTAAAATACCTAGACCAATTAAGACAAAAGGAATTAAATTATTGCCATAACTGGTTAGTAAAGTGGCGATCGCTCTAGTTTGAGTCATTTTATAGGCAGCGTAACACCAAATACCGACCAGCAAAAAGAATTCTCCGACAATTATTAGTAAACTCAACCAAGTACTATTGGCAAATAATGGTACATAAATACCGATGTTATCACCTCCATTAGCAAAAGTAACTGCTGCGACTCCACAGGTTTGAGGAGATAGAAAGCTTAAGAAAGAAAATTCTGAAGCTATTTCTAGTTCGTCCTCTTCGAGATCGTCAGTTTGTTCCTCTAACAAACGACTGATCCCAATAACTATGGGAACAATGCCCAATAAGCCGATCCAAGGTTTAGGTAAAATTAAGCTACCAAAAAAACCAGGCAGACTAGCTAAAACTAGAATTGTAAAGCCAAGATATTGACCTGCGACGATATGTCGGCGACGAAAAGAGTTATTTACTTGGGAAAAAAATACCAAGAGAACGAGAATATCATCTAAGTTAGTCGCACAAAAGGCAGTCAAACCTGTAGGAATTGTTGTAACTAATCCACTCATTATTTTATTTTTTCTCCTTAGTCTTTATTTTGATAAATTCTGGTTGGCTGGGAGGGTAGCTGTCCTCCTGAGATGGAAGGGATGGTTACTTTTTCTGGGGTAGCAAACTGTTCCTGGATTTCTTCCATACTTCGTTTCATCGACCTCGTAATACCTGGGAAACGTGATTTCTGCCAAATAAACCAACCAGAAGTTAAGGTGATATAAATTAAAAACAAGTAAGGGAAAACATTGTAAGGAGCTTCTGGAGGCGGAAACATTTGACTACCAGGAATTCCTACAGAACCTAATACAGGGATCATCATAAAAGCGATCGCGCCTACAGAAAAAACTAAATCTTGAAACCGTAGTTGCTTAATTTTTTGTAAGTATATAGGTGCAGCCAGAGAAATCAAAACATAGACAGTTAAAAGCTAGAACTTCAACATAGGTCATGACAATAAAGAATATACCTGCCAAAATCACACTACCCATCACCGCTTTTGGTATATTTTTTAGAGGTTTTTTGGCTTCATGTCCCAAAGAAGTAGCACTTTCAAAACCAGAAAAGCCGAACAACACTAAAACTAAGCCTGTGGATATATTTCCTGGTGTAACTCCTTGTAGAGTTAATTGCGACATATCGAGGGCAAAACCTTGATGTTGCCAAATAAAATAACCCAATAATAAAATTAGCACTAGTGAAATTCCTTCCATCCAGAACATTGCTGTAGCTGATAACTGAATATCTTTATAAGCAGCGTACCAAGCAATTCCTGCACCAATGGACAACCAAGTTATGCTTGAAAAATGAATTCCTACATGACCAAATAAAACGCCACTGAAATTAGCAAACCCACACAAAACAGACATACCTGTAAACAGATAAGCCTGTAATAAACTCCAACCGCAAATTACACCAGCAGTTGCTCCCAATCCTTGAACAATATACGAATAAAGTGAGCCTGGAGATGCAGAACGACTTGCAAACTGATTGATGTTGATACTAACTAAAATTAAACCGATTAAGCCAATTAAAAAACTGAGCCAAGTGCCATTACCCGAAAGAGCAACTATAAGACCTAAATTAGATGCTGGTATAGTGGTTGGTGCAATAACTGCAAAAGATTGAGCTAAAACTTCTTTAAAAGATAGGCAGTCAGGCTTTAAACCGTGAGTATTGTGCCTATGTCTGATTTTGGTGGTCATAAGTAGATTCTCTATGTCATGATTCTCTCAATTGGATACAAAGATCCAAAGTTCAACTTTTAGACCCTTTTTCAGTTTTTGCCGGCTGACTTTCCAAGGACTATTTCACTTTAAAAAAACTTCTGAATAAAAGCAAATATTCTTTTTTGTTGATTTAATAAATAAAATTTATCGAATGTCTTTTTACCGCTTTTAAATTAAAATCTACGATAAGATGAAATCTGGATAACAAGATTATCTGTAGCTAGATTCTAGTTATATAGAAGAGTTCCAAATTTATTTTAGAGTAACTATGAATATAAATATTTGTTCAGTAAGAAATTTATTTTAACCCCAAACGCCAAAATTTCTATTGTTTGAAGTTAAACATCAGGTAATTATTACCTCAAAAAAAATAGGCGAAATTGACAACATTCACCAACCTTCAAAGCAAAATTCATGAGTATTGTCATTGAAAAAATATCAAAACAATTTGGAAATTTTCAAGCTTTAAATCAGATTAATTTGAACGTAGATTCGGGTAGTCTAGTAGCTTTATTAGGCCCTTCGGGATCGGGGAAATCGACTTTGTTGAGAGCGATCGCAGGTCTTGAACCTCCTGATACAGGAAGGATTTACATTAACGAACAAGATACTACTCATCTCGATATTAAAAAGCGCAACATTGGTTTTGTTTTTCAACACTATGCTCTATTTAAACACCTGACTATCTGGGAAAATATTGCCTTTGGATTAGTGATTCGCAAATATTCTTCCACAGCCATTCAAGACAAGGTAAAAGAACTATTAGAACTAATTCAACTAGAAGGATTGCGCGATCGCTATCCGAATCAGCTTTCGGGTGGACAACGACAAAGAGTCGCCCTTGCCCGTGCTTTAGCTGTAGATCCCAAAGTTTTATTATTAGATGAACCTTTTGGGGCATTAGATGCCAAAGTTCGTAAAGAATTGCGTACATGGTTGCGTAAATTTCACGAACGAGTTAACGTTACTACCATTTTGGTTACTCATGATCGCGAAGAAGCTATGGAAGTTGCCGATCAAATTGTGATCATGAATCAAGGCAACATCGAACAAGTAGGCACAACAGCAGAAATCTACGATCAGCCTGCTAATCCTTTTGTTATGAGTTTTATTGGCGATGTCAATGTTGTCCCCCATCACTTTGATTTTTGTCATCAGCTAGGGTTAAAAAACCATGATGAACATCAATTTTTTATCCGTCCTCACGATATCGAACTCTTAACTTCTCCTGCTGATAAAAAAGTCGCAATTGGTAAATTGCAACGAGTAATAAATTTAGGTTATCAAGTCCAAGCTGAATTAGTGACTGAAGAAAATTTCTTTTTAAATGTCCATTTGAGTCGAGATAAGTTTTCCGAATTGGCTTTGCAACCAGGACAACAAGTATTTATTAAACTCAAAGAAACAAAATCGTTTGTTCGATCTTAAATTATTTATATATGTATAATTCTAATTCTTCCTATTTATCTACCCTGGTTACTAAAGGCAATTATCATCACTTTAAACGCCGTATAACATTTCCCATTAATACATACAATGTGTGGAAAATTGAAACAGGAATAGTACGCACTTTAACTTGGCTGGAAGATGGTTCAATGATCACTTTAGGTTTATGGGGAGAAGGAGATCTGGTTGGGCAAGCTTTATCTAAAATGAATCCTTATACTATAGAGTGTCTGACGGCAGTAGAAGTAATTAGTTTTGATTGGGAAGATGGAGAGCAATTAACAACTAATTTACTTAACCAAATTCAACAATTCGAGGAATTAAGTATTATTCGTAGTCATAAAAGAGTTGAGATAGGACTGCTCAAGTTTCTGACTTGGTTAGCTAAAAAATTTGGTCGTCAAATAGAAATTGGATATTTAATTGATTTTAAACTTACTCATCAAGATATAGCTGAAATATTGGGGATAACTAGAGTAAGTGTTACTCGTTCCTTAAAACAGCTAGAAGAACAAGGAATTATTGAGCGTCTTTCTCTTAGTCGGATTTTAGTACGAGAAGAAGAAGTATGGTATTACGAGATTTAACATTTATCATTAAACATTTAACATTAAACATTTATCATTAAATATCTGGAGTTTAAATTTCCAAATTACTACGAGTCAATATGATTTATGAATAATATCAAATTAAATGAGCAAAATACAAACTTCAAATCAAATCGCCAGACTAGTAAAGATACTTTACTAGCCAGTAAAATCTTTTTATCTTTAGCATTAATTATAATATTTTTAAGTTTTTTTGTAATTGTTAATGCAGGAGAACGAGGAGTATTGATGAAATTTGGTGAAGTGCAAGATCAAGTATTATCAGAAGGAATTCATGTAGTTCTGCCTCTAGTTAACACCGTCGAAAAATTAAGTGTTAGGGTACAAAAACAAGAACAATCAGCAGAAGCATCTTCCAAAGATCTCCAAGATGTCTTTACTGATGTTGCACTCAATTGGCATATTATTCCTGAAAAGACTAATTTGGTTTTTCAACAAATTGGTAATGAAAGTGCAGTAATTGAGCGTATTATTGAGCCTGCTGTAGAAGAAGTGCTTAAAGCAGTTATGGCTGAATATACAGCTGAAGAAATTATTACTCAAAGAAGACAAGTTAAAGCTGAAGTAGACACTTTTCTGACTGAAAGACTTACTCCCTATTATCTTGCAGTTGATGATATTTCTCTAGTTCATGTTCACTTTTCCGAAAGATTTGGTGAAGCCGTAGAAACTAAACAAATTGCCGAACAAGAAGCTAAACGAGCAGGATTCATGGCAATTAAAGCAGCAAAAGAAGCCGAAGCCAAAGTGAATTTAGCCAAAGGAGAGGCTGAAGCCCAAGGACTTATTCAGAGTACCTTAAATAACGAACTGCTTAAAAAACAAACAATCGAAAAATGGGATGGCAAACTACCTTTAGTTATGGGTAGGGATACGAAGCAAGTATTAGGGTTAGAACTAGATGATTTAACACAAAATAACTAAACAATTAAAAGCAAAAGATAAAATTTTTTCTGATAATTTATTCTACTTATTGTTCCATATTGCTAATTTTTTCTACCAAAAGTTCTATGTTCTTATCTGGTTTTATTAGCATTTTTTCAAAAGCTTTGGCAATTTTAGTTTGAAAACGTTGGCAATGTTTAATAAGAAAAATAGGTCTAATAATATCAAAAGTTATATCTTGAGTTGGATGTTCGATTTTGACACAATGAAGCGTCGAAAATTGAATTTCTTTTTTAACCATTAATTCAGGAACAGCAGCAGCACCAATACCTTTTTCAACTAAAGTTTTGATCATTTCGCTACTATTTAAAACAAAAATTACTTTGAGTTGACTAGGCGAAATTCCCCATTTAAGTAAAGCTTGCTCAAAAATCTGTTGAGTCCCTGAACCAGGTTCGCGCATAATCCAACTAGTGGTGGTTAATTCTTCAACATTAATTGTGTGACGCTTATACCAAGGGTGAGATTTTCCAACCACAATTTGCAAGCGATCGCTTCCTACTATTTTGTGTTCAAGACTGTTTTGTAGTGATAGCTTGATTTCTCCTGCTAACAAGCCTAGATCATAAAATCCCGTTAATGTTCCCTTAATAATTTTGTCAGCATTAGCCAAAGTACAGTTAATCGAAAGATTAGGATATAGTTGTTTAAATTTGCTGATCTTTTCAGGTAGCCAGTAATTACCAACGGTAAAACTTGCTCCTAATCTTAATTCTCCTCTTTGCAAATCATTTAATTCTTTTAATCCTCGTTTAGTTATTGCTACTCGATCTAAAATTTTCTGGGCTTCCACTTCTAGAAGTTTTCCTGCTTCAGTAATTTCAATATGACGACCAATTCGGTTAAATAATTTGACCCCGTACTCTCCTTCCAAATTTTGAATTGCAGCACTAACAGCAGGTTGAGTAATGTAAAGAGCATTGGCAGCACGAGTAAAGTGTAAATGTTCTACGACAGCCAAAAAAATCCTTAACTGCTCTAACGTCATAAGGTATTTACTTTTCCATTACTTATAATTTTGTATTTATAAATGAATTGTAATTAAATCATAATTAAAATGCAAATTAAATCAAATTAGATTTTCCTGCAAATAACGCGATCGCGTAGCGTACCCGAAGGGTAATCGCCAAATTTATTGGTATGAAATCATACTAAATCCTATTGAGATAGAGTATTTAAAAGTTGAAGTTAGGCACGCTTACACTAGACACTAGACACGCTTAGTTTGAGTCCAATTAAAGTTTCTTCCCGAAAAGTAATTTTTCCAAATCGGATTTAGTATTAGTCACAATACTATTGCCATCACCTTCATTTTCAGGAAAAGCAACTACCAAAGCATCCTCAGCGTTAATAGTTATATTGCCTCCATTGGCGTTAGTGCCAATAACTTCTGCTGAGACACCACTGTTTTCTTCTAAAGCCAGGCGATCGCCTATATTAAAAGTTAAATCTCCACCATTTCCTTGTCCAAAAGTACTAGTAATAATTCCTGCCCCATTGGAAATAGAGAGATTAGCTATAGATTTGCACTCCCTTGCGCATCGATTAAACCATCGATGTTGGAAATCTCACCCCCTGTCACCCTAGATAAGATATTGTCAACATCTACAGGATTATTAAAAACCGCTTCTCCACCACTAGGAACAGAAAATTCGTCAAAACTATGAAACAGATTGCCTCCGCTTATCGTACCATCATTAATTTCAAAACTATTGCCATTAGCATCAACTGTAGTTCCAGTCGTGCCGTCTGAAGTGACTTGGGCTGAAGCGGAATGGCTTTGAATTAAATAGACAGCAAAATATAAGGGTAGAGAAAACCGTAGTTTCAAATCTATACTCCTGAAGATCTAAATAATTTAATTTGAGCTAAAATTCAGTTAAAGCCAAGCCAGTTAAAGAATACTATATGTTTGAGGTGGATTGCAAAATTGATTGTCTTCCAGATTTTTTGATCTAAGTTGGAAAAGCGATCGCTCAATGGTGTCAATGCCTAGTTTGATAGACGCAGTTTAATTTACAAAAAAATGTAATTTTAATCGTTATTTGGGAAATCTAGTAGAAGTCAACTATTATGCTGCGTCACGAACTAATGAAATTTGTCTTTGACTCACCGATCTCGGACAAAATCACGGCAATGAAACAAAGGGTAAGATGGCAAGATCCTATTTTTCTGAGTCGAAGAATTGATCAAACCCAATTATGTATAGATGAGCCTGATACCGATAATCCTGAATTTTCTTTTTTAGTTGTAGGCGATAGTGGTTACAGCACCTATAAGAAAAATAATCCTCAAAGACAAGTTGCCCAGCTAATGTTAGAGCATCAAGATGCAGCTAATTTTATCTTACATACAGGCGATGTCGTTTATCAGGTTGGCTCACAGGAATATTATCATCCCCACTTTATTAGTCCCTATCGAGAATTCATTATCGGCAAACAACCAGCGCACAAAATTCCTTTCGATCAAATAACTTTTAAACGCCCTTTTTTCTTAGTACCAGGCAATCATGACTATTACAATTTACCTTTAGCTTATGGGATTCTAGCGCAAGTAATTAAACCTTTTCGCCGATTTTTACCTTTATCTTTCCCTCTCGATTTTGGTTTGCGTGGCTCTGATGATGGTGATACTTACGCTCAAGCTTTTCTAGACTATACTTTAGACTTAACTCCCGAAGAATTAGCCCATCATTTAGATCTTCATTATACAGCCGAATTTAAAAGCAATAACCCTGTCCTAAAGGATACACCTTCAGATAACGGCATGGCTGGGCAACGCTGCTTAAACTATCAACCCTACCGATTTACACGTCTACCCAACCGTTACTATAGTTTTCGTTATGGCGGTATTGATTTTTTTGCTCTAGATTCCAATACGTTCAATACTCCTGCTCCCATTCCTAATACAGCCGAGGGGATGAAAATTCGTCAGCAGTTACGTAATCAACTTCAGGATTTAGATTGGCAATATGAACAACTGATAGGTAAGTTTCGGCAGTTATATGGAGTTGTCCCTCAGCAACCAGAGTTGTTAGAAGACTGTCAACAACGTTTACAGCAAATTAGAAGCAGGAAGCAAGATATTAGCAAAAGACTCCAGGCAGAAAAAATTGCGATCGATCATGAACAACTAGATTGGTTTAAACGGAAATTAATTGCTTCTTGGTCTGATCCTCAAGCTAGAGGCAGAATTGTTCTTCTCCATCATTCTCCCTACACTACTGAAGCTACTCAAAGAAATCAGTTACAAACTCTAGAAGTACGATATCATCTACGACAAGTTTTAAACGAAGTCGCTCAAACTCTCAAAAAGTCCACTCAAAGTCGTCCTTTATTAGATTTAGTTTTATCTGGTCATGCTCATTGTTTGGAGCATTTATACACAACTGATACAGGATACGCTGATTCTAATATTAATTGGCTGATCTGTGGTGCTAGTGGTAATAGTGTTCGTCGTCAATATTCTCATAGTAAGGTCGTAACTGAAAACCGAGCAGGTATTAAACAACAAGTAGCTCAATCTCGTTTATTTTTGGGTTGTCGAGGCGAAGGGATCTATCAAAAAAAATCCTATTCTTGTTTACGTATTGATGTTCAACAAGGCAATCCTCCCAAGTTTTTAGTTCGTCCCTTAATTGCTGAACAAGCCTATCACAATTGGTATCATTATCAACTTGATCCGTTTATTTTATAAAATAATTTGCTAAAAAATAAACTAAGGGAGCGAAAGCGATCGCTGGTAAAAAAGAGGCTACGCGAATTTTAGCTATTTCTAATAAATTACAACCGATCCCCATAATCATTAATCCGCCAATGCCAATAATAATTAAAAGATAAGGATTATGTTCAGGTTCAGGCACAGAATTAGCAACTAAACCCACAATTAAAGATAGTCCTCCTTGATAAATTAAAATAATTAGAGTTGAAAACCCGACTCCTACTCCGTAAATGTTAGCTAGGGCGATCGAAATTACGCCGTCCATTGTGGCTTTTATAGTTAATAAAGTATTATCGCCGTTTAAGCCATTATTAAAACTACCAATTAGGGTCATTGGGCCAACACAAAACAATAAACTACTAGCAACAAATCCTTCAGTAAATAATCCTTGACCCCGAAACTTTTTCTTTAACCAATCACCGATCGCTGTCAATTTTTCTTCAATCTGTAATAATTCACCAATAATACCTCCAAGTACTATTGCTAGTAATCCCAAGATTGCGCCGTCTATTCCTCCAGCTTGGACTTTACTTAGACTGTCTGCCATACTCAAGCCAATCCACACAGTTAGTAACCCTACTCCTTGAGTAATGATGGTTTGTATTTTAGATGACAGTCGATTTTGAAGTAGTAAGCCAAAACTCGTACCAACTAAAACGGTAAAAATATTGATCCAAGTACCACTGGTTTTAGCCCAAAAGTCTAAATTTGCCATTGAGGTGGGTGAAGATAATTTAGTATAGAAATAAGCAAGCTAATTTTAAATTGAGGATCAACAATAATTGAAAAAATTATTATTGTGGCTAATTAAAAGCTATCGCTATTTTATTTCCCCTTTATTTCCTCCTACTTGTCGCTTTCAACCAACCTGTTCGCAATATGCCCTTGAAGCAATTACGCTACATGGAACATTCAAAGGTAGTTGGTTAGCAGTGACTCGGATTCTACGCTGTCATCCTTTTCATCCTGGAGGCTATGATCCTGTGCCATCTCCCGATCAAGCCAGTGATTAGGTAGTGGGTAATAGGTAGTAGGTAGTAGGTAAATAATTTATTCCAAATGACCAATGACCAATGACCAATGACCAAATTAAAATGTACAACGCTATATTTATCAACTATCTAACAAACATTTTTTGATTAAAGTCTGCCATTCCCAAGATGAAGTCAGACTAGCAACATCAAACTGTGTACCATATTCAGCCGAATAATTTTTAAAAGCTTCAATCCAATTGAGAATAGTTGCCGTAGGATATTGGCTATAGGATTGAGATTTATAGAGATAATCACTCATGGCGGTTAAATAACCTGTTTGATGCAGTCGCCAAGCACTCCAAATTAAACTTTGATAACGAGATTCTGCTGCTAAAGTTTTGATTTCTGGGGATAGATTGTCTTGAGTAAAGAACCTAGCTAAAATTTGGTCTAGTTCTTGTGCCTGCAATAGAGTATTTTTAGAGGCATTTCCATCATGCTGGCGATATTTAACGGTTGTTTGTTCAACCCAAGCAGCAGTACAACCCAAGGCAGCTAAACGTAATACCAAATCTACATCTGGTGTTTGTTCTAGGGTAGTATCAAATCCTCCCAAACGTTTTAACCAAGAATGACGAAATAGCATTGCCCCCAAAAACACAGGTTTCCAAATGATCAAATCCGCAAGATTAAGTTGTGGAATTTTTTTCCAAGGTTCAACTGCTGCTTGTATCTGTCCTTGTTGATCGACAATTTGCCAACCACTATTGGCTATTCCCAGAGAAGGATTTTTTTCTAGTAAAGTAACTTGGGTAAGTAGCTTTTGGGGTAGAAATAAATCATCTTGATCCAAAAAAGCGATATATTCTCCTTTAGCTACGCTTAAACCGAGATTACGACTAGCAGCAACTCCTTGATTAGTTTGACTATAATATTGAATTTGATCGCCGTATTTTTGAACAACTTGAGCAGTGTTATCAGTTGAGTCATCATCGACAACAATTATTTCATAGTCATTATAGGTTTGAGCCAGAATACTATTAATAGCTTCTCCAATATAGCGATCGCCATTGTAAGCTGGAATAATAACACTAACTTTGACCATGACGTAATAAGTAGAAAGTAGGAAGTAAGAAGTAGAAAGTAATGAGTAATAAGTAACATCTAAAGCCTAGTGCCTAGTGCCTAGTGCCTAATTATTAATTATTAACTGTCTATTATTAGCGATCTCCCAATACAGTCTCTCTAGTTTAGTGATGTTTTGATGTAACGTGTACCTTTCTAGTACTCTTTGTCTGGCTTTGTTACCTAATAAATTAGTCATTTCAGGATGATTACGAAACAAAGGCAATAAAATTTTTAGTTGGGCAGTAACTCCTTGGGTATCTAGTACTACTCCCGCACCATCTTCTAAAACCTCGCCATCTGCCCCTGCATCAGTAGCTAAACAGGCTACACCACAGGACATAGCTTCTAAGAGAGAGATAGATAAGCCTTCGATCAAAGAGGGGAGAATAAAGACATCGGCAGACCTAAGAATATCAATTCTTTGTTGTTCGTCAGCGATAAACCCTAGCCAAATAATATTGTGTTCCTTACCATAAGAGGGCTGGAGAGAGCTTCTAATTGGGCCATCTCCTACCATTAGTAATTGACAATCATCTCCCATTTCTGCCAATTTCCAGGCTTTTAAGAGAGCCTCGATGTTTTTTTCGGTGGCAATACGTCCTTGATAGACAAAGAGCCTTTTAGCTCGAAGTTGATACTTAACATTAGAATAACCAGGAGAATATCTCTGTTCGTCAACACCATTGGGAATAACCGCCACGCGATCGCCTGGTACTCCCAGTTTAATTAATAATTCCCGTTGAATTTCACTAAAGACAATTACGCGGTCGTAGCGGGCTAAGAATGGGGCATATAGCTGATAAGTGAGATATTGAGTACTTGACTTTATATTACGAATTTTGCTGTCGAAGGCAGGGTGAAAAGTAGCAACCAGAGGCAGATTTAATTCTTCACAAATTTCTGGTAATAGAAAATCTAGGGGAGATAAAGTTAAGGAAGCGTGGACTAGATCAGGTTTGAGTTTATGGAGCGATCGCAATAAAATTTTACTAGACTTCAGGGTTGGAATAGTATAAACCTGAGATTTATAAATAAACGGTAACGGTACTTCCTGGCAATTTGACCAATCATGGCGATTTTTTTGATACCCCTGATGGTTTTCATAAGTTCCTTGGGGTTGAGAGAAATGCAGAAAACTGACCTGATAGTCTCTATCTAACAGTGCGTTAGTTATCTCGCGACCATAGGTTACATTGCCACAAAAAGGTGATTTTTTTCCCAACCAAGCGATGTGCATTCAAATGCTCTGTCTTCTAGGCAACTACAAAAAAAATAATTAACAAGTAACTAGTAATGGTAATTAAAGGATTACTATTTATCAGCTTTAGTTAATTTACCAGATTAGGGGTTATGTCTGGCTGTTTCCTGCCAAATTCGCTCTTTAGGACTACTTATATATCTGAGCAAGGTGGAGTTTTAGAATTAGATTTTGCAGTTTGCTCACTCGCCTGAAGCATATACCAAGTTAAAATTCCTCCACCAGCAGCGATCGCTGCCAATCCTAGCATAACAGAAGCCAGCCCAAAACGTGCTTCCGCTTGAGAAGCCAATGCTAATGGTAAAGAAAGAGCAATATTGATCGCATTATTTTGTAAGCCAAAAACTTTACCGCGCATAGACACTGGAGTTTGAGATTGAATGGTGGTTTGCATCGGTACACCAACCAAAGCTCCAAATGCACCCAACAACGCTGTCATCCCCAGGGCTAACCAAAGATTTTTCGTGGCAAAAGATAACCCTACTAACGATGCTGCCACACCAATTGAACCAATCAAACTTAAACGAGCGCGTCTAATATTGTGTCCTTTGCTACCCAAAATAGCAGCACTAGCACCCATACCAACTCCTGCTGCTGCTAATAAAAATCCAAATTGTTCAGCTTTAATTTGAGGAATTTGATCTGCCATACTGACAGCTAACACCGCTAAAGCAGCAAAAATAGAAAACAAAATGACTAATTGAATTAGAGCATTGCGTACTCGATGATTTTGACCCAAATATTTAATTCCATCCCGAATATCTTGAAAAACGTGGGGTGGCTCTTGCTCTGATTTATGAAATTTTTCTCCTGTTCTCAATCCTAATAAAATAATACCCGCGATCGCATATGCTCCCCCGACTAAAATTTCTTTGCCAATGCTAGCTGGTAAACCCACCAAGGCAACTAAATTATCGGCAATATCTAATAATGGCTCACCAATAGCAAAACCAACGATCAGTAACGCCATCATGGTTGTTGTATAGAGAGAGTTAGCAGCCAGTAAATGTTTATCTTCAACAATTAAAGGTATAGCTGCTTGTTCAGCAGGGGCAAAAAACTGAGTAAAGGTAGAAACCAAAAAAGTAATTCCTAGCATCAAGGCGAAGCCTAGAGGCATTATTGCTAATAAAGTTTTATCTTCGGCAACTAATAATATAGCTGGCAAGGCTAAAACCAAAATTCCCCGCAAGAGATTAGAAATAACTAAAACTGACTTTTTCTGCCAGCGATCGACATATACTCCTGCTAAAGAACCAAACAATACCGCAGGAATGGTAAAAGCGATCATAATGGGAGATACCCATTGACTAATAGGTTGTTCGGGTAATTGAAATTTACTAGCAATGATCGCGATCATCAAGACCAAATAGATTTTATCTGCCAACTGAGAGAATATTTGACCACTCCATAGAACTAAAAAGCGGTTATTTTTAAAAACAGGCGCAAATCCTCGAGAATCTATTTTTTCTTGTTCTGCTTTTACTACATTTTTTTTGTCTAAAGAACTTTCTGATTCCGACAGTCGCATTGTTATATTGTTGAGTTGGTTTATTTTAAAATTCGATATACAAGTTATCTACTAGAGTAGCTGAACGAATGGTCTTACCAATATGATATTGGATATATTCTCTCAGAATTCTTTCGATTCGTATCCAAGCAGTTTCAAAATCTAAGTTAACTGTTTCTTCCTGAGTCAACAATACTGTTGAGGGCAATGTCTGACAGTTTAACTGTTGTAGAATACCTAATTCACTGGCATTAAGACGATAATTAATTTTCGGCAGAGGATTATAATCCTGCTCTTCGGAGGAAGAATCTAGATTAGCTTGATTTGTTACTTTAGTAGGTTGCGCTTGTGTTGCTGACATCGCAGCTAGATTAATAATTCCTCCAGCCTCAAAACTAAACCCCACTCGCCACTGAGAGTCAACTAAATTAGGCATAATCTGCCTTTGAGTAAAACAACAATTAAACACTTGGGGAGTCAAACCAGCGATCGCTACTAAATGAAAAACTGCTTGGGCTAAATAGGGATAAATTGATTTATGAGTCTCAAAATTTTCGATCCGTCTAAGATGTTCATTAAATATTTCATATAGCTCTGTTTGCGGTTGTTCGTCTACCGCTAAAAACAAAGCCAACTCTCCCAGATATTGAGCGGAAGCCAACTTACCAAGATCGCGACTTAAACCAGGATAGGTATAGAGAGTGTCGGCTTGGATAATCTTATCTAGCGATCGCCCTTTAACTAACAATAACTCATTAACGATAAATAATTCTGTTCTTCCCCGTAACCGTGATTTATACTTTTTAGCCCCTGGTGCAACCGCACGAATTAAACCATATTCAGGAGTTAATACCGTTACCAAGCGATCACTTTCTTTGAGGGACGAGCCTTTTAAAATAATGCCTGTAGCTTTATATTTTTGATTCATTTTGTTGCCGTAATAAATCAACACCGCGAGATGTTCCGAGACGAGTAGCACCAGCTTGAATTAGAGCGATCGCCTGCTCATAAGTTTTAATCCCACCCGAAGCTTTAATACCAATTTGCCCGCGGGTAATTTCCTTGAGTAGTTTGACATCTTCTACCGTCGCCCCACCAAACCAACCTGTACTAGTCTTGAGATAAGCCACTCCTGCGTCCATACAGACCTCTGCTGCTAATCTTTTCTCTTCGTTAGTCAAAACACTGGTTTCTAAGATAGCCTTAACAGTTTGATCTGTTTCAGCACATATTTCGGCTATTTCTCGGTAAATTAAATCCGTTTTACCTGATTTCAACCACCCCAAGTTAATCACTACATCTAATTCTGTTGCGCCGTTTTCTACCGCTTCTTGAGCTTCATAAAGCTTAACTGTTGAGGTAACAGCACCAGTGGGAAAACCAATAACCGTACAGACATGAGGCTTTTTATCATGTAATAATTCTTTCGCCTCTCTAACTGCTACAGGATAAATACAGACTGAAGGAAAATTATACTGCCAGGCTTCTCGACAAACTTGTTGTACTTCTTCAGGAATAGCACTGGGTTTGAGTAATGTATGCTCAATATAGACAGCCAGATCAATATTTAGATCAGTTGCAGGCATAGTTTTAGATAGTAAATTCGGTCAATTATACTAACCATTTTGACAAAGTTTGGGGATTAGGGATTAGGGATTAGGGATTGGTGACTGGGGATTGGTAATAAATGTAATGTAATTACCTGTAATCTTTATCAAAATTTTACGCGTGTGACAATATACTTAGTGAAATAATAGATCATGTATGTCATTTTTAGTCAAATATACTTAAGAACGTAATTAACATAGCTCTGTATTGAAATACAAGGTAGCACCAATGAATAGAAAATACCTATATACTGCCGTCATCAGTTGTGCGATCGCCTTAAACGCTGCGCCTTTGCAAGCAGAAGAAAACTCGAATCAAAAAACTGCTGGAACTACTTTTGTTTGCGCTACACAACAAGACACACCAACCATGTTTGCCTATACTCCAGGACAAGTAAACTTAACTCCAGTCATGAGTTGGCATCCAGAATATCTCCTGCCAAATCAATCAGGAGCAGATGTTTGTCAAAAAACCGCAGCTAAATTACAGGCTTCATATCAACAAGAAGATGCTAAATATCTCAAATCAGCTACTTCCAAAGAAACCAATTTAGTTTGTCTAGTTTCCGAAGAAGATCAAACCTGTAATACCGAAGAAAGTCAAAAGCTATTTAGTGTAAATCCCAAATATAATGCAGCTTGTGTTCTAGATAACAAAAAACCGATAGAATGCAAGGCTTTTGCCAGTAGAGGCAATATTTATAGCTTTGAAGATAAACCATATCAACCTCTTTGGTGGCCCTGGTAAAAAAATTACATTAGTCTTAATTTTGACTTCTAAATTTTATCCAAGATGAAGAATTAGGGTTGAGGAAAAATCAATAATCGCCTTGCTATTGTTACTCGTCTGCCCTTATTCTTTGTCAATTCTCGAAGAAGTTAAAAAATTTTTCAGATATTTTAGTGCTGATATATTTCAATATTTGGACGTTCAAAATTAAGGTACTGAGCCATTCAATATTTTGTAAATGTTCCTTTTACATATAAATTATCTGTAGAAACACATATATCTAGCGCGTAAATGCCATTTAAGAAAAAGTTTTTTGTCCAAATTGCTACTTTTATTTCAGTACAAACCGTAGTTTTGCTGGCAGCTAATGCCGTGGGAGCAGAAACTAGTAATAATCGCTTGTCTAGTTTCCCAAGCATTAACACATCAAAGAACTCGAACACATTCACCCACCCCAAGTCGTCATTTAAATTTACTTTTTTGAGTAATTTAAAAATAGCTCAAACTGTTGCCATGGATCCTCTAGGAACTCCAGATTCAGGAGCTAGTCAAGAAAGAGGTACTCCTTCCTTGCGTCGTCAACCGATGGGAGGAGAAAGATTTGAACCTAAAAGAATACCCTTGCTAGTTCCTTTCCCCGAACAGCCCTATAGAGCCTCGCCTAGTATTACAATTATTAACCCATCCGCTTATGGGGCATTTTGGGGAAATGCTGGTATTGGTCTTGGGTTACAAGAACGTGTTCGCTTTAAGGATGAGTCGGATGGAGTTATTGGCTTAGGTTTTGGTCTAGGTAATCCTCAAAAGAATATTGGAGCGCAAATTGGAATAAGCTTAGTTGACCTTACTGCACCTTTTCGGGATGGAGCAATTAACTTTAAACTACACCGTCGTTTACCAGAAGACTTTGCTGCTGCTGTAGGAGTACAAGGTGCAACTACCTGGGGAAATACCGATGGTGGTTCTTCAGTATATGGAGTTGTTACCAAAAGATTTAAGCTGAACGAGGATCGAACTAAACCTTTCAGTGAAATATATACTTCGTTAGGAGCAGGAGGTGGGCAATTTCGTTCCGAGTCCGACATTGATAATGGCGATGAAACAATCGGAGTATTTGGAAGTCTAGCACTCAAGATAATTGAACCTGTTGGTTTTGTAGCTGAATGGAGTGGTCAAGATTTAACCCTTGGTGTTCCTTTAGTTTTGTTTAGAAACTTACCTCTTGTCTTAGTGCCTGCTATTACTGATGTTACTGGTGAAGCAGGAGATGGAACAAGATTTATTTTTGGCTTTGGCTATACTTTTACATTCTAAAATTATTACCTTCTAGAGAGATATCAACATGAAACTACTACAATTGCCTATCAAAATAACCTTAGTTCTAATTTGGACATTAATTAGCACTCCAGCAGTTTTTGCTCAATCAGGGAATCAGTCTGATATTACTGGGCCAAATCCTGGGGAAACACCTAGTCAAACACCAAACGAAGAAACTCCTGTCAGTGAAGGTGAAACACCAACCACCGAAGAGACTCCTGTCAGTGAAGGTGAAACACCAACCACCGAAGAAACTCCCGTTAGTGAAGGTGAAACACCAACCACCGAAGAGACTCCTGTCAGTGAAGGTGAAACACCAACCACCGAAGAAACTCCCGTTAGTGAAGGTGAAACACCAACCACCGAAGAGACTCCCGTTAGTGAAGGTGAAACACCAACCACCGAAGAGACTCCCGTTAGTGAAGGTGAAACACCAACCACCGAAGAGACTCCTGTCAGTGAAGGTGAAACACCAATTACCGAAGAGACTCCCGTTAGTGAAGGTGAAACACCAATTACCGAAGAGACTCCTGTTAGTGAAGGTGAAACACCAATCACAGAAGAGACTCCTGTCAGTGAAGGTGAAACAACACCAACCACCGAAGAGACTCCTGTTAGTGAAGGTGAAACAACACCAACCACCGAAGAGACTCCTGTCAGTGAAGGTGAAACAACACCAACCACCGAAGAGAATCCTGTCAGTGAAGGTAATACTCCTAGCAACGATAATACGTCAGACGTACAATCAGAACCTACAGCTACAGAAGATTCACAGCCAACAACATCAGAAACTGCTGAAAAAACACCAACCACTAGTAACGATTCCGAAACCGAGTCAGAAGTAGCCCAAGAAGAAACACCCAAAAAAACTGACTCGCAATCATCAACAACTGAAGAGAACGAAGAAGAAGCAACTGCAACAACTGAAGAGAGCGAAGAAGAAGGAACTGCTCGAGCAAGCAAATTAACTGAGGAGAGAGAGAAAAAAGCAGCAGCAGAACCTGAGGAAGAAGAGCAAGAAACAGCTAAAAAAGAAAATTCCCAGTCAGATTTAGATCAAGAAGTAGATAGAATCGCTTATGAAGCACAGGTGCAAGAAGCTCCTACTGATTTAGCGATTCAGATGCAAGAAGAATTTAACTTAACTGAACTGATGGAATCATCTGGGATGCAATTATATGGTACAGTGCCTTCAGTCAAAGATATTTCTCAAAGACTAGCAGAGCTTTCGGAGCAAACAGGCAAAAAAGCAGCGTTTATTAATATTTCTCTTCAAGAGAATCAGTTAGAGTCATTTGTGGTTCTGCCTAGCAACACTAAAACTGCTGCTAGCAAAAATGCTGTTGTCGCTTCGACTAGTCTTAATGCTCTAGATCCATCTCAGCCTAAAAGTTTAACCTTGCGCAAAACCGTAGAAGATACATCTCGCGAAGAGTTAATTGCTACTGCTACTCAATTTCGGCAAGAAGTTAGTGATGTCAGCAAGCTGAATCAAACTAACTATATGCAATCAGCCCAAGAACTATATCGAGTTTTAATTAAACCCATTGAAGCTGAACTAGAAGCCAATAACATTGACATTTTAGTATTTTCAATGGATTCTGGGTTGCGTTTGTTACCGCTAGCAGCACTTAATGATGGTCAACAATTTTTGATTGAAAAATATGCAGTGGCATTAGTACCAAGCTTTGGTTTAACTGATACTCGTTATGTCAATTTAAATCAAAGTTCCATATTGGCGATGGGAGCATCAGAATTTACTGAACAGGAAGCTTTGCCCACTATGCCCGTTGAATTAGAAACGATTGTTAGTAGACCACGCCAGGGAGAAGTGTTTCTTAATGAGCAGTTTACTATTTCTAACTTTAAAACTCAAAATAGTCGTCAAACTCCTTTCCCAATTATTCATTTAGGAACTCACGCACAATTTCAAACAGATGACGTAGACGATTCCTATATCCAGTTTTACGATGACAAGCTAAGAATTTCTCAGCTACAACAATTGTCTAATGATCTTGGTTGGAATAGCGATCGCACTCCTGTTGAATTGTTGGTTTTAAGTGCTTGTGAAACTGCCATTGGTGATCAAAAAGCTGAACTTGGTTTTGCGGGATTAGCTGTACAAGCAGGCGTTAAATCTGCCTTAGCCAGTCTTTGGTATGTCAGTGACTTGGGAACTTTGGGTTTGATGGGTGAGTTTTATGATCAATTAGACGGTACTCTAATCAAAGCAGAAGCATTACGCCAAACTCAATTAAATATGTTGCAAGGCAATGTTAAAGTTGACAATGGGCAAGTAAAGTTATCCAACGGTGAAAATTTAGCTTTGCCTAAAGATTTTCCTGGTGGCACATTGTCTTTAGCTCATCCTTACTTTTGGTCTTCTTTTACTTTGATTGGCAACTGGAATTAAGGTAATTTAGTGACTGGGGATTGGTGACTGGTGATTGGTGACTAGGAATAAGTTATTTACTCATTCCTAATTGCTATTTGCTATCTGCTATTTGCTACTTCAAAAAAGCCTATTTCCTACTTCCTAACTTTATCGATAATTGACGGGCGATCGCTTGAACTAACAGGCGATCGCTTTTTAGTGTTTAAAATAGGAAAACCAGAATTAAGCGGTTGGGGTATCCTACCTAACTCTCTGGGATGGTTATCGCTACATTAAGAGAAAAAGAGAAAAAGAGAAAAAGAGAGAAAGAGAGATGCAACCAAACAATCCCCAAAAATTTACCGAAAAAGCTTGGCAGGCGATCGCTCGCGTCCAAGATATTGCTAAACAAAATCAACAACAACAGGTAGAAACAGAACATCTTTTTAAAGCTTTAATTGAAGAAGAAGGGTTAGCCAGCAGTATTTTTAACAAAGCTGATGTGAGTGTGCAATTGCTGCGCAATAGAGCCGATCAGTTTATTAATAGTCAGCCCAAGGTAAGTAGCTCTGGTGGTCATGTTTTTTTAGGACGTAGCTTAGATAGTCTTTTAGATCGAGCAGAAAAATATCGTCTGGAATTTAACGATGATTATATTTCTATTGAGCATTTAGTGTTAGGCTTTACTCAAGATGATCGTTTTGGGCGTAAGTTACTACAAGAAGTCGGTTTAAGTGAAACAAGACTAAAGGAAATTATTAAACAGGTGCGCGGAAACCAAAAAGTGACAGATCAAAACCCTGAAGGTAAGTATGAAGCTTTAGAGAAGTACGGACGCGAATTAACCCAACTGGCAAGAGAAGGTAAACTTGACCCTGTAATTGGTCGAGATGAGGAAATTCGGCGTACTATTCAGATACTATCCCGTCGGACTAAGAATAATCCTGTCTTAATTGGTGAGCCTGGGGTAGGTAAAACAGCAATTGTCGAAGGACTAGCGCAACGAATTATTAACCGTGATGTGCCTGAATCATTGCGCGATCGCAACGTCGTCGCTTTGGATATGGGTGCATTAATTGCAGGGGCAAAATTTCGCGGAGAATTTGAAGAGCGTCTGAAAGCTGTACTGAAGGAAGTTACCGAATCTAAAGGCAATATTATTTTGTTTATCGATGAAATCCATACCGTTGTTGGTGCTGGTGCTGCCCAAGGTTCAATGGATGCAGGCAACCTACTCAAACCGATGTTAGCGAGAGGAGAATTGCGCTGTATCGGCGCGACTACCTTGGATGAATATCGTAAATATATTGAAAAAGACGCTGCTTTAGAAAGACGTTTTCAGTCTGTTTTAGTAGATGAGCCGAATGTCGTCGATACCATCTCAATTTTACGGGGGCTAAAAGAACGTTACGAAGGACATCATGGGGTAAGTATTACTGATACTGCTTTAGTGGCTGCTGCTACCCTATCTAATCGTTATATTAGCGATCGCTTTTTACCTGACAAGGCGATCGACCTGGTGGACGAGGCTGCTGCCAAACTCAAGATGGAAATTACTTCTAAACCTGAAGAATTGGACGAAGTAGATCGTAAAATTCTCCAGTTGGAAATGGAAAAACTCTCTTTGAAAAAAGAAGATGATCCTGTCTCTAAAGAAAGATTAGAGAAACTAGAAAAAGAATTAGCCGATTTTAAAGAAGAGCAATCAGAAATTAACGCCCAGTGGCAGTCGGAAAAAGAAGTAATTGACCAAATTCGTATTCTTAAAGACGATATTAATACCGTTAATCTAGAAATTGAGCAAGCAGAGCGTGCCTATGACCTCAATCGGGCTGCGGAATTGCGCTATGGTAAATTAGCTCAACTTCAGAAACAAGTAGTCGAAATTGAACAAAAACTAGCCGAAAAGCAAACTACAGGGAAATCTCTCTTACGAGAAGAAGTTCTAGAATCCGATATTGCTGAAATTATTGCTAAATGGACAGGAATTCCCCTCAGAAAATTGATTGAGTCGGAAAAAACCAAGTTACTCAATTTAGAAGCAGAATTACATGAACGAGTTATTGGACAGGAAGAAGCGGTAATAGCAGTAGCCGATGCAATTCAACGCTCTCGCGCTGGTTTAGCCGATCCTCAACGTCCAACTGCTAGTTTTATTTTCTTAGGGCCTACGGGAGTGGGTAAAACTGAACTAGCTAAGGCATTAGCTCAAAATCTATTTGATACTGAACAAGCTTTAGTTCGCATTGATATGTCGGAATATATGGAAAAACATTCCGTATCCCGTTTAGTCGGTGCGCCTCCAGGATATGTGGGTTATGACGAAGGTGGACAGTTAACCGAAGCCATTCGCCGTCGTCCTTATTCGGTGATTCTGTTTGACGAAATCGAAAAGGCTCACCCCGATGTCTTTAACATCATGCTGCAAATCTTAGATGATGGCAGATTAACCGATTCTCAAGGTCGTACTGTTGACTTTACCAATACAATCATTATCATGACTAGTAATATTGGTTCGCAGTACATTTTAGATGTCTCGGGAGATGATAGCAAATACGAAGAAATGCGATCGCGAGTCATGATTGCTATGCGGGATAACTTTCGTCCTGAGTTTCTTAACCGTATTGACGATATTATTATCTTCCATGCCTTAACTAAAGTGCAGTTGCGTAATATCGTTCAGCTACAAGTCAAAGGTCTAGAAAAACGCCTAGAAGACCAAAAACTTGCTCTCAAAATCTCCGATGCTGGTTTAGATTATCTAGCTGACTTAGGCTATGACCCCGTATACGGCGCAAGACCACTCAAACGTGCTATTTCTCGCTATTTAGAAACCGCGATCGCCAAAGCAATTCTGCGAGGTGAGTATCAAGGTGGTGATACGATTTTTGTCGATGTGGAAGACGAAAGATTAACTTTCAAACGCCTTTCGGCAGAAATGCTAATGAAATAGTTTAGTTGATCTCACCCATCAATATGGGTGGGATTCCATTTTATTTATAGGATTGTTGACAATCTTAAAGAATAATATGTTAATATAATCTAGCTATTTTGGGTCATTAGCTCAATCGGATAGAGCACCGCCCTTCTAAGGCGTAGGTTTCAGGTTCGAGTCCTGAATGGCCTGTACCAGCATTAACCAGATATGCAATTAAACAACTTCTTTAACTAGCGAAATCACCCAAGCTAAAACAATCGCAACTAATACAGAGATTTCGAGAACTTTAAGCCCAGAAGAAGGTGATAACCATTGCCTCACTGTTGTCATACTAAAATTTGATTTCCAATTAACCAGATGTTCGCGCCATAAGGCTGGACTATCTTGACTGCGATATCGCCAATGAAGCATTGATAATATTAAGGGAATACCGCCAACTTTAATATTCATTAATAGATGAAGTGCAATAAAAGTTACCAAGATTAACCAAGCAATTAAATGAGCATAGTACCAAGCATGATTAAGTTCTCCTTGAGTTAGCCACTTAGAGTCCATCATCTTGCCAGAAAAAACAGCAAAAGTAATTGCCAAAACACCACCAGTATTAACTAAGCGATGGAGAGTATACCACCAGATAGGTTTTCCCAATTGAGTTAATTGAGATAAAGAATTAGATTGAATTAAGCGACGTTGACCTCGATTAAAAACATAAACCACAAATACAGGCAGAATTAATAATGTCCATAATCCAAATGTTCCATGAATCCCTTCAATTTCTGTAAATTCAGGTAAAGGAATTCTGCCCCAACGTCCATCATAAATATCATAAGTCCAAAAAGCAGTAACAATAGCTGCGATCGCCATTACCCCAATCAAACCGTGCAAAATCCTGAGCAGCAGAGGTTGATAAGGTTGAGAAAGTTTCTTTGACATAATTCTTACCCTCGTTTTTTACTGATTACTGATACCAAATGTTGAGTAATTACTTAAACATAACTTAAAGCTCCGCCATAACAAACGACAATATCAAAAGTTTCTGCTGTAAACATCTTGAGGTTAACAATATCAAGCTGTAAACGTGATGCTACAGATGCTTCGCATTGATATTGAGCAACGTATTTCTGATTAAGTTTAAGTTGTTCTGGGGAAATATCACCCACTGTAACTACTGCATTTAATTTGGTAAAAAAAATAGCTCCAGAGTGAAGTTATAACACTTCATCACTAGAGCTAATTAGGGTAAAAAAATTAGCCTGTAAATTGTTTGGTTAATTAGCAGACTCAGAAGCTTCGTTTGTTTCTGTTGTCTCTTGTTTATCGCTATTGTAATTTCTTCTGCCACGATTTCCATAACGGCTAGTTTGTTTACGGAATTTACGAGCATTGAGTTTATTACGAGCTGCTTTTTCTTTTTTCGCGTTACGACGTTTAGCCATTTATATTAAGATTCCTCATTACACAATAAAACGCTCCTGGGAGTTTCTAGTAGAATAATCTAAAATCTAGCTCCTCTCCAGAAGCGTAATTCGATTTAGCTTTAGAGCTTAAAAGCGCTCGCTACGGCGACCACCACTAAAAGTACTCTTGTTGGTTTCGCGAGGTCTAGCTTTATTAACTTTAATTTCGCGACCCATCCATTCGGCTCCGTCTAGAGTCTCGATGGCTTTATCTTCTTCTGCTTCTGTTTCCATTTCTACAAAGCCGAAACCACGTTTGCGGCCTGTTTCGCGGTCAGTAGGCAGATGAACTCGTTTTACTTTACCGTATTCGGAAAATACTTCGCTTAAATCTTCTTGGCTAACCTCATAGTTAAGGTTGCCTACGTAAATTGACATAAATGTAATGTCTCCTGAATGCAAGTTGAATGTAGAGAGCTAAAATTTCGGGAAAAAACCAAATCAATACTATATGGAAAAACCTATCAATACTGAATACAAACTGGATCGCCGATCTTTATCTCAATATGAATCCTAACACTTTATGCTATAAAAAAGAATATTGGTATAAATACAATAAAATTTCACATAATTTAAAAACCATCAACTGCTATTGTCCATTTTTGATTGATAATCTCTTGCTCAAGTAAGGACTCAATTAGCTTTTGGGGAGCAGAAACCGCGATCGTCCCAGGATAAACATGATTATTCCAAATTGGATGAGTTAGTAAAGAGCAATTTTGATAACCAACTACAGGATAATTTAATAAAGCTTTGACCACTGCATTGTCATCAAGGGTTAGCTTTCCTTGGGAAGTGTATAGAGGATAACCCGTACGAGGATCAAACAAATCGCCTTTATGTCCTTGAGCTTGTAAGGCAACAATTAAATTACAGCCAAAACTTATAAATTTTGACCTTAAATTATTTTTTTCCGCAGCTACTTTTGGGTTGCATTCGCTTAAAGAAATTGCCGACTGTTGTAATAGTAAAATGAGATGAGATATGGGAATATTCCAGTCTGGTAATAACTGCCGTTGATGCTGCAAAATAAAATTATGAGGCAGAGCTAGACAAATTTGTATTCCTTTCCCTGCTGGGGTTTGAAAAGTTCTCAGATTAGGGAGCGATCGCATTGATTTTTTAGTTAAGCATCAACAATAGTCAAGAAGTTATCGGAATCCGCCCAAGCATTCATGAAATCCCAGTAATTGACTGCATCTGCTTGTCCTGATTCTATACCACTATCATTATTTTCACTACTAGTTAAAGAATCATTAGAATCATAGCTAGTCAAAACACCATTTTCGTCAGCATCATAACTGTAGTCTATCATTTTTCTGCTGGATTTAAGATACTTTTATACTACTGCTGAATTGATAGTACATGATGTTTAAGCTCAATTTCAACTTCTTGGCGTTTTCTCTTCATCTAAATTAACAAGTTAAAGATAATTACTTCTGACTTTTTACAACGCACATTAAATTTGTATTTAATCGTAAAGATCAATTGCCATCAGAGTCATAGTGTGGTTTATTAATAACATTCCCGTAGCTTGCCAAGTGATTAATGAAACTATCTTTAATTCAAGTTGGTTTATATACCCTAGGTCTATCTCTCATTGCTACCTCCGCTAGGGCGCAAATTACTCCAGATGGTAGTTTACCTACTGAAGTGAAACAACAGGGTAATGTGGCGGAAATTACAGGGGGAGAACAGGCAGGCAATAATTTATTCCACAGTTTTCAGGATTTTTCTGTCCAGACGGGGAATGAAGCGTTTTTTAATAACGGATTAGATATAAATAATATTCTCTCGCGAGTTACAGGGGGGAATATTTCTAGTATTGATGGTTTGATTCGGGCAAATGGTACAGCGAATTTATTTTTGATTAATCCTGCGGGGATTATTTTTGGTGAAAATGCACGACTAGATGTTGGTGGTTCGTTTTTAGGTAGTACTGCAACGGGATTATTATTTGATGATGGAACAGAATTTAGTGCTACTGATCTAGCTAAACCAGTTTTGACGATTAATGCGCCAATTGGGTTAAATCTGAGAGATACTACGGGAAATATTAGTAATGCAGGGAATTTGAGTAGCGATCGCGATTTGACTTTAGCTGCTGATAATTTAAATCTTCAAGGACAACTACAGGCAGGGGAAAATTTGACTCTGCAAGCATTGGATACGATTAAGATACAAGACAGTGTTAACCAACCTGCGATCGCGACAGCAGGTAATGAGTTATTGCTTCAGGGCGATCGCGCTATTGATATTTCAATTTTAAATAATGGGGACAGTGGTTTATTCTCAGGAGAGAATTTGATTTTAAGAAGTAATAATCTCATTAACGGCGATGCTCATTATTATAGTGGCGGTAATTTTCGGATTGAACAGCTAGATGGGAGTCTAGGTAATTTAATTAGTCTTGACGATCCTGTAGTGCGATCGCAAGGTGATGTAAGTTTTGCTGGTTATCAAGGGGCATCGTTACATATTTTGGCTGGCGGTAATGTTACTATCGATGGTGATATTCAAATTACAGGCACGGATACTACCGCTAATTCTTTACAAGAAACAATCACTCTTACTGATGGCAGTCAAATAAATATTAATGGTAATACTGAACCAACTTTAGATATTCGTGCAGGCACAACTGCGATCGGCACACCAAACATAACAGAGGGATTTACTACCAACACCACACCCACAGGTAACAACATTAATATTAACGGCACAGTCAATAATCCTGGTGGTGAAGTATTTTTGACTAATCAGTATCAACCTAATACTGCGCTGACTGGAGGAGATATTACCGCGACAGCCATTAATACCAGTAACCCTCTGGGTAATGGGGGAAATGTCACAGTTGATTCTCGTAATGATATTAATATTCCCAATGGTATTGACACAGCCTCGATAGTCAACAGCCAACTAACTACTGTGGCTAATCTACAAACCTTTCCTGAAACGACAATTGCTTCAGGTAATGGAGGCGCGATCGCACTACTGGCTATCGGAGATATTACTACGGGTAATTTTAATACTGCTGCGAGAGTAAATTTAAACTTGATTACCGAAGTAGATACGATTGAAGAAGCGAACAACATCTTTGCTATTCCCCAGGCTAATATTCAAGCTGGTACAGGGGGCGCAATTAACTTACAGGCAGGTAATAATATAAATGTCGGGAATTTAAATTCTAGTTCAGCGATCGCTATTAATAGTGACTCAGTTTCCCTCGATAGTTTTTCGATTATTGCTGCTTTATTAGAACTCAATACAGCCGATGGGGGAGGAATTAATCTTCAGGCTGGTAATAATTTAACTACGGCAAATATTAACTCTAATGTTGCATTAAGCGATCGCCTTAGTAGTAATGTCGAAACTACTCCCAATATTACCCTGTCGGTTTCCGAAATAACTCTCAATATTCCGCAAGCTAATCTCGGATCGGGAGGAGAAATTAGTTTACAGGCTGGCGAACAAATTAATACAGGTGCGTTAAATTCTTCAGCATTTGTAAATAATAATTCCAACAATCAAGCTACAATTTTGGCAAATGATCCCACAGTTGCTACTGCCGAAAGACCATCGAGAGCAATTTCGAGGTTAACACTAACTTCAGAAAACGTAAATATTGGTAGTGGAGGTACGATTACTATTGATAGTCAAGAAGCAACGGTAGGAGATGTCAATTCCTCTATTGGTGTAAGTTCCGAAAATACCGTTTTTGCCGAAGCTAGGGCAGATAATAGTGCTGCTGCTAATTCTTTTGCTAACAGTAATATTAGTTTTAATGTAGCAGGCGATCGCCCAGGAGAGATAGATTTTAACGTCGAAGATAATATCAATTTTGGTACTTTTAATACTGCTGCTACCACTAACGGGATTAATAACTTAGATTCCCAGGCTAATACTAACGGTGATAATGCGATCGCTAATGCCACTACCCAAAATAGTTCTAATACCATTGTCTTCAATGCTGAGGCTAATTTTGCTCTAATTGATTTCAATCTACAAATTCCCGATGTTGATAATGTTATAGGTGCAGTTCAATTACCCAACCAAAATCTGAAAACAACAGCCTTAAACCCTTGTCCTGTAAACGCTAATGCAGCTAGTAACCAACTCCAGCCTATTGAAACATCTCAAGGTAAAATATATCCAGCCAGAGGTATTGAAATTAAAAACGGTGTAGTGCGCCTTACCGCTCAACCTACTGCTGGTAGTCCTAATAGAACTTCTGGGCAATTTAATGGTTGTAATTAGGACAGTTAGGGCAGTTAGGACAGTTAGAGCAGTTAGGGCAGTTAGGATTGAATAATTTTTGTTTTTTGGTGGAATAGATCCGTTTATTAAGAGCGATCGCATCAAACAAATAGAGTCTCGCTTGCAAAAACTAAAGATAAAATACAAGTTAAAAGTCTATCCTGATGCTGATCACGGATTTTTCTGTCATGAACGTTCTTCCTACAACCAGTTAGCAGCCGAAGATTCTTGGCAGAAACTTACACAATTTTTTCAGAAATATCTGTCATAAAGATAGTTAATAGCTTATTTGAGCAATTTAGTGATCAAGGAATACATATCCATCGTTTTGATTGTCAAAATTTTCAAGGGGTTAAACTGGCTTTTAAGTCCTAAATGATTATATTTGCCTGTCAAATCTATGAAAGCAAATGATTCAACTTCGTTTTTTTCAATTAAAAACTGTGAATAAGGTAGAGCATATATTGTAGCTCCTACAGCTTCAGCAAAATAGACTGCAAAAGGAAAAACCAAACTTGGCTCATAATTAGGAGTGTGTTGCCAAATTGATCTGCTAAAGTCATCTCCTCCTATCAATCCTCCAACTCGAATTTTGTCAAACAAGCGAATTAAATCAATCGTAATTCCTTTTAAGGTATGATCACCATCAATATAAGCAAAGTCCAGTGTCTTATCGGGGATTTTTTCTATTACTTCTGTTGTTTTTCCACGTAATATTACTGTTTTATTAGCTGCAAAACTGGTTTTTTCTTTTGTTTCTAGGAGAAATTTTTCAAAAATTTTGTTATTTTTGTTAGCGGGTTTATTCCAGTCCTCTAAGTTTCGCCAAGGGTCAATCATGTAATATTTTTCTATTGAATCGCAGTGTTGTAGTATTTGAGAGGCATAATCTCCTTTATAAACCCCTACCTCTGCCATACTTTTAACCTTGAAAGATTCAAGTAAATGAACCCACAAATCAAATCTAGAATCAGATTTTTCTACACATTGTTTGACAATCTCTTTTGAAGTATTCATTAATTCTGCTGCTACAGTTCTTGTCTACCATACGACAGTAAAAGTTAATAAACGGTAAAATGGTAGTATTTTTTATCTTTTTGAAGCACATATCTTAAAATAATTAAATTGCTCTGAAAAAAATGTAACTTCTTTAATTTTTTTCTTAGAAAAATCATTAAACTATCTCTCTTAACATAATAAAATTGATTTCAAAACATACATAACATTTTAAGTGAATGAATCGAATATTTCGTCAGATAGTTATTTTCTCAATTGTTTTAGGTAGCGTCATCTTAATTATTTTGCAGTCAGCGCAGTCGGCTTTTACAATGTCAAAGCAACAACTGCTAATTTCAGAATCAGCAAATGTAGCCCAGCAAATTGATTTTCAACCTCACTTTCAAGAATTAGAAGTAGAGGGATCAATCTTAATTCAAGATCTGAATCAAAATCGGATTTACCAGTACAATCCCCAACGTAACGCAACTCCTTTTTTACCTGCATCTACATTCAAAATTCCTAACTCTTTAATTTCTTTAGAAACAGGTGTTATTCCCAATGAACTTACTATTTTAACCTGGGATGGTGTCACTAGGGAAGTGCCAGAATGGAATCGAGATTTAAACATGAAAGAAGCCTTTAAGCTTTCAGCTATCTGGTTTTATCAAATTTTAGCTCGTCGAGTCGGATACGACAGAATGCAAGAGAAAGTAAAGCAAGTTGGTTATGGTAACAGCAATATTGGTAGTCTAGAAGATATCGATAAATTTTGGTTAGAAGGAGAATTGCGCATTACCCCTCAAGAGCAAATTCAGTTTCTCCGTCGTTTTTACAATGATGACTTACCTTTTTCCGAGCGATCGCTTGATATCGTTAAAGATGTTATGCTTGTTGAAGCAACTCCAAACTATACACTAAGAGTCAAAACTGGCTTGGTAGGTTTTCCACCCATAGAAAATACACGAATGGGTTGGTATGTTGGTTATTTAGAACAGAATGACAACGTTTACTTTTTTGCCACCAATATTGACATTCGCAGCAAGGATGATGTTAACAAGCGAGAAGAATTAACACGTCGTTGCTTAGAGGATTTACAATTGCTTTAGATCTTTTTAACTAAAAACTAAAGACTAATTATTCCTGTTACTTCCAATTTAAGAAATGAAAATTGTTTGCAGTCAAAGCGATCTTAAAAATAATCTTTCCTTAGTCAGCCGTGTTGTTCCTTCTCGTCCTGAACCTGCGGTGTTAGGCAACGTTTTGATTGAAGCAACCGAACCCACCCAAAAAGTTAGTATTGTCGCTTTTGATGGTAGCTTGGGCATCAAGACTAGTTTTCATGCTGAAGTTATAGAAAGCGGTAGTATCACTCTGCCTGCCAAATTGTTGAATGATATTGTAACTCGTTTACCAGAGATGGAAATTACTCTCGATGTTCCTGATCAGGAAGCGGACTTTGTAGTTACTATTAGTTCAGTCTCAGGACAATTTCAACTAACAGGCATGGATGCTGCGGAATTTCCCGAACTGCCAAAAATTGTAGCCGAACAAACTATAGAATTACCTATTTCGGCACTTAATGCGGGATTAGGAGGATGTTTATTTGCTGCCTCTACAGAATTGTCTAAACAGATATTAACAGGAGTGCATTTAAAAACTCAAAGTTTGGGAGACTCTGATACCAGCGATATTTTAGAATTTGCTGCTACAGATAGTCATCGTTTGGCGGTAGTCGCAGCCGATCTCAATTCCGAGGAGAGTGAATCTCAGGTCAATTTACCTGAATTTGCCCTAACTATACCCGCTAAAGCACTACGGGAACTAGAAAAAATTGTTAGTGGTGCGTCGCCTACGGATAAAGTTAAGGTAAGTTTTGATGAGCAAGTGATCAATTTTGAATTGTGTGATGCTCACGACAAGAAAAGCGAGCGTTTATTAACTAGTACTAAAATACCAGGTAATTATCCTGCTTATGGGCAATTGATACCGCAAAATTTTACCCGTGAAATTATTTTAGATCGCAAAAGATTATTAAGCAGTTTGGAATTAGTAGCGGTGTTAGCACAGAAAAATAATCTAGTTAAATTTAGCTTGAACAACGATCAAGCTGAGTTAGTCGTCTCGGCGGATGCTCAAGATATTGGTAATGCCAAACAGTCTTTACCCGCAGAAATTATCGGTGAAGATATTGATATTGCTTTTAATATTAAATATTTAATGGATGGACTCAAGGCACTGCCAGCAGCAGAAATAAAAATGCAGTTAAATGAATGGAATCAACCAGTTATTTTTACCCCTCTGGGAGGATTAAAGATGACTTATTTAATAATGCCTGTGCAGATTAGAAATTGACAAGTCTATACGATAAAGGCAAATGGAAAAATGACTTTTACTTTTAATACTGCTGTTTATTGCAATTTATTGAATGAATTTGTTCCTAGAGTAATTGAGACAGAAGAAGAATACGATCGCGCTTTAGCCGTAGCAGAAAAACTGACATTTAAGAAAGACCGTACTTTTGAAGAGAAAGCCTTACATAAACTACTAGTAACATTAATAGAGGTGTATGAAACAGAAAACTATCCGATGGAAGAATCTACACCCCATGAAATCCTTCAGCATCTTATGGAATCTAGCGGTACTCGTCAAGCGGATTTAGTTGGGATCATTGGTTCGAGTGGTGTAGTATCAGAAATTGTCAATGGTAAAAGAGCCATTAGTAAAGCACAAGCTAAAGCACTTGGAGAGTATTATAAAGTTTCGCCTAGTGTGTTTATTTAGCGATTGACTACCAGATCTAGAAGTTAAAAGAATTAAGGTTCATTGTCAATACGATTTGTTTTATTTGCCTCAAAAATAAATTATGATTAACTAGGTATTAAGTTGTGTAAAAACAAACTAATTCTCTTCATTAAATTACAGGCGTAATGTGTAGCGTCTTAACAGAATATGAAATTACCTATTGTTGCTGTTATCGGTAGACCCAACGTTGGGAAATCTACCTTTGTCAATCGTTTAGCTGGAGATCAACAAGCGATCGTTTATGATCAACCAGGAATTACTCGCGATCGCACCTATCGCCCCGCTTTTTGGCAGGATCGGGATTTTCAGGTAGTAGATACAGGTGGGTTGGTCTTTGATGACGATACAGAATTTTTACCCCTCATTCGTCAACAAGTTATGGCAGCCTTAGTTGAGGCTTCTGTCGCAATTTTTGTAGTAGATGGTCAATTAGGTTTGACAGCAGGCGATCGCGAAATTGCTGAATGGTTACGTCGTCAATCTGTTCCTGTTTTCTTAGCAGTCAATAAATGTGAGTCGATAGAACAAGGTTTATCTCAAGCAGCAGAATTTTGGCAGTTGGGTTTAGGTAATCCTTATCCCATCTCAGCTATTCATGGTAGTGGTACAGGTGAACTGCTAGACGAATTGATTACTCACCTGCCTCCAGCCGATCAGCTAGTAGAAGACGATGAAATTAAGGTAGCAATTATTGGTCGCCCTAACGTTGGTAAATCCAGTTTACTCAATGCTTTAACTGGGGAAAACCGTTCAATTGTCAGTCCTGTTTCTGGTACTACTAGAGATGCGATCGATATGACTGTACAACGGGGAGATAAAACCTATCGTCTGATTGATACAGCAGGGATTCGACGCAAAAAGAATGTTGATTATGGTGCAGAGTTTTTTAGCATTAACAGGGCTTTTAAAGCTATCCGTCGTTGCGATGTCGTCTTGTTTGTCATTGATGTTCTCGATGGAGTTACTGAACAAGATTTAAAATTAGCAGGACGAATTATTGAAGAAGGACGGGCAACTATCCTGATTATTAACAAATGGGATGCAGTAGAAAAAGATTCGGACACGATTTATCAATACAAAAAAGAAATCATGGATCGCCTGTATTTCATGGACTGGGCAGAAATGCTCTTTGTTAGTGCTATGACTGGTCAACGAGTCGCTAAAATATTAGATTTAGTAGATACGGCTGCGGAAGCACATCGCCGTCGTGTTACAACCTCAGTTATTAACGAAGTTTTGGAAGAAGCAGTTCGCTGGCATACACCCCCAACTACCCGTCAAGGAAAACAAGGCAGAATTTATTACGGCACACAAGTAAGTTCTCAACCTCCTACCATTGCTTTATTTGTCAATGATCCTAATCGGTTTAACGACAACTACCGCCGTTATATAGACCGCCAGTTTCGCGAACAGTTAGGATTTACAGGTACACCAGTACGTCTACTTTGGCGTGGTAAGAAAATGCGTGAATTGGAACGAGGTGCAAATAAAGCTACTAAAGTTAAATAAGATTGAACGAAGGCTGATGGCTGAAGGTTAAATAACAGTTAAAGATTTGCTAACTAATACTAACAATATCTAACATTTAGGCTATACTCACAAGTATGCCTTATGTACCACTTAGAAAAGCAGTAGAAAAACTTGGGCTGCACCCAAATACACTGAGAAGATATGCCGACGAAGGGAAGATCCAAATTATCAAAAACGAAGCAGGACAACGACTCTACAACGTCGAGTCCTATATTCGTGGAGCAACTAATGCTTCCCTTGTTTGCTACTGTCGAGTCTCAAGTTCTAAACAAAAAGACGACTTGCAAAGACAAATTGCCTATATGCAGTCGCTCTACCCAGAAGCAGAAATTATCCAAGACATTGGAAGTGGACTCAACTTCAAAAGGAAAGGATTGCGTTCCATACTGGACAGACTTTTGCGAGGAGATAAGCTTAAGATTATTGTTGCCTGTAGAGATAGGTTATGCAGATTCGGGTTCGAGCTTATACAGTACATGGTTGAACAAAACGGTGGAGAAATCCTGGTTCAGGGTCAAACTGTTCACTGCCCAGAATCAGAACTCACAACAGATCTTCTCAGCATCATCCACGTCTTCTCTTGTCGAATGCACGGGCTTAGAAAGTACAGTCAGAAAATCAAAGAAGATCAAGATCTCCCTAAACCCAGTTCAAACAAACCTAGTTAAACAATGGCTTGGTGCGTCTAGGTTTGTGTTCAACGAAACAGTTAAATATCTCCAACAACCTGATACCAAAGCGAATTGGAAAGCAATAAAAACTGGGATAATTCACTCTTTACCTGAGTGGTCAAAGGAAATCCCTTATCAAATTAAGTCGATTGCAATCAAGGATGCTTGTCTAGCTGTCACCGCAGCCAAAAGAAAATACAAGCAAACGGGTCAAATCAACAAAGTTAAATTTCGTTCTCGTAGAGACAAAATACAGTCTTGTTATATTCCCAAGTCAGCCGTTTCAGACAAGGGAATTTATCATACAAAATTAGGTAGCATCAACTTCACAGAAAGCCTACCTAAAAAGATTGGGGATTGCAGACTAGTACGTCATTTAGGCGTTACTTATATTTGTGTTCCTCATGATGTGCCACGCTCTTATTCCGAGAATCAAGGACGGGTTGTGGCACTAGATCCTGGCATCCGCTCATTTATGACTTTGTTTTCTGAAAATAGCTTCGGATGGCTTGGTCAGTATGATATTGGACGCATACAAAGACTATGTTATTACCTAGATGATTTAATCTCTCGTTCCACCAAAGTAAATGCTAGAAAGCGATATAGGTTAAGGAAAGCAGCCGATAAAATTAGATTTAAAATCAAAAATCTTGTAGATGAATTACATCATAAAATAGCAAGATTCTTGGTAGACAACTTTGATATTATCTTGCTTCCAACTTTTGAGACTAGTCAAATGGCAATCAAAAAAAGTAGGAAGATTCGAGCCAAGTCTGTTAGACAGATGCTTACCTTGTCTCATTATCGTTTCAAGCAATTCCTAAAGCATAAAGCTTTTGAGACTGGCAAATTAGTGTTAGATGTAAATGAAGCCTATACCAGCAAAACAGTTAGCTGGACAGGCGAAATCATTCACAATCTTGGTGGCAAGAAGAAAATCAAAAGTAGTGATGGACAAGTGATGGACAGAGATCTTAATGGAGGGCGAGGAATTTTTCTTCGCTCATTGGTAGATAATCCCAGTCTTTTTGACTGCATTGTTAATGTTAGTTAGCAAAAACTTATCGGACAATTTAGTAATTGATTAGAGACAGGGCTTTATTTTTAATTTTTTGGGGGTCAATTAATTTTAAAAGTTCTTCTTGACTATAATCACCGCCAAAAGCTTCTATTGCTGCGCCTTTGAGAGCAATTTCAAAAGCATCATCAATTATTTCTTCTAAGTCTTGTTGTTTGGCATAATATCCACCAGCCTTGCGTCGTTTATTAGTTCTATTAATCTGTTTGACAGAATTAGCAATAGATAGATCCCAAGATCTAGTGAGCTTTTTCTCAGCAGATTGCTTAATAAGATGTAGGAGCAAGACAATCATGTAACTGTATATCTTATTGAGTTTGTCTTCTACCGACATTTCCTCTAGCTCATCAATAATTTGCAGGGCTTTAGTATAATTTTGATTTTCGATGCTTTTCCTCAGTTCAATTAATTCTTCCATGATCGCTTGTCCACTTTAGACTAAATTAATTATCAACTATCAATTATTAATTATCCATTGATGAATTATGGTGGCGTAATTTAGATTTGCTTGCTAAAACAGACGAAATTAAATATTGATATTTCTATAATCTGTTGTAATTTTAGGCAAAATAGTATGAGTATAAGTACCCAACAATTGACGCTAGAAGAAGTAATTCAAAGTTGGAAAGATCGTATTGTCTGTCATCCTCCGAATGGAGAAGGAGTCAATGCTTATATTATTAATGCTAATACAGGCGATCGCGTTAAATATATTGAAGCTAATTGTGATAGTCTGCGACATAACGCTACTAATTATGACCGTTTATTGTTAGAAATTAAAACAAAGCATACAGGAATTTATAAAGAAGCAGTTTTAAATACTATTAAATATGAGGCAACTAGAAGAGCATTTAAAGCCCAACATGAATGGATACACAATAGCTATCAAGGATTAATTAATCAGGTGAAAACTAATAATTTTGATCGACAAATGTTGTTTAAAATTGATTGTTTAAACAAAATGGTAGCTACTCGCGATCGCGAATTAAAAAAATTGAAATCGGAATGCAAAGATGGGTTACAAGAGCTACAAAAAGCATATAATAAATTACAGCGTCAGCTAGCTCAAGAGAAGAAACAGCGTCAAAAATTAGGCATCAGCAATAAAAGTCTAGGTGCTTATAAAGGTCATTTTCGTAGATCGCAAAAGACAATTGCCGTTTTGAAGACTGAAAACCAGAATTTACAGAAGCAGGTTAACTTACTGGAATTTAAAGCGAGAAAAGCCAATTAATTAACGACGTTGCAAATTTAAATATGAAATCGATAAATAAACTGTTCGTAGCCCTTCGGGTTCGACAGTTCCTTTTGAGGGAAACCCCCAAGATCGGACTGTCTCACTATAAGCTCTAAGCTATAAGCTTTGATTTAATCAAAAATCGCTACAAACAAGCTCTTCAGCAAGAAAAGGAGAATCAATTATGATTGAAGAAATTAATTTTATTGAATATGAAGTAAGCAGTGGAAATGTTTTTGCGGATATGGATTTAGAAGATGCAGATGAACTTTTACTACGTGCTAAACTCGGTTACACTGTTCGCAAAATTTTAGAAAATCGCCATTTAAAACAGCAAGAAATCGCTGAATTACTAAATATAAAACAGCCAGAAGTTTCTAATTTAATGAATGGAAAATATCATTTATTTTCTGAAGGTCGTTTATTTACTTTCTTAAATAAGTTGGAACATAAAATAACAATTCAAATTTCGCCACATCATAGAGGAGAAGCTTTTCAAGACCTGGTTTTGATTAACGATTGAATAATTACAGCCGTTTTCATTTGAATAGACTACGTTTTTAATTAGTTAGGTTGTGGCATAGGAATTTCATCGTTGGATTCATAAGCTGTTTCTAACCATAATTCTCTAGCTTCATTAATGTTATTCATAGTTTCTTCTAAGGTTTCACCTTGAGTTAAGCATCCAGGTAAGTCTTTGATTTCTGCTACATATCCTGCTTCGGCATCTGGATAAAGAGTAATCGAATATTTTAGGTTTAGATAATATTCTAAAGTTTGGGTATTGAGAGTATTATTTGCTTGATTAAATGCTGTCATTTTTATCTTCTTTTAAATCTAAAAGTTGAATAATTTTCTGCACATAAATTCCTTTGACTTTTTGACCTCGTTTTTTGGGAATAGTAATTTTTCTACTTATTATAGTCACTTAGAGTTAAATCTATTCGGTACAAATGATCTGTGATCAGCTATTGACACAATTAAAAAAGCGATCGCATTAGTGTTTGGTTAAAGAGCGATCGCCTGATGGCAAAAACCAGTGATTGAGCGTAGCCTATGCTGATATAATAAAAATTGTCACATATATATGACAAAATTAGCAAATGAATGAAAAGTGGAAAGTCAACTTTGGACAATCTCTAAATATGTGACAGATGAGGGGGTGTGTCCTTTTGATGAATGGTTTGAGACACTTAATACAAAGATACAAGCTCGTATTGATGTACGTCTCGATCGCGTAAGTCTCGGTAACTTTGGTGACAGCAAAAGTTTAGGAAATGGTATCTATGAACTTAGGTTGCATTTTGGCGGAGGATATCGAGTTTACTACGGAATATCGGGAAAAAAGATGATTTTACTGTTAGTGGGAGGGGCAAAGAAAACTCAAAGCAAGGATATAAAAACATCTCTTAGGTACTGGAAAAAATATCAACAAGAACAAAAAGAGGTTAACTAAAAATGCCGACAAAAGACTATAAAAAAGATTTATTAGAAAGATTAAACAACTCAAATTATGCAGCAATCTATTTAAAAGCTGCTTTGGATGAAACATTATTAGATGGAAATACAGAAGCATTTTTATTGGCGTTAAAAAATGTAGTGGAAGCCAAAGGTTCGACTCAAGCGATCGCCAATGAATCTAAAATATCAAGACAGCACCTTTATCGGATTCTAAGCGGAGATGGAAATCCAACACTAGATACATTAACCTCAATATTACAGGCAGTAGGTCTAACAATTGATTTCAAGCCTATATCAGTAGAAGAATAGACACATACAAATAAGTAGAGGCTATTCTTTAGATATTAGAATTATTGAATAATAGTTTTTAAATTGGATAAAACCATGCAATCTGGTTTAAGTTATCTAACCGTAGAAGAATATCTCAAATTCGAGCAAGACGGAGAAATTCGTCATGAATACGTAGCTGGGCAAATCTTTGCTATGGCTGGTGCTAGCGAAGAACATAACGCGATCGTTGGTAATATTTTTGCTTTACTACGTCCTCATTTACGAGGTAGTTCTTGTCGTGCTTTTTTTTCAGATATGAAAGTAAAAATTAGGATGCAAAAAGCAGATATATTTTATTATCCCGCTCTTTTAGTAACCTGCGCTCCAAATGATAGTGCCAAGTATTTTAAAACTAGTCCTAATTTAATTATTGAAGTTCTCTCTGATTCTACTGAGGCGATCGCCTCAAGGGAAAAACGAATCAATTATCAAACTTTAGAAAGTCTACAAGAATATATTTTAGTTTCTCAAGATGAGATTAAAGTCGAAATTTATCGCCAAGATGATAATGGTAATTGGACAGTAAAAACTTTGGGTAAAGATGATAATCTGCAATTAAATTCAATTGGATTAACTATGACAATGGCAGATGTTTACGAAGATGTTTTTTATAACTTTTGACTTTTGACTTTTGACTTTTGACTTTTGATTTTTGATTTATTCCCTATTACGGTAATTGTTGCAAAATATTAGCTACTTGTTCTGCACCAGCAGTATTACCTTGAGAGATAAATAACTGTTGAGCTTGTTGTAAATTAGTTCGTGCTGCTTCTGTGTTCCCCATTTCGACATAAAGTACGCCTGAAATAACATAAGCTTTAGCATAATTAGGATTAAGTGTGATCGTTTGGTTATAGTCATCCAGAGCTAAATCTGCTTTTCCTTGCTTTTGATAAACAATACCTCGATTGTAGTAAGCATCAGCATAATTAGGATTGAGTGCAATCGCTTGATTGTAGTCAACTAGAGCTAATTCTGGTTTTCCTTGCTCGTCGTAAAGATTACCCCTATTGTTGTAAGCATTAACATAATTAGAATTAATTGAGATCGCTTGATTGTAGTCAGCCAGAGCTAATTCTGGTTTTCCTTGCTTTTGATAAAGAAGACCCCGATTGTTGTAAACATCAGCATCATTAGGCTCAATGGTGATTGCCTTATTGTAGTCAGCTAGGGCTAAATCTAGTTTTTCTTGCTCTTCGTAAATGACACCCCGATTGCTGTAAGCTTCAGCCACATTAGGCTCAATTGAGATCGCCTTATTGTAGTCAGCCAGAGCTAAATCTGCTTTTTCCTGCTCATCGTAAAGAACACCCCGATTGCCGTAAGCTTGAGCCAAATTAGGATTAAGTGTAATCGCTTGATTGTAGTCAGCCAAAGCTAATTCTGGTTTTCCTTGCTCGTAGTAAAGAACACCCCGATTGCCGTAAGCTTGAGCCAAATTAGGATTAAGTGTAATCGCTTGATTGTAGTCAGCCAAAGCTAATTCTGGTTTTCCTTGACGGTAGTAAAGATTGCCCCGATTGACGTAAGCATTAACATAATTAGGATTAAGTGCGATCGCTTGGTTATAGTCAGCCAGAGCTAATTCTGCTTTTTCCTGCTCATCGTAAAGATTCCCCCGATTGCCGTAAGCCTGAGCCAAATTAGGATTGAGTGCGATCGCCTTGTTGTAATCAACCAATGCTAAATCTAATTTTCCTTGACGGTAGTAAAGATTGCCCCGATTGACGTAAGCATTAACATAATTAGGATTAAGTGCGATCGCTTGATTAAAGTCAGCCAGAGCTAATTCTGGTTTTTTTTGCTCGTCGTAAAGAACACCCCGATTATAGTAACCTTGAGCATCATTAGGATTGAATGAGATCGCCTCAGAATTGCTAGTTTCTGATTGAGCAACAGTAGTTTCGGTGTTACTTTGCTGCAAAAGATTAGCTACTTGTACTGCACCAGCAATATTACCTTGAGAGATAAATAACTGTTGAGCTTGTTGTAAATTAGTTCGTGCTGCTTCTGTGTTGCCCATTTTCATATAAAGCAAGCCTGAGTTAGCATAAGCTTGAGCCAAATTTGGATTAATGGAGATCACCTTATTAAAATCAGCCAGAGCTAATTCTGGTTTTCCTTGTTTGTAGTAAAGATTACCTCGATTGTAGTAAGCATTAACATCATTAGGATTAATAGCGATCGCTTGGTTATAGTCAGCCAGAGCTAAATCTAGTTTTCCTTGCTCAGAGTAAAGATTACCTCGATTGTGGTAGGCATTAACATGATTAGGATTAATGGCGATCGCTTGGTTATAGTCAGCCAGAGCTAAATTTGGTTTTCCTTGGTCTTTGTAAAGAAGACCTCGATTGTAGTAAGCACTAAAATCATTAGGATTAATGGCGATCGCTTGGTTATAGTCAGCCAGAGCTAAATTTAGTTGTCCTTGTTTGTAGTAAAGATTACCTCGATTGTAGTAAGCATTAACATCATTAGGATTAATAGCGATCGCTTTATTGTAGTCAGCCAGAGCTAAATTTGGTTTTCCTTGCTCGTAGTAAAAAACACCTCGACTGCTGTAAGCATTAGCATCATTAGGATTGAGTACTATCGCCTGATTGAAATCAGCTAGAGCTAATTCTGGTTTTCCTTGCTCGTAGTAAAAAAGACCTCGATTGTTGTAAAAAGACGGGCGAGGATTGAGTTTAATTGCTTGGTTATAAGCTACCTCGGCTTGTGCATAGCGTTTTAAGTTGGATAAGATAATCCCTCTTTGGTTGTATAGATTAGCATTATTATTTTGTAGTGAGATTGCTTGTTCAATGGCGATTAATGCTTGTTCTAGTCGGTTTAACTTTTGTAAAACTGAACTTTTAGCTAAAAAAGCTGGTGCAAAGTTGGAGTCAGCTTCTGTCGCTAGTAATAAACTTGTCAAGGCTGCTTCATATTTTTTTTGATATATTAAAGCTAAACCCTTGCCATAATATGCCAAATGGATAAACTCAGGCTCAAGGGCAATGGCTTGATCGAATGCTTCTACTGCTTCGTCGTAACGCTGTAAACGCCATAGTTGATTGCCTCTTTCTAACCATCTCTCTGCCGTGGCATTACCTTGGGGAATTTTTGTCCCTAAAATAGCATCTACAAAAGTTTGTTGTTCGCTTGAATTTAGTTCTTTGGGTCGATTGTCTTGTATTGGTAATCCAGCAACTCCCAGTCTATCTGCCAAACCAATAAAAGTATTAACGGGAATACCCAAACTATAGCCTAATTGTATTTTGGTTGCTGAACTATCTTGACTATCTAAGGCGGTTTGTCCTTCGGCTAACCCATGAATGCCAATAACTCTACCTTCTCTGTCTAACACTGCACCCCCACTCATTCCACCATAGGTAATGCTGGTATAAACCATCTCGTAACCACCAGATAAACTACCTTGACTTGTGGCTAAACCCGAACTATCGGTAGTTAAAGAATTATCATTAACTTGTAACAATCCTTGTTCGCGATCTAAACCGAAACCCAAACTAAATTGCCATTGGGCTGGTGTATCGTTACTCAGTTTAGGATATCCTGCCACAAATACTGCATCGCTTGCTGTTAAGGGATAGTTAGCTAATTGGGCTACCTGATATTGTTCAGTACTTGTAAACCGTACTAAGGCTAAATCTACTCCTTGTTGTCGGTTAAGGGAGTTGATTTCAATTTGGTGTACTTTGCCATCATGAGTGACTATTTGATAGGTATTATTTAAACATTTATTGGCTTCATCCTTTTCACAAACCACATGATCGGCAGTTAAGACAGCATAACTATTGCCTTCTTTGGCTACAATAATTCCTGAACCATTTGCCCCACTGCTACTATCGATCTTGACAGTAATTTGTTTGGCTTTGGCTTCTAATTCTCCCAACCAGCCTGTGAATTTAATACTTTCAACCTCGGCTGTAGTTTCTGGTAGGGGTAAGTTATAAGCGGTAATAATTTCTGACTTGAGTTGGGCTAACAAACTGTTGAGAGGTAATCCCCAACTCAACTGTCTGTATTGTTCTATTTCTGCTGCGTTGGGTTGAGTACCGTCTTCGTATTGATATCCTGTATTTAAAATTGGAAAGGCACTTTTACCATTGATGCCAATTACTTCTCCGTCGGCGTTGAGTATTGCACCACCACTCATTCCTTGAAGGATATTACTCGAATAACCAATCTGATAACCATCTTGGAAGGCTTGATCTGGTATTCGCTGGATTTTTCCCTCGTTACTCACTAATTTTCCTGTTTCTGCTGAATAACCAACAGCTAAAATCCCTTGTTCTGTCTTGGGAGTTGCAGCACTGTTAATGGTTGCAGTTTGATAGGATTTGTTGCTGCTAAATTCTAATAAAGCCAGATCATCATTGGTTTCAATGCCATTGGTAACTTTGGTTGCTTGATAAGTCGCACCATCATGGGTTTGAATGTTCAAATCATTAGCGTCTCGCAGTACATGATTGTTAGTCAGAACTAAATAGGTATTATTTTGTTTGCCAATAATTACACCACTACCACCATTTTCAGCACTGGTAATCTTAACGCTAATCTCGCGAGCAATATTATTTTTAATATAAGGATCGATATTCTGGGCAATAATTTCGGTTTCCGAAGCGATAACAGGATGTATGCAGGGTGTAGAAACCAAAAATAACGAAGCAATTATTGGTAAATATGATTTCATAATTCAATTCATTGGAGAGGCAAAAGACATCAGACTTCAGTAATAAGACTTAGTAGGTTGGGTAGTAGGTTGGGTAGAACGATAGTGAAACCCAACAAAATGTTATTAATGTTGGGTTTCGTACCTCAACCCAACCTACAATTTTATAGATCATCTCTCTTTTCAATTAGAAGATAAATCATCTTCTTCAATTGCAGGTGCAGCATTTAGTAACTCTTCTATCGATACATAAGTCTGATCCCCCGAACTTTGATAAATTGGTTCAGATGATGTCCCTTCAATAATTCCTGTTTATCCTGTTAACACTGCTTCAGGATCGTTATTCGCTTTAACTTGAAATAATTGATCCTCTGCCTTACAAGGTTGCCCTGTCTCCACCGCAGCACAAATTATGTCATAACCTTGATTTTCACCTGTAGTCAGATATTCCAAGCGTCCATCTTCATAAAAAGCCTGAAACTTGGGCGATACCGTTTCACATCGCTTTTGAGCATCCCACTGGGGAATATAATTAGATTTCCAGGCAATAATCGCTACCTTTGCCTCTCTTTGGGGTACCCAAGCTACAGTAGCAGGAATATTTTCACCACCAGCTTGATCGGGAATTTCACCACAATAGAAAGTTACGCGATCGCTATTTTCAACTACATCTACTTCTGACTGGGCATGAGTCGCTTGATTTAGTAAGGGAACAAAAACTAAATTAATCGCGATCGCAGTTAGAGTTATTAAAACAAAAGATTTATTTTTCATTGAAATTGCGTATTTTTTTTACTGTAAGACTACAATGTTTCAAGCTTGTTTGCAATCAATTTAAATATATTTCAATATGTATTCAATATTGGATTAGGTTTGACAATAATTACTTCGTACTATCGACGCTTACTAGCGCAAGTTTTCTAAGAAATGGGAGGCTTTTTTGTAGCCCACAGAATCATGTTGTTCGGAAAATAGTTTTTGAGCTTTTTTCAAGTCGGCAATTGCCTCTGACTCTTTTTTTAGTTGAAAATGTACTAGTCCTCGACCGATATAAGCTTCGGCATTTTGACTATCTAAAGAAATAGCTTGGCTATAATCACTTAATGCTAAATCCCACTTTTGTTGCTTACCATACAATGCTCCTCGGTTTAGATAAGCTTCTGCATTGTTAGGATCGAGTTGGATTGCAGAGTTAAAATCATTGAAAGCTAATTGCAATTCTTGCAGATTTTTGTAAACAATTCCTCGATTGAGATAAGCTTTAGTGTATTCAGGATTCACTTCAATAGCCCGATCCAGATCTGCCAACGCTAGTTTCCACTCTTTTGCGTGACCATAAAGAAGACTGCGATCGTAGTAAAAAATAGATTGAGGCTCGAGATCAATTGCTTTTGTGTATGCCTTTTCTGCTGCTGAAAATTGTCCTAATTTTACCAATAGTCCACCGCGATCGCTACGTAAAGATGCATTTTCAGGTTTGATTTTAATTGCTCGATTTACTACCTCTAAAGCCTGGTCAAATTTTCCTAATTCTCTTATGGTTAAAGCTTGCAGTTTTAAAGCTGCATAAAAATCTGATTTGTGCCTGACAGCCTTCTCGAAAGCAGCTATCGCTTCTTCATATTTATTCTGCTCGGTTAATGCTAAACCTTTACCATACCAAGCTAAATAGACAAAATTAGGATTGGAATTGAGCTTAATCGCTTGCTCAAAAGCTTCCTCTGCCTCTTGATAGCGAAGTAACCGCCATAGTTGATTACCTCTGTCTAACCAGCGATCTGGTGGTGCATTATTTTGCGGTATTTCTATACTTTCAATAGCCTTGGCAAAGTCATTTTGCCATTTTGAGTCTAGGTGGGGTTCATTACTTTCAATTTTTAATTGTTCTAAGGAAAGATTGAGTTCGTCTGCTTCATCTGCTCCTTCAATTTTTTTTAAAGAGTTATCTTTTGGATCTTCAATATAAGTAATACCCGCGCTACGAGTAAATATACTTACAGGGATACCAAGACTATATCCTATACTTAGGCGAATATATTCATTAGGGAGCTTATCATAAACTCTGTCTGTTGCTCCATGAATACCAATTACTCGCCCCTCCATATCTACAATAGGACCTCCGCTCATGCCTTCATAAGTAAAACAGGTATAAACTAATTGATATCCTTTATCAAGACTATTGCGCTCAATAATTTTAAAAGATCCTTGTTTTTTATCCAGAGCATATCCAGGACTAAACTGCCATTTAGGATCATTAGTTTTGGATAACTTGGGATATCCCCCAGCAAATACATAGTTTTTTGGGGTAGGAGGATAGTCAGCTAGGGTAGCTATCTCATAATCTTTAGTGCTAGTAAATTGAACTGTTGCTAAATCTTTGGCTTCTGCTGGCGCGATCGTGCTGTTGTCTATTTCATGAGATACACCATCAAAGGTGATAATTGTATGTTTGTAGTAGCTACAATCATTAATATTATTTTCTAGTCCACAAAGTACATGACGAGCAGTTACAACTGTGTAAGTATTTCCCTTGCGTGCGACGATCACCCCTGAACCATCATTGTTTCTAGTACTAGTACTATTACTATTAATGTCTTCCGAATCATTTGCTATGATGCTATTGATTCTGACGGTAATTTTGTGTGCTTTAGTTTCTATTTCTTTTGATTTTCCAGTCAATAAAGGTGTTTGTATTTCTAAAGTATCGCCAAACTGAGGTAACTGATAGTTGGTTGAAATTTTTGGATTTAATTGTTGTAAAAAATTACCAATATAAGTAAAAGACTCGATACCTTGGTTGGTAATACCTAGCAACTCTCCATCAGTATTAAAAACTGCTCCTTCCTCAATCTTTTTTTCGGTATTTATACTCGAAATTATTGAATTATTTTGACTTGCAAAATTATCAAGTAATTGGCTAATTTCTCCTTTGGTAGTAATCAATTTTCTTGTGCGATAATTATAGCCAACAGTAATTATCTTTTGTCCTACAACAGGTATAGCTGATGGGTTTAATTCAGCTATATTATGACTGTCTTTACTGTTAAATTCTATTAATGCCACATTACTATTCAATTTTGTAGCGTTAGAAGTCAAAATAGCTTCGTAAGTTTTTCCATCAGAAGTTTGTATCTCAAAAGTTTGTCCGACTTGGAAAATGTTGCTTTTGCTTAGTACAATATAAGTATCATTTTTTTTGCCAATTATAATTCCCCAGCCATCATTAACATTGGAATTGATTTTGACAGTATTTGATTTGACCAAATCAGATAGTGATAGTCTTGGGGAAATATCTTGAGCGATTATGGTGGATTCTGAAGCTGCAATACTAGTTAGTGCGATTAATGTTATTGGAATTAAAAATAAAGAGATAACTATCAGATAGGTTCTATAGTAGGTATTCTTCATTCTGCTGCTCCAGATTCAATATAGTGAACTAGAGGGTTGATTCCTGATGCTGCTACATCAGGATTTTGCTTTAAATAATCATCAGTATCAAACAAAGGATTAGGATCTCTTCCTTCTGATGCTCCAAACTCAACATAGTGAAGTAGAGGGTTGATTTCTGCTGCTGCCACATCAGGATTTTGCTCTAGATAATAATCAGTATCAAACAAAGGATGAGGATCTAGTCTTTCTACTGTTCCAGATTCAAAATAATGAAGTAAAGGATCTCTTTCTACTTCTGTCATATCAGGAGCTTGCCCTAGATAATAATCAGTATCAAACAAAGGATGAGGATCTCTTCCTTCTGATGCTCCAAACTCAACATAGTGACGTAAAGGATCTTTTCCTGCTGCTGCTACATCAGGATTTTGCTCTAAATAGTATTCTTTATCAAAAAAGGAAGATTCCTCCTCATACCAAGGTGACCAAGCTTCCTGAGGTAATATATCATCACCAAAACCGATATTGCTATACTGTAGAAGGTCACCAGGCACAGTTTCTCTAGGTTCAATAGGCTCAGTTTCTGGAAGTTCAATAGGCTCAGTGTATGTAGGTTTAAAATTTGTTTCTATAGGTTCATAATTTATTTCTGGTTGGGTTATTTCTGGTTGGGTAAAGTCGTAGTCGTCCCCGTTATAAAATTCAACTGAATCTTCAGGATTAGAAAAATCATTATCGTCATCCCATTCATTGAAATATTCTGTTGTCTGTTGATCTATGTTGTTGTTTGGCATTTTTTTACTACCTTTAAAATTACAAGTAAATTACATAAAAACAAAAGCGTACTACTAAACTTTTAAAGCTTGAAACTTAGGGGATAATACTACACATCATTTTTGAGCATCCCATTGAGTCAATATAATTAGATTTCCAGGCAATAGTCGCTACATTTGTATTTCTGAGAAGAACATAAACGACGATAGCAGGAATATTTTCACCACTGGCTTAATCTGAAATTTCACCACAATAGAAAGTTACGCAATCTTTTGAGTATGTCGCCTCATAATTGCTAGTTTCTGATTGAGCTACAGTAGTGTTGGCGTTACTCGATTGGTTAAAGCTAGAAACAAGAACAACTGTAGTAGTGGGGACTATAATTGTGATCCAGGATTTATTGTTCATCAACTTCTTACTTTAGAAAGCAATTTAAACTGTTAAATTCTAACTATTTTAGAGTATTTAAGATGTATTGAGTACTACAAAGTTAATATTTGTAATATCGCTTAATCTTTTATAATTCGCAAGCATCAAACCGCGACAATAACATTTCTCGATCGCGAATACGTAATTCTTGTTGATCGGGAGCTACTTTACCTGGAGTGGGAAGATAGCCAATTGAAGCGATCGCTAGGTTGATTTTTGGAATATTTAGATCTTCATATCCTCTCCAAGCACCAAAACTTCTCCAACCAACTTGATTGCCAAATGCTTCGTAAGCAGATTCAACATAATCACCAAAGTCATTTCCTGTTGCCAAATAGACTTTTTTCTGAGGAGTAAAACCAAACCGTCCATCACTATTTTCCGTCCACAGTTGATCTATTGTTTGTAGCGATTTACAAGGAATTTTCTGGCTGCTTACGGTATCTAACGTACTTTTTGCTCCTGCAACCTTTAAAATAAGTTTATCAGTTTCGACATCGGCTTGTTGCCATTGTTTGTTTTGCAAGTATGTTTCTAATTGAGCATAATTAGGCTTATTAACAAATGTAAAACCCAAAATTCCCACACCAGTTATTCCTATTATTCCTAATAAGCTAAACAATAATATTCTTTTAGATTGCGATCGCTGTGTTGCTATCCCTATCTCTGAACTAGTTGACTTGTTTTTTGATGGCTCAATTTCAGTGGGAATGAATGCTTTGAGTGCTTCAGCAGCATCGGGAAAGCGTTGCTGATATTGATCATTCACCATCCGTCCCAAAACATACTTTAATTGGAAATCAACTTCAATGTTGAGATCGTTCCACATTTGTTCTAAATGTTCTGAGTTTTGAGGTAATTCTCCCGATGGTAAACCTGTAAGAGCCTGAATACCCAACATTCCTACAGCATAGACATCGCTATATTTTCCAGGTTTTCCTTGTGCTTGTTCCTCTGGCATATAAGCATACGTACCAATCCCAATTGTTGGCTGTTCGCTGGTTTGTTCAGGCTGATTGATGGTTAAAATTTCTTTTACCGCACCAAAATCAATTAAAACTAATTTGCCATCTTTTTGACGACGCATGATATTAGCTGGTTTAAGATCTCGATGGATTGTATTTTGTTGATGTACCACAGATAAGATTGATAGCAGTTCTTGTAGAAATTTAACTGTTTCTGCTTCACTCCATCTTTTTCCTGGCTGGAATTCTTGTGTTAAATTGTGTCCTTCAATCAATTCCTGTACTAAAAAAAATTCTCCATCTTCTTCAAAATAAGAAAAAAGACGAGGAATTTGGGCGTTTTCTCCCAAAATTGATAATACTTTGGCTTCAGTTTCAAATAATCTTTTGGCTATTTTGAGATTTTCTGGCTCACTGCTATTGGGAGATAGATGTTTGACTACCAAGCGAGGTTCACCAGGAAAAGCCGTATCTATGGCAATATAGGTTTTTCCAAAAGCACCACTGCCAATTTCTTCTATAACTTTATATCGTTTTAATAATACTTTTCCGAGCAACATCGATTTAATAATGATAGCGACAGGAAATAACTGTTATATACTTATCACTCACCTGATAAACAAGTCGATTGGTTTCATCAATTCTTCTCGACCAATAACCCGATAAATTCTCTTTCAAGGGTTCTGGTTTACCTATTCCGTCAAATGGAGAAACTAAAGTATTCTGCACCAGTCGATTGATTCTTTTGCGAGACAGTGCGGTCTTGGCGGTTTCCGTCGAGGAGCAACTGTCGAGGTTAAGAGTCTTTTTGTCTTGCTGCTGCCAATACAAATAGTCTGACCACCCATTTTTATCCCAAGCCAGCTTACGCACAGTTGTCACAAGCTTCAGATTTTATATCCGAAGACGCGACCTCATCTATAAGATCATGTTCCTCAATTTCTCCTGCTTCAACTGCTGCGATAGACTCCTTTAACTTAGCAGCATTAACAGGCGATCGCAGCAAATATAAAGTTTCCATAATCGAGTCGTAATGGCTCTTAGACATAATATTAGTTTTTAGTTTTTAGTTCTTTAATTTAAGAATAATATTTCTCATATAATTAAATTTTTAAGATTTTAAATAAAATTCTCCACCTATGTTAATTCAGCTATTTTTTATTTCCCTCATCGGCTTCATCGCCTTATACATACTACGAGGCATTGGTTTTATTACCTTTTTACCAGGAGGAGTGATTGGCATCTTACTAATGACTACAATCATTTCAGGTTTAACTTGGGGTATTATCAAGACAAGAAGGTATTAAATCGCTACGCGATTAGCTATAAGTTATAAGCTGTAAGCTATAAGCTCTAGGCGAATAAAATTATTTTTTGACTTTTGACTTAACTTGAACGTAATTGTAATTGGTGGTGGGGCTGCGGGTTTTTTTGGCGCGATCGCTTGTGCAGAAGCTAATCCTCAACTGCAAGTAACTTTATTAGAAGCTGCTCGTCAGCCCTTGGCAAAAGTACGTATATCTGGTGGTGGTAGATGTAATGTCACTCATCACTGTTTCGATCCTGTTCGTTTAGTAGAACATTATCCCAGGGGTGGTAAGGCTTTACGGGGGACATTTACTCGCTTTCAACCTCAAGATACGGTGCAGTGGTATGAGTCTCGTGGTGTACGTCTAAAAACTGAAGCTGATGGCAGAATGTTTCCAATTACGGATAGTTCAGAAACGATTATTAATTGCTTGATGCAAACAGCAGCGCAAGCAGGGGTGAAGTTACTTACAGGCGTGGGAGTTAAAGGGGTTAAACAGTTTACTGAGTCTGGGAAGAGCTATTTTCAGGTGGAAGTAAAAAATGGTAAATTATTCCAGTGCGATCGCTTGTTAATTGCTACAGGGAGCAATCCTTTAGGTTATCGTTGGGCAGTCAATTTAGGACATACAATTGCGTCACCAGTCCCATCCTTATTTACTTTTAATATTAAAGATCCTCGTTTACAAGGTTTGGCAGGAGTTAGTGTTAATCAGGCTCAAGTCCGTTTAGGTACAGGAAAAAATAAACTGGAACAAACTGGGGCATTATTAATTACTCATTGGGGAGTTAGTGGCCCTGCAATTCTTAAATTATCAGCTTGGGGAGCAAGATTTTTATACGATCTTAAATATAATTCCAGCCTACAAATTAATTGGTTGCCTGGATACAATTATGAAAGTTTAACCCAAGATTTAATTGCAGCTAAAAAAACTAATCCCAAGAAGAAAATTGTTAATTATTGTCCTTTGGAATTACCAAAACGTCTATGGCAAAGTTTAGTTGCCTATGTGGGTATTAAGCCTACTAAAGTTTGGTCAGAAATAAATAAAAAAGAGCTAAATAAATTAGTAGGAGAAATTATTCAAGGACAATATCAAATTACAGGTAAAGGAGTATTTAAAGAAGAATTTGTTACTTGTGGGGGAGTCAATTTAAAAGAAATTAATTTCAAAACAATGGAGAGTACAAAATGTCCTAATCTTTATTTTGCAGGAGAAATATTAGATATTGATGGTGTAACTGGTGGGTTTAATTTTCAGAGTGCTTGGACAACTTCTTGGTTAGCAGGGCAAGCGATCGCTAATAGTTTAAGTTATTAGAATTATCTAATTCATAAATTTTTTCACGATTAAGATATTCGTCTTTAACTCCTAATTCAAAAGTTGGAAATGGGTAGTTTTCTACTGGTATTGGGGCAATTAATATATCGACCTCCTCTCCTTCTTTAAAGTTTTCGGGTATGTTTTCTAATAAAATGATGTTTTTTCCTTTGATATAGCCTTTCATGAGCAAAATAGTTATTTAAAGTAAGATTAGTTAACAGTACTCTCCATTAGTATATTGATAAAATTGGCACAACGGATAATGGCAATGTTGTGGTAACTATTTACGTCCAGAGACAGTGGTAAGAGGTAACATAGTTTCCGAGATCGTTGCCACTAATGTCACATCAAATTCTTCTTCAAAAGCTTCTTTTTTGTAACTTAAATTCCACAATTCTAGAGCGCAATTATCTCCTACTTCTGAAGGTTGAAGCTGAAGCTCAAGAGAACGATTATAAAAATCATATTGACAGTTTACTTGAGCGATCGCGCCTTTATTTCTCCTATCTAAAGCTACTGCTAGTCGGAGAATTGCACTTAGCTGCCTCACCATTAATTGACACTGTTTATGGGGTAATTTTTGATAAGCTTCGTGTTTTTTCTTGGGTTTACTTTTGCGATGATAGCGAGCAATATTTGCGATTAATTCTAGTTCTAATTCAGTAAAACCCAATAATTCAGCATTACGAATTAAATAATAAGAATGTTTGTGATGAGAAGAATGACTAATATAAACCCCACAGTTATGTAAAATTGCTGCTGACCATAAAAGCTCTTTAGTTGCTTCATCCCAAGAGTGCAATTTACCCTGCAATTGCTCAAATATACTCAAAGCAAACTTCGCTACTCGCTCGCTATAGGGTAAATCTACATGATACTTATGGGCGATTTTTAAAACGTTACGGTTTTTAACTTCGTTTTGATAGCGTAAACGACTACTAATCAAACCATGAGTTAACATCCAGTCAACTATCATCCCTTCTCGCAAAGCTCGTTCACAAATTGTGATGGAATCAAGTTTGAGCATGGTCATTGCTTCAAGCAAAATAACTGCCCCAGGTACAATAATCTCAGCCCGTTTTTCCGATAGCCCTGGGATATTAAGCCGTTCTGCATAACTCATTTTGGCTAATTTCCTGACAATTTTTTCGATGTCCTTACAAAGCATTTCATAACCATTGAGGGGATCGGGAATTATTCCTAACTCTCTAGCATGGATCATCGCTATGGTTTCAATTGTGCCAGAAGTGCCAATGGTGCGAGGAACTTCATTTAACTGTAAATTCTGCCAAATCTCGTCTACAGAGCGTTCTAACATTCCTCGAACATAAGCTCTTAAAGCTTTTAATTCCAGATCGCTAATCGGATCAGTGGTCACAAAATCTTTTGCTAAACGGACTGCACCAACTTTGGTACTACTCAAAAAACGCGGTTCATGGATATCTGCCAAGATTAATTCAGTTGAACCACCACCAATATCAATAATAATATGGGGCTGATCGCTAAAATCCATGCCAGACAATACACCCAGGTATATTCGTCGAGCTTCTTCCAGACCAGAAATTAAATCCACCACAATATCTAATTCTGTCTCAATTTGACGCAAAAAATCTTCGCCATTCGGAGCTTCTCTCGTTGCACTAGTAGCCACAGCGATAATCTGACTAGCATTTAAGCTGGTAGCTAGATCCTTACAACGTTTTAGGGAAGCCATAGACCTTTGAATAGCTTCTGGGGTTAACTTACCTGTATCTAGATCTCGTTCTCCTAAACGAACTGTATCTTTTTCTTTAGCAATTACCGTAAAAGCTGGTAGAGACGGTTCTATCTGCACAATTACCATGTGAATCGAGTTAGTGCCGATATCAATTGCTGCAATAATTTGTTTGTTCATGGTAATTGTTATTTTTTAAATATCTAGAAGAGCAAATTTCTGGCTACAATAAATTACAAAAATGCTTGGATAATAACTTTTGTTAATCAAAATATTAAGATGTTTTTATAATCTCATGGATTTTAGGAAGTAGCGCAGTTGCTCTTAAACATTTTAAATATTTAGCAAATTAGTATTAAATCTGGTTTAAATTAACCAAATAAATAGCCAATATGACTCAATATCAGCCTATTAACGAACCAACTTGGCAAACAGTGTTTCGTCTGTTGCGTTGGGATAAACCAGCAGGCAGATTAATTTTAATGCTTCCTGCACTCTGGGCAGTATTTCTAGCAGCCAAAGGAACTCCCCCTATCCCTCTCGTGGGAGTAATCATTCTGGGGACTTTAGCTACCAGTGCAGCAGGTTGTGTAGTCAACGATCTGTGGGATAAAGACATTGATCCGCAAGTAGCTCGAACTAAATCTCGTCCTTTGGCATCTCGAGCTTTGTCAGTCAAAGTCGGAATTATTATATTTGCGATCGCCCTACTCTGTGCTGCCATCTTGGCTTTTTATCTTAATCGTCTAAGTTTTATTCTCTGTGTTCTGGCTGTTCCCGTAATTGTTTTGTATCCTTTAGCCAAGCGAGTTTTTCCTGTACCTCAGTTAGTTTTATCTATAGCTTGGGGTTTTGCTGTCTTAATTAGTTGGACAGCAGTAACAGCGAAAATTGAACCTGCAACTTGGTTACTTTGGGGAGCAACAGTCGCTTGGACTCTCGGTTTTGATACTGGTTATGCCCTAGCTGATCGCGAAGATGATCTAAAAGTCGGTATTAATTCCAGTGCTATCTTTTTTGGTAAATATGCCCCAGAAGCGATCGCGATTTTTTATGGGATCACGGCTGGTTTATTAGCTTATTTAGGTATTAATTTGGCTTTAAGTTGGATTTTTTGGCTTACCTTAGCTCTAGCTACGGCTGGTTGGAGTTGGCAATATTTACAATTACGTCAACCTCATATTCCCCGTGCAGTTTATGGCAAAGTATTGGGACAAAATGTCTGGTTGGGCTTTATCTTGCTAGCAGGAATGATTTTAGGCTATTTAGTTCAATAATAACTAATTATTTTATCCCTCAAACACTCTCCCATCAGGCATAGTTGCACCAGTTAAAATCGTTTGACTTAAATCTACCCCATCTAAACAGGCTTGGAATAAATTCGCCGACTGCAAAAAAGCATGGTTGAGATTTGCTCTGCTTAAATCTGCTCCAGTTAAATTGGCATCAATTAAGTTTGCCTGCTGAAGATTAGCCTTCCTTAAAATAGCTTGACTAAGATCTGCTTTCCGTAAAAATGCTCTTTGTAAGATCGCTTGACTAAGATTAGCTTTTTGTAATTTTGCTTGCCATAAAGAGGCTTTGTATAAAAGTGCTGATTTTAAAGAGGCTGTCCTTAGATCAGCTTGAGTCAATCTGGCTTGACTTAAATTACTCAGATCTAGAACAGTTTGATATAAAACTGCTGCGTCTAAATTTACTCCTGTAAAGTCAGCTTCAGTTAACACCGCATAGCTCAAGTCGATTTGAGATAGATTAGCTTCTGGAAGAATTACTTGAGCAAGATTGACCTGTTGAAAATTTCTAACTCCAACTTGATACTGTCTCAATAGTTCTGTTGCATTCATACCTAATCATTGATATTACTGACTGTATAGTCAGGAGTGATTGCTTAACATTTGTTCATAAAAGCTACCAGATTCTATGAGTTTAAATACCTAAATTAATGATGAATTAAGATTTAAATAGCTTAAAATAATTGGCGTTTTTAACAATTAATTAATATTTCGCCAATAACCTTTAAAAAACATTAAGATTTAAAAGATAGACAGTAATTTTTTATAGGTAAAATATTTTTGTCCGAATCCAAATCTGACAATAATTTTGTGAATTCTTTTACTGGTAAAGGAAAAGAAAATATCTTTGCTGCGATCGCGCTACGAATTCGGCAGTCTTTAAATCTAGAAGTAATTCTCAATCAAACTGTTATTGAAGTAAGAGAATTTTTGCAGACAGATCGAGTGCTGATTTACCGTTTTGAGCCTGATTGGAGTGGGGTGATTGTTACCGAATCAGTTAAAAATCCTGCTCATAGTGTGGTGGGATTTAAAATTAAAGATCCCTGTTTTACTACAAACCATTTGGAACAATATAAGCATGGCAGAGTTCATATATTAAACGATATTGCTACAGCCAATTTAAACCCTTGTTATGTTGAGGTATTAAATTCATTTGGAATTAAAGCTAATTTAGTTGTACCAGTTATCGCTAAAGAACAATTGTGGGGACTTTTAATAGCTCATCAGTGCGAATCTCCTCGTCAATGGGAAACTTCAGAAGTAGAATTTCTGACACAGCTATCAATTCAAGTAGGAATTGCTATTCAACAGGCAGAACTTTATGAACAAGTTCAAAGTTTAAATACCTATTTAGAAAAAAAAGTCAGACAACGCACTAGCAGCTTACAAAACTCAGTTCGTTTTGAGACTCTAATCCGCAAGATAACTGAAAAAGTCCGAGATAGTCTCGATGAATCCCAAATTCTCCAGACTGTAAACCAAGAAATAGGAGAAATCTTAAATATTGATCGCTGTAAAATTGAACTTTATAATAGCGATCGCACTTCAGTTACTATTGCCTATGAATATACTACTGAAGCTCCCAACTGCCAGGGAATAGTCAGAGAGGTAGCAGATTTTCCTGAACTTTATCAACAATTACTACAAAAACATTCACTTCAGTTTGTCGAGAAAGTACCAGAACTAAGTCCTCTCAACACCCAAGCAACCAGGCTGGTTTGTCCTATTTTTGATAATCAAGGAATTTTGGGTAATCTTTGGCTATTACGTCCCAAAAACGAATATTTTGACAAATTTGAAATCATGTTGGTAGAACAAGTAGCCACGCAATGTGCGATCGCTATTCGCCAAGCTCGACTCTATCAACAATCACAAATCCAAATTAAAGAACTTGCTAGACTAAATGTCATCAAAGACGATTTTTTACGCACTATTTCCCATGAATTAAAAACTCCTATGAGTAGTATTCTACTCGCTACAGAAACCCTGGAAGCCCTACTAAATCAAGAAATAGGTACACATAGATCTGCTACCTTGACCAGAGTTTTAGATATTTTTCGCGCTGCTTGCAAAAGGCAAAATCACTTAGTCGATGATTTATTGACTCTTTGCTATATCGATGCCAAAAAAGCAATGATTGCTATGCAATGGATTAATCTTGAAGTCTCGCTACCAGAGATTATTGAGCAGTTTACAGAACGAATTAATACTCAAGAACAAACACTGATCACTGATATTCAAGAGAATTTTCCCCTATTTAAATCTGATGTTTCAATCATCAAACGTATTCTGACAGAACTACTTAACAATGCCTGTAAATATACTCCCGCACGCGAAACTATTACCATTTCCGCTCAAATCATCGATAAAGGAATAAAACTCAGTGTGAGTAATACAGGTGTGGAAATACCGCCTTCAGAACAACAACGAGTATTTGATAAATTTTACCGAATTCCCAGCCACGATCCCTGGCAGTTTGGAGGAACAGGTATCGGACTAGCCCTAGCCAAAAACCTTGTCCAGCTTTTGAATGGTACACTTGGTTTGGAAAGCCAATATGGACAGACTGTTTTTATAATTTATCTTCCTTGTGAAATAAATTAAAGTTAAAAGTTAAAAATTAAAAATTAAAAGTTAGTAGATTGGATGAGGCGAGTATGTATATAAAATTCAGCGTGAAGAAACTTGTACCTTAACCCAAATAAATATAGACAAATTAAATACCTGACAGATTACAACTTCGGCATGGGAATCTCATCGTTAGATTCATAAGCCGTTTCTAACCATAATTCTCTAGCTTCATCAATATTATTAATTGTTTCTTCTAAGTTTTCTCCTTGAGTCAAATATCCAGGTAAATCTTTAATTTCTGCAACATAGCCTCCATCAACATCAGGATAGAGAGTAATTGGATATTTAAGGTTTAAATAATATTTAAAATTTAACGTAACGATTTTAATAACTCCATTGATTTTGAAGATTATACTGTCCAGTACTATTAATAATAGTATTATTGTTACCGATCGCAGCAGCATTATCAGTGGCACTTTGCACCGCTAACTGATTATTAGGATCACCAGCTTGATTTTGAACACTATTTTGTTCAATATTACTGATTACAGCATTATTTTGACCGATCGCAGCCGTATTACTCTGTCCTTGTTGAATAGCAGTTTGGTTTGGATCACTAACACTAGCATTCTGATTTTGGGTTGCAGCTTGCTGCACACTACTAGCAGCATAATTATTGTTACCGACGGCTGTAGCACTAGTTCCACCTTGTTGGATAATTACTTGTTCTGCTAAAACTACGTTAGGAATTAAGATACTGAAGGCTATACCAAGAGATAAAATTTTATGAGACATAATATTTCTAGACCTTAAAATAATATTTTGATTAATTTTATAGTATGTTTTGTCTTCAAAAAATATGCACACTTCTAGTAGTCGGTCAATTTTGAATTGATGGGTTGAGGTAAGAAAGTTAGGACAGTTAGGACAGTTAGGGCAGTTAGGGCAGTTAGGGCAGTTAGGACAGTTAAAAGTTAATTTAAACTGGGGTTAGGTAGTAAGTAGTGGGTAAAAACTCCTGACTCCTGACTCCTGACTTCTAACTTTTAATAATAAAGATTTATGGAAAGACGAAATTTACTCAAATGGCTAGCAGGTTTTACCACAGGTATTTTAGTATCTTCTCAAACCAAAGCAGAACAATCAAACTTAAACAGTAATGTCTTACAAACTGACAAAGCCAATAATACTAACCAGCAATCGAGCGATCGCTTGGGTAAATTATTGCCTTTGAGAACTTTAGGGCGTACTAATGAAGCCGTGACGATGCTGGGTGTTGGAGGCTGGCATTTGGGCGGATTGAGTGAAAGAGATGCCCAGGCAAGTATTGAAATCGCTCTACAAGGTGGGGTACGTTTTTTTGATACGGCTGAATCTTATCACTCTGGAGACAGTGAATCTCGGATAGGTAAATTATTAACTCCCAAATATCGAGATGTCATTTATTTGATGACTAAAACCACTGCCCGCGATGCTCAAACTGCACAGCTTCATTTAGAAGAATCTTTACGTCGCTTGAATACTGATTATTTGGACTTGTGGCAAGTTCATAGTGTTGATAGCTCTACAGATGTTGATCAACGTATTAATGATGGCGTGTTTGAGGTTATGGCAGAAGCCAAAGCAACTGGTAAAGTACGTCATATAGGTTTTACAGGTCATCTTCAACCAGCAGCCCATCTTAGAGTTTTAGAACAGTCCGATATTTTTGATACCTGCCAAATGCCTGTTAATCTTGCTGATCCTAGCTATTCAAGTTTTATTCAACAGGTAATGCCACAACTAATTGAGCGAAATATTGGCGTACTAGCTATGAAATCTCTAGCTAATGGTGGCTTTTTTGGTGGCTCTAGCCACGGACAACATGGAAATAAGGCAAAAATTGTACCTGAGCGAGTTAGTATTGCTGATGCGATTAATTTTGCTTGGTCTTTACCTGTAAGTGTTTTAATTACAGGATTTGACAATCCCCAACAAATGCAGGAGAAAGTCGATCTAGCTCAAACTTTTGTAGCTCTGAATGAGCAAAAACGTCAAGATTTAATCGATAAAGTTGCTGATCTTGCAGGCAGAGAAGTTGAATTCTACAAAGCGTAAAGTAGCTAAACAAAATCAAATTGATTGATAGAGAAAGACAAGAGGCAAGAGGCAATAGGTAACAGAAATAAACATGTGTAATTAATTCTGTCTATTAGTATTATTCAACAACAATACGCCATTCGTGTAATTCATATTCAACACAGTTGTTGACGATTAGAGGATCTTGAGCAATAATTTTCTTGGCTTCTGCTAGGGAATCTGCTTCAAAAATCAACATTCCTCCCCCTCGTTCTTGCCAATAGCCAGTTCGTGCTTTATGTCCCTGGGCAATTAGTTGGCGTACATAATTTTTGTGAGCAGGAATATATTGATCAAAAGTAGTTTTATTAACTATTCCTTTTTCTATTTTGACAAAAATAGGCATAAAATTAAGTCTAAATTGTTTTCTGAAGAATAAATTACCTTAAAATAAAACGATAATGCTATATTTGTAACGGTATATTTTGATTTAGTATATTTTAAATGTTTATCAAGAAACTTTTAAGCATTAATAAACAATCTACTTTAAGAATTTCGATAGTTGGTGGTTCTAATTCTGTTATGAGACGAGGTTATGCTAAATATCTTGATACTTATATTAGTAAAACGAGTTTCCGTTCAACTAGTTTAAAGTATTATGCTTTAGGTGGTGTTCCTAATATTTATGGAGCAATTCAACAAGATAGGCATGATATTGCAGCGAACAGTGATCTTATCTTTTTTGAGTATTGTGTTAATGATCGACTTGCTGTTGAAGAAGAAAAAGATTTTTTGGAATTGCTAGGAAAATCTTTAGAAGGATTTATTCGCAAAGTTAAAAATTCTAATCCTAGCTGTTTAATTGTTATTCTAATTTTTGGGATTAATTTACCAAGTTTTTATGATAATTATTGTTATTTATCAGAGCTTTATGAATCAATTGGTGATCAATACAAGTTACCTGTGATTAATTTGACCAAAATCTTAAGTGAAGCTCATGGATTAGATTACGTTAAGTCTTTATATCATCAGAAAGATCACGCTCATTATACAAGACCTGAAGGAGTGCAAGTTATTGCTAAAACTATTGTTAATGAACTAGATAAACTAGGTATTATTAAAATTTTAAAGTCCCGTAGAAAACAGTATCAAAGTATCGATATTAACCCGATTTATCCTGATAATTTTGAAAATTTACTTTTTTTTGATCGCTTTGAAAATGGTAAGTTTTTCTCTCAATTTCCTAAAATCTCAATTTATCAAAATACTGTATTTCGAGAAAAAAATTTTACTATTTATCAAGGAAATTCCTTAGAATTTTTATTAAAAGGAAGCTTAATGGCAATTTTTATTAAATCCGATCTTAATGATGGTTTTATTAATATCGAGTTTAATGGACAGCGTATTGTTACTAGCTCTTATTCAGAGTGGGTTAACAATATCAAACCGCAAAATGTAATTAATTTAATTACTCTTCCTTTACGGAGATTTGCTGCATCTTCAGATTTTGCTCCAGTCTCAATTTCCCTCTGTCCAGAATATCCTCAAGATTTTGAATTGGATTTTGTTAAGGTTGTGCCGACAAAATCAGATCCACAGAAGTGGAAACTAAGTATTATTGGTATTGCTTATAATGGTGAGTTAAAACCATTAAGCTAACTTAAGTTTAAGAAAAGGTAAGTTTATACCTAAGATTCCTAAAAAAACCTAATAAAATTTCTTTTAGCCACAACTTTACTGTAAACCTACAGTAAGTAGAATTTTGGTGTTTTTTATGACCGACAAAAAATATATTTTGGCTCTTGATTTAGGTACTACAGGCAATCGAGCAATTTTGTTTAATGATCAGGGAAATATTGTCGGTCAAGCATATAAAGAATTAACTCAACACTATCCCCAACCAGGCTGGTTAGAACACGATGCAACGGAGATTTGGCAAGATGTGAGCAACTGTATACAACAGGTTATTGCCGATCGCCAGGCACAAGTATCAGAAATTGCAGCTATTGGTTTAACTGTTCAAAGAGAGACTTGTTTACTTTGGGATAAAACTACAGGTCAACCTCTACACAAAGCTATTGTTTGGCAGGATCGACGTACTGCCCAGATGTGCGATCGCCTGAAAGCAGAAGGTCAAGCGGAAGTCATCCAACAAAAAACAGGTTTAGTCCTAGATGCTTATTTTTCTGCTACTAAACTAGCGTGGCTAATCGATTGGGTAAAACAAAACAAACCTGATACTAATTGGGATAATGTAATGGCAGGGACGATAGATACCTGGGCATTATGGAATTTAACTAGTAAACAAGTTCATGCCACTGATATCAGTAATGCTAGTCGTACCATGTTGATGAATTTAGACACGGGAGATTGGGATGATTCATTACTAAAACTATTCAACATTCCTCGCCAAATTATGCCCGAAATCAAACCTAGTATGTGCGTATTTGGCAACAGTGAGCCAAACTTACTAGGGGCAGAAATTCCTATTGCTGCTATTTTTGGGGATCAACAAGCAGCCTTATTCGCTCATGGTTGCGATCGCCCTGGTTTACTCAAGTGTACTTATGGTACAGGTTGCTTTTTGGTTGCTCAAACAGGTACAACCATAACACGCTCTCACAATCAACTTCTCTCGACAGTGGCATGGAGTACTAAATCACAAACCAATTACGCTTTAGAAGGAGCAATTTTTACTACAGGGGCAGCAATTCAATGGTTAAGAGATGGTCTGAAATTAATTAGCAACGCTGCGGATACAGAAGCTCTTTGTCAACAAGTAAATAATACCAACGGTGTATATTTTGTACCTGCCCTCAGTGGTTTAGGTGCGCCTCATTGGGATATGACAGCGCGTGGGGCGTTTTTAGGAATTACTGGTGGAGTGCAACGAGAACACATAGTAAGAGCAGTAATAGAAGCGATCGCCTATCAAGTTAAAGAAGTTGTAGATGCAGTCAATAAAGATAGTGAACAGCCTGTATCCCTGCTTAAAGTTGACGGTGGGGCAGCCAAAAATAACTTCTTAATGCAGTTCCAGGCAGATGCCTTGGGAGTACCCTTAGAACGTCCTGTAGTGCTAGATGCCACCGCCCAGGGAGCAGCTTTCGGTGCAGGCTTAACAGTTGGTTTTTGGCAATCATCCCAAAAATTAACTAGCGATCGCCAGATAGATAAAATCTTTGAACCAGGAGAAGGACAAACCGCAGCCAAAGAAAATTTTGCAATGTGGTCAAAAGCAGTAACGAGAGCTAAGAATTGGATTGAATAGTTTCGTAGGGGCGTAAGGCTTGCGCCCTGGAAAACAATTCTCAAGCCTGAAATAGAGGCGATCGCTTAACATAATTATAGCTAATCAGCATTTAATTTAAACTAATAACTAATACTTAGTAAACTAAAACTATATGTTGAGCAGCTTATACTCATGTCAAAACAATAATGTTTCAAATTATGCCTAAATACTTAAGTATTGCAGAAGCACAACAACAATTATCTGACCTATCTAATCAATTAAAAGATGAGCCAGCAATAATTACTAAAGATGGGAAGCCTGTCATGATTGCTTTTGGATTAGAGCAGTTTGAATCTTTAATTGAAACTATTGAAATTATCTCCGATAAAAAGTTTATGAATAATTTAAAGCGAGGTATTAAGCAAGCAGAGGCAGGCGAAACTATAACTTTAGAAGAATTAAAAGAGGATTTAGATTTATGATTGCTGAGACATTAATATGGAACAAGATCGAGAGTATAAAGTTATTCTGACTAAACAAGCTCAACAACTATTCAAAAAAATAAAAGACCGCAAAGAACAAAAAATATTATTAACAAAATTAGAAAAATTAAAGCATAATCCCAATATTCAAGGTAAAGCTTTAGTTAAAGAATTAAGTGGTTATCGTAGCATTCGAGCCGTAGGTCAACGGTATCGAATTGTTTACCAAGTTCTAGAAGAAAAAGTATTAGTTATAGTTATCGGTATCGGCAGAAGAAAAGAAGGAGATAAAAATGATATTTACTCGGTAACTAAAAAAATATTGGATAATCTTGAGTAAAAACCCTAAAATTACTGCTATTTCCTTCTTTTTGCATATCCGAAAACTTTGATCATTTTTAACGATGTGGGGAACGATAAAAAGGTTTTTTCACTACTGTAGCAGGGTAAGTTTTACTGCGAATTTCGATTTCTAAAGCTTGTCCTATCTTGCTGAGAGATTTAGTTACATAGGCAAGAGCGATCGCTTTTCCGACTGTGGGGGCTAAAGTACCACTGGTAACTTCTCCCACTGCTTCCCCTTCAAACATGACTCGATAACCATGACGAGCTATATATCGCCCTGACATTTCTAACCCCACCAAACGACGTTGAACTCCCTCAGCTTTTTGTTGTTCTAAGACTGAACGTCCGATAAAATCCCCTTTATCTTGTAGATGGACTACCCAACCTAAACCAGCTTCTAAGGGGGTAGTAGTCTCATCGATATCTTGTCCATAGAGACTCATTGCTGCTTCTAAACGGAGAGTATCCCTAGCACCCAAACCACAGGGAATCACCCCAACTTCTAAGAAAGATCGCCATAACTGTTGTGCTGCTTCTGGTTCGAGCATAATTTCAAAACCATCTTCTCCTGTATAGCCAGTACGAGCAATAAAAGCAGAAGTTCCTTGAAGATTGACAGTCCGATGCGTAAAAGCAGTCATAGTATTAAGATCTTCGACAACCAAACTCTGAAAAATTTCAAAAGCCTTGGGCCCTTGCAGGGCAATTAATGCCTGTTGTTGCGAAATATCTTCCATGACTATCGAATTATTTGGTAGTTGCTGCACAATCCAAGCTTTATCTTTATCCGTTGTCCCAGCATTAACAATGACAACTGCTTTTTCTTCTGTCCCTTGTTTTCCTTGATAGTAAAAAATAATGTCGTCAATAATTCCTCCCTGGGGATTAAGCAAGACTGTATACATTGCTTGACCTGGCTGAAGACGGCTTAAATCTGAAGGTACTAAAGTCTGCCAAGCATCAACTAAACCCTCGCCGACAAAGATAAATTTGCCCATGTGGGAGATATCAAACATTCCTGCTCTCGAACGTACTGCTTGGTGTTCTAGCTTTAAGCCTAAAAACTGCACGGGCATTTCCCAACCAGAGAAACCAGTAAAGCGAGCTTTTTGTGCTTGAGCCAGATTGAATAGAGGAGTGCGAAACAAGTTGGAGGATAGAGAGTCAGCCATATATATATTTGGGTTATTTAAATTTTAGATAAAAACAGAGAAATCGAATTATGGTAAGGTATTCGGGTATGATTTAATAATTACCTAAATGTTTTCGTTTCGAGCAATTTTTATTGTCTCTTTGTTAGGCGAATCGCCAGGCAAGAATTGAAACCAATCTACTTGAGTAGTGACTGGGTTTAATTTTGGAACTAAAAACATTATCAAATAATTTTAGTCAATTTATTTGTCAACATTTTTTTAGATTTATCAGGAGAAAATTAAAATGGCTACGCTCAAAATTGTTGTTTATATTACCGTATTTTTCTTTATCGGGCTATTTATCTTTGGCTTTCTATCTAGCGATCCTGCCCGTAATCCTGGTCGTAAAGATTTGGAATAATTTTTTAGCTGGTAATATTGAAATATCAAACTTAGGGGCAGATAACTACTAAAGCCCCTTATTTTTTTAGATTTAGATTATGAATGATACTCAACAATTTTGGTATGTAGTTAAGCAACCAGATGGTAGTTGCCAAGTAGTTGGATTTGATACTCAACAAGAAAAAACCCCAGAACCTGAGCAATGGGGAGCATTTGATAGCGAACAAGAAGCGATCGCTAAAAAGATTGGTTTAATTCGAGCAGGCAAGTGTCAACCACATTAGGACAGTTAGGACAGTTAGGACAGCTAAAAGTCTACCCAAACTGGGTTTAGGTAGTAAGTAGTGGGTAAAAACTTTTAATTTTTGATTTTTGATTTTTGATTTTTGATTTTTGACTTAATTAGCTGCTTGAGGTTGGGCGTTTTTTTGTGCTTGAACCTTTTCGTTTAAAACATCAATTGCGCCAGTGAATTGAGGATCTTTAGCTGTTCCTAATTTTTCTGTTCCCAAACCAGAACTATCACCACTATAAAGTTCGCTTAATTGTTTTTCGCTAAGTTTTAAGACTATATCAGGATGAATTCCCTCTTTGTTAATATCTCGACCGTTGGGAGTTAGGTATTTAGCAATTGTCACGGCTAATCCAGAACCATCACCCAAAGGACGGACTGACTGTACCAGTCCCTTACCAAACGTTTTTGTTCCCAACAGTGTTGCTCGTTTATGATCTTGCAAAGCACCTGAAAGAATTTCGCTGGCACTAGCAGAGCCTTCATTGACTAAAACTACCAAAGGCTTATCAGTTAGAGCTTTATTATTAGCTAATTCGCGATCGCTAATTCCTTTACGATCAACTGTAGAAACAATTGTGCCTTCATTTATCCACATACGGGCGATATGAATACTTGAGTATAATAAACCACCAGGATTAGAACGTAAATCCAAAACGTAGCCTACTACGCCTGCTTTTTCTTGCTTTTCAATCGCTTCTTGCATATCTTTAGCAGCATACTCATTAAAAGTAGTTAGACGAATATAGCCTACTTTCCCAATCGAAGTATCTCTAATAGACGCACGCACAGGATGAATTTCTATTTGTTCCCGCACAATTTGATAGTCACGCTGATTACCATTACGCTCAATTGTCAAATTAACCTGAGTCCCTTGCTCACCTCGAATCATCTTGACAGCATCATTAACGTCCATTCCTTTGGTATCTTTACCGTCAATTTTATAAATTAAATCCTGAGCCAAAATACCAGCTTCAAAAGCAGGACTATCTTCAATAGGAGCAATTACCACCAGCCTATCTGTTTTTTTATCCTTAGCAATTTGAATCCCTACCCCAGTTAATTCTCCCGAAGTATCAATCCGCATATTTTGAAATTCCTCTGGGTTCATAAAACGTGTATAAGGATCTCCCAGTTGATTTAGCATCTGACGGATTGCTTTATAAGCATCTTCTTTAGTTTCGTAAGAAGCATCATTAACATATTGTTGACGAATTTTCGACCAATCTTTCTGGTTAAAATCTCCATCAACATACTGATAATTAATAATTTGCCACACTTCGTCTACTGTCTCTTTCGGGCCAGTTTGAATTAAAGCCTGACTTTGGGATAAATGAATTCCAGCCCCAGTAACAGCTACTGTTGATAAAGCTACAGCCGTTGTTCCCAAAACTAATCCTTTCTTTTTACTTATCATAAGCTTAAAAATATAATAAATCCTGTCAATGTCAAAGACGAGAATCAATTCTTATAGTTAAAGTCTAATCTACCATAGGCGACTTTTGTAGCTGGTGATTGGAAAATATGGAATCTTGTGGAACATTGAACATTGTTGAATATTATAGACAAATCAATCTAATTCTCCTGGTTATTGCTATATTCATTATTCATATTAAAGTTTAGACAAGAAAATAAGATTATGAGCGAGTTTCCACCACCACAACTCAAATACAAACTAGCTTTGGTCGATATTCAGGAGCAACGTCTAGCTCGGATTGCCTTGTGGCGTGCTTGCTTAACAATTAGCTGTGCTATTAGCCTCTGTCTATTACTCACTCAACCTTATTGGCAAATTAAACACCCAACCCAAATTCAAATTAATGGTACAAAATTAATTAGTAAAAATACTGTTTATAATGCTCTCAAATTTGATTATCCTCAACTTGTTTGGACAGTAAATGGATTGAATTTAATGCAGAAAATTGAATCTATACCCTCAGTTGAGGCTGCTAATATTAGCAAACAAATAATTCCTCCCCAATTAATTATTTCTTTAGAAGAAAAAAAACCTGTAGCTTTGGCTACATTTCAAGAAAAAATTGGCTTTTTAGCTCTTGATGGTCAGTGGATTGCTCAAGAATTTTATGAAAATATAAACACTAATTTTGCTTTACCTAAACTTCAAGTACTTAACTATCAGACTCGTTATCAAGAACCGTGGAAAAGTATCTATCAACTAATATCTCTACATCCAGAGCTAAAAATCACTAAGGTACAGTGGGATGAATCGAGTAATTTGTTTTTGCATACCAATATAGGAACAGTATTTTTAGGATCAGATTTATCTCAACTAAAAAGACAATTTAAAATTATGCTTAAATTACAAAATTTACCCGCTTATCTTGACAATAGCAAAATTGCTTACATAGATTTAAGTAATCCTAATTTAGTTGTAGTTCAAAGGTACTAATATTGAAATGCTATTATAATTTATAAATAAGTATTTCCCCTGAGATATTCTGCTGCTTTAATTACTAGGTCGGTAATTTTTTGGAGGACAGTTAAATTTATGTGTTTAATAATTACAAAAACTTTAATATTTTCTACGGATTAAATTACTTAGATGATAATAAATTGAACCAAACTGCCGAGTTAAATTGTAGATAAGAAAACTTAAGCCGAAACTTTGATGTACGCCCATGTCTTTAGAAAAAAAACTCGTTCGTACTTTCAATAATGAAATTAACTATAATTCTGAGTTACCTTTAGCTTTAGGAAATTATTCTTTAGGTAGCGGAGTGGGGATACCTTTTAGGGGTAATAACAACTCGCAAATTCCCAAAGAAGAAATTAGGAGTAATAAAATAGTGCCGAGTAATGTCGCCAAAATCAAAGTTATGGGAGTTGGTGGTGGTGGTTGTAATGCAGTCAACCGCATGATCGACAGCCAAGTTTCAGGGATTGAATTTTGGGCTATTAATACTGATGCTCAAGCTCTGAATGATGCTCACGCTCCCCAGAAATTGCAAATTGGACAAAAAATTACTAGAGGGTTAGGGGCAGGAGGCAACCCTGCTATTGGTCAAAAAGCAGCAGAAGAATCCCGAGATGAAATAGCTCATGCCTTAGAAAATACAGATTTAGTATTTATCACCGCTGGGATGGGAGGCGGTACAGGTACAGGTGCTGCTCCAATTGCAGCCGAAGTAGCCAAAGAAATGGGTTGTTTAACAGTAGGTGTGGTAACTCGTCCCTTTACCTTTGAAGGTAGAAGACGTACTAAACAAGCAGAAACAGGAATTGAAGCCTTCCGTAGCCGAGTAGACACTCTAATTGTTATTCCCAATAATCAATTATTGACGGTCATTTCTTCTGAAACTCCAGTACAGGAAGCATTTGGTATAGCAGATGATGTTTTGCGCCAAGGGGTACAAGGGATTTCTGATATTATTACCATTCCTGGTTTGATTAATGTTGACTTTGCCGATGTTAGAGCCATTATGGCGGATGCAGGTTCAGCTTTAATGGGAATTGGTATCGGTTCAGGTAAATCTCGTGCTAGAGAGGCAGCCGTGGCTGCGGTTTCTTCTCCTTTGTTGGAAGCTTCAATTCATGGAGCAAAAGGAGTAGTAATTAATATTACAGGAGGCTACGATCTCACTCTCCATGAGGTAAATGCTGCTGCTGATAGTATTTATGAAGTAGTTGATGAAGATGCCAATATTATTTTTGGGGCGGTAATTGATGAAAGCATGGATGGCGAAGTAAGAATTACGGTGATTGCCACGGGATTTGACAGCGAGCCTGTGAGTGGGTTAGAGCTAGAAGAGCCTCAAGCGGAGACACGCAATGTTTTTCCGACGATCGCCAATATCCCTCAGCCAGACAGAACTAGAATCAAAGAAAGCGATCGCTCTCGCATTGAAATTCCTGATTTTCTGCAAAGACGGCGTTTTCCTAAGAATTAGAGCTAAAACGTGAGTATATGACCCCGATAGCTTTAACTATTGCTGGTTCTGATAGTGGTGGAGGAGCAGGAATTCAGGCAGATTTACGAACTTTTGCCATGCATTGTGTTCACGGTGCTAGTGCCATTACTTGTGTAACGGCGCAAAACACTTTGGGTGTAATGCAAGTAGAAGCAATAAGTGTTCCAGTAGTTATTGCTCAAATTGAAGCTGTGGCTACAGATTTGCCAGTTAAAGCAGTAAAAACAGGAATGTTGTTCAACCAGGAAATTATTACCGCAGTTGCACAACAAGTAGAGAAGTTTGGATGGCAGCAACTAGTAGTTGATCCTGTAATGGTTTCCCGTACGGGAGTCCAGTTAATTGACGACCAAGCGATCGCACTTTTACAAAATTTACTCCTGCCCCAAGCCTTAATTATTACCCCTAATCGTTATGAAGCTGAAAATTTAAGTGGTTTGAAGATTAACAATTTAACAGATTTACAACAAGCTGCAATTACCATTCATGAACGCTTTGGTACTCAAGTAGTACTCGTTAAAGGAGGAGGATTATCAGGAAGCGATCAAGGCACAGATATTTGGTACGATGGCAGCGACATGAGAACTTTATCAACCAAAATTATTCAGACCCAAAATACCCACGGTACAGGTTGCACTCTCTCTTCAGCAATTTGCGCCAATTTGGCATTGGGACAAGATTTATGGACGGCAGTAGTTGCTGCCAAACAATACGTTACCCAAGCGTTAGAACATTCTTTAAATATTGGTGGGGGGAATGGCCCTGTCGGTCATTTTTTCCCTTTATTACCAAATTAAGGCTAAAACATTAAATATAAAAACTTTTAAAATCTTAAAAATTAAACTTAATAAATGAGACTAGCCAACAAAATTGAAGCTATTTTTTATATAAAAGCTAGACCTCTGTCTCTGGAGGAAATATTTAACTGTCTTCAACAGCAAACTTCAGAAATGAGCAAAATATCCGAATCAGACCGCGACTTAATCACCGATGCTTTACTCGAATTAATGAACGATTATGCCCATCGTGACACTGCCTTAGAAATCGTTGAAACTGAGGCTGGTTACACTCTACAACTTAAAACCGAGTATGAATATCTCCTGCGAGAGTTAGTACCAGCAGAATTGGGCAAGGGAGCATTAAGAACTTTAGCAGCAGTAGCACTTAAAAACCCCATTTTACAGACAGAATTAATCGATTTACGTGGTAGCAGTGCTTATCAACAAGTAGCAGAACTGGTAAAATTAGGGTTTATCCGTAAACGAGAACAGGCTGATGGCCGCTCTTGTTGGCTGGAGGTGACCAATAAATTTCACCAATACTTTGAAATCAGTGATATGGCTCTATCTTAGCTAGTTTGACACCTATTTTTTACTAGCGATTGCTATTAAAATTGTGTCAAAGTAGAAACAACGTCCATCCATAATTTGGGTAACGAATGATATTTAACTTTGATTTTTTAGATTCTGAAGCACAAGAACAAAATTACAATACTTTGATGCAATACCTGCGTCAACAACATCCTGAAGTTTTGGCACAAATAGCTCAGTCTGCTAGTCCAGATGTCAAACAAATTATTTCCCAGAACGTACAGGGATTAGTAGGGATGCTACCAGCAGGTGATTTTAACGTCAAAGTAACTACAGATCGAGAAAATTTAGCTCATTTGCTAGCTTCGGCGATGATGACTGGCTATTTTCTCTGTCAAATGGAAAAAAGAATGGATTTGGAAGAAAGTTTGGCTGATTCAGCTTCTTTTTCTAACCCATCTTTAACCGATGAATCACCAGATTCTTAAAGAACTAGCAAGCAGTCCGTTGATGGGAATTACTTTTGATTAGGTAAATTTAGACTCAATAGGAACTAATAGTTAGTTATGTATTTATGACAGTCAAGCTCAATTAATGTTGACTGGGGCTTTTTATTGCTTATTTATTTTGATAAAAATAACTGTGCTAACCACCTTTAGCCAAAGTCAGCATAATTAAAACAGATAGAGCCATGCCAGGGCTAAGTAAGATAATCAAAGTTAAAAGTTCGTTGGAAGTCATGTTAATGGCTATAAAGTTAAATTTGACTTACTTTTAGCTTAACTCTTTCTCTAGCAAAGAATAGGGGAACTAAATATTTTATTAATAATGGTCTGTCTCTTAAAATATAAGATAGGGTTTTTTATGTAGTTTATAAAACCACTAGTACTGAGAGACAATTATCCAGCCCAAAATCCCCTAATTAATAGCGTGCATTGCCACAAAATATAATAAAATACCTACTTGATAGCGAAAAGCTCATTATTTTTAAAAGTCGTCTTTAAATCTTAATAACTGTAATTTACAAGCTAATAAGATATTTCAATAAACGCTGCGCTGTGTGTCAGGGCTTATTAAAACTTAATAAACTTCAGAGGGATACCTCTCTCTGGTAGACTTTTGACTTGAGTGGGCATCGCTTTTGAAAAAATATTTAATAATAAGCAATTAGGGAGGAAAACCTTGCTGGAAAACACCCTCGGTTTAGAAATCATTGAGGTAGTAGAACAAGCTGCCGTCGCCTCTGCTAAATGGATGGGCAAAGGCGAAAAAGATACTGCTGATGAAGTAGCAGTAGAAGCAATGCGCGAGCGCATGAACAAAATCAATATGCGTGGTCGAATCGTAATCGGGGAAGGAGAACGGGATGATGCTCCTATGCTCTATATTGGCGAAGAGGTAGGTATTTGTACTCGTGCAGACGCTAAAAACTTTTGTAATCCAGATGAGCTGATTGAGATTGACATCGCAGTTGATCCCTGCGAAGGAACTAATTTAGTAGCATATGGACAAAATGGTTCAATGGCGGTTTTAGCGATCTCCGAGAAAGGTGGATTATTTGCTGCACCTGACTTCTATATGAAAAAATTAGCAGCACCTCCAGCAGCTAAGGGTCACGTAGATATTAACAAATCTGCGACTGAAAACCTCAAAATTCTTTCTGACTGTCTTGGTCGCTCAGTTGAAGAATTGGTGGTAGTAGTAATGGATCGTTCTCGCCACGATGATTTAATTAAAGAAATTCGGGAAGCAGGAGCAAGAGTTAGACTAATTAGTGATGGTGACGTATCTGCTGCCATTTCTTGCGCTTTCTCAGGGACAAATATTCATGCTCTAATGGGTATTGGTGCTGCTCCTGAAGGGGTAATTTCTGCTGCTGCTATGCGTTGTTTGGGTGGACACTTTCAAGGTCAGTTAATTTATGATCCTGCGATTGTTAAAACTGGTTTAATTGGCGAAAGCAAAGAAAGCAATCTGGCTCGTTTAACTGAGATGGGAATCAATAATCCCGACAAAGTATACAATGCGGAAGAGCTAGCTGGTGGCGAAACAGTTTTGTTTGCTGCTTGTGGTATTACCCCAGGTACACTAATGAACGGTGTTCGTTTCTTCAAAGGTGGAGCAAGAACTCAAAGTCTGGTCATTTCTTCTCAGTCCAAAACTGCACGTTTTGTAGATACAGTTCATATGTTTGATCAGCCTAAGTCTCTACAATTAAGATAGAGCGAGGTTTAAATTTCATCACAGGATCTCAATTATCGGTAACAAACAATTAACAGAATGTAAATCCTGATTAAGCAAGTACCTAAATTGTTACGGCGAGACTGTATAAATTGATAAGGCAAGGCAAATAGTAAGAAAATATCTTCTACTTTTGCCTTTTTTAACCAAATTGCCTCAAAAGTTTAATTGATACGAAATTATAAAATATAGAGAATCTTTTGCTTTGATTCACATTTTTAGCATTTAGTTAAAGCAAAATCTGCAAAAAACATAATGAATATTGTAGTTGTTGGTTTAAGTCATAAAACTGCTTCTGTAGAAGTACGAGAAAAATTGAGTATTCCAGAAGCCCAAGTTGAAGAAGCGATCGCTGTCCTCAAAGGATATCCCCATATTGAGGAAATAGCTATTATTAGTACTTGTAATCGTCTAGAAATCTATGGTGTGGCTAGGGATATCGAGCAAGGAGTGAAGGAAATTAGTCAGTTTTTAGCTGACAAAGCCAAGATTTCCTTAAGAGAACTTCGTCCTAATCTTTTTACGTTGCTAAGAGAAGATGCTTTACGTCATTTAATGCGTGTTGCTGCTGGTTTAGAGAGCTTAGTTTTGGGAGAAGGGCAAATTTTAGCTCAGGTGAAAAACACCTACAAATTAGGGCAGAAATACCAAGGTTTGGGTAGATTATTAGATCGTTTATTTAAACAGGCTATTTCTACTGGTAAAAGAGTCCGTAGCGAGACTAGCATTGGTACGGGAGCAGTTTCTATTAGTTCGGCTGCGGTGGAGTTAGTACATACCAAAGTGGATAATCTGCCTGCTTATAAAATTACCATTGTTGGGGCGGGTAAGATGGCTTGTTTGCTAGTCAAGCACATGCTGTCTAAAGGAGTAACAGATATTTCAATTGTTAATCGTTCTCACAGAAGAGCGCAAAAGCTTTGTGAACAATTCGCCAACGCTAACCTTAAAATTTACCCCATCAGCGAGATGATGACTGCTGTTGCTCAGTCTGATTTAGTTTTTACTAGTACGGGAGCAACAGAACCTATTTTAAATCGCGAGAAATTAGAAGCTCATCTAACTTTAGAAAGACCTCTGATGCTGGTGGATATTTCTGTGCCTCGCAATGTTGCAGCCGATGTTAATGAGATTGAACTTGTCAATGCTTATAATGTTGACGATCTTAAAGCAGTAGTTGCAGCCAATCAAGAAACCCGTCGTCAGTTGGCAGAGGAAGCAGAAGTAATTATCGAAGAAGAAGTTTATAATTATATTTTATGGTGGCGATCGCTGGAGACAGTACCAACTATTAGTTGTTTGCGGAATAAAGTAGAAACTATTCGCGAGCAAGAAATGGAAAAGGCTCTATCCCGTTTAGGTACAGAGTTTGGGGAAAAACATCAAGAAGTTATCGAAGCACTTACTAGAGGAATAGTTAATAAAATTCTTCATGAACCAATGGTACAGTTGAGAGCGCAACAAGATATTGAAGCACGCCGTCATTGTTTGCGATCGCTGCAAATGTTATTTAATTTAGATACTGAGGAACAGTATAGTTAAGTCAAAAGTCAAAAGTACAAGTTGACTAACTTAACAGAAAAAGCGCGACTGAGAAAATAAGTCGTGTTTTTTTTTATTATCTTAGAAATATGACCATAAACTATAAACCATAACTAAATGCTGCCGAGAGAAGAATTATTAAAACGGGTAGAAAATAAAGACGAAATCGTTCGCGTTATCGATCAAGCTGAACAAGCAATTAAAAATTGGGAAGTAGTTACTACTGATTTCTTCTCCCCACCTGTAGTCGCAGAAGTAGAAACAATCTGCCAAAATTTAACCGAAATTCAAATTTTACCCTGGGGTGGCTATCCTCAAGCGGAAAGACAAAGAATTGGTTTAGCTCGTCCTGATATACCCTTAGAAGAGTCGCAAATTGAATTAACTGCTTTAGATATTGCAGGCAATTTCCTCTTTGATCCTGCTACCCATCGAGATTTTTTGGGAGCAATTTTGGGGACAGGTATTGTACGCGAAAAAGTTGGGGATATTATTGTTTTGGGAGAAAGAGGCGCACAAGTAATTATTGTTCCCGAAATGGTAGATTTTTTAACTACTTCTTTGACTCAAGTACGCTCGGTAGCAGTTAAAACCCAGCCAATAGAATTAAGTGAATTAAAAATTCAGCCACCGAATAAAAAAGAAATGACCACTGTAGAAGCCTCTTTACGTCTAGATGCGATCGCTTCTGCTGGTTTTGGTATATCTCGTAGTAAAATGGCAAGCGCGATTTCTAGTAACGATGTGCGAGTTAACTGGAAGGAAGTAACTCAAGCAAGTTATAACATCAAAGCTGGTGATTTGATTGCAGTCCGAGGTAAAGGTAGATTAGAAGTGGGAGAAGTCTCGGTAACTAAAAAGCAACGCTATCGAGTTAATCTAGTGCGGTATAAATAATGACAATTGATCAATGGACAAAAGAAATAGTTGTCAATTATCCATTATCAATTATCAATTCTTTATTTAGCTTCTTCTAATTGATCTATACGCAACCAGACATTAGGAGTAGGTACGTAAAACTGAACTAAAGCATATTCGTCATTGAGTTCTACAACTGCGCCTTTGCTGTTAAGCAAATAAGAGGGAAGACGAGCATCGCTAGCTTGTGCTTCTATGCTACCTTCTAATTTTTCTTGAACTACTCGAACTAATGAGCCTTTTTTGATACCAGCCATAATTATTAATTTTAATTACATCTATAAATTTTAATTTAAATGATTTAGGCTACTTCTGAAAAGGTTATTTATTAGCAGTCCTAGATCTTTATACCTTTTTTCTTAAAGATTCCTTTAGATTTAGTTTTGGGGCTAGCTATTTATTCGCAATACAATGAATAATCATCTTGTTGTAGTCATAGAGGATAATAAATGACAAGCTCCGCGATCGCAACAGCAGCGAATCATCTTGAAGTATTAACTAACGGCTTACCTAATATCTGTGGTTGGGAATCAGAAATCGCTTCAGTCGTTAATCATCAACAGCCAGTATTTTTACCTCGTAGTCCCATTGATCTTAAGCAAGTTCAGGCTGGTTTTGCTTGCGCGCTTCATATGCATCAACCGACAATCCCCGCAGGGGCTAACGGCGAATTAATCAGCAATTTGCAACATATGTTTGAACATCCTCACGATGGGGATAATCACAATGCTGAGGTCTTTGCTTGGTGTTATACTCGCATGGCTGACTGGATACCTGAATTAGTAGCTAATGGTTGTCAGCCTCGCATTATGCTGGATTATTCTGGTAATCTGCTTTGGGGTTTGCAGCAGATGGGACGCACAGAGACTTTAGATAAATTGAAAAAAATCACCTGTGACTCACAGTATCAACCCTATGTTGAGTGGTTAGGCACAATGTGGAGTCATGCAGTCGCTCCTTCAACTCCTATTCCTGATCTCAAGCTACATATCCAAGCTTGGCAACATTATTTTGCAGCTACTTTTGGGTTTGAGGCTCTTCAACGAGTCAAAGGCTTTTCACCCCCAGAAATGCATCTTCCCAACAATCCTGACACTCTCTATGAATATATTAAAGCTCTCAAAGAGTGTGGTTATCGCTGGTTACTAGTACAGGAACATTCGGTAGAAAGATTAGACGGTTCAGGGTTACATCACGATGACAAATATATTCCCAATCGTTTATTTGCTCGTAACTCCAAAGGCGAAACCATCAGTATTACTGCTCTAATTAAAACTCAAGGTTCAGATACCAAGCTCGTTGCTCAAATGCAACCTTATCATGAAGCTAAAGGTAGAGGAAAACAACAAATTGGCAATATTTCCGTACCTAGTTGTGTCAGTCAAATTGCCGACGGCGAAAATGGCGGTGTGATGATGAACGAATACGCTCGTGATTTTCAACCTGTTTGGTATGAACTACAAAATAATCAAAATATAGTCGGGTTTAACGGCACAGAATATCTAGAACTAATTGAAGCTGCTGGGGTAAATCCTGATGATTATCCTGTTTGTCAAGCAGTGGGACAACATAAAATTTGGCAACAGGTCGATCCTAACAATACTACTCCCGAAAAAGTTGGTCAGGCGATCGCTGATTTACAAGCAACAGATCATCAGTTTCACATGGATGGAGCTTCTTGGACAGACGATCTTAGTTGGGTCAAGGGTTATGAAAATGTTCTCGAACCTATGAATCAATTAAGTGCTATGTTCCATCTAAAATATGATGCTCTAGTCGCTCAAGATCCTAGTATTACTAAAACTAGAGAATATCAAGAAGCATTACTCTATGTTTTACTGGTAGAAACTAGCTGTTTCCGCTATTGGGGTCAAGGTACTTGGACAGACTATGCCAGAGAGTTATTCAGACGTGGTGAGGCACTTTTGAAATAAAGTTTCTTGCCTGAGAATTGACAGTAAATCAGCTTAAAGCCTCCCAAATCTCAACCTTGGGGGGTTATAATTTTTCAAAAAACCACTTCAACCTTAACTAAATTTTGCTTAAAGTACAAATTAGCCAACTTTTGTTAATAGATAAGGAGAGCGATCGCTCTTAAAAATTTGATTTGAATTAAGGAACAAGGAGAAATATTTGCCTCAATAACAAATTAAATGCGTGACAGCTTAATGATGCTAGTGGACTGAGGCGTAAATAAAGTTACCATTTTAAATGAACTTATTAGTTCAAAGTTTTAAATGCTTAATAGTTACCCTATTTAAGCCTTTCTCCACTAGATAAACCTTACAGTAACCCCAAAAAAAGTCAGCTAATTGATTATTTTTGGTCGGGTAAGCATAAGAAAAGTGTTAAAGGCATCAATTTAATTACTTTGTACTATACAGACGTAAGAGGTGTTTCTTATCCAATT
>JBOFLX010000055.1:0-32915 GCA_051658085.1 Waterburya sp.
GAATTGAGACCAAACTCCACTCTAATCCTTGATAATGCGGCATTTCACCGCCAGGATGATGTATTTCGCCTTGCCGAACAAGCGGGTCACAAAGTTTTGTTTTTACCACCCTATTCACCTGATTTTAATCGTATCGAACAAGACTTTGCGACGCGAAGCTAATCCTTTAGGACATCCTCAAAAAAAGACGTATTTATTCCGCTCCTGGTACTTCCTTGGATGATATCGTTAAATCATACGGAAATTATTTAGAATGACTATAAATCTATTTTTAGCTTCTCAATTAGTTTAATCAATACAACATATTGACCTAAATCTTGGTGAATTGCTCGTTCAAAACAAAATAAAATTAGCTTAAACTTCTGCTTTAAATTCTTGAGATTGGGCTGATAATTTAACTCAGGAGCAAGGGCTATCAAATCTCCGATATTTTTAACGATAAAATAGTTTTTTTCAACGTCTTGTTGTAAAGATGATTCGCTATAATTGGTTTTTCCTAACCAATGTCTGCATCTATTGCAATATCCAAGTACTGAGAAGTCAGCGATCGCTTTTAAGAAAGAATCACAATGAGGACAGCGATCGCATAACTTACAATTGTGTTGTAGGCAGTAATTTACGTCTTTAAACGACCATAATAAAGGCTCATATATGGTTTTGTTCTCTTGTCGCCATTGTTCAAAACATAGAGTACACCAGACTTTGTTTTGGCGAAATAAGCCTCGCTCTCTAATTACTTCTTTCCAGGTCAGACAAGATAAATATCGTAAATTTTGACGTAAAGTTAATTGTTCTAAAGCATCGACGAGCGATCGCGTCATCTCTCTCATACCATTGATAGCTGGTTTGGCATCGCTATTGCCGAAAAGGATGCTGACATTCTTGATAAGCATTTCTGGTAGGTACTTTTCACCCATTATTACAGGGGCAATTTCTCCCATGATTAACTTTTTTGGAGTTACACAATGTTCAGTAGCTAATCTAGTTAAATAGCTACTCAAGCTTTCAGTAAATGGCGTTCCTATTTCAATTGGTTCTAGAGAATATAAGCGACTTATTTGAGGTATTTTGAGAGGTTCTGGACTCCAAAGCTCATGATAAATATCCTCTTGCTTTGACATTTTAGATTCCCACAGGATCTCTCGTAGAATTACGTTCTCCAACTTTTCTTTTTGTTTTGTTCGGCGATGGCAATTTTTGAGATTCTATTTTTGGGAATTCATAATTTCCTTGCTGATGAAGTCGCGCAAACTCATTTTCTCCATTTATCGCCTCTGTCTCAATTTGTTGGCGTCTGCCTGAAGATAATGCCTTTACATTAAAGTCCTTGAGTCTTACAGTTTTAGAATTGTCATCCAAAGCATTCTTCAAAGAGCGATACCACCAACTTTTGAGAATACCTACACAACCTAAAGAATATTCCATGAAGTAATCAGTGTACTTTTCTAAATTAGGTTCGGAAGGAACTGGTAAATGACGTTGCAGGGTTTTGATTACTTTGGCAAATTCATTATAGTCAGCTTGTTTCTCTATATGATATCTAGCTAGATGAAAATCCTCACTTCGTCTGCCTACTTGCCCATTTACTTTCTGACATTTCAACAGTTCGTAAGTACCAAATAAAACATGAACTGTATTGGTTTTATTAGCAATTGACTTGAGCCAATTGGTTTGGGTCGTGATTTGCTTTCCTCCAGCAACATCGAACAGGTGTTGAGCTTCATCTAATGCAAAAGCTTTGACTTGACGAAAGATAAAAACTTTTTGCATTGCACGACGTAAAGCCTTAGAATTTTTGCCTTCCAATGTTCCTAATAAAGCGTCTGTATCTGACTGTTCCAATTCATCAAGATCATAAGTTGTCTTATAGTCAATTAGTACTTCTCTAAGTGCTTCGAGAACCTGAATATAATAATCAGAATAATTAAATTTACCTCCTTCGGCACTATCAACTTCAATTCCACCCACAACCAAACTTCCAGGATTTTGAATCAATTCATCCTCGAAATGTTGAACTAGTCGTTTCTGGAATTCCTGCATCAATCGAGTTTTACCAACTCCCGTAACCCCAAAAACTAAATATACCGAAGCGTCATCAGGTTCTATAGCGTTGTTCAGAAGCTGTTCTAAAATCTGTTTAATATTGCGGTGAGGAACAATAACATCCCGAAAATACTGTAATTTTACTTGTGTTGGTTGTTCTAATAGATCTAGAGAAAAAGGACGTTCTTTCATAAGTGTTTACCATAATTCGTAATCATCGTAGGCAAGAATAGTTCCTGTATCATTGTTTACTTCATCAGGCTCATCGTCTAAAAATTCATCTTCTATGATTTCACCAGGTTCAACATCTCTGATATCTTCTAAATTTTTTTCAGAGTTTATGATTGAGCCATTATCCTGTCGTTTATTTAGAGTATTGATAGTAGGTGTATCAGCAGTGATAAGTTTTTCCTCAATCAAATTATGAACTCTTTGAGTAGAGCGATCACGCTGTAGTTGTAGCTGAATATCTTCATACTCTTCAGCATTTTTAAGCAGATGAACAATTTCACTTACACTTGCATAAATCCTTTGATTGTGAAGCTGTTTTTTCCTGTGAATCAGAGTGGTTGCTATGGCGATCGCACGTTCAGAATAACCCTGTAATTTAGTGTAATAATTGGAAATACATCGAATCCAACGATTATTTACGTAAGCATAGGCTATTCCGTAGTCAAATGGATCGTAACGAATTGGCACATCTTGATTTTCTACCGAATAAAATTCGTCTGACCAGTAATCAATACGGTTTATTCTAACTCCCTTGCTAGGTTGTACTTTAGCAGTACCTTTTGGGGTAGAAGGCAAAGTTAAAATTTTAAATTGTTCGTCGCCAGTCCTGAAGGGGCGGTTGCTGGTGTCCAGACAACTTTCGGGTCTTCCATCCCAGGACGCGATCGCTCGTTGGAGATTTCCCCACCAGTGTATTCTTGGCTGTAGGTAACGACGGGCCAGCCGTAATTTTTCCCTGCTTGGGGCTGGTTGAGTTCGTCCCCGCCGCGCGAACCATGTTCGGTTACCTATACTCGCTGAGAAGTCGGATCTAAGGTTAGTCCTTGAATATTACGATGTCCGTAACTCCAAATCGCTTGATCGGCATTAGCATTTGTGGCAAAGGGATTGTCTTTTGGGATAGAACCATCATCATTAATTCGCACGATCTTACCGAGACGACTATTGAGGTTTTGTGCTTGAGCGAATTGCTGTCGATTTTTGGCAATGTCAGGCGATCGCTTTTCTGATCATCCATTGCTAACTTCTGGTTAAAATTTGATTTTAACTAACATCTTGCACCTCTTGCACCAAGAAAAGTTGATATGTTGGATAGTGGCTGAAGAGACTTTCAATAGGGGGAAGAAAGCCTATTGTTCAAGTTATTCCTTACTAGTATTCCACCAAACCGTTATTAATCCGATAGGGTGGCCCAGGATTAGCAAGAGCTTGAATAATATGATCAAAATAGGGAATAACCTCGACTGCATCTTGAGCGTCAAGTAAAGCGATCGCTTCTTCTTTTAGACAGCACAAGGCTTCTACCCAATTGCCTAAAGGGATACCAAGGGACTGATACATTTCTCTCATCCCCAGGATGCCAATATCATCCAATGGCTGATTGTTACCAGCTAAAACGCAATAGGCAATTAAACGGATATACCAGCCTTGATCGCGCTGACAGGAATTGGTCTTGCGCAGATTTCCGCTATTGCTAGGGGTGACAGGACATTTTTTCCAAAACCGACGAGAACCTCTTTGTACAAGCCTGGTTTCATTGTCAGCCAGAATCCTGGCAATCCGAATTCTATTTTCCCCTGTATGACAAAAGTTTTGTAATAGATGAATCTCGCTGAGGCTTGGATAGCGAAGTTCTTCATCGGCATTAAGAATCAGTTGTTTAACTATACTCATATTGGTGAAGAGTTGAGATACTACGTTGTTTGTTTATTAGTTTTAAGCTATTAGCTATCAGCTTTTAGCTTTTCTGGTTCGAGTTCAACTGGAATTGAATTAGAGTTTGTAACTGTCTGAGATTGAATATCTTCGTTAGCCGTTGCCAAGGTAGTTGTTTCTACTGGGGTAATTTTGGTTACGCTACTGCCATTATTTTCGGAAGCCAATTTAGTTAGTCGCGTTTTATCTTCTCTAATTTTTTGAGCCACCACTTGTCCTGCGGTAGCTTGACGTGATAATTGTGCTTGTGACCAATTAATTGGTTCCAAGAGCGATCGCTTTTAACTCTCCCAGACTTAGATAGCGTGCTTCACGATCTGCGCTAGCAATAGAACGGGTAATAATGCTCATTGTTAATTGTTGATTGTTGGTTGTTGATCGTAAGGCGAGGCACACCCCACCCTACGAATTGTTCAGGTACTGGTGCGTCAAGATTGTTTTGAAGGATAGTACATATAGAAGTCACGCATTGTCATTAGTTTTTACCTGCTACCTACTACCTACTACCTACTACCTAATCTCAACCCATCAATTAAAAATTGACCAAAGTTTTGGTCAAAATTCACTATCGGCATTTAGAATTAATTCAGCAATCATACTCATGATTTTTCTCCTAATTTGTATTGGTTTATCTTGTCTTATGTAGCAATACCAGATAAAGTTAGGACGTTTTTTACTGATATCTACTACCTACTACCCACTACCTACTACCTTCGAGCTAATCACCCTAATTGTCCTAAACTAATTTTGTACGGCTATACTTATTGGCGATCGCTTGGATAGGTTTGACTGGCATAAACTCCTAAAAGGATCAGAAGTATGGCTAGCACTAGCAATCCAGAGGCGATTCCTGTAGCAGTAGTGGCAAATTGTCCTTCACCATAAGCAAAAAATAATAGTAGCCTTTATCCCACTGAAAACGAGTAGGCCCCCAGAGTTCGACGGGAGTGGTTGCTGTGCCGTACCACATCGAAGCACTAGCGATCGCTCCAGCAAAAAAGAAGACTGCCAAGCCACTAGCTAATGCACCTTCGATATTACCCATCCTAAGTAACTTATACAGTTCTTCGGAAGGGCGCACCACAATGTGAAATAGTCCCCCAATAATGCCCACAATGCCTGCTGCAATATGATGGGCAACTACTCCACCAGGGTTATAGGGGTCAAATCCTGACGCGTCCCAAACAGGCGCAACTCCTTGTACGTGTCCCGTTAATCCATAGGGGTCTGATACCCACATTCCTGGGCCAAAAATACCAGTCAGATGAAAAGCACCAAAACCAAAGCAAAGTAAACCAGCAAGTAAAAGATGAATGCCAAATATTCTGGGTAAATCTAAGGTTGATTCGCCAGTTTCTTCATCAAAGAAAGTAACTAAATCCCAGTTAACCCAATGCCAACAAGCAGCTAAAAACTGTAGTCCCGAAAAAATAATATGAGCGATCGCCACGGTTTCAAAAGTCCAAAACCCAGGATCACTAAAGTTTTCCCCCGTGATACTCCAACCCTGCCAAGAATTCGTAACTCCCAATCGTGCCACGAAGGGCATTAAGAAACAACCTTGTCTCCACATCGGGTTAAGTACAGGGTCGCTAGGGTCATATAAAGCTAGTTCAAACAATAGCATTGAACCAGCAAAGCCAGCACAAAGAGCATTGTGCATTAAATGAACGGATATTAATCGTCCTGGGTCGTTTAACACTACCGTATGGACGCGATACCAAGGTAAACCCATTGGTGATCTCCTTTATATAGTCGATTTTCGGTGTTAGTAACCCACCGACAAAAACGCTCCCATAAACTTAACTGTTCTTGTTGTTGAATTATTGTAGTCATAGCTTTTTGCTGTCTCTCAACTAAAAATTTATTAACCAAGTTTTGTTCGTTAACTACGAACCTCAAAGAAGTTTGAAACAGAAATTTGTTAGCTATCCTTTTGCCTTAAAACAAGTAATGTTATTGATAAATGCGGTATTATAATTAGTAATTCCTTGCTAAAAGGGTAGGGACAAAAGCCCCATCGTTGCGGTTTCCGAGGCCAGAAACGATGGGGTTATTATTGGGAAAATTCCAACAGGATGGCAACTAATCGTATCCATTGAACAGATATTATCTAAACAATCTGAAGAACTTATGAAGAAGATCAAAGCTATTAGCTGGTAATAGATAGAGGGGTGGAGAAGATAGGGATATAGAGGAGGTTAGCAATTACCTCCAGTTAAGTAAAATAGAAATTTGATTGGCTAAATTTAAAAGATCGAAGGATTTGGCGATCGCTCTAATTTTTCTTTGCTGTTGAAACGTAAGCATCTCTTGAGATTGCGGTGTGGCTGTCAATAAAATTAGAGGAATGGAATTAGTTGAAGGATTTTTTTTTAAATTTTGGACTATTTCTCTCCAACATAAGTCGGGCATTTTTTCATCAAGATCAAGTAAAATAGCGTCTGCCTCTGAAGCCCTTTCAATTGCTTGAATACCGGAATTTACGGTCGTTACTTCACAGTCAGAAATAGTCTCTAGACAAAGCAGCATCATTTCGGCGATCGCATTGTCGGTATGAATTAGTAAAATACGTCGAATTTTGATACACATCGACTGTAACTCTCTTGTTGAGAACATGAATAAGGACTTAAAGTAGCGAATATACAGGGAAAATATCAGCTTTAGAAAATTATATTTAAAGCTTTTCTTCGTATCCTAAACAATAAATCTGAATAACTTATGAATCATGGATAACAAGAAGAGCGATCGCCTACCCCATCGAATCAATTTTGAGACTAAAATTTTTGCTTCTAGAGTTTTACCCAAACCTACTGCATCAGCAATCAATAGTCGTTGACGAGGCATTTTTAAATTTATTTGCGCAACAACAATGAGTAATTCACCATCATTCAAACCTCGTTTTTTGACTGGTTTCATTTGTGGGGCTACTGAATGTGGGCTATAAGAAATAGACTATTTTAAAATAACAACTAATTTAGAAGCTTGATTTTGATATATTGACTGGCGGAAAGCTTATACTTACAATTTAGGTAATCAGTTTTATTTTACTGATGATCGCCGTAATTCTTCTGAAAAGCCATTCTCTTTCATTTACGACCCCAAACCTGAAAGATTCTCGGTAGACTGATGATTGTTTCCGAATTTTGGGCAAATTCTTTAAGTTCTGAAATAATCAGTTCAATTTCATTGGGTGATGATAGACCTTGTTCCAAGACGGCTGAACGTATCTTTTCCATTGTTATTTGAGCAATTGATTTTCCTTCTCCTTCTATGAAAGTCGGTTGAACTAAATTCAAATTGACTTCTTTGAATCCAGCTTTTTTTAACATCCCAGGTAACTTCAGACCAATTTCTGGATCTCCTCCCTTGTTTTGGACTACCTGTTGATAAAGTTCGATATATTTGTCAAAAGCTTGACATTGTGGAAAACAAAAATGCCCAGAAAACGCCAGATCTTCAATGGCAATCCAGCCTCCAGGTTTGAGAGCTATTTTCATTTTCTCAATTACTTTCTGAGGATGGCTTAAATGAGTAAGCAAAAAACGACTATAGGCTAAATCATATTTGTTTTCTTCAACCAAGGAGAGGGCATCGGCAACTTTAAGTTCAACATTAGTTAACCCCAATCTTTGAGAATCTTCCTGAGTCAATCGAATGATGGTTTCATCCAGTTCAAGACCAACAACTTTACCCTGCTTACCGACCAAAAGAGCTAGTTCAAAAGTCACATCTCCTCCACCACAACCTAGATCTAAGCAGTGCATCCCTGTTGTGATTTCTAGACGTTGAAAAAAATTCTGGGTATAGGGCTGCATGACTCGTGATAAGATTTTTAATCTTGCCTTACCTTCTGCTCCACCTGCGATCGCGTAGTGTTTCATTTTTCTTCTTTAACGTTGGGAGTACGTCACGCCAAGAGTTATTGTTTCATTTATACTACCAGATTTGGCGGTTATTTTGCAATATTAGGACAAACAAAACCTATTCTCTTTTTCTCGGCTCTATCTCCAGAACGCTCAGGCAATGTCATGCATATTAATGTATTGTGTTGAAGTGTGTCCAAATTCTTTTCAAATTTTATTATTGTCTATGTCATACTTTTAATTATCAACGTCATTACTAAAAAAGCTGTGGCTTTAGTTTTAGAAAACATTCATAAATCCTATGGCAAAAGAAATGTCGTTAATCGCGTTAATCTCCGAGTTTTGCCAGGGGAGATTGTCGGGTTGCTAGGCCCCAATGGTGCAGGAAAAACCACCACTTTTTACATCGCTACAGGTTTGGTTAAGCCCAACGAAGGAACAGTTAAGCTCAATGACCATAATATTACTACCTTGGCTCTTCATCAACGAGCGCGCCTGGGCATGGGTTATTTAACGCAACAAGCAAGTATTTTCCGTAACCTCAGCGTGCAGGATAATATTTTACTCGTCCTAGAACAAACAGGAATTCCTAGTCCCGCTCGACCAGTTCGTTTACAACAGCTACTTAGAGAGTTTCGTTTGGAAAAAGTAGCCAATACTCTCGGATCTTTAGTTTCTGGTGGAGAAAGACGACGTACTGAATTAGCTAGATCTTTAGCAGCAGGCTTGGATGGGCCTAAATATCTCTTGTTAGATGAACCCTTTGCAGGGGTTGATCCCATTGCCGTCGCTGAGATGCAAGAAATGATTGCTCAATTGCGCGATCGCCAAATAGGTATTTTAATTACTGATCATAATTTTCGCGAAACTCTAGCAATTACTGATCGCGCTTATGTTATGCGTGATGGTCAAATTCTCGCTTCTGGTACAGCAGAAGAGCTTTACAACAATCCTTTGGTTAAGCAATATTATCTGGGAGATAATTCTTGGATCACTACATAGCGCAAAAAGTCAAAAGTTAAAACTTATCTATTTAAACTTGTAGATTTGGACAGATAACTTCTGGTTGTTTGTCGGGTGAAGTTGACCAATGTTGTAGAATCTCTGTTAAATCTCGACGTAAGAACATTAATTCTGCAACTTGCCGATCAATCTTAGCAACTTGCTGCTCTAACTTGCTTTTTACATTACCACACGGTAAATTACCGCGATCGTAAACTGTCAAGCACTCACTAATTTCTTGCAGGCTTAAACCCAAGGATTGTAACCTTTTAATAAAAGCTAGACGAGTCACCATATCAGGGTGAAATAGTCTAAAATGCCCTTCAGTTCTCTTAGAGCTTTTTACTAATCCTAATTCTTCGTAATAACGAATTGTTTTAATAGAGACACCGCTTTGAGTAGAAAGTTCTCCAATTTTTAGAAAGATTTGTTCTTGAATTTGCATAATGATTTTCTTATTACCTACTTACCATCATAAAATCTCCAGCCAATTGGAGAGTCAAGAGACGCTATCACTATTTTGCACATCGTTATAAGTTGCGATCGCGTAGTAGAGAGTCAAGATTGTTTTCAAAAATAGTAACAAGTAACGAGTAAGGAGATCTTGCGTAATTGCTATCTGCTATTTGCTACTTAACCCAACGGGCGACGGCGGACAGCCCGAATGCATTCGGGCTTCCGTGCGCCTCAACTCATCAATTCAAAATTGACCGACTAGTAGCGTAGCCTTCGGGTAATCACCAAAAGAAAAAACCCGACTAAAATTAGTCAGGTTGAAAATTTCTAGATAGATTTCGTCAATTGGCGTTGCTGAATCTAAGTATGATTTTTTATTTTGTGTTATCGAATAGAAAATTCAAAAGGCTTATAGCTTATAGCTTATAGCTTATAGCTACGAACAGTTTACTCATCGGTTTCATACTTCAAATCAGCAACGCTCGTCAATTAATTACAGTTCAACTACGTAAAAAGCCACACCATTATTACCTTCTAAAGAAAAATTAGGTAAGTTGTTTTTAATATAATCAATCTCAACTTGATCTACGGTAAATAGATGTGAACCAGATTGACTGTTAAGCATTCTAAATACAGGTAAGGTTTCAATATCTTGAGGTGCATCTTCAAAGGCATAAAATTTAATACCTTCGTAGTTGTAGTTGCTGAGATTATTTTCAATGTAGCTTTTCTCAACTTCATCCATTGTGTATAAATGCGCGCCAGTTTGGGTATTAAAGAAGCGATATACTTCTTCTACACCTGCAATATCTGCACCAGTTAAAGCGTCTTTATCACTGCTTAAGACATTAAACTTTTCAGCTTCATAGTTATAAGCAAGTTCACCTGTTTGACTTTTAGCTTGAATATATGCAATTTCAGTCATATCAGAGGTATACAAATGGAATCCTTTTTGATACTGATAAAAACGGTGTACTTTAGCTAATTGCAGATTGGGTGTTAAAACAGGATCAGGAATAAAATGATCAACAATTTGCTCTCCAGAGACATTATTAATTGTTTCTACGAAACCTGTACCAGCTTGGCCATCAGCGTTAAAGAAATTGGTGATTTTGAGGTCATTGTCGGCATTGGCTACACCGTCGCGATTAAGATCAATAATTAAATCATTACCGACTTTAGCTAAACCAATAGTTGTTGTTGTGGGATCATCGAGAGTAATTTCTAATCCTCCAAAAGAAGTTGGATCTGCTGGATTAAGGCTATCTAAATTGATATCTTCACTAGTAATAAAAAGAGAATCTAAACCAGCACTATCTTTAATTTCACTACCAAAAGCATTGAAATTTAATTGATAGACATCATTGCCATCACCACCGTCTAAAATATTTCGACCATCAACACCCAATATAAAATCATTACCTGCATCTCCAGACAGTAAATCATTACCCTGGAAACCAATGATCGTATCGTCACCATCACCACCAAAGATAGAGTCGTTACCTAAGCCTCCACTTAGTTTTTCGCTATTGGCTGTACCTTCATTTAGTAAAGAAAAAGCTTTATCTTGAATGATAGTGGTGTCAGTATTACGGCGAATAATCTCAGCTAGAGTAGCGTTTTCAATCTCAGCAATTTCTTCGGCAGTAAAAATATTCTTATAGTAAAAGCGATCGCCATCTCTTAAAGCAAGAAACTGTCTGGCTACCAGAGCTTGAAATGTTTCTCCCACTGCTGCACCTGGTGCATGATCTTCAGCTAAGAGAGCTACGTATAAATCGATATTATCGACGTTGCCATAGAGGGATGCTAGTTGAGTTTGTAACTCAACATTGCTAGTAATATCAGCAAAACTTGTAACTTTGGCTAAACCAAAGGCTTCTCTAACAGTATTGTAATCACTGATGCCGTTGAGTCTACCACGCTGAATATTAATCGCAAACAAGTCACGGGCAGTATTGTTACCACCAAAGCTAAATAAAAGATTGCGAATATCATTAATGATTTTGAGATCGACATTTTCACTGAGGGAAGAAGCTATACCTCTGAGGAGCGGATCAATACCAGTTTGTTGGATTATTTCTGCTGAACGGAAAAAGACTTCAGACAAAGTTAAACTGCCTTCAGGTATTTCCTGACCTTCTGTATCTAAACGTAAAATTTGCGAACCTAATTGAGTATGACCAACACGGAAAGCTGCGGAGCTAAAAGTATTTTCAAGATTAGGGTTAATTGTAGGATTGTAACCACTATACTCAGGTAAAGCATCGATACCTAAGATTGAAGGTAGATATTCACGATATACAACCGCCTGATATTGAGCAATATTAATTTGACGGGCGCGCTGATATAATTGCTCGTCTGTCCAGTCAGGATGAGCGATCGCTAGTTCTCCAGCAATACGGTTATGTTCCCTCACAAATAGAGTGTGCATCGCCACTAAAGCTGAGTTTTCATTAACTCGACCATCTCCCGCAGTAAATGAATTACCTGGGCGGTTAGGATTAGGAGGAGCAAAGGGTAAAAGATTACCGTCACTGACTTGTAATAAGCCACCTGTACCTGCACGTAAACTGTCAGCAGTTGTTTGATTTGAACCATAAATATTAGAGCCATCAACCCAAGCGGTAATATTATTAACAATCTGGGCGGGGTTATCAGTACTAGTTCCAGTACCATCAACAAAACCTGTGGCATTTATAGAGATATTGACAGTACCAGTGCTGTTAGGATCTAAAAAAGGGTCGCCTGTAGGAACAGGAATATCGATTCGTACTTCTCGATTTTCAGGGGTTGCAGTGATATCATGGTCAAGAAACTGACCAAATACCCAAATTAGATTAGTTAAACCGCGATCGCTCTGAATATTTCCATCTTGTTGTGCCAAAGTATTACTAATGACTCTGGGATTGGGACGATCTGCGCCTGCGGGGCTGGAAATGCCATCGCCAAAATCTAAAGGCGCAGTATTGAGAAAAATACTGCCAACTGACCCATAGTTAGTATTGGTCTGATTATTTTCAGTGCCATTAATTGAATAAAAATTAGTTGTTCCTGATTGATAAATATTGTTATTAATAAGAGCGTCACTCATAAATGTTGTCTTGAAAATAGATTGTTAAATTATCAGTATTTATTAGTACAATTAAGTATTTTTTTGTACGTAATATCTATTACAACATATCTATTTAAAAACTTGTATTGTTTTTGTAATAAGTGTATGTGAACTTTTTTTTAGTTTTTGATAAAGTAATGACAATTAAATAAAATATAATATATGAGAATCAATTAGTTAATAAATCAAAAAAAACTACTTTACTTCAGCTAACACGCATTTAAATTATGATTTTTGCAGCCTAAACATCTGATAAAAAGGGTTTCAGCACACAAAAATAAATGCATAACAGCTTACCCATGAGTAAGTAGTTGAATAAAATTAAAAAGTTAAATTCACTAATGAAGAGAGTGAATGGGAGTAGGTAAGAGAAATCAAAAATACAATTTGTGTAATTAATTCTGTTAATTACTGGGTAAGTCTTATAAAAACTGGGAAGTCTTATAAAAATTAGTTATCTATTTTAATTTAACTCTTTAATTTGGTAATTATTTGATATTTACAAGTACCAAATTTTACCAGAATTTTACCAAAAGTTTAGAGAAAAGCGGTAAGATCGAGCAAAGAGAGAACAAGAAAATGGATCTCTTCTGTTACTTGGTGAACTTTATTATTAATAAAGTAATTTAAATGCTTGAAACAAAGGTCAAAACATCTACAAAGGTTTCCGTACTATTAGCGAGTGATAATTCTTTACTACAAGCTGGTATTCGTTCAATTGTCAACGCTGAAGAAAATCTAATACTTGCTAGTGGCATAATTAACAAAGATTTTTTTCAAGAGCTTAGTGAAGAGAACAAGCCTCAGATAATACTATTAGATACAGATATCTCTAGAACAGTAGCTCAAGAAACAGTTAGCTACATACAGAAACATTTCCCTACCAGCAAAATTATTCTGCTGGTAACAGACAAAAATACAATAAACCAGGACTTTTTCACCAAAGCAATACGTGGTTGTCTGCTGAAAAACGAACCACTAGAAAATTTTATCAAAGCAATTTTCAGGGTAGCGAGGGGAAGAACTTGGTATAGTCAAGGTATTATGGAAAGATTAATGCAGTTAAGAACACTCCATTTATCTGTCACACAGAAATTCTCCCTGAGCGATCGCGAAAAGGAAATGTTAAGAGTAGTAGCTAAGGGATGGAATAATGCTCGTATTGCTGCTGAATTTAACCTAGCTAGACAAACAGTTAACAATTACCTCAGTCGAATATATAGCAAGATATCAGTTAGTTCTAGAGCAGAAGCTATTGTTTGGGCGAGAGAACGTCAAATTTAACGGCATTATATTCTGGTAATTAACAAAAGCTAGAAACCATAAGCATATTCCCTAAACTTTAATAGAGCGTCAAGATTGTTTAGAGAGGTAGTGGGTATCCAGTCAGCCAAGTAATGAGTAATGATTGATGGACACACCTCAACTTCAAGCTTATTACTTACTACCTACTACCTACTACCTACCCTCAACCCATCAATTCAAAATTGATAGATCACTGCCTGCACAGAAAAAGTATTACCATACTCTCATTTAGGTATACCAATTGATAATAAAGAGTATCAAACTGTCTATACAAGCTCTGCTCAATAGTGACAAGATCACCATTAATCACACATTCAGCAGATAAATATAGCTTTATGCAAAGTCTTGAACCTAGCATTAAAAAAAGTTTGAGAAATTTACCAAACTTTCCAAATGCTCTGTCTTTAGTAGAAACCTTAAAACCCAACTATTCATTTTATTGTCTTCGACCTCAAATACTAACAGATACCGCCAAAAGATTTATCGATCTGTTTCCTGGTCAGGTTATGTATCCAGTTAAATGCAATTCTCATCCCTTGGTTATAGATGGATTATATCAGGGAGGTATTAAAAGATTTAACGCTACTTCGATATTTGAAATTGCACAGATCTCGAATGCTTACCTTAATTCTCAAATCTACTTTATGCATCCAATCAAAAGCCGTACTGCTATCAAATCTGCTTACTGGGATTTCGGCGTGAATCGTTTTGCTGTAGACGACTATAATGAACTGGAAAAGATTTTAGAGGAAACTGGGGGAAAAAATCTAACGATTTTCGTTAAAATCAAAATTCAACCATTAGAAGGTTCTTCATATAACATTGCTAAAAAGTTTGGTGCAGAACCTCTCACAGCAGCTAGGTTAATGCAACAAGCAGCACAGGCTGGTTGTCGAGTAGGTGTTAGTTTTGATATTAATTCTCAGTACATCGAACCTCAAGCCTATGGTAAGGCTCTTGATTTAGTAGGGGAAGTCATTAAAATGGCTGGAGTTGAGCCAGTCTGTGTTAATGTCGGTGATGGATTTCCCGTGGCTTATCCAGGCAGAGATATCCCACCTCTCGAAGACTACATAGCGGAGATAGAACAGGGTTTACAACGTCTCAATCTTAGCCCTGAAGTAGAAATATTGGCGGAACCTAGTCGAGCTTTAGTTGCTTCTGGTTGTTCTTTATTAACTCAAGTGCAGCTAAGAAACGAAGAACAGTTGTTTATCAAAGATGGCGTATATGGCGCATTGTCGGAATTATTTGACTCTCAAAAGACTTTATCAACTAGGGTAATTCGTCTTAATGGTTCTGTTAGTAATAAACTCCAAGAGTTTTCTGTTGCTGGTATGACTGGTGACTCTAACTATATGCTGTCTTTTCCTCTACGTTTGCCTGTAGATATAAAAGAAGGAGATTGGTTAGAAATTGATTGCATAGGTGCTTATGCTAATGGTTTATCCACTAGTTTTAATAACTTTTATGCCGATGCTTTTGCAATTTTAGATGATGCGCCACTTAGTTTAGTAAATCAAACTCAAACTCAGCCAGTTTTAGTTGGTGCTGGTAAATAATACTAAAGCAGCAGCAGCACCGAAGCTAGCGTGTCCTGCAATATAATCAGGAAAAGGAGGTGTACTCAATAAAGGGGGAGCAAATCACTTTTGTTCTGACAAAAGTATTAATAAGTTGAGAAGGCGTTATTGAGTTAGGCACAGGGAGCAAGTTACTTTTGTAAGAACAAGCATACTCATTAAGGAGATCGCTATATTTAATTGGTTTGGACAGCTTGCTCGACCTCGACTATAGAATAGTTTCTTCAAGCTTCATAAGTTCTAAGGTCGTCTAAGGCGATTGGCTATGCCTACGGCAGCTACGCAAACGCCAGCGCGGAGCGCATCGCAAGGAAGTAGTACACAACAACCAACAAAAGTGACTTGCTCCCTAGCTAATCTCTCTATAATAATTAGCGAGAATTGGCATTTTGCTAGTTATTATGTACTAGTATATAGCGATGGGATTTGTTTTGAAAATCATCCTCTCAACTTGTAGTCCTTAGTTTAAAAGGGCTTTTCAGATGATTGTCACCCCAAAAAACCAACAACTTTATCCTGCTTACCGACAAGGAGAGCTAGTTCAAAAGTAACATCTCCCCCCCCCACAACCTAGATCTAAGCAGTGCATTCCTGTTGTGATTTCCAGACGCTGAAAAAAATTCTGGGTATAGGGCTGCATGACTCGGGATAAGATTTTTAATCTTGCCTTGCCTTCCGCTTCACCTGCGATCGCGTAGTGTTTCATTATTCTTTTTTAATCTCTTAAAATTTTAGAGAACATAATAAACTATAGAGTTAACTACAGTGAGTCAAAAATAATAAATAATAATTGATTTAAAAACCTAGGAATGAAATTAGTGATTATTTTGCCTTCAACTCAAAGAGGAGGTGCAGAAGAATATACTTTGAAAATTGCTCAAGCAGCTTTAGAAGCAGGCTGGCAAATAGATACGGCATTTCCAAAAACTCCTGATACGGCTTCATTGATCGCTGATTTTAGACAACAAAACATAGATTATTACCCCTTGAACATAGCTGATCAGGGAAAAGGGAAACTAGATAGTATCAAAGCAAGTTTATTACGGCTATTTAGAACTCAAAGATTACTATCACAACTGCAACCTGATGTCGTTTTGCTTAATTTACCTGCTCATCATCTTGGTTTTATTAGTCTTTGGGTTTGTGGACTATTACAAATTCCCACAGCAGTTGTTTTTCATCTTATTCCTTTTTCTGCCTCATTTAGTAAGAGTAAATTACGAGCTTATCATTGGGCAAAAGCTAGAAATCAACAATGGATCACTATTTCTCAATACAATTGTCAACGTCTGGGTGAAGAGTTTTCCCTTGCATCTCAAGAATTTCGTTGTATTTACAATGGTATAAAACAAGAGTCTTCTATTTCATTCAATGGGGATACTACACAGCAATTACGTTTACAAATTCGACAAGAATTGGGTTTAGAAGCCAACAGCCAAATACTATTAACCGTAGCTCGTCTTCACTCTCAAAAAGGTCATGATTATTTAATTCCGATTATGCCTGCAATTATTGCTCGTTTTCCTAACGTGCAGTTTGTTTGGGTAGGAGATGGAGAATATCAAGCCGATTTAAATCATCAGCTACAAGAATACCAAGTCAAAGACAAGGTAAGTTTTCTAGGCTATCGTCAAGATATTCCCAATCTCTTAGCTGCTGCGGATTTATTTTTGTTTCCCAGTTATCAAGAAGGTTTACCTTTTGCTGTTTTAGAGGCAATGATTTATGGTTTGCCTATAGTTGCTTCTGATACTGGTGGTATTCCCGAAATGATAGTTCATGAGGAACATGGCTTACTTTTTCGTACTGGCGATCGCCAAGATCTCCTCGAAAAATTAGACTGGGCTTTGAATCATCCTGCTGCTATGGCACAAATGGCAAATGTGGCACAAATACAAGTACAAAAATTTTCCGAAGCGACAATGCTGCAAAATACTTTAGAAGTATTGCAAAATTTAACACAGCTATAAGCTGTAAGCTTCAATAAATCTCAAGCATGGCTGATCACAATTTTCCCGAAATGCTTACCAGACTCCAGTAATTCGTAAGCTTTTTTTGCCTCAGAAAAAGGAACAACTTGATCAACAATTGGCTTTAAACGATGTAGAGAAATAGCTGCATTCATCTCTTCAAACATTTGTCGGTTTCCTACATAAATTCCTTGAATACGTAACTGATTGAAAAAGGCTGTCGCTGGTGTAAAATTAGCTGCACCAAAGCCACTCAAAACCCCAATTACGCTAATATAACCACCCAGACACGCAGAAGCCAGCGATCGCTCAAATGTTCCTGCACCTCCAACTTCCACCACTTGATCAACACCTCTCCCATTGGTTAAGTAGCGTACTTTGTCTTGCCATTCGGGATGAATCTGATAATTAATAGTTGCGTCTGCACCTAAAGCCATAGCGCGATCAAGTTTGTCATCACTACTAGAGGTGATAATTACCTTCGCGCCAAATAACTTGGCAAATTGCAGCGCAAATATAGATACTCCACCTGTACCCAGAGTCAAAACTGTCTGTCCAGGTATTAATCCCCCAGTACTTATAGCATTCCAGGCTGTCAAGGCTGCACAGGGAAGGGTTGCTGCCTCTTCATAGGATAGATGTTCAGGAATTTTAACTAGTCCATGTTCAGGAAAAACAACATACTCAGCTAACGTACCGTCAATTCCTCCTCCCAAGGCTGTATTCATCTGGGTTTCCGTTGCTCTACCTGATGTCCAATCTTGAAAAAAGATACTAGCAACGCGATCGCCTTTTTGCCAAGTAGTTACATTTTCACCAATATCGACAACTTCACCAACACCATCGGAAGCAGGTATAACGGGAAGTTTTTTATTGCGATCGTATCCTCCACGCAGAATAATTAACTCTCGATAGTTCATGGAATTGGCTCGAATTCTAACAAGAACATCATTTGCACCAACAGTAGGTTCTGGTAGATCGATTAATTGCAAGGCATCAAGAGAATTGTATGTTTGCAGTTGGTATGCTTTCATAGCTTAAAACTTTTATATTGCTCTACAGTTCTTTGATACCATTGCCCTAATACTCCTCGGAAGGATTAACCGAGAAGTGAGATAGTTACTTTTTGGTAAACATGACTTCCTATAAAGATTCCAACGACGAGCAACTCAAATATTGTCCTCAGCCTGCTCTTAAGCGCGTAGCGACAATGAATATTTTTGATACAAATTGTGAGGCGCATCAAATCCTGGAACATATCTCTAATAAATGGACAATACTAATTGTTTTTGCTCTAACACAAGGTACAAAACGATATAACGAACTTAAACAGCAAATTATTGGTGTTTCACCCAAGATGCTGATTCAAAATCTCCGCAATTTGGAACGATGCGGTTTAATTGAGCGCAAAATTTACCCGACAGTTCCACCAAAAGTTGAGTATTCCCTAACTCCCTTGGGAAAATCCCTTGTCGAACCCCTAGCAGTTATGGGAGAGTGGGCGTATCAGCATATTCAAGAGGTACAAGTTTCTATAGAGGATTATGATAATCATCCCAACTCTGAGGATTATTGGAAACCTAAGTAGGATTTGCTGAGAAAGTTTTTTGGTGAAGTTAATTTAAATAATAAGTAATTTATTGATTGTAAACCTAATAAATGTCTATCAAATTAGATGCGATTGAAATATCGATAATCATTCCTGTATATAATGAATCAGAAAATATTGAACATTTATTTGCCAGACTTATTACAGTTATCAATCAGCTTCATACCAGTTACGAAATTATTTGTATTAATGATGGTAGTCAAGATAATACTTTAAACCAACTCATTCAATTACATCAACAAAATTCTGCCATTAAAATAATCAATCTTTCCCGTAATTTTGGTAAAGAAATTGCTTTGAGTGCGGGCATAGATTATGCCAGTGGTGCTGCAATTATTCCGATAGATGCCGATTTACAAGATCCACCAGAATTGATTGCACAGTTAATTGCTAAATGGCGTGAAGGTTATGATGTCGTTTATGCTACCAGGCGATCGCGTCAGGGAGAAACTTGGTTAAAACAAATTACAGCTAAAGCCTTTTATCAAACTATCAGTAAAATGAGTCCTGTCCTCATTCCAGCTAATACAGGAGATTTTCGTTTATTAGATCGCAAAGTAGTCGAAGCAATCAAACAATTACCAGAAAGAAAGCGATTTATGAAGGGTTTATTTGCTTGGGTAGGATACAAACAAACTTCGATTTTATTTGATCGTGAACCTCGCTATAAAGGTCATTCTACCTGGAATTATTGGAAGCTTTGGAATTTAGCTATTGATGGTATTACCTCCTTTAGTTTATTACCACTAAAAATCTGGAGTTATATCGGTGTAACTATTTCTTTAATTTCCTTATTTTATGCTCTGATACTAGTAGTTCGGACTCTTATCTTTGGTATTGATGTTCCTGGTTATGCTTCTTTAATGGTGGCTATTCTATTTTTAGGTGGAATTCAATTAATTACTTTAGGAGTGTTGGGAGAATATTTGGGGCGTGTTTATGAAGAAGTTAAGGGTAGACCTTTGTATTTGGTGCGTGAAAAATATGGCTTTGAAAGAGATTAAAAATTTGTGGTTTTAACTTAGGGCTATTTCATTTAGAACTAGCCAATGGCACAATTATCTGGGTTGTATACTTGGAATTGTAGGGTTAGGAATAATTCTTTATTTGTGTTTGATATTAGGAGATCGCCTGCTAGAAGTACTAGGCAAAATTGAAATTGGAGTTTTAAATCGTGTCTTAGGCTTTTTTATTCTCGCTATTGCCCTACAATTTATAGCTGATGGCAGCTTCGATACAATTAAAGAATATATGCCTGAACTATTACAACAATTTTAACAAAAGGTACTTAATCAGTAATTATATATATATGTTGCAAAAAATTTTAGTAGCTGTCAATAATTCCGAAATGGGTCAGCAAGTTTTTGAAGAGGCTCTGGCTCTTGCTCGTGCAACTGGGGCAAATATGATGATTTTACATGTGCTAGACCCCGAAGAACCTGGAAGTCCACAAATACCTGAAATTTATTATACTTACTCTATGCCATTTGACGAACAAACTATGAAAACCTATCGACAGCAGTGGCAGGAATTTGAAGAGCAAGGTTTAAAAATGCTGCAATCACTTGCAGATATAGCTACTGATGCTGGAGTAGCAACCGAATTTACGCAAAAAACTGGTAGCCCAGGACGAGGAATTTGTGAACTTGCTGATAGTTGGGAAGCTGATCTAATTGTTATGGGTCGTCGGGGTTTATCTAAAGTAAAAGAGGCTTTTTTTGGCAGCGTCAGCAGTTACGTTATTCATCGTGCCTTTTGCTCGGTACATATTGTGCATAAACAAATATAGCTTTTTATTCAAGAAATAAACTAGACTCAACATTAAAAAATTTTCCTAAATCTTGAGCTTGCTTTCTATCGATCTCTTTTTCCCCATTAGACTTGTCCGAAATATTATTATAATTAAGAGTTTTTTAACCAATGATAGTTAGTTAAATCTTGCTGGTGCTTAATATAAGGCTGAAGCATGGCTTGACAATTAAGCAAATGCTTAAGTATTATTTAGTTAAGCATTTGCTTAATTATCTCTATGAGTTGATCGACTGCCAGTACCGACATTAATTACCTGAAGTATTAACTATGAGTTCAAATCAGCAGTTTCTGCAAAATTTATACGAAGCCTTCAACAAACGCGAGCTTGAAACAATCATCTCGGTGATGCACCCAGACGTGAAATGGGCGAACGGGGTAGAAGGCGGTTTCGTTTATGGACGCGACGCGGTGCGCGAATACTGGACTAATCAATATAAGGTTATTCAAGTGCAGCTTAAGACCTTAAAGTTTGAGACGGATGAAAACAATCGAAATGTCGTTACCGTTCATCAAATCGTCAGAGATTTGCAAGGCAATTTGCTCGCGGATACAACAGTTCAGCAAATCTTTACCATTGAGAATAGTTTGATTCGTCTTTATGAAATTGGCGAAACTGAAACAATCCAAGAGATGATTCAAAAGACGAGAACTTCCAATGAACAATGATGTTATTGAATACTGTGAAATTGCCAACTGCTTCAGCATTGGGAAAGATAGATAAATTAAATGCCTGATAGCTTACTAATTAATCCCTGAGAATATGCTTTAAGCATAGCTTGAATACGAGTACGAGCATTAAGTTTGGTAACGGTATTATTAATATGAAATCTGACAGTGCGCTCGCTAATAAAGAGTTTTTGAGCTATTTCTTGATCTCGTAATCCTTGAGCAAGAAGTTGCATTATTTCTTGTTCTCGCTCAGATAATGATACGGTTATTTGTTGCTGATAGTTATCTGGAAGAGATAATTTAATTTGGATGATATTTTGGTCGGCAGAATTAATCTGTAGTTCACCATCCATACTATTAACAATCAGAGCAATATTTTGAAAAGCTATTTCTATTTCTAAAATTAAACTTGTATCCAAAACTAGCATTGCTTCTAAAGACAAGCGATCGCTTTCGTAAGTTAAGCGACAATAGCTACAATTATGAGCTTTCAGAACTTCAGCAGTTTTTAAGAGGATATAGTTGTGGGAAATATTTAAAGGTTTTTCTGTGCCAACTAGGATTAAACGAACATGGGTTAAAATAGCCGATATTTGCTCAGATAAAGGGATATTTAAGAAAGATGCTAAATTACCTGGGGATGAGTTTAAAGCAGAGGCTTGACTATGAGCTTGTAGTTTTTGTTGATATAGTAAGGCATTCTTGAGGGCTACCGCTACAGAACCACAAAGTATTCTTAAGGCTTCTAAAAACTCTTCCTGCATCGATTGATGACTAAAAACTGCTAGTACTCCAATTGCCTGTCCTGCAATAGCTAGAGGTAACCCAGCAAAACCACAAATTTTATTGGCGATCGCCCATTCTCGATCTTTTACCCAGGGTTCTTTAGCTAGTTGATTACTTAAAAACGGATTACAAGTTTGAGCAATTTTGCCGACTTTATAAGCACCCATTGGTACTGATGCAAAATCACCATCAATACGAGTATATAACCCTGAAGAAGCTACTAGCCGTATGGAAGTGCGATCGCTTTCAACCACCCAAATACGTACAAAAGCACAGTTAAATTTATCTACTAAACTGTCAGTTATTTTCTTGGCGATCGTTTCTGGTTCGAGACAACCAGATAAACTTTGAATCAAAAGATTAATGTTTTGGAGTTCTAGTAACAGTCTAGTAGGATTGATTAGAAGATCGTTATTTTCATTAGACACAAGACTAAGAAATAAGAATTAGCTAATAATTTTATTGAGATGCAAATTGAATTTCGATCCTGTATTCCGAGTTACAAAAACTTATTTAATTAAATATTTTCAAAAAACAATGATCGATGATGCAAATTGCTCTATTTACTTACTCTACCAAACCAAGAGGCGGTGTTGTTCATACTTTGGAGTTGGCAGAAGCTCTACACAATGAAGGGCAACAGGTTTGCGTTTATGCTTTGGATAAAGATAATCTTGGCTTTCATCGCCCTTTAAATTTTCCTAGTAAATTAGTACCTACAAAGCCTGTAGCAGATCGCCAATTGCTGTTGTCAGGAGAATTAGCTGATGATAATTTTGATCCAGTAGAAAAGCTAATTAAACAAAGAATTAATGAGTTTGTTGATTATTTGAGTCAAGAAAAGCTTAAATACGATATCTATCATGCTCAAGATTGTATTAGTGCTAACGCTTTGAAAATATTGCGCGATAATCGCCAAGAAATACCGCATTTTATCCGTACTGTTCACCATATCGACCAGTTTAATAGCCCTTACCTGCAAGAGTGTCACGATCGCTCGATCTTAGAACCAGATTTATGTTTGTGTGTATCCCAATATTGGCAACAGCAATTACAACAACAATACCAAGTATCTGCCCCAGTAGTTATTAATGGCATCAATACCCAAAGATTTTCTAGTCATGCTAATGGTTTAGAAACCGAACTCAAACAAAGATTAGGAATTACAGGCAACCCAGTTTACTTAACAATTGGCGGAATTGAACCTCGCAAAAATTCCTTGAAACTTTTACAAGCTTTTATAGAAGTATTAACAACTCATCCTCAAGCACAGTTGGTTATTGCTGGGGGTGAAACCCTCTTCGACTATGAACCCTATCGCCAAGAATTTTTTCAGCTTGCTCAACAGCATAATATCAATCTTGATACATCTTTAATCTTGCCTGGAGTGATAGCAGATCAAGATTTACCAGTCTTATATCGCTGTGCGGATGCCTTTGTCTTTCCCTCAATAAAAGAAGGTTGGGGACTAGTATTACTAGAAGCGATCGCTTCAGGACTACCTGTAATCACTGCCAATATCCCACCTTTTACCGAGTTTCTCAATCATCAATCAGCTTTCCTCGTCGATCCCCATTCCCATAATGCGATCGCGCAAGCAATGCTCGGTATACTAGATCAAAACACAACTCAAAAACTAATCAACCACAGCCAACCTATCCCTGCTCAATACTCCTGGCAAAAATCCGCTAACATACACCTAGATCTCTATAAGGCTATAAGTAGTAGGTAGTGCGTAAAGAGTAACGAGTAACGAGTAACGAGTAATAACTTAACTGTCCTAACTGTTAAAATCATGCCCGAAACGCACTTTAGAATCGAATGGCCCGATGGTACTCAACAAGATTGTTACTCCCCTTCTTTAGTGGTGAAACAATACTTTACCCCAGGCGAAAAATATCAATTAGCTGAATTTGTTGAAAAATCTCGGATTGCTCTGAATATTGCCAGCGATCGCGTTAAAGCAGCTTATGGTTTTTCCTGTAGTCTAGCTTTAGGGCAATTAAAACAAATAGAGTCTAAAGCTGCCGAATATCAAGAAATATCCGATCCTCAAGTTCTGTTAATCGAATTTATTGATGTATCTTAGTTAAGAGTGAAATATTTCAATATATTCAAGTGTTTCTTGAGGATTATAAACAAGAACATCTGCTCCTGATCCCTTTTCCCCTTTTCCTTTTCCCCAGCCCTACATATCGATTAGTGCGTAACATCAGTTATCTAACTTGAAGAATCACTGGTTTCTACATCTGTTGATTTTTGTAACGGTCTTCTTCCCCAAGGCTTTACAACTGAAATTACTATGATCGCAGCAACACAAATAGTTTGAATTAATCCACCTAAGATTACGCCCTTACGGTCAAATAAATAGAGTGGATCTTGCAACGCATAAATGCGATCGCTTTGGGAAATTGCCGTCATAGCATTAAGCCAAGGGCCAAGCCAAATTGTCCCAGTTGTAATTAACATTAACGTTGTCACCCATTTGACAATAACCCAGTAATATTTTGTGAAGCCCCAGATCGTTAGCCAAGATAGTAATCCACCCGTGATTAAAGAGAGCATTGCTGTGGGAATAATTACCCAATCATCCATCAGCTTTAGAGTGGAATTAATGCCATATAACTCATCCCCTTTGGCTGTATTGCCTTTGACGATTGCTACTGCTACTAAGCACAGTGCTGTACCAAGCCAAATACCCCCAGAGGCAACATGGAGAGATAGCAGCCAATTTTTCTGTTTAACACTAAGTCGTTTCATGTCAATTATCTCATTTTAATTAGCTAGCAAATAATTAGCTCCCTAATTAAATTAGCATAAATTTTGCACGATGAGCTAATTCACATTTAACTTACATATTTATTATGCTTCTAGCATTGCAGATGTACCTGATTGTAGTTTTTGCAGTAACTCAATCAATATTTTTTTTTCATCGCTACTTAGGTTAGCCATCAATCCAGTAGTTCGGCAAAAGTGGTCGGGCAGCATTCGCACCATCAACTGCTGACCTTTTTCAGTAAGGCGTATTCCTAGCATTCGCCGATCAGTGGCACTATGTTGTCTGATAATCAAAGCATCGCGTTCGAGTCCATCAAGTAGTCCTGTAATAGTAGCACGGGATACCCCGGATCTAGCTGCACATTCCGAAGGAGTTAGCCCTGCTTCTCCCACTTGGTAAAGTTGCATTAAGAGTGTAAACTTCCCCATAGATAACCCATAACGCGAAAAATGAGTTTCCAATGCTACTTGGACATCAGCAGTTGCTTGCAAAAAAGCCAGACAAGTCTCGACTGATGGTATATCAAGCTCTGAATACTGTTGAGCTAGATTTTCCAAAGTTGGACGATCAACTTCACGATCAACAAAGGGACGCAAAATAGGCACAATGTAGTTATTTCTTTCTTCTAAAGTTAGTTAATGAAAAGCTTATAGCTAAAAGCTGATCTTAACCCATCAATTTATAGTTATTCCTTACGAACTTTACACATTAGTTTAATCAGTGTCATCAATTCGTCTTTACTCAGACCATTGAGTTGAGTGCAGTGTTTCTCAATGAGAGGGGAATCTATTTTGGTTAACAACTTCTCTCCATCATCTGTCAAATAAACCCTGACAATCCGTCTATCTTTCTTCTCCGTCGCACGGGTGACTAAATTCATTTTTTCCAAACGATCAACCAGTCGTGTAACATCAGGATCTTGTTCAATCATCTGGGCAGCAATTTGAGAACAGGTAATGCCCACAGAACCTACACGACGAATAGCACGTAAAACATTATATTGTTTTCCTGATAGCCCGTAGCTTTTAAAAAATACTCCTAAATCTTTTTGCAAAAGATTTGCTGTATACACAAGTTGTAAATAAGCCTGCTGTTCAGGGACAAACTCACCTGTTTCTTCAACTACTAAATCGGGAGTTGAAAAATGAAGACTATTTGGAGTTTTTGGCTTCAAAATTGTTTGTTTTAACTAAATTACGTTAACAACAATTATATATCCATCATCCCGACTAGTGTATAAAACTGATTTTGTATCAGTATTAACTATCTACATTTTCTAAATTTGATAACATTCGTTTAAACCGATATATGTTAACAACAAATATTATCAATAGTTTGCTTATGTATAGTTTGGAGAGAATGAATGATGAATCCATCTCAAAAGAAAATTAAACCAAAGCTAACATCGTCTTTTCAGAAACTCTGGTCTTTACACTGGATTATGGCTGTTTGTTTTCTAGTTCTTTATCTGGTTGGTATTATTATGTCCCGACTTCCCGATGAGATAACTTTAAAAGACTATATGTTTGACTTTCATAAATCCATAGGAGTTTTAAGCTAAAAAGTATTTAACTTACTCTTTTTGAGATTTTGATAAAAACCGTCAAATCTTCTCCCCCTGCGCCCTGCGCCCTGCTCCCCTGCTGCCAACATAATGCAATTTAAATGCGTAACAGCTTAGTTATGGGTTTATTATTGTTGAGAATATTTTTCTTACTTCAGGTGTTTGGAAAAAAATATTCAAAACGTCAACCAAAACTCAATAAGCAGTGGATACAAGGTTTTACTTTACATTCTCTTCTGTATTTATTGATGTTGATAGTTCCCTTGAGTGGTTTTTTATACTCCAACTCAGGTGGACATGAAGTAGCATTTTTTGGCATAGCTATGCCAAATTTATTTCAGCAAAATCAAGCTTTTTTTCCTGTTGCTCGCAGTATACATTTTTGGCTATCTTACACATTCTTAGCCTTTATTTTGCTTCATGCTTGGGAAAACCATCGCTTGATCATAAATTTTCGGAGACGCTTTCTCAATTGGAGTTAATTGATGAAAAGCTAATAGCCAAAAGCTAATAGCTAATCTTAACCACTCAATGAATAGTTGCTAGATCGTTACCAGCTTTAATTTTAAACTGATAATTTAACAGTATAGGCATCGCGAATACCTTCAATTTTGGTAATTTCCTGTAAAATTCCTTCAGGTAAAGGATCATCGATACTCAGAACCATTACTGCTTCCCCTCTGACAATTTTACGACCTACCTGCATACTGGCGATATTGACGTTGTAACTTCCCAAAAGAGAGCCAATTTTACCAATAATTCCAGGCATATCTCTGTGTAAAGTAAACAACATATGATCATTAGGGGGAACATTAATTGGAAAGTCATCTAAACTGGTAATTCGTATTTCTCCCTCACTTAATAATGCTCCTGTAACTGAATGTTTACCATTAGCCCCTTGAGCTTCTATATGTAACGAGCCACCAGAATAATCGCGAGTTGAGCTATCTTTGGTTTCAATAACCCTAATACCTCGTTCCTGAGCTTCTATAGCAGCATTAACATAGTTTACTCTTTCTCTCAATGCTTGAGACAATAATCCTTTTAAAGCAGCAACAATCAAAGGTTGACTATCGTTATTAGCCAATTCCCCTTGTAAGCGAATATTAAATTCATTAATCCTTCCTCCAGCTAGCTGCCCAGCCATTGTACCTAAAGTCTCTGCCAATCTGAGATATGGTCGTAATTTCTCCATTACTTCAGGATTTAAACCAGGAATATTGACCGCCGAGCGCGCAGGTAGCCCCAGTAAAACATCTCTAATTTGCTCTGCTACATCGATCGCCACATTAACTTGGGCTTCAGCAGTAGACGCTCCTAAATGAGGAGTTAAAACTAAATTAGAACCAATTTCAGTTAATGGTGATTCTCCTAACGGCTCTTCGTTGTAAACATCTAAAGCTGCGCCACCAATTTTCTCAGCTTTGAGTGCTTCCGCTAGTGCTGCTTCGTCAATAATTCCACCACGAGCGCAGTTAATGATTCTAACGTGGGGCTTCATTTTAGCCAAGGCCTCAGCATTAATCAAATTAGCTGTTTCTGGAGTTTTAGGAATATGTAAAGTAATATAGTCAGCCTCTCTGAAAAGTAGATCTAAATCTACTAAACTACAGCCCAATCTTTCTGCTCTATCGGCAGATACAAAAGGATCATAGGCTAATAACTTCATATCCATTGCTCGTGCCACTTTGGCAACGTGCGCGCCAATTTTGCCTAAACCAACTACACCTAAAGTTTTTTTGTAAACTTCATTGCCAACGAATTTTTTACGTTCCCATTGACCACTTTTGACAGATTGGTTAGCGTCAGGAATTTGACGTGATAAGGATAACATCATTGCCAAAGCGTGTTCAGCAGCAGCGATCGTATTACCTTCTGGAGAGTTAACCACAACGATCCCCTGACGAGTTGCAGCCCGAACATCAATATTGTCTACTCCTACTCCTGCGCGTCCAATAATTTTTAATTGCTTACCAGCTTCTATAACTTCTGCTGTAACTTTAGTACCCGATCGCAGCATTAAAGCATCATATTCGGGAATTATGTTAATTAGTTCTTCTACAGGTAACTTTGTCTTTACGTCTACTTCGGCTACTTGAGAGAGGATATCGATACCAACTTGATCGATAGGATCGGAGACGAGAACTTTTGCCATATTCATGAATTTGTAGTCTAATTCCCTTTGAGTCTTGTTTGTTTGATCTGTAAGCTCAATTCTTTTAGGTTGAGATTAACAGGGGATTAGAGATTGGGGATTAGGGATTAGGGATTGAAAATTTTGGTGTATGCCCCGCTTACTCACGTATAGCATATTCTCAGTCACTATTCACCACTCACCAGTCACCAGTCCCTCTATTTGAGTCAGTGCAGTAAATTATTGTAAAGGTAAAAGGAACTGAAATTCTCTATTTGTTAAAAAGATTTTCAACTACCCCACCTTACGCTGACGCTTAGAAGGTGGGGATTGTATCTGCACTCCACCGCAATTCTAGATATCTCGGAAGATATTTAGCTTTGGTTTCTTCGTGCGACACATCAGGGACAGCTGAAATACGCCCCGTACTCTCAAAGTCTTGCCTCAAGAGCAACGTTCTTAATGCTATGTTTCTCGCTCCCACTAAGTCTGAATGCAAAGTATGATTACAAGCAATACATCTAAAAGTTAATCCTTTATTTGGTCTATTTTCTTGAGAAACATGACCACCTCTTCCAGACAAAGAAATTAGTCTCTTGCGCGCTGAACGAGTGCCTTTGTGCTGTAGCGATTTTCTAGCTTTATGGTACTTCGACGCTTTATGTCTAACTGGCTTACCAGAAACGAATTTAGTTTGGTTTTTTGTATTAGTTACAACAGCTAAATATCTTTGTCCAACATCAATACCTTTTATTTCAAAGATGTCTTCTGGTTTTAATTCTGGTACATTTAAATTCAAACGGACTAACAAATAGTAGGTCTTTTTAGCTTTGTCGTACCAGATTTTAGCTTCACCTATTTCTACACCAGATTTAATTAAATCTAGGTGTTTGTTATACCCAGAATAATTAACTTTTATCCTGCCTGATAAAGTAATCAGACTAACCTTGTCTTTCAAAAAAGAATAATCTCTTTTGTAATTTAAGGTACAAGTTCTGGAAATAAATTTAGCTGCTTGGTCTAACCCTTGTAATTTAAGGTACAAGTTCTGGAAATAAATTTAGCTGCTTGGTCTAACCCTTTGTATCTTTTCTTAGTTCGACCAGATTTAATAGCTTCTATGTTTTGTTTAACTTTAGTCCACAAAGATTTATAGGTAGCACCTACTTGTCTCGGAACATTACAAGACATTTGTGCTGGTAAACCATAGACAGATCGAAGTTGATTATAAACTCTCTTTTGTAAAGCTACTCCAGAAGACATTTTGTTATTTTCAAAAGCAATCTGAGAAGCGTAATTTAGAGCATCACGATAAGCTAAAGTCGTTTGTCTAACTAATTGCTTTTGGCTATCAGACAACTCTAGTTTTAGTTTGGCTGTAATTGTTTGCTTCACGCTCAAAACTTCATCAACAACAAAATTATTTTATAGCTGATGAATTTTTTTAGTCAACTAGCTATAATGAGTGCGATCGCTTTGCGATGGTTATTTATTGGTCGGGCTTTCCTGAGTGGCTGACTTTTGAGGAGACCTCAAAAGTTTAAACTCCAGGTCTTTACCTTGTAGAAGGATAGGGAATCCAGCCCGACATTAATGTTGAATTTATTAAACTTTATTTTTTAATTTAAGTCTAATCCTCAAGTGACAAAAAATATACCCCTCTTTCATGAAAGAAAAACAATCATAGAGGGGTATGTGGAATAGTTTATTTTGAACTGGAGTTAATTTAGCGCGCGAATCCAGTTAAAGGCATTGCCTAATTTATGCAAGAGGCTTATCATACTAAATCCTGTTCGTGTAGGTTATTTAACTGTCATGTAAGGCAGAAGGCAGGAGGCAGAAGGAAAAAGAGTATTTAATAATCTGAGTTAAAAGATACTTTTAGCAATCGGATTTAGTATCATCCCGAAATTTACGACGCAGATAAGTCAATCCAAAAATACTAGCAACTAAACCCAAACCAGTAGAAGCAGAAAAATCAAAGGGAACTTCTTCAACTGCAAAATTATCAATTAATAAGCCAGAGCTAATTCCTGTACCATCTGTATCAACAACCCCTAAACCGACAACATAAGTTCCTGGTTGTAAGACTCCTGAATTATAGGAAATATAGCCCCCAACTTTCTCAAAATCAGTTTGACCAGAAGGAATAGGAGTAGTAATTGCACCAGTACTGTCTCCTAAAATTTTGATAGTGCGACTACCAGGAGCAGAATTTTGAGGATAGAGAGTTAGAAAAGAATAATCCTGATTACCAAAGATAGGATGAGTACCATCGTTTGTTAGATAATTCCAATTAAAAGTTAACTTAAAAGGCTTATCAACCGTAATGGTTTGGCTAATTGCAGAGCCTTCTTTGGGAGTACGAAAACCAGGAATTGTACCGTCAGTACGGTCAATATTTAAAGAATTAGCTCCTAGTCCTAAAAAAGTTTGTAAATTATTGGGAGCATTATTACCATTGGCATCAGTTTGATCAAAGCCTGAAAAATTGAAAGTTCTATTATTACTAGCATTAGGATCATCAAAGCGAGGGTTAGTAAGATTTTGAGTATCAAAACATTCCCCAGCAGCAAACGCAGTATCAGGACAAGAAGTAGTAATTAAAGCTTGATTATTACCACCAATAGGATCTATACCCTGAAAAGTTCCTTGAATACTTGTATCTCCTGTAGTCCCCCAATTTGTAAAATTATTTTCAAAATCAGTGTTTTTAAAATCTACTGTAAAAGCATGAGCAGAATTACTAGTTACTAAGTTGGCTAGACCAACAAAGCTAATTAAACTAAAGGTACGAAAAATATTGTGGCGTAACATAAAAATATTCATAAAATTACCAAATTTACGATTAAGTATTGAGATAGAAAAACTAAAAAATAAAGTCAACTTTTTGCCAAATAATTAGGAGATTTAGGCAGAAATTTCTCAATTCATATAATTAGATTGCCCAAATCTCCTACAAAATTGCAACTTAAAAAGCTAAATCAGTTTGAGAAGCAAAATCATTTTCAGGATTAGTATCTAAGTTAGATACTCCTTGCAGGAAGACAACATCTTTTGGTAGTAAATCATTCGTAGCATCGAAATCAATTTGAATCATTGTGCCGACTGCGCCATAATCTTCGATCACAATATAACCATCAGCAATAGGATCGTTACCTGTGTAATTCAATTCCTCAGTCAGAATTTGAGTCAGAATGATTTGATCTTCTCCTGATGTGAAATCAGTAATGATATCTACACCATCACTAGTTTCGTTATAAAAGAAAGAATCTTTACCATCACCACCAGTTAAAGTATCTTGTCCTTTATAGCCAGCAATAATTTCATCTATAGATGTACCTACTATGTTGTCAGGACTCGCTGTACCTTCAATTAAATCTTTTTGAGGTGTTAACAAGCCAGCATCTATACCTGTTCTAGATTCACCTGGATTGAGAGTAACAATAGGAGTCTTACCTGTATTAATATCTGCATCAGAATCAAGTTGATCGTCGCTGCCTGTATCTTGGGTAGTTAAACCATCACTAAATTCAGCAGGGAAACTAGTGGGATCAAAAGTAACTTGATATTCAATTCCTGGGGTGAGTCCAGTAAATTCATATTTACCATCAACGTCAGTGGTTAAGGTGGTAACAGTATGATCATTTGGAGTAGAAATAATACCATCAGCACCGCCTCCTAAGAGAGTGATAGTAACGTTGGCTACTCCTGTTTCCAATCCATCTTCAAGTCCATTGCGATCTCTATCTTCCCAAACTCTTCCACCAATAGACGCCAAAGGTACTTCTTCTAAGAAATCATTACCAATCGAATCACTACCAGCAATAGTGGCTGTAATCTGATTGTCATCAGCACCATCAAGATCAGTGACCGATTCATAACCAGCAGGTTGAGCTTGAACTACCACATAGTCACCATTGGCAAGACCTGTAAACTGATAATTACCATTATTGTCGGTTGTAGTGGTGGTAATTACCTCCCCAGTGGGTTGACCAGTCGCATCAGCAGCAAATAACTGGACAGTAACATCAGCGATAGGCGTATCACTTGGTTCAATCCCATCAGCATCAGGTGCATTAGTGTCTTCATAGACTGTACCTGAGAGTTGATAGAGGACAGGAGGTACTTCTTCTAGGAAGTCATTACCAGCATCATTCTCCCCAGGAGTGACTGTGGCTTTGATACTGTTAGTAACACTATCGTTACTCTGGTCGTTATCATCTCCACCTTCATCTTCACTGACACTAGTGAAACCAACAGGCTGAGTTTGCA
>JBOFLX010000056.1:0-161902 GCA_051658085.1 Waterburya sp.
ATAAATTGGCGATCGCAATCAACACAAATATGATTTTGTTTACCTCGTCTCTTTCCATTTTTCCGAATATGAGTCGAATTACATTCAGGACATTCCATAGAGATTTAGCCTAAGTTCATCCCTCTATTATGCAACGCCGAATTAAAGCGTCTTTTGATGCGTTATGTTCAGGCTCGAATAATTGAGTTAGGTCAGATTGCTGCTTGTAATCGTTATCATAATGTCGAGCAGCGATTTGCTCGCTGGCTATTAACGGTACAAGACAGCATTCAGAAAGACGAATTTCAGTTAACCCAAGAATTTATTTCTCAGATGTTAGGAGTACGTCGTACTGGTGTATCAGAAGTAGCCCATAAGTTTCAACAAGCAGGTATTATTAAATACAAACGAGGCGCAATAACTATTCTCTCTCAAGAAAGGCTTAGAGCTTCTAGCTGCGAATGCTATCAACTGATTTCATCGGAATTTTCTCGCTTACTGACGGTATCTTGATATTGCCTGCTTAAAATATCACAGTCTACATCGCGTAAATTTTGGATTACTTCTCGTACTTCAGCATCATTTTCGCCTAAGCCTACCATGATGCCAGATTTAGTATACACCCAAGGAGCGATCGCTCTAGTGTGTTTTAATAATTCGAGCGATCGCTGATAATCTCCTTGAGGACGTACTCTTTTATATAGTCGGGGAATTGTTTCTGTATTGTGATTAAGTACATCGGGTTGAGCAGACAAAATGATTTCTAAAGCTGACCAATTACCACATAAGTCAGGTATTAATAGTTTAATCGTAGTTTGAGGCGAAACTTTGCGTACCTCTTCAATTTAAATGCGCTTTAGCTTAGATGTTGATTATTTAAAATTTAACAAATGAATTGACTTTTAACTTTTAACTTTTAACTTTTAACTTCTGACTTTCCTCTTTTTAACAATGAAAGAATATCTTGGAATGGTGGAACATATTTAGCTAAAGGCCAAATAATTAAGCATGGTTGAGCAACAGTATGAAGTAAGGGAAGATCATCTTCAGAATCCGTAATTACGATTGCTGATTGCAGTTCAGAATCAGATAATGCTTCTTGGAGCATCAAAAGCTTGCCTTTACCCCGATCCTTAGCACCTTGCCAAAAGCGACAACCAACCATCAAATTATGACGCAATGGTAAATGTTGCAGAATCGGGTTAATAATAAAATTAAATCCCAAACTGGCGACGATAATTGAAAGCTCAGGATTTTGATTGACAGCCGTAAGCAATTCTATATTGACGTAATCTTCAGCAAGTTTTTGAGCCTTCTTTCTCCACAATGGTAATGTCCAAGGTAGCAAGATAGTAGGAATAACAACTAAAAACCAGTCCCGAATTTGAATACCTCTAAAGGGGTAAGGTAGCCAATTCCAAGGTCTAATTAACTTTAAGAAAATTACCAATAAAAATCCAATTAAACGAGGGCGTAAGCTATTAATATACTCGGCTGTAGAATTGTGTAAAAAAAGTGTTTCGTCAAAATCTAAAATTATGGCACTGTCTACTGTGGCGTTTTTCAGTAAATCTAAAGCTGGTTGTTTAGTAGTTATAATAGTTTTTTCTTGATTTTCTGCCATAAGCCAAAATATTAGTACTTACTACCCCTAAGTTTCAGGATTGTGTTTTATGTATCAACCAGAAAAAAATTTTGATATTGATCGCGCTCAAGATAATACTTCAGAACAAAACTTAAAGCAAATTGATGCTAATTTATCCCCTGAAAATGTCGCTGTACGTAAAAAACAGCTTGAGAAAATTTTTCTGAAATTAATTGCCATCGGTTTAGCCATCGGTGCAATTTTGGGAGTAGGTACATATTACTTGCTTAATAAGCTGGGATTGAATAAAAAACCTTATCAAATTGAACAGGAAAAGCAGCAACAACAACAAGGTCTTTTTGAAGAAATTACTGTCTTTCCTGAACTACCAAAATCATAAGCAACCTCAGTTCGGGTTAAGAACATTAATCGATGGAGATAGCTATAAGCTATAAGCTATAAGCTTTTAAGATTTTTTCGATAAAATGCTTTTGTCACCAGGGTTTTTGCTTATTCCGAACTCAGGTTATAGCTACGAACACTTTTATTCGCAATTCCAGCCCTCAAACCAGCAACGTCTTTTATTGAGTTAAAATAGTCACGGAAACTGGGGCAACTCCTGAATTTACCATATCAAGAGAACTTGCTGCTGCTGCTGAAAGATCGATTACTCTACCTTCAGCATAAGGCCCGCGATCGTTAATTGTTACGACTACAGAACGACCATTGTTAAGATTAGTTACTTGTACTTTTGTACCAAATCCCAAATAAGGATGTGCAGCAGTCATCGCATTTTGATCATATACCTCGCCACTAGCAGTGGTGCGACCATGAAACCCAGGGCCATACCAAGATGCTTGTCCACGAAAAGAATTGGCGATTAAAGTTTGATTACGAATGGGAATAGTCTGCTTGATTGCTGAGAGTTGAGAGTTATTTTTGTTATTTTGACGCTCAGTCTTAATTTTTTTAGTTTGATCGCCAGCCTGACGAGATGAGAGTAAATTAAGATCGAGAATACGATTAACGTTAGCTTGGGAAGGAGCTATTTTAACTTTGCGTACAGGTTTGGGTTTAAGATTTTTCCGATGTGGTAATGCTTGGGCTACAGAGGGAATTAAACCAATTTTTAATAGACCTAAAAGTACTGCTACGGCTAGTATTTTGCTATTTTTTAGATGATTAATGATCATATTATTTTCAATTCGATAGTTGATTAAAACAAGTTGTTAAGCAAAATTTACTTTTATTGACATCCATCCTAAGAGTGATAAAAATGTCTGCAAATTGTACAAACACTCAAATTTGACTTAAAGTTTTAGTAAATCAAATTGAGAATATTTGGCTATCAACACTTTTGATTGCCTAAAAATCAGTAAAATAACCAAGGAACTAAAATTAATTGTTAACCAAGCTCACAGCTTGATAACTTAATAGAGTGGTAGGTTATCAGGAAAATGTAGCGATCGCAGTTAAGATCAAATTGAGTTTGATTAACCAAGTTTTCCCTCCCATTATTTCATACTACAGTTAGTAGTTAATTTTGTTTAGGCAAGAATACTTATGGACTATAAAGAGGCTGGCGTTGATGTGGAAGCAGGACGCTCTTTTGTAACTCAAATTCGCCAAGATGTTGAAAGTACCAAACGTCCAGGGGTTTTGGGAGGTTTAGGAGGGTTTGGTGGTTATTTTCAGATGCCATCGGGTTATCAAGAGCCAGTTTTAGTCTCTGGTACAGATGGAGTTGGCACAAAGCTAAAACTTGCCCACAAGCTTAATCGTCACGATACAGTTGGCATTGATTTAGTGGCAATGTGTGTAAATGATATTTTGACCTCTGGTGCAGAGCCACTATTCTTTTTAGATTATTTAGCTACAGGTAAACTCAATTCCCAACAATTAGCCGAAGTAGTCAAAGGTATTGCTCAAGGTTGTCGTCTCAGTGGTTGCGCGCTTTTGGGCGGAGAAACAGCAGAAATGCCTGGTTTTTACCAGCTAGGAGAATATGACTTGGCTGGTTTTTGTGTGGGAGTAGTTGAAAAAAGTAAGCTATTAGATGGCTCTTTAGTACAAGTTGGGGATGTTGCCATTGGTTTAGCCAGTGCAGGAGTTCACAGTAATGGTTTTAGCTTAGTCAGAAAAATCATTGAAACAGGCGGTTGGTCTTGGTCAGATACTCCAGAGATATTAGGTGGTAAGAGTTTGGGAGAAGAATTAATTACTCCCACGCAAATTTACGTTAAGCCCATTTTAGAGTTTTTAGCCACAGAAGCAGAAGTTCACAGCATGGCACATATTACTGGCGGTGGCTTACCCGAAAACCTACCTCGTTGTCTAAATCAACATCAAGCAATTGAAGTTAACCTTGGCAGTTGGACAATTTCCCCAATTTTTAACTGGTTAGCCGAAGCTGGCAACGTATCAGAGACAGCAATGTTTAACACTTTTAATATGGGTATTGGCTTTGTGGTGATTGTGCCTGTTAACCAAGCTAAATCTACTTTGAATTGGTTTAAGTCTCAAAGTATTGCTGCTTTTCAAATTGGTCAAGTCGTCGCAGGAGATGGTCAGCTATTATTTGTGTGACATCTCCCGTCACTTAACTACGGAAAATCATCTCTTCTGGTTTATATTTAAGTTTTAGCTGGTCTTCGTTAACCTCTAAAGCTGTAGAAAACTTAATCCATCGTTGATCGGGAATAGTGAATAGGCGATCGCTGCCTTGCGCTAAAGATTCAAGAAATTCTTCTACGGTTTTATCTTTATTCGACGGACGACGGTAAAAGGTTTCTAGTCGTCGCCATAGTTTAGGGAAAATTGGTTCTAGCTTGGCGAGGTTGACTGGCGGTTTGACGGTAAACCCTTGATTTGAGGCATCTTCTGTCCATATTCCCAGTTCTTTTTGCCTAGCAGTTTCTACGGCTTCAATCATGCGATCGCGCAATTCTTTATAGAGTGTGTCGTAAAACAGGGGATAAACAACACCTTCTGCTAGTAGCTGATAATTGACGCTTTTTTGTAGTGTTTCTGGTTCTAAAATAATTTCTGAACCGTCTGCATCGTCTGGAGCGCCCGTAAATACGAAACAAACAGGTCTACCATTTTTCTCGATTTGGTTGGATAGAATATAACCTGGTTGTCCATTTTCTTCTCCACCCAATAGCTCAAGATTGCGTTTTGTGGCATCGGAGGAGAAAGGTTTGATAGCTGCTTTTTCTAGCGCGTCTATTGCTTCATATCGCAGTTGCACTTCACCATCTGACTTAAACTCAACTCGTCCTTCTAAGCGGTCAAATAAAGAGTCATCATCTGCCAAAAACCTGACTGAATCTCCATCTGGAATTCCACTTTTGGGATTGAATACACCTTTAATCGTTAAAAATGGCATGATTTTACTCTTCTAAAATTTAAGCTCAAAGATTAGTGGGAAAGTAAGCTGTCAAGTATTTAATTTATCTATTGAGGTTGACGGGGAGACTTGGTGACAGGGAGACTGGGAGAGGAAAAAATAGTTTTTTGCCTAATAAAACAATACACAATGTTTTATGCACATAAGCTTATACGCAAAAAAAAGCAACAGCTACATAGAAAAATAAGCATTGCTCATTCTATTTTGCTGCTGAAAAAATATTTTATTTTTGCCCTGGTCTTATGCATCATGAAAATCTCGACAAGACAAAAATACAATTGTCTAGTAACTAGAAGCATCTAAGATAGAGAGGCTATCAATAATTAAAATCCCAGTTAAAAGTAAATTTAAGTTAAATTTTTGATTAACATTTGATTATGTTGTTCAAGCTAATTACAAATTTAAAATAGAAATTTATTTAGAGATTGAATATTTAAAAGGAGAAGTCAAGCCAGTAAATTAATTATCAATTATTTATGGATAACGTTATCTTAATCTAACTATAAAATATTGTTTTTTTTTAGCTGATAAAGTGCCACGTGAATAAACATTTATTTGTGTGGGGTCAAAATTAAATGAAAACAAAAACAGTATCTTTTCAACAGAGCAAAAAATAGCACCTTTGCTCTAATGCGAAATACAACCCATCAAAATCTGATTCCTCAATCTACTGGTTTGTTACAAATTTCTAGCTTGCCAGCGAATAGGGAATTAGACATTAAACCACTAAAGTTTTCCCTGATTATTCCTACCTACAACGAGGGAAAAAATATTCAACAATTAATTCCAATTTTGGTTCAACTTCTAGATGAAATTCTGCCCAAAGAATATGAACTGATAGTTGTTGACGACAATAGCCCAGATAAAACCTGGAAATTAGCCTTAGAATTAACTGCTCAATATACCCAATTAAAAGTAATACGCCGAGATGTCGAAAAAGGGCTAGCTACGGCGGTAATTCGGGGGTGGCAAGTAGCAAGAGGCGAAATCTTAGGAGTAATTGATGCTGATTTACAACATCCTCCCAAGACGTTAATCAAACTGTGGCAGGAGATAGAAAAAGGTGCTGACTTAGCTGTTGCTAGTCGCAATGTTGAGTCTGGAGGAGTTAGCGAGTGGAATATTCTTCGTCGTTTTCTCTCTCGTGGAGCGCAGATACTAGGTTTGCTGATTCTTCCAGAGGTAATTAGTCGCCTTAGTGATCCGATGAGTGGTTATTTTATGGTGCGCCGTGAAGTTTTGATTGATCAATTTCTTCAACCGTCAGGCTACAAAATTTTGCTTGAAGTTATAGCTAGAGGTAAAATTCGCTGGATTGGGGAAGTGGGTTATATTTTTCAAGAGAGAAAAACGGGAAACAGTAAAGTTAGCTTTCAACAATATTTAGAATATGTTCAGCATTTAATCCGTTTACGCTTAGATTTATGGCAAATTAAACGTTTTGTTCGCTTTGGGATCTCAGGTTTTAGTGGTGTGTTTGTTAATATGTTTATTCTGTATTTATTACGGGAATTTATCGGTTTAGGATTAACTCGCAGCGCAATTTTGGCAGCAGAAGTAGCAATAGTTAATAACTTCTTTTGGAACGATCGCTGGACTTTTCGAGATATTTCTGAACATCAAAAAGGCAGGATAAAAACATTTAGAAGATTTCTAAAGTTTAATGTTATTTGTCTTTCAGGTCTTGTATTAAATATTTTGGTACTTAATCTTCTCTATAATTTTCTGAATATGAATGAATATCTTGCCAATATTATCGCGATCGCTACTGTTACTTTTTGGAATTTTTGGTTTAATCTTAAACTCAGTTGGCGAGTAACTGATACTAAAAAGAAGTAAGAAGTAAGCTAATTTATATTAAGCTTCAATTATATTCAGGGTTGATTATGAACTGCTGCTCATTAATCATCGATTTGCGCTCAATCTCTTCTTGCCAAATATTAACTAAATTCTGAATACTTCGATCCCAACTGTATCCTTGAACAGAAATTTTGGCACGTTCTCCCATTTTCTGTCTTAAAGCCGAATTTTCGACCAAGAGCTTAAGTTTATTAGTAAAATTATAGCGATCGCCTGGAGAATAGATAAAACCATTATTACCATCGTCGATGTTTTCTACTACTCCCCCAGAGCAAGGCGCAATTACTGGAATACCTGCTGCAAAGGCTTCTAAAATTGTTAAACCTCTAGTTTCTTTTTCCGATGTAGTTACGTGCAGGTCACAATTCATGAGTAAGGCGGGAATATTTTCTGGCGATACTCTACCTAGCAAATAAACATGGGGTGCTAGTGTTTTTAATTTATCAGCTATTTCCTCTCGCATCGGCCCATCTCCAGCCACGATAATTGCTACTTTTGTTAAATCTATTTGCTTAGATACAGTTTTAAAAGCATCTAGAGTAAAATCCCAACCTTTATCAGGATATAAACGTCCGAGAAAAACAACTTTAACCAGGGGATCTACTTGAGATAATCCATACTGGGATTGAAAGAAATCTGTCTGACGCAAATTATCTTGAAAACTTTCAGCATCAAAACTTACCAAATTACCATAGCGCGCATTTTTAATTCCTAAGTCAATAATTCTAGGATAGGTAATTTTGCTAGCAACTAAAGTTAAATCATAAGAGTTATAAACCCAGACAATTAATTGTTTGAGTAAAAATTTAATTAAAGCCAGAATTGGTTGAGGTAGAGGAAAATAATCACCTAAATAATCTAAAAAATTGGTACGGAAAAAACTCACACAGGGAATACCTACTTTCTTCGCATAATTGACTCCTGCAAGTCGCCAGAAACCGACATAAAGCCTTTCTGGTTCATCAACATGAATGATATCTGGTTGGAATTCGGCTAATATTTTTAAAACTGTTTGATAAGAATTTCTATTAACATTGGGTTCATAATCCAAACCCACAAAAGAATTGCTAGCCAAATTAATAACTTTAACTCCAGGTAAAATATCACCTGTATAATCTTGCCAGTTGGGATAATCTGCTTCTAAACTACTGTAATCAGGACAGAATAAAATAACTTCGTGTCCCCATTTACTCAATCTTTTTAATCTTTGAAATCCACTAACTGTTACGCCGTCAATAATCGGCAGAAAACAAGATGTGATAATGGCAATTTTCATCTGCGATCGCTATTTTCGATACTATGAATACAAAAATAAAGAACGTAGATAAAATTAAGTTTAAGCTCAGACTATCAATCAACTTATTTATAGTTAACTTTTTGATAAATTTAAATAAACAATTGAGTTTCTTGTTCTCCCAGATTAAACTCTCAGATAGTGATGAGGAGTTAACTTAAAATATGGTGCGTATTTCGTCTGATTTTTCTAAAACTGCATTACAGACGGTAATAGTATTAATTTTTCTCTGTCTGAGATTATTATTAAACAGTAACATGAGTGGTCTAGTCTGGAATGAAGTTGATGTACTGCCATTAGCCAAGCAATTTGTCGCTCCTGATTGGATTCCTAATGACTGGTATCTGAACTTAGAAACTAACTACAGAGCTTTATTCCAAGTGATTTTTGGCTGGTTAATAGTTCACTTGGGCTTTTTACCCACGTCGATTATTGGTCGTTTAATTTGTTACACTCTCGTAGCCTGGGGGATAGTGCTGCTAGGACAAAAACTAGGTTTAAGCTTGTCTTATCTATTACTAGCCACGATCGCAGTTACTTATCAAAGAGATCTCCAAGGAGCGATCGCAGGTGAATGGTTTGTGGGCGGACTCGAAGCGAAAGCTGTTGCTTATGGGCTAATTTTGCTGGCTATTCCTCTGATGTTGAAAAGAAAGTATGTGTTCATGACCATACTATTAGGTTTGGCAACCTCTTTTCATGTTTTGGTTGGCGGTTGGGCGTTTCTGACAACATTAGGCTGGTTGTGTGTGCGTCCTAGAAAGCGTTTATTAAAACTAGGACAGAAAGGGTGGTTATTACCAATAATTTATTTAATTGCTAGTGCTGGGGCGATTCCAGGGAGTTTACAACAGTTACTTAGTTCTCCGCCATCAGGAAATATTTCTCCTGCTTTTATTTATGTTTTTCTCCGTCTTCCTCATCATTTAAATCCCTTCGCTTGGCATCCACTTTTATGGATAAGATTAATTATTTATTTGGTTATCTTGACGTTATGCTTGGTATCTTTGAAAAAAAATGCTGATGTAAAAGGCTGGCAAACAGAAGATCAGGCACGTTTTGAACTATTAGAATTCACTTTTATCAGTTTAATTCCCTTTGTAGCTGGAGTGGCGATCGCTTTTTTTGATCATCAGGGAACATGGTTGCAATATTATCCTTTTCGCTTCGGGGATATGATGTTACCCTTAACTACCAGTTTGCTATTCGCCTGTTATTTGGAAACAAAATTTTCTCTTCAAAAACCCAAATTGCGTCTTTGGCTGGTAGCTTGTTTAAGTTGTATTTTATTTGTACAAATAACCTTTTTTACCCAACAGGCGATCGCCGTTCCAACATTCCCTTCAGAACAGCAAGATGTAGACTCTCAATGGAAGTTAATGAGCGATTGGATTCGCGATCATACTGCTCAAGATGCCATAATTATTTCCCACCCTTGGAAATTGGCTAATTTTACTTGGATGACTGAGAGGGCTACTATTGCCAAGCTCAAGCTTTTTCCTCAAACTAAAGAAGCGATCGTCGAATATTATGAGCGTTTAAATGATCTCAGTGGTGGTGCTGTAGCCAAAATTTATTTTGGCGATGAGAAGCTAGATCAAAGAAAGACTGTTAAAGCGATTAGCGCAGGTTTTTCTAACCTTAATACTGCTCAAGTACAAGAATTAATGACTAAATATAAGTCTGATTATTTCTTGACTGATGACTCACATCATCTAGATTTACCAATTGTTCATACTCAAGCAGCATACATTCTTTATGGAGTAGCCGTTAAATAGTAGTAAAGCGAAGCTAAACACCGTAAAACGTTCACTTTTTCATCTCTTCTGTAGTCGCTTCTTACAGCAATCGGAGGCGTAGCCTCTACCGTTAAGGGCGTAGTGAAGTAAGAGATCTTAGGTAGTCTACCCAAACCTAATACAATAAGAGTGAGGGTTGCAATCTCGTTCAAGTCTTATTGCATACCTGTGCTATTTCTAGCTCAGGCTTTCCCCGTACAAAATACGGGTTAGTTCTGTGTCGCTGTATTGCTCTTAAGCCAATGTTACGGGCAGAGTTGATTCCAGAGTGAGCCTTGTATCCAGCAGTGTTAGCCACTAGATTTGCGCCTGGCTGATAATCGAGATAATCCAATAGCTTGGTCGGGAACTTGTTACCACGCCAAAGTTTATTGCCCCAAGGGTCTAATCTTGAAGTATCTCTGGGACAAACTCTTGTCGTTAATATGCCGTAGTCGCGGTAGGCTATTTCTTGTGCCTGAATAAATAATCTGGATTTGAGCCAATAGGCTCTTTTTTGGTTTGAGCGTCTGGAATATTTGCCCTTAGAGGGTTTGAGATTGGTTAGATGCTCAAAAGCCAGTATTTTGCACCCATAATAATGAGCAAATTCAACTAATTCTCTGGCGTATTTTCTGCCCATCTCAATTTCCCTGCGGTGAAGTTTTCCCCAACGCTTCGGAGCAAACCCTTTGTCTACAATGCCCGTTTTTCTCATGGCTTGCGCTATAAGTCCCAAATTTCGCTTCCTACGCTTTACATGATTTGTCTGAGAAATGAAGTGTCTGGCAACCTCGCAGACGTTATCTCTAGCGTCGATTTCTAGTACTGTAGCTATAGCAATATGACGATCTAAATCCATATCAACACCACAAACTCGATATTTGTCGGCGGTGGAAATCTTTTTAATTCCTCCTGTAGCAGGTATATATTTTTCCAAGGCAAAGGTTAGATAAACGCTTTTCCCTTTGATAACAATCGCAGGTGAACCTTTCACCCAGTCAACAGTTGAAGGTGGTGATTGGTAGTGAAATTTAATCCACTTCCATTGCCCTTTAACTAGTATTTTGAGTAAAATAGATGCCCCGTCATCTTCTTTTCTCATTCCAACATCGAAGCTGGGAGAAAAGTTGAAGCTACGGGGCTGCATTGGTGGCTTGTGGTGATGAAGTCGTTTGGGTCTATTCTTCCAGGCTAGAAAGTTAGAATGCCAAGATAAATAGGCACCGATAGCTTTGCGAATAGCCGAACGTTTTAAAGGAGATGGGAATCCCACGTAAGGGAATGGATGCTCGGCATCATCTCCAATCGTCTTTCGTTCATAATACCGCCAACCACCATCATCTTTAATTGGTATATCTAAGCCTTTTGGATCTGAGTCGATTAGCAAAAAGAAGAAAAACACAACCTCATTAAATGCTGTCTTGGTTTCAAACAAATCAAAACCATTACGATACAGTTTGCATCGCAGCGACTTATTAACAATGTTGAATCCCTTTCTTTTTTTTAGCATGAAGCTAGTGTATCTAAGTTGAAACCCTGACATAGAGTATCGTCTCGCCCTACCTTGTTACCTCGCTCATCTCTTCTAAGCTGCTAATCAGATAGCGACGATGACCACCTGGAGAACGGGTACAGGTTATCTTACCTTCATCTGCCCATCTTGCTAATGATTTGGGATGATAACCATATTTTTTGTAGACTTGGATTGGAGTTAAATACAATGTCTGACTGACTACGTTTTACTCCGTTATACTACTATTTATTGCTACTTAATTGCTAGACAAGCTAATCAAGCCAGAGTTAGGGATAAAGCAGTGGAAATGCTTTGAGTATATTATGTTGTAACATAATAAAATAATTAAAACTAAAAAAATGAATTTTAGTGTTTATCTTAACGATGAATTGATTTGTAAACTTGAGGCGATCGCTAAAAAAGAACAAGTATCCCGAAATAGTCTCATAGCAGAAGCAGTCTCCCTGTTAATCAAAGAAAGACAAAGTGAAAACTGGAGCGAAGAAATTCTGAATTGGCAGGGTTGTCCAGAGTTTGAACTTCCTGATGACAATTGAAAGTCTTTTGGTATTGTTTCTGGCTTATATTTTTTAATGCTTTAATCATAATTAATTATCAAGTAATGTCGTAATTTATACCAAAAATCATCCTTCAAATCAGCTATGGTCAACAAATAATTAGGACAGCAATACACTTGGCTGCTGACGTATAGGGAAAGTATGCGAATTGAGCAATTACAAGCTTTTATAGCTATTACAGAAACAGGAAATTTTGGACAAGCAGCCAAAAAATGTGGAGTCACCCAGTCAACCATTAGTCGTCAAATACAATCTCTAGAACAAAATTTAGGTTTACCCCTATTTCATCGTAGTAGCCAGGCGAAATTGACTGTGGGCGGAGAAAAGCTGCTACCTCGCGCCCAAAAAATTTGTCAGGAATGGAATAAAGCTAGTAGAGAATTTGCCGATTTAATTGCTGGTAAACAACCAGAACTTTGTATTGCAGCTATTCATTCAGTTTGCGCCCATTATCTACCTCCAATTTTGCAACAATTTTGTTTAGACTATCCTGAAGTACAATTAAGGGTTACAGCTTTAGGTAGCGATCGCGCTCTAAAAGTCTTGCGAGATGGTTTAATTGATCTAGCGATCGTCATGAACAATCGTTTTTTAACTTCTTCGGCAGAAATTGAATTAACCGTACTCTATGAAGAACAGGTTGATGTGTTGATGGCAGCCAATCATCCTCTGAGTAGTCTAAGACAGATTTCGCCTCTAGAGTTAGTTAAATATCCTCATATAGTTTTTAAGGATGGGTATGGGATGCAAAGATTAGTTCAAGATTGGTTTCAAGAGCAAAATGTGCAAATCCAAACTGCGATGGAATTAAATACTTTAGATGCCTTTCGAGGTGTAATTCGACAAGGACAAATGATTGCTCTATTACCTCATAAAGCGTTAATTGATTGTTATGACGATCCGACGTTAGCAGTCCGTCCTATTTCGTCAGCAGATTTTATCGAAGGAATAAGTGAGCAAAAAGAACTAGAAAGCGTTTTAACCAGGCAAGTAGTGATGGTAACAACACGCGATCGCCTGATGATTCCCCCCATTGCTCATTTCTATCAATTGGTTAAAAATATGGCAGAATTAGCTAGCTTACCTACTCCACAATTAATTAATCAACACAGTAATCAGTCTATTAGTACCAGTGACCAGTTATCTTTAGGTAGTAGGTAGCAAAAATTCTGCCTTCTGAATGCATGGGGGCAAGCTTTTTGTGACTTCTAACTTCTGATTTCGTTGTTATAGGTTATAGGTTATAGGTTAAATATGAGCGATGAGTTTCGGGAATTATTAAAAAGAGTCGGTAGTGGTACTCACACTAGCAAAGATCTTACTCGCGCTGAAGCTGCAACTGCTACGAGAATGATGTTATTGCAAGAGGCAACTCCTGCCCAAATTGGCGCGTTTATGATCGCTCATCGAATCAAACGTCCAACTTCAGAAGAATTAGCTGGAATTCTCGACACTTTTGAACAACTCGGATCAAAACTGGTTATTAATCCTGATCACGCTCATAAACCAGTAGTTTTTGGTAATCCCTATGACGGGCGATCGCGCACTGTTCCAGTCACTATTATTACAGCTTTAATGTTGGCTGCTGCTGATATCCCAGTCGTAATGCATGGTGGCGATCTGATGCCGACTAAGTATGGTATCCCTTTAGTTGAGATTTGGCAACAGTTAGGTGTAGATTTTAGAGGATTTAATTTAACTCAAACTCAAAATATCTACAATCAAAGCAACATTGGGTTTGTTTATTTACCGCAACATTTTCCCGAAGCTAATAATTTCGTGACTTTTCGCGACCAAATTGGTAAACGTCCACCCTTCGCGACGGCAGAATTAGTTTGGTGTCCTGTAGCAGGGGATGCCAGCTTAGTTGCAGGATTTGTCCATCCCCCAACAGAATCACGTTTTCGAGAAACTTTCCAAATTCGAGGCACTAAGGATTTTACTCTAGTTAAAGGTTTAGAAGGTAGTTGTGATCTTGCCCGCAGTCGTACAGGCATTATCGCTTTGAGTAAATCAGCAGCAGAGGATGGATTTGAACGTCTATTGCTTAACCCTTCAGACTATGGATTAAATGGCTCTGATATTGCTTTAGAATCAAATATGCAAGGGATTAACTTAATTCAAGAGGTAATCCAAGGTAAAAATAGTCAACTCTTTTCTGCTGCCGTTTTAAACGGTGGTTTTTATCTTTGGCGTTTTGGTGTAGCTGATAGTCTAGAATCTGGTTTTAGCCAAGCAGAAGCTATGCTAACTACAGAACAAGTTGCTGCTAAACTTACTCAATTACAAAGTCTCTGCACTACTACTAGTGCAAAAAGCCAACAATTAACAATCAACAATTAACAATCATCAAATAATTAATTTTCGTTCGACTGCTGATAACAATTCATCAATAATACGATTGTGAAAATAGTGTGGGGGATTCCATTTTATCCATTCCGAGGAACTATGCTCAGTCATCACAATTTCTAATTCTTCGCTTACCCAAGCAAAAAAAATAACTAAGGATTTTTCAACTTTGTTGCCATTAAAACTTCTATAGCGAGGATAATAAGTAGTTTTGAAGCGAAAGTCTAATTCTAAACATACTTGCTGTTTGTTAATTCCTGTTTCTTCAAATAGTTCTCTTAAAGCACACTGTAACTCGGTTTCTCCTGGTTCGATATGACCTTTAGGTAAATCATAACGATGCGATCGCTTCATTAATAAAAATGATGGTTGTTGGGTGCGAGTGAAGCAGATTATACCGCAGGATTTTACTTTTTCCATGAATAGCGATCGCGTAATAGAGACGACCGAGAGCAAGATGAACGCTCTTTAAACCATAACTTAAAACCGCGAAGCTGTAAGCTATAAGCCATAAGCCATAAGCCATAAGCTGTAAGCCGTAAGCTTACATTTATCAGTTAGAGCAGTTAGAACAGCTACCTACGGTTACACCACAAGGTTATTGGTTTGATTAGCTTGGAGTTAATCGCAAAGCAATTTTCACTGACCTAATTGTTCGCGCCTGATAGAAGTGGGGAAGTTTAACCAAGCTTATAGCTTGGTTAAACTTTGATTCAATAGCTTCTTGAGCGACAATTAACAATCAACAATGAACTATCAACACAAAATCCTACGCTGAGAAACGTAGGATCGATTTAGTTAATCTTATACCGTTTGATAAGGACTGGTTAATTTTTCTAATTGGTTAACTAGTAGACTCAGGAACAAACCAACATCAGTGACTACTCCAACTGATTCTACTGAACCGCGATCGCTCAATTTTGTAACCACCGCAGGGTTAATATCGACACAGACCATTTTCACCCCCGCAGGAGTCATGTTACCCACACCAATGGAATGGAGCATGGTAGATAACATCAGGATCATGTCTGTTCCTTCTAAAAGTTGAGCATATTCTGCCTGTGCTTTAATTAAATCCATTTGGGTGTCGGGTAAAGGCCCATCATCGCGAATTGAACCAGCCAGAGCGAAGGGGATATTATTTTTGACACATTCATACATAATCCCTTGGGTAATTATTCCCTGTTTTACTGCCTCGGCAATATTACCGTAACGACGGACAATGTTAATTACTTTGAGATGGTGGCGATGTCCTCCTGTCACAGGTGTCCCTTTTTGCATATCGACACCTAAAGAAGTTCCCATTAATGCTTGTTCGATATCGTGAACAGCGATCGCATTACCTCCTAATAAGCCTTGAATATAACCATCACGGATTAGGCTAGAAAGATGCTTTGCACCACCTGTATGAATTACGACTGGCCCTGCGGTAACTACTACTTTGCCACCGCGATCGCGAATTTGACGAAGTTCCCAGGCAATTTGCTCTACTACAAGCTCAACTCTTCTTTCACTGGATACCCCTGCGCCCATAAAGCTAAATTCTTCTTTGGCTTTGGAGTCGCGATTAGTTTTTTTCCTAACGGTGCGAATACCTTCTACTCCTACCACCACGCGATCACCTTGGGCTAAATCCCGTAAGATTTTACACTGAGCAGTTACGCCTTGAGAGCTATTACTAATAACAATTGCCCCATCCATTCTTTGTTTTTGGACTTTAATCCACTGGTTATTAATCAGAACTTCGGTGGGATAGATATTAGTCACATAAAAATCATCGGGAGCAACCCCAGCCAGATCACAAATTTCAGTTTGGGCATTGGCGACAGTTTCAGGCGGAGTGACCGCACCCATATCAATTAGCTGACTCATGATTTTTTCCATTACTTCATGGTCAGGGGCAGAAATACGGACATCCGCAGCCGAAGTACTCTGTCTTTCTAAACCTAGTTGAAAATTGAGAACTTTAAAACTTCCCCCATTCTCTACCACTAAATCGAGAGCGCGGTTCATAATTCCTGCATCCAGCAAGTGTCCTTCTAAATTAATTACACGGCTTTCGACAGGAGTACTACCATGAACCTCTGGCAAGACTGGTTCGTTAATTCTCAGAGTTAAACATTTAGCTCCCCCACCTGCTTTGAGAAATTCTGTTAGAGGGGTTTCAATGACTGTAAAACCTACATCACCTAGACGCTGTTTTAAATTGTCACTTGCCTTGTTCATGACTACCGACTGTTCAACGTTTACGGCATTACAGGCAAAGTTAACCGCATCTGTTTCCGCGATCGCAATTCTTTTCTCAGCAGGGACACGTTTTTCAATTACATGGTTGGAGTAAGAATCAAAAGCAGCAGGATAATAGAGTAAATAGCCTCCTGCCAGTGGACAAAAACAAGTATCTAAATGGTAAAAGCGATCGTCAATTAAACGTAGGGATAAAACTTCAATATCTAACCAATTGGCGATCAGAGGATGAGAATCTAATTCGGAACGAAACCCATAACCAGCCCATAACCAGCGTCCTTCACGGTCTAACAGGGCATCGCCTGCACCCTCAAAGGGTAAATCTTTGGGTAATTCAAAAACCTGAAAGCCATTCTCCTCAAACCATTGCTTGAAGAAAGGTTCTTCTCCTTGACGTTCTGGATGATAGAAGCGACTGAGAACCACATTGTCTCCCAGTACTAAACCAGCGTTGGCAGTAAAAACCATATCGGGTACGCCTGGTTGTCCCTGAACTAAATCTACCTGAGCTAAATCATTCAGGACAAAATTGAGTTTTGACCACTGTTCCACAGCGCGATCGCGAGAGGATTTATGAATATTCCCCTCCATCCAGGGATTGATGACATAATCTACATCATAATGATCGGGAGCGCACATTAAAATGCGAATTGGTTCAGCCATAGTAGTTTTTTGTGATAGTAGGTGAAATATTTGGGTGTTGTTACCTTAGTTACCAGTAAATTTAGCCGTCCAACCACCAAATAAAAAAGCGTTATAAAATTTGGTAATTTGACTAAATCCTGCGGTGGATAATAATTCGATAATTCTCGCTTCGGTTATGAAATAGATAGAGTGATTAATAGAAGCCTCAAAGTCTTGCTCTGCTTTGACTCTAATTTCTTCTTCTAACTGGCTAAAATAGAAAGCTTTCCATGCTTGCATCAAGTTGACAAAATCAGGTGAAAATTTATCTCCATAAAGATCAGCAAGAATTAATTCTGCCCCTGGTTTTAAGCGTTGAGCTATATTTTTTAGTAGCTTTAACTTAGAACCATCATCAGGAACAAAGTGCATCACTAACATCAGTGTAGCAGCGTCCATTGCTTCTGTTGCTGATAAAGTATCTACATAACCTGTATGCAGGTAAACCTGCTTCATTAGTCCTTGGTTAGTAAGCTCTTGTTTAGCGATCGCCATCATTTCTGGCGATGGATCGACCCCTGTAAGTAACCATCCTGGATTTTGTTGGGAATAGTTAATTAATTCTATTCCTGTTCCTGAACCAACAACTAATAACTTAGCTGCTGAATTTAAATTAACCTGTAATATACTTAGTGCCATACTATGCAAAGCTTCATAACCTGGAATCGCTTTGCGAATATCAAGATTATATTGATTAGCGCGTTCACTATCAAATTCTATCTTTGCTTCCGATGCCATATTTATACTTTAGAAAATCAGTACTTCTTCACCAACAGTAAATTATGATATTATCCCTTACCTGATTTCATCCAGTTACAACTAGATTATCTTACTATAAAATGCTGCTTGAAATCTTATTTTTTGATTTAAAAATATCATAAAACCCTAACATTAAAATTTGAATTGAAACTTATATTTATCTAACACAAATTTTTAAAGCTAATAACTAACAACTAATAACTAATAACTACAAACCACTCCATTTGAACGAAGTCATTACACATCAGGCATATTATTCAATTGTTTTATAAACTTATACGAATGTTGAGAATAGCCGTGCTGTAAATAAAATCGATGAGTTTGTTCTCGTTGTATTGAGCAGGTAATTTCAACTGTAATGTCACCAAAGCTTGCTGCCCAATTCTCGGCAAAAGCGAGTAATTGACTTCCAATACCCAAATCTCTATGCTGCTCGTCAACACATATGGCTGTAATACGGGTAATATATTGCATTGTTGGAAAATAAAAAAACCGAATAAGAGATATAAAACCTACTACTTTTGCTAATAGTTCATACACGTAAACATTAGCATCAGAATTATTATTATTTATTAACAATTGCTCAACTTGAGTCACATCTGAGGCATAGCCCAATTGATGCAAGAGTTGACACAAAGACTCAGAGTCCTTTACTTTTGCTTGTCGAATCATGAATCAAATTGTTTTTAATCAACAACAACTCATCTTAATCCTCAAGGTATGCAAGTTAAATACATAGGTAGTTTATTTATTAAGAAATTTGTTTATTTCTTCTAATAACCAGGATTTTTCTCTACTAGTTAATAAGCGACCTAATTCATAGCTTTGGATTTCTTTATCGTTTGAATTGGAATAAATTGAAATGAACAAGGCATTACCTAGTTGATATATTTTAAATGGCTTATTTTGGCGAGCTAAATCTACCAAATTATTATTAAAAACTTTTCTAATAATTTTAATTTGCTGTTTATTATAAATTTGCAAATAGGTTGTGAACAAGAGATTTCTGGTTACATTAATTCTTGGGTTTGCTATTGCAGCGCGATCAAGCAACAGTATAAAGTAAGAAGAGATAATATTCTGTAAAACAATTTCGCCTCCGAGAGAACTAGACCCCAAAACAATTAATAAAACTACAGGAAATAAAAAAAGAATTACTATAATCCATTGAAATACACGACAAATAGCTGCATATCTATCTACTGACAAAATTTCGGCAATTAAACAAAAAGCATAAACAAATAACCAAAAATTAAGTATTGGAAAAGATGCTGATACACCAACAAACATTAAAATAAGTACAACATACCAAGCAAGTGTATAAAAAAGAATAGTGCGATCGCATTGTTTATAAAATAAAGCAGGTGGAATAGTCACAATTAATTTATCTTCAGTTTTGGTAAGACTTACCGCAGTATATTTGGGTGGCTTTTGGGTTATATAACTACTTAGAGATTGTTTACCTTGTAATACTTCTAATGCAGCTTCAGCAGAAGGTAATCGATATTCATGACTTGGTTCAATTAATTTATCAATCCAGTCAGCAAATCCTGAAGATATTTTTACTGAATTACGAAAATCTATCTTTAGTTTTTTTTCTGGAAGTTCGGTAGGAGATTGACCAGTTAATAAAAATAATAAAGTAGTTCCTAAACCATATAAATCTGTCGAAAGAAAAGCCTGTCCTCTAAATTGTTCGGGTGCCATATAACCATAAGTTCCGACTACCGTACTCCCCATTACAGTATGATGATAGGTATCTTGCACTGCACCAAAATCAACTAAGAAAATTTGGCCATCATCACCACGAATTATATTTTGTGGTTTAATATCGCGATGAATTACAGGTGGAACTAATTGCTGTAAATAAATCAGAATTTCTAAAATTTGTTCGGCAATTTGTTTAACTGTTGTTTCGTCTGGTTGCCAACCTGATTCAATTAAAGTAACTAAAGATTTTCCTGGTGCTAATTGTTGGACTATATAAAAAAAACAATCACTTTTTGTTTCGACTTTAAAGTAGTCAATGTAGTTAGAAATAGCAGAATGTTCTAGTTGTTGTAATATTTTGGCTTCTCTTTCAAATAACTCAACTTTTTTCCAATTGTCTAGTTTTTTTAGAGATAAAATTTTGATCGCAACTTGTTCTTCTGTTTGTAGATCTCTGGCTGCATAAGTAATTGCATTTCCACCTTGACCAAGTTGGTGTAAAATGATGTAGCGATCGCCAATAATATCGCCAGATTGATATATAAAGCTCATAAATATTGTATAGTTATCTTAAAATTTATTTTAAATATCTACTCTTTTGCACCATTTTTTTTAAGAATATCTAGAATAACTAGACGATCTTCAATCTGATATTCATAGTGTTTGGCAAATGATAAAAGAGCTATTCCATTATTGTCTCTGGTATTAACATCCGCACCATTATTAATTAATAGTTTTACTGCTCTTGGACTAACAACATAGACTGCTTCAAATAAAGGAGTTTTACCATCTTTATCTCTGACATTTACATTAGCACCATTATTAATTAATAGTTTTATTATTTCTTCTTCCTTATTATTGTCACCAGCCATACTATTGACTGCCGAAAACAAAGGAGTTTTACCGTCTTCATCTCTAGCATTAACATTAGAACCATTGTCAATCAATAGTTTTGCTATCTCTTTTTTCGTATTATCATAAGTAAACATACTGTTAACTGCCGAAAACAAAGGAGTTCTGCCATATTGATCTTTTACATTAACATCAGCCCTTTTATCAATTAATAATTTAATTATCTCTTTATCCTTATCAGCTACTGCCTTAAATAACACAGTTTCGCCATCTTTGTCCTTAGCATTAATATCAACACTTTTATCAATTAATAACTTGACTATTTCTTGATTGCTACTACTTACTGCATCAAATAAAGGAGTTTTACCGTCTACATCTCTGGCATTAACATCAGCACCCTTAGCAATTAAGAGTTTTAACTTTTCTTGATCAATAAATCCTAGAAGATCACTAGGATTTATTGTTTCCATTAAAGGAGTTTTACCCTTATTATCTCTGGCATTAACATCAACATTTTTGAGAATTAATAATTTGGTTATATCAAAGTTGACTTGATTCTTAAATAATACGTTTTTACCATCTTTATCTTTGGTATTAATATCAGCACCTTTATCAATTAATAATTTGACAGTCAATAATTCTGATTTACTATTATTTTCTGCCTCAATTACTGCCCACAATAGAGGAGTTATGCCATTATTATCTTTAGAATTAACGTCAGCACCTTTAGAAATTAAGAATTCTACTACTTCGTAATTGTAATTCCTTGCTGCTGAGGATAACGGTGTTATGCCCTCATTATCTTTAGCATGAATATCAGCACCTTGAGAAATCAAAAATTCTGCTACTTCACGCTGATGATTCCTTGCTGCTTGGTGCAAAGGAGTTATGCCATTATCATCTTTAGCATTAACATTAGCTCCCTTAGCAATTAATAATTTAGCCGTCGATAATTTAGCAGTCAATGACGTTTGTTCCTCCTCTTCTTGATGACTCATTGCCCAAGTTAAAGGTGTGCTGCCAAAATTATCCTTAGTATTAACGTCAGCATCTTTTGCAAGCAATAGTTCTATTATTTCGTGTTGATGATTATTTGCTGCCCAAAACAAAGGAGTTATGCCATTATTATCTCTAGCGTTAACTTCAGCACCCTTTGCAATCATTAACTCGACCATTTCTTTTGTATGTTTGTTAATGACGCAACTCCAAAGATTTGTTTTAATTTTAGGGTTATCAGATCCATATTTTGGATCTTCTAATAATTGAATATTTAAGTCGCCTCCTTCTTCTATATACTCTTTCATCACCTCAGAATCATCACAAAGTTTTGAAGGTTGATATCCCAAGCGACTCAGAATTGTCCATTTATAATTAATAAAACCAAATACTCCTCCAATAGCGATCGCGCTTACCAAACTTAAATTTAATGCTATTTTCCACTTATTTGCAAAAGCATTCGTAAACAAATAGCGAGTATTTAATTGCTCTAATGCTTCTTGTGCAGAACTAAATCTTGATTCTAAATCTGGTTGCAATATTTTTTCTAACCAAAGAGCAAATCCTTCGGAAATATTGACAGAAGAACGGAAATTTATTGTTAAATTATCTTGAGGTAGTTCGTTTGGCGATCTGTGGGTAAGTAAATATAGTATAGTTGCACCTAAACCATATAAATCTGTTGCTGGTGTAGCTTTTCCTTTAAATTGTTCTGGTGCCATATAGCCATATGTTCCTACTACTGTACTTCCCTTCATCAAAGTGTTGTAATAAGTATTTTGTACTGCACCAAAATCCACTAAAAATATCTTGCCATCATCGCTAAGAATTAGATTATGAGGTTTAATATCTCGATGAATAATAGAAGGATTTAAAGAATGTAAATAATTAAAAATATCAAGGATTTGAGTAGCAATTTTTTTAATTTCAGTTTCATTACTCCGCCAGCCTGATTCTATTAATTGATATAAAGATTTTCCTGGTGCTAATTGTTGAATGATGTAGAAAAATTGATTGTCTTCAGTATCTACTTGAAAGTAATCTAAATATTTAGGAATAGCAGGATGATTTAGTTGTGCTAAAACACGCGCTTCTCTGTCGATTAATTCGACTTGTTTCCAATCCTTAAGATGTTGCAAAGAAACCGCTTTTAAAGCCACTTTTTCCTGAGTTTTAAGATTGATTGCAGTGTAAGTAGTACCAAGACCTCCTTTACCAAGAATGTTAATAATTTTGTAGCGATCATCTATAATTTCACCTGAAACTTTTTCAATTTCCATACACCATGAATAAAAGCAAATAAAAATTAAATATTAGTATATTATCATCAAAATTTGCCTATAACTATGAAAAATGTTTCAACAAAATTCACAGATAAACACAGATAATTATTTAATAACTTTATAAAAATTGATTCTTATGCCTATTGTGATGATATTACTAGGAAATTTCTTGCATAGGGCGAGTGCGAGACGGAGGAAATGCTTTACCTTCTGCTTCAAAATACTGAATTACTTCTTCTATTACTTCACATAATTCACTATAGAGTTTTACAGGATCATCTCCATGTATCCCTGTAATTAAATCAGGACATTTTCCAATATAAACCTGACCTTCTTCGCTCCATTCAATCCATTTATGATATTGATCGCTTACTTTCATGATTTAACTATCTCTATCGCTTGTTTAACTCGCTTTTCCTGATATGTTTTAGCATCATTTCCCAACTTACCACTGATAGTTACAGCACCAGGATAATTAATGTGATTAATAGATAAATGGAATTAGTCTCCAAGTTTGTTCTGAGTATATTTGATATTGTTCTCCAAATACAGTTTTTAACATTTCTTCTTCTATTTGGATACGATAAACGCGTGATAATATACCGATAACCAGAATTATTGATAAAATAATCCAATTTGTGATCGCTAAACCTGCACCAATTTCTATCAGGAATGTACCCAAATAACCAGGGTGTCGAATATAGCTATAAGGTGCTTTAGTAATAATTTGTTGCCCTGAAATTGTTTGTAATGTTCTAGTATAAAATTCACCAAGTACTTTAGCAGCCCAATATCGCATTGCTAGTCCACCTAGCATTAAGATTATTCCTGTCCAAGCAAGATAAATATTGTTCCAAAAGCCAATTTTATAAACGTTTAAAATTGTAGCCAAGAAAACTAAAACAATACCTAATAAACTACTAATCCAAATAATTTTTGAACTACCTCGATCAAATTCACCAGCTTGTAAACTGAGAGACTTTTTTCCTTTTCTTAACAAACGTTCAATGATAAAGTAACAAATGATTAAAAGGTAAGCCAAAATAGCGGTTGTTGTCATACTACAAAACCTCAATTCGGGTTAAGAACATTAGTTGGTGGAGTTAGCCACAAGCTATAAGATATAAGATAACAGATATAAAACTTACGTACCTAGTTGTTGATAAATTAAAGACTGGGAAAAAGTTAGAGAGTAACGTTTAATGTTTAATAAAGTGGAATTGCTTAACTAAATGATTCGCATCCTGATTATAGATGATCAAAAATTAGTGCTTCAAACTTTAAAAGAGCTAATTGAAACAAAAAATGAAATAGAAATAGTCGGTATAGCTGAAAATGGAAAGCAAGGAATTGAGAAAGTTAAGCAACTACAGCCTGATGTAGCGATTATTGATCTCTATATGCCGTTGCAGAATGGAATCGCAACTACATATTTAATTACTCAACATTATCCTCAAACTAAAACAATTATCCTAACTGGATCAGATGGTCGAATGTTAAATCAAGCTATCTTAGCAGGAGCAAAAGGCTATCTACTCAAAAATTCAACCAAAGAAGATTTAATTGCTTCAATTTACGCGGTCACAAGAAATAATATCTATATTGGTAAGGGAATTCTCGATCGCCTTCAACTACCATCTATTAATGAGCAATCATCTAAACTAGAAAACATTAATTTATTAATAGCCAAAGAGATCATCAATTGTTGGCGTAAATACTCTGACAAAAGTTCTCCTACAGTACAACAAATAATTAAGATGTTAAGTTTAGATGACTTGGGATTAACTTGGATCAAAGATTGTTTGTGTCAAGGAGAAAGTAATGAGCTAACATTAATAGAAGAACTAGAGTTAATATCAGAGCAATTATTTACTCAAGTTAAAAATTCAGCTTATACATATTTTGAAGTAATTAAAAAGAAACAACAGCTTACTCATTGGTTTAATGGTAAAAATAGTAATAATACTTACAGTAATTGTTTAGATAAACTACACCAAAACTATCAATTTTTGCGGACAGCAACTTTAGAAAAATTACAAAAAATACTTACTTCGTTATGGCAAAAAACTGCTCCAGTTCCTTTGTTAAAATGTTTGCGATCGCTAGTTAAATATTTATCAAACTGCCAACATTTTTTTGAGACAGAAGAGAAGCAAAGTCTAGCTAAGGAAAAATCGGCAGAAAATTCTTTTTTTAATTTAGCTAATCAATTATCAAAACCACAAGAAGACAATCAAGCTAATAAGCGAGAAATATATAAAAGAGCGATCATATTTATCTATCGCTGTCAAATTGATACTGAAGTTAATAGATTATTGTCACGGTTAATTTTAGATATTATTCAACAACTTAAAACATATATTGATATTTTAAGCAAAACCAATCAATTTCTCTTAAATTTAAACCAGAAAATTGAGCAACCACAAGCTATCAATATAATTGTTGCTACTCAAATCTCTGAACAATTACAAATAAATAAACTTCCTCATAAACTTAGGCGTGATTTTGAAAAATGGACTGGACATTCTCTTAATCAATGGGGAATATCTACAGTTGATTTAGAACTTAAAATTCAAGAGCGTTTATTAGAAAAGTTAAAACCCATAACTCAAAAATTATATGTTTGTTTGTGTCGAGATGCTTTAGCTATTTCGTTTCTCGAATATGTAGAACAAGCTAATAATTAATAGTTATAGTTACTAAAATCAAAGATATATTTCTTTACTACAAAATATATTAAGACAGACTTGGCAGGGGATCACAAAAACCCTAAAATGCTTTTTATCTTGTAACTGACAATTGAAATTAAATATTTTAATAAACAGATGCGCCGAAAAGACTTACTAAACGAGCAAATCTACGACCAAGCTAGAGCAGATGAACAGCTTTGGGATAGAGCTAAGGCATTAGGAATATCGCGTCGTCGTCTTGTTCAAATTTTAACCGCGGGAGCAGGAGCAGCAACAATTAATCTTTTACCACGTGGCAAGGTAAAAGCTGAGGAAGAAATCACAGATCCCAATGCACTGGTTAAATCAAAAAGCCCTGATTGGTTTGTACAGGTTGGCAGCAACTTAGAGATGCGCTGGGAAAATATGTACAATAAAGGTTATATAGTTCCTGATCGACTATTTTTTGTCCGCAATCATAGTGTTACACCTCGTATAGATGCTGCTAATTGGAGTCTCAAATTATCTGGTTCGGGTATAGAGCAACCAAAATCTTTTAGCTATGATGAAATTATCTCCATGCCGTCGATTTCGGTAATTAAAGCCATCGAGTGTGCTGGGAATGGCAGATCTTTTTATAAGGAGGCTTACGGTGAAGAAGCTAGCGGTACACAGTGGAGATTAGGAGGAATTGGTGTAGCAGAATGGACGGGAGTACCTCTAAGAGAAGTCTTAGAAAGAAGTGGACTCAAAAAATCGGCAGTAGATGTTATGGCTGTTGGTCTAGATGACAAAAAAGTACAGCGACCAATTCCAGTTGAAAAGGCATTAGAAGAAAACACCTTGCTGGTTTATGCGATGAATGGAGATTTACTACCTTCAGATCACGGATTTCCTTTAAGGTTATTAGTTCCAGGTTGGGCAGGAATTTCTAGCATCAAATGGGTAGGAGAAATTCAAGTCTCTGAAAAACCAATTTACACTGTTTGGAACACCGAAAAATATATTTTAATTGGAAACGAATATAAACCAGAAGCTAATTCACCAGCCAAAGGAGAAATAATAACTAGTCAAAAAGTTAAAAGTGCTTTTGAATTGGCTTGGGATGGTAAACTGACGGCAAAACCACAACTATTACGAGGACGTTCTTGGTCAGGGGCAGGAAAAATAGCCAAGGTAGAAGTCAGTTTAGATGAAGGTAAAAATTGGCAACCAGCAAGATTACGTCCGCCTAATCTAGATCAAGCCTGGGTGTGCTGGGATTTAGATTGGACTCCTACTCCAGGCAACTATAAATTACAGGCAAGAGCAACTGATGACAAGGGGAATACTCAACCGACAAATGTTCCTTTAAATGAAAAAGGTTATTTATACTGGGGAGTCGTCAGTCATCCGCTTACTGTTGTGTAAATAATAATCTACTAATGCAGTGGCACAAACCCTGCTTGTTTAACGATCTGCTGACCTTCAGCCGTCAAGAGCAAATTGGCATAAGCAATACCTGCTTGCTCATCAATTGTGCCATCTTGGCGAACAACAACAAACAGACGGCGTGTCAGTGGATAAGAGCCATTACGCAACGCTTCTAAATTAACTTGTCCATTCTTAGTAAAAGGAAGTACGTACTTTTGAGAGTCGCCTAAAGCCAGACCAAGACCTCGTATTGATTTCTGCCCTCTGGCGATCGCTGCTGAACTGTCAGAAATACCGCCAGGAGTAGCAGCAACTTGACGCATAGCCGTAGTGTAATCGCGAACAATTTTGACATTTTTGCCCAGATGTTCACCGTTGTTGAGCAGTGAATTGATAGTAATATGCACCGTGGGATCTTGGCTAATTGCCACTATTGGTAAGTTTGGCCCTCCTACTTCTTGCCAATTAGTTATTTTGCCTTGAAAAATATTTTTAAGTTGATTGATAGATAGTCCAGATACTGGTAAGCGTGGGTTGACAAAGAAAACAATCCCATCAATGGCAACTGGAATCTGTTTGAGAGTAAAATTGCGACTTTGAGCTTTAGCGTATTCATGATCTTGTAAAGGACGACCATTTTGAGCAAAGCTAAGTTCGCTATTCAGCAACATTTCAATTCCAGTGCTACAGCCAGGTTTAGAATTTAATGGCTCAGTATAACGCAATTGATATTCTGGATAAGCTTTTGTAATTGTCTCATTCATCCCGTACTTTGTTAAAGCAGCAAAGCAAGTTGCCCCTCCATAGTTAAACAATCCTGCTGGTACATCGGGTACTTCTTGCATTGTCTGATAAGATTTGATTTTTGAGTCTATAATAGGTTCTCCATCAATTTGAGACATTAATAGTTTTAATTGATCTTGACGCTGCAAAAATAAATAACCACCTCCTAGTAGAACTGTCAGCAAGAAAAAAGATAAAACTACAGGTATCAGGAATTGAAAAGTTGATAGTCCCGATGGACGCTGCTGAGACTTTAGTTGGGGTTTATTTATTGGTTTATTTGACTGATAAAAGTTAGATTTAGGAGAAATAGACGCTCTTTTGAGGGGATAGCTACATATTACGCATTCTTTGGCTTCTGGGGGATTGAAATCGTATTGACAACGTTGGCAAGTAAGAGTTTGGTCAATTTTCATAATCTATCTGGGTAATCTGGGTAAGATTAATCTTGGTTTTTTCTTGGCAAAAATCAACTCAGTCATATAGCGATCGCATAAGCACAAGCAACTACTTGTAACCTACAATTATAAATTCTGTCAGATCTGATCACTGTAAATTTACCGATCTAGCTTTTTATATATTACATAGCTGATATTCACTGTCATAATTTGAATGAAAGATTAAAAACAGTAGATAAAAGTTAATACGTGACAGATATATTCTGTGCTAGCAACCATTGAAATTATGACGATCGCTGCCCCAAATTCAGATAAGATTAGACAAGATAACGATTGGCGGTTATTTTTAAAATTAATTCCCTATGCGCGTCAAAGCAAAAGTACGCTAATTATTTGTTTGATTCTGCTAGTACCTCTAGCGGTGGCCAATTCAATTCAGCCTTTAATTATTGGTCAAGCGATATCGCTGCTGAAATCAGAACCAACTTGGAGTTTTTTAGCTGGGGTATCCGTTAGTCAAGGAATTAATTTATTAGTAGGGTTATTGTTAGTAACAGTATTAATCAGATTAGCTTTTGCCTCAGTACAAGGTTACTTGGTACAAAAAATTGGTCAAGAGATTACTGCTGAAGTTAGACAAGATTTATTCGATCATGTTACTTCTTTAGCTGCCAGCTTTTTTGATCGCACTCCTGTAGGTAGATTAATTACTCGTATTGCTAGCGATGTTGAGGCTTTAGGCAATGTCTTTGCTAGTGGTGCGATTGGGGTAGTTAGTGACTTTGTTTCGATAGTGGCAATTGTAGTGACGATTTACTTTGTGAACTGGAAATTAGCCTCAATTCTAGTTTTTATGCTGATTCCTGTCACTGCCTTAATTATTTATTTCCAACAACAGTATCGCAAAGCGAACTATAAAGCCAGGGAAGAATTATCTAAACTTAATTCTATGCTGCAAGAAAATATTACAGGGATTAATATTGTGCAGCTATTTCGACGAGAGCAATATAACAGCGAGATGTATCGCTCAATTAATGAACGCTATCGGCTAGAAGTTGATAAAACCATTTTTCATGATTCGGCTGTATCTGCGACTTTAGAATGGATTGCTTTAGTGGCGATCGCTGCTGTGCTTTGGGCTGGTGGTATTTTTGTCCTGCAAGACACTATGACTTTTGGGGCATTATCAGCGTTTATTCTTTATGCTCAACGTTTATTTAACCCTCTGCGCCAGTTTGCTGATAAGTTTACGATGTTTCAGTCGGGGTTTACGGCAATTGAACGAATTACCGAATTATTAAACGAACCTATCGAAATTAGAGATAAAGTAATTTCGATGGCTGAAGGACATCGAACTTTAGTAACTACGACCGAAAATAACTCTAAAACTGGTGAAATTCGCTTTGAAAATGTTTGGTTTGGCTACAAACCTGATGAATATGTGATTAAAAATTTAGATTTTACAATCAAACCTGGAGAAAAAGTAGCATTAGTTGGGCCGACAGGGGCAGGCAAAAGCTCAATTATTCGTTTATTGTGTCGTCTTTATGAACCTACCAAGGGCAGAATTTTAGTAGACGGGATAGATATTAAAGACATTCCCCAGGCGGATTTACGTCGCTATATTGGGGTAATTTTACAGGAAAGTTTTTTGTTTGCAGGCGATATCAAACGCAATATTACTTTGGGCGATAATTATTCTTTAGAAGAAGTTCAACAAGCAGCTAAGTTGGTTAATATAGATCGCTTTATCGAAGATCTGCCCAATAGTTACGATACAGTCTTGCGAGAGCGAGGTACAAATCTTTCAGGAGGACAAAAACAACTCTTGGCTTTTGCACGGATAGCTATTCGTAATCCTCACGTTTTAGTTTTGGATGAGGCTACTTCTAGTTTGGATGTCTCCACCGAAGCAATGATTCAAGAAGCATTAGAGCAACTACTAATTAATCGTTCGGCTATTATTATTGCCCATCGTCTTTCAACTATCCGCAATGTCGATAAAATTTTGGTACTCAAGCGTGGTGAATTAGTAGAATCTGGTAGCCACGAGGAGTTATTGGCTTTGAAAGGTTTGTATGCCAGTCTTTATGAGTTACAGATGCTTGGGAATTAAGCATTGGTGACAAGTTAATTAGGAGGATTGTCCAAGAAGGTATCAAATCTCTCTCTAACATCAGATATGATTTTTTCTTGTTCGGTCTTTTCTAAACCTATTGACACTCCCGTCGCGTATTGGCGAGGGATTCTCCTCAACTTAACAAATCTGTTAAAGAGGGGAGCGTTTTATCCTGACTGCTGCCCACAGCCAGCTTCTTAATTAACAAGGCACTGTTATAGTCTCGGTCACAGCTTAAGCTACATGCATCACAATCGTGCCAACGCTCTTTGAGTGTTTTACTGACTCGATTTAGACATTGGCTGCAATACTGATTGTTAAGTAGTCTAATAGCTAATTTAAAAGCCACATCATCAACGTATTTGTTTTGGTCTATCGTCTTTATATAGCTCTTTAAGTTTTCCTCAAACTTTTCCTCTGCCTGACGTTTTTCTGTTTCTAATTTGTGTAGCTTGGCATACTCACTGTGTAAGTTAATATTTCTTTTAGGCAGATAAACATATCGATATTAATATTCGGTTTACGATTTTTATGTTTGAGCAGAAGTTTAAGAATATTGATGATGTTCTACGAAAAGAGGCGGGTTGTGCGACGGAGCTAGATTATGCAGAACAGATTTCCTGGATTCTTTTTCTCAAGTATCTCGACGACCTAGAAATTGAGCGAGAAAATACAGCGTTATTAACTGGGGAAACTTACGAACCACTACTGGAGGAGCAATATCGATGGTCTAGTTGGGCGTATCCCAAGGATGATTCGGGAGAATTAATTAAATCTGCTCCCGTAGGAGATGATTTGATTGACTTCGTGAGAGAAAAGCTTTTTCCTTATTTAAAAGGATTTAAAGGTAATGCAGCTAAGAATACCTTTGGGGCAAAGATTGGGGAGATCTTTTCGGGATTATCTAATAAATTTCAGAGTGGTTATAACCTGCGGGAAGTCCTAGAAAGTATTGACGGACTTCAGTTTCAAACGCAACAGCAGAAACACGAGCTGTCGGACTTGTACGAGACTCGAATTAAGAATATGGGCAATGCAGGGCGTAATGGTGGGGAATATTACCTTCAACCGCAAGAAGGCTTCCGCCATAACGGTACTCCGTTTGGCGGTGAGATGAATTGCGGACAGGATCTATGATATGATAGATTACGTCAGATACAACGACGTAACTATGTTGGTATTCGAGGCAAAACTTGAGGGATTGAAAGAGCAGTATGGCAAGCTTGATCAAGCCATTCGTACTGCTCGTTTTGTCCGCAATTCTTGCCTGAGATACTGGATGGATAACCGCGACATCGGACGATATAATTTGAGTGCATATTGTGCTGTTTTGGCGCAAGAGTTTTCTTGGGCAAGTCAACTCAATTCTCAAGCTAGACAAGCCTCGGCTGAAAGAGCTTGGTCGGCAATTGCTCGATTTTTTGATAACTGCAAAAAAAATAAACCAGGTAAGAAAGGATACCCACGATTCAAGAAAGAACAAACTCATGGCTCTGTAGAATACAAGACCACAGGCTGGAAACTTTCGGAATGTCGTAGATACATCACTTTTACGGATGGTTTTGGTGCAGGTACTTTCAAGATGTGGGGTACTCGCGATTTGCACTTTTATCAACTGAAGCAAATCAAACGAGTCAGGGTGGTTCGTCGTGCTGATGGCTACTACACACAGTTTTGTATCGACCAAGAAAGACTTGAGAAAAAAGAACCCACATCTCATACTATCGGTCTTGATGTTGGACTGACTCATTTTTATACCGATAGTGATGGTCAAACGGTTGAAAACCCAAGACATTTGAGAAAGAGTGAAAAGTCCCTCAAACGTCTTTCTCGTCGTATGTCTAAGACTCAGAAAGGGTCAAAAAATCGAGCCAAATTGAGAAACAAACTGGCAAGAAAGCACCTTAAAGTAAGTAGGCAGCGTCAAGATTTTGCCGTGAAGTTGGCAAGATGCGTAGTCCAGTCTAACGACTTGGTAGCTTATGAGGATTTGAAGGTGCGTAACATGGTTAAAAATCGGCATTTGGCTAAATCAATTAGTGATGCAGCTTGGACGACTTTCCGTACTTGGGTTGAGTATTTTGGCAAGGTTTTTGGTGTGGTCACAATTGCTGTGCCACCGCACTACACCAGTCAAAATTGCTCCAACTGCGGTAAAGTCGTCAAAAAAGCTCTGAGTGTCAGGACTCACATTTGTCATCATTGTGGGCATACGCAAGATAGAGATTGGAACGCTGCGAGAAACATATTAGAGAAAGGTTTGCGTACTGTAGGGCATACAGGAACGTCCAGTTCGGCTTCGCTCACTGAGCGTAGTCGAAGTGAAAACGCCTCTGGAGACATCGACCGATGTTTGGGTGGGGAAACTCCTCCAAATAAGTCGGGTCGTGGAAAGAGGAAGCCTAAAGAGCAATCTTTGGAATCCCCCGCTATATTCGGTACTCCGAATTAGCGGTGGGAGGATGTCAAACGCCACGTCCTTTAATTCGGGCGATGATTCAGGTAATTAAACCCCAGCTTGGAGAAACTATTTATGATGGGGCTTGTGGTTCGGCGGGTTTCTTGTGCGAAGCCTATGAATATTTACGTCACAGTAACCCTCAATTAAGCACCACTGAGCTTAAAAAGCTACAAACCGAAACTTTTTATGGCAAAGAAAAAAAAGGCTTGGCTTATATCATCGGCATCATGAATATGATTCTGCATGGGATTGAGACTCCAAATATTGTCCAAACCAATACTCTGACCGAGGATATCCAGGGGATTCGAGAAAAAGATCGCTATGATGTGATTCTGGCTAATCCGCCTTTTGGAGGTAAGGAAAGGAAGGAGATCCGAGAGAATTTTACGATTAGTACTGGGGAAACAGCGTTTCTATTTTTACAACACTTTATAAAAAGTCTCAAGAATGGTGGGCGAGGGGCAATTGTTATTAAAAATACTTTTCTCTCCAATGCGGATAATGCTTCTAGGGCTTTGCGAAAAGAGCTTACTTCTACTTGTAATCTCCATACGGTTTTAGACTGTCCTGGGGGGACGTTTTTAGGGGCAGGAGTAAAAACGGTGGTGCTATTTTTTACCAAAGGCAAACCTACAGAAAAGATTTGGTTTTATCAACTCGATCCAGGGCGCAGTCTGGGAAAAACAAACCCCCTCAACGATGAAGATTTAAAAGAGTTTGTCGAATTTCAGGCTGGGTTTAAGGATTCGGAACGGTCTTGGTTTTTGGATTTAGATAAGGTAGATTTAGAGTCCTTCGATCTGTCGGTGAAGAATCCAAATAAGGCTGAGGAATCGGCGTTGCGGGAACCGCAGGAAATTTTGGATGAAATTGCGACGTTAGATGCGGAAAGTGCTGAAATTTTGGCAGGGATTAGGGGGATGATATGTAGTTGATAATTAATAATGAGGCAAATACTACACGAACATACAAACTATGAATCTCAAAGAACAACTTATTCGAGAAATTGAACAAATTCCCGATCCTCTCCTATCTGAATTATTGGATTTTTTATTATTTATTAAAGAGCGACATATCGAAGAGGATATAACTGAATTAGTATTAGAAATCGACCAACTATAGATCTGAGGGCTGAGCGGAGCCGAAGCCCGATCGCATAGCAACAGAAAATCGTAAATTATGCCTCATATGTATATTCTCGAATGTGCCGATGGTTCTTTCTACACGGGAAGCACGAAGTATTTACCTTTCCGTTTATGGCAACATCAAAATGGTTTGGGGGCTAATCATACAAAGAAGCGACTACCTGTGAAATTAGTATATGCGGAAGAATTTGACCATGTTGCTGATGCGTTTTATCGTGAAAAGCAAGTGCAGGGCTGGAGTCGAGCTAAGAAGATGGCTTTAATGAATAGCGATTGGAATTCTCTTCATGTTTTGGCAGAGTGTCAGAATTATTCACATTATAAAAATGCTGGTGAGGATGTTGGTTTCGACTCCGCTCAACCAACCGAAGATCTAAGAACCGAAGATCCAATCTGAGGACCAGAGATTTGAGGGCTGAGCGAAGCCGAAGCCCGATCGCTAATGCAGGATAATTAGACACGAATAAGCAATAATTAAGCAAGTGATATTGCAACTTGGCTTTGGATACTAAGAGTGCAGAGATTTTGGCGGGGATTGGGGAAATGCTATAAGAGTGCTGGTTTCGACTTCGCTCAACCAGCAGAAGATTAAGGGGGGTACTATGAAAAAAAATTGGATAAATTCTACTATTGGTGATTTATGTGAGGTTATCGCAGGGCAGTCCCCAGCAGGTGAATACTATAATCAAGAGGGTATAGGTCTTCCTTTTTATCAAGGCAAAAAAGAGTTTGGTCAAAAATTTATAGGCAAGCCTCAAACGTGGACTCGAAAAACTACTAAAGAGGCAGACTTTGGAGACATATTAATGTCCGTTTAAAACCTTTCAAGACAACGAAAAGACAATTCCCACCATTCTCACCACATCCCACAAACTTTCTACGGGAGTTGATGCCAGAAATGTCAGGAATATTGTGCTAATGCGTCCCGTCAAATCGATGATTGAATTTAAGCAAATTATTGGTCGGGGGACTCGTCTATTCGATAACAAAGACTATTTCACCATCTACGATTTTGTCAAAGCTCACGAGAACTTTAACGATCCAGAATGGGATGGCGAACCTATCGCACCAGAACCCCGTAAACCACCATATAGAGTAAAAGAAAAACCAGATAATCCCTACATTGTCGATCTTCCAAATAAGCCACAAAAAATTACAATTAAGTTAGCTGACGGCAAAGAGCGAGAACTAGAATACGTTCAAAAAACTACCTTTTGGGATGGTTCGGGAAAACCTATTTCAGCCGAAGAATTTATGCAGCAGCTTTTTGGTGAGCTTCCTAAACTTTTTAGAGATGAGGCGGAATTACGCACTATCTGGAGTCGCCCCGATACTCGCAAATCTTTACTCACGGGACTGGCAGAAAAAGGCTATGGTGACGAACAGCTCAAAGAGATTGCCAAAATTACCAACACCGAACAAAGCGACCTTTTTGACGTACTCACTTACATCGCCTATGCGACAAAACCTCTGACCCGCCGAGAACGAGTTATCAAACACAAAGATCTCATCTTTTCTAAATACACGGGCAAACAACAAGAATTTTTAGACTTTGTACTTAATCAATATATTCAAGAGGGAGTTAGCGAACTCGACCGCCAAAAATTACCACAGCTTCTAAGCTTGAAATATCATACTACGAATGATGCGATCGCAATCTTGGGTAACATCCAAACTATCAACGAAATATTTACAAATTTTCAACCCCATCTTTATTCAGACCAGGTTGTTAGTTAAAAAATCAAAGTGCAAAAGTTCTAAGTTTTGAATCAAATTTACCTCTAAAGCGATGCCTACGGCTATGCTCCGCAAATCGCTATCTATTACAAATTGTTGATATGGATATTAAGGGAGATAAAGATGTATAATTTTTGTATTTTTTATGACCAAAGCTAAAAATCGTAACCTTTTGAGGATTTCGATGCCAGGTTTGAAAAAACTGCTATCTTACCGTCAGGAATGGTTGAGAGGTGATGTTTTAGCAGGTTTAACGGTAGCAGCCTATTTAATTCCTCAATGTATGGCATATGGAGAATTAGCAGGAGTTGAGCCAGTAGCAGGTTTGTGGGCGATTTTACCCCCAATGATTATTTACGCTCTATTTGGTTCTTCACCTCAGCTTTCCATTGGCCCTGAATCTAGTACTGCGGTGATGACAGCAGTGGCGATCGCTCCTTTAGCAGCTACTAGAACTGATACTTATGCGAGTCTTGCTGCTTTACTGGCAGCGATCGTGGGTATAGTCTGTATTGTGGCTTATTTTGCCCGACTAGGTTTTTTAGCCGATTTGCTATCTAAGCCGATTTTGATTGGTTATATGGCAGGGATAGCTCTAATTATGATCGGCGGACAATTAGGTAAGCTGGGCAAGATTGATATTGAAGCGGATGCTTTTTTTGCTCAGGTGAGAGAGTTTATCAGTAAACTTTCATTGGCTCATACTCCTACTCTGATTTTAAGCATTTTGGTTTTAGTATTTTTATTCGCCTTGCAGCGTCGTTTTCCCACTTCACCTGTCCCCTTAATTGCCGTGTTACTTTCCACAGCAGCAGTAGCCATTTTTCAACTTGACGATCGCGGTGTGGCGGTAGTGGGAGAAATTCCTGCTGGTTTACCCCATTTTGTGATTCCGCAAGTGCCTGTTGAAGATTTGCGATCGCTGGTAGCTTCGGCGGTAGGAATTGCTATAGTTGGTTATTCTGATAATGTCTTAACTGCCAGGGCTTTTGCTAATCGTAATCGATATAAAATTGATGCTAATCAAGAACTATTAGCTTTGGGAGTGGCTAATTTGGGTAATGGCTTGATGCAGGGTTTCCCAATCAGTAGTAGTGGTAGTCGCGGTGTAATTGGAGATTCTTTAGGCAGCAAAAGTCAATTATTTTCCCTGGTAGCGATGGTGACAGTAATTTTAGTATTATTGTTCCTACGTCCTCTACTAGCATTATTTCCCAACGCAGCTTTGGGAGCGATCGTAATTTATGCTGCCACTAAATTAATCGAAGTCTCGGAATTTATCAGGCTATATCGCTTTCGTCGTAGCGAGTTTTTGCTAGCGATCATCACCACGATTTCTGTCTTAATTACAGACATTTTAGTAGGAGTAGGTATTGCGGTTAGTTTATCGGTAATTGAGCTATTTTCCCGTGTTGCCCGTCCTCATGATGCGGTATTAGGTGAAGTTCCAGGTTTAGCAGGCTTACATGATATTGAAGATTGGAAAGGAGCGAAAACCATACCAGGATTAGTAATCTATCGTTACGATGCCCCGTTGTGCTTTGCCAATGCGGAAAACTTTAAACGGCGATCGCTCGAAGCAATTGCATCTGAAAAACATCCTGTAGAATGGTTTGTCCTCAACATGGAAGCCAATGTGGAAATCGATATCACCGCTATTGATATGCTGTTGGAACTACAAGCTGAATTAGCAACCAAAAACATTACCTTTGCCCTAACGCGAGTCAAACAGGATTTATATCTGCAACTTGAGAGAGCGGGTTTTCTAAAAAAGATTTCCACCGAACATATTTATCCCACCTTACATACTGCGATCGCAGCTTTTACTGCAAAAATAGCAGATAGCAGATAGCAAGTTTTTTTAGGTAATTTAATGAGTAAGCTTATTCCTAGTCACCAATCCCTAATCACCAATCACCATCCAAATCCAAATCCAATTGATAAATTTCTCGCCGTGAAAGGGAAGTTAATTGAGCTAAATGACGACTAGCTTGCGATCGCGTCATACCTTGAGCTAATAACTCTTTAAGTTCTATTTTAAGTTCTGCTGCCGACATAGTAACTTTAGTTGTTACTGCCCCTCGTAAGACTAGAGTATATTCTCCCTTTGGTTGTCGTTCTTGAGTATATAAAGCGATCGCTTGACCAAGATTACCTCGCCAAAATTCTTCGTGTATTTTAGTTAATTCTCTGGCTAAGACAATTTCCCGTTCTTGCCCCACTACTGCTGCTAAATCTGTTAAAGTTTTAAGTAGCCGATGGGGAGCTTCGTAAATAACTATGGTGCGAGTTTCTCTGGATAATAATTCTAGACTTGCTTGGCGTTCTTGGTGCTTTTGAGGTAGAAAACCTTCAAAAATAAATCTATCTGTGGGTAATCCTGACGCAGCCAAGGCACTAATAACTGCCGTACCTCCAGGGATGGGAATTACTGTAATCCCCTCTGCAATTACTGCTGCTACCAATTTAACTCCAGGATCAGAGATACTAGGCATTCCTGCATCGGTTACTAGGGCAATTTGTATTCCTCTTCGTAGACGATCTAGCAAGTCCTGAATTCGAGAGTTATGATTATGTTCATGATAACTAATTTGAGGAGTATCAATTTGTAAATGCTTTAATAACTTTCCTGTATAGCGAGTGTCTTCGGCTGCAATCAAGTCTACTTCTTTAAGAGTCCGAATTGCTCTCAAGGTAATATCTTCTAGGTTGCCAATAGGAGTTCCTACCAAAAAAAGCTTACCTAATTTTAAATTTTGTGCCATCTTGCCATCTTAATAGTATTAACAAATTTGCTGTTTACTCTTGACTAAATTTAATGAGTGCCAATAGTAAGTTGGGAGAACAACTAATTACTCTCCACCGACAAAAATTTACAGGGATTTTAACAATCACATCTCAAGACGAAAAAAAGTGGGAGATGTTTTTTTATTTGGGTAAGTATTTATGGGCAGACGGCGGATATCAGATTAATCGCTCTTGGCGCAGAAATTTTAGCTACTATTTACCCAAGATAGATACTAGTTCAATAGTTTTAAGAAATCAACTAGAAGTGCGATCGCCCAAGCACAATTTAATTCATGTCTTACTACAAAGAAAATTAGCCACAACAGAACAAGTAAAAGAATTAATCAATAATCGTAGTCAAGAAATTTTGTTTGACTTATTACAGACAGAGTATCATGATCCCTTAATTTATAACGCTCAAGAGACTTCAGCCCATTACTTATTAAAAGCTGGTTTTAGTTTATCTTTAGCCTTTCTTAATTTAGAATAAATGCTCTTTAAATCTCAAACAGCTTGGTCTACCTGGGGAAGTAAAGGTTTAGCCTCTTGTTCTCCTCATCATGCTCCTCTACTTAATAAGTATGATGAATTAAAACAACAAGTTCCAGATACTATTTTAAGTAATATGTCTCGTCTACTTGATGGTAAAAGTACCCTCAGAGATTTGGCAATTAAAATGGATAAAGATGTTTTAGAGGTAACTTGTGGGCTAGTACCATACTTTTTTAAAGGCTATTTACGCTTTCTAGAAATTCCTGATCTATCTCATTTTTAACTCTGTAGATAGATCCTTGTTCAAGAAAGTGAAAGTGATGCTAGTTTAGAAAAAGTGAATGTTTGGTCAGACCATGTTAAAAACGCGATTTTACGCTAGATGGATTTCTTTCTAGACAAAAGGTATGAGTAATTATCATAATCAAACAAGCTAGCATGGCATAATATAACTTTAAAATCAAATAAGAGGACTAATATGAGCGATATACAAGAACAAATACAAAAAGAAAGAGAAACCGCCAGAGAAGTGTGCAGTACTGAAGGATCGGATTCTGGTGAATGTGCTGCTGCTTGGGATGCAGTAGAAGAACTATCTGCTGAGGCATCACACCAAAAACAAAAAACTCCCCAAAAAAGCTCTCTAGAGATATATTGTGATGATAATCCCGATGCTTTAGAGTGCCGAGTTTACGAAGACTAATATAGTTATTTTCAATTAATTGTTAAATCTACAATTAAATAGCTATTCGTTAAATAAAGATGAGGGTATACTATATTCTCATCTTTATTTTTTTTGCTAAGGAATGCTATCAACCTACAAAATATCTTTTTTCAGCAAGATGACGTTGACTTTGAACAATTATTGATGCACTCTGAGAGAGAATTTAAAGTCGTTTAATCTTAAACACAGATAATATATAAATGGATATTTGGTTTAGACCTTTAGTATGGATGGACTATCGCTTAGGACTACTGCTAGCAGTAATTCTTCCCTTAGTATTGTTAATTTGGGCGTTATTCCAGAGACAAGAAGCCATACAAAAACTACTCATCATTTATTGGCGAGTTGCTAGTTTATTGATGATCACAGTTTATTTATTGATTCCTGGTTGGAAAGTTGGGTTTATTAGTAGTTTGGCAGCGCGAATTTTGATTCTTATTTCTCTCTGGTTTTGGGTAGATTTAAATGAAGAGATTCGAGATATTCCTCAAAATCTTTTTAGGTTAGTCTTTACTTCCTGGCGTTGGGCAATTACTGGGTATTGTGTTTTAGGAGCGATCGCCAAATCTATTTTTCTCCCCTGTGGCTTTTCTGATAGTAGACTGGAAACGGCTTTCTGCCAAGTTTGGCTAGAAGCTCCCCAAGCATATCGTACTTTTTTTCATAACAAACCTGGAAACGAAGGATTCTTGGGTTTTATGGGAGCAGTAGGTTTGGTAATTTATATTATTTATTTAGCTTATTTTGTTTTAATTCGTTTGGGGAAACAAGGTCGTTCGGTATTAGAGCAATAACTATAACCATAGTCAACTAGTAATCAACTTTAGCAGAGAATTTTTAAATTTATCTGGCGATATCGCAATTAAATTATTTAATCATTAAAGGTCTAGAAATTTAGTCGATTTATTGAGAAAATATCTTAATAATTTCTACCGCAAATGATGAATCAATATTGTTCTAAAGTTCTATGTTCTTTCTCCTCCCTAGGATTAACTAATCTACTCAGTTTAGCAATACCTACAGTAGGATGGGCAAATCCTGTTGAACTACAAGCTTTTCATATTGCACATCCAACGATCGCCCCTAATAATAAATATTTGGGGAAGTAAATATTTTGCCAACTTTTACAGGACAGATTATTAGTCGCGGTTGCCAAGCTAGCCAAAGGTATTGTCCTAATCCAACCTGGAAAATGACTAATTCTTTTCGTGCTGCTTATATTACTTGGGATCAAACTAATAATATTTCTACATCACAAAAATCAACAGAACGAGATTTTGATTACGAAGAATTTCCCTTAGAACAGTTTTATAATCTAATTTTAGAAACAAATCAGGAGTTTGAAACTGCAACTTTAGAACAAGCAACGACAATTGGTATAGAAGTTAATAAAAATCCTTTTCTTATTTCAGGTGAAGGAATTGAATCTTTAATTTCCGTTACACAAACTTTAACCAATTCTGTTCTTCCGAGTCCTTACTTAACTAGAGATTTTATTAGTAAAAAAAACTATTTAGGATTATTTGTTGAACATGAAATTACTCTGAGCGATCGCCTGTCTCTAAATTTTGAAGGTACTTTAGATGTAATCATTGAAGATAATACAGATCTTCCTGAATTACCTGCTATTGAACCAATTGAAAATAATAATTTTTATCCCGAAATCAATCTTGATTATGAGTTAACCGATAATATTTTTATTTTTACAACTGTTAGCTATTCTGCCGAATCAATGGAAGGTACAGACGCGAAAAATCAACCTTTTGATTCTGAAGTCTACCAAGGTGTTGAACTAGGAATTGAAACAGAAATAAATAGTAACTTGTGGGCAAGCTTATATTTTTACCACGAAACTCAAAACAATATTACTACTATCGATCCCAATGAACCAGATTTTGACTTGCAAATTAATCAGCAAAAGAGTCAGTCATGGACAGGAGAAATCAGAGGGCAAATAATTCCTGGTTGGTGGATATATGGGTTTTATACCTATACAAATGCCCAAGTTACTAAAGACGAAGAAATCACAGTTGGTAGTCTAGCTGAAGGAGTAGCACATCATAGTGGTAGTTTGTGGACTAGCTATGAGGCTACTCAAGGTATCTGGAAAGGATTAGGTTTTGGTGCTGGTTGTTTAGTCAATGGAAATCGACCTGGCGATACAGCTAATGGTTTTACTTTACCTAGTTATCTCCAAACTGATGCAGCTATTTTCTATACTCAAGACAATTTTAAAGCAGCCGTCAGTGTCCAGAATTTATTTAACGCAGGTATCAAAGATGATGAAGAAGTTACCAAGCGATCGCTTTTTGGTACGGTCTGGTTTCAGTTTTGAGCTTGTTTAATACTTTCTAATATAGATACTTATCTATAAATTAATAGCTAAATATATGCTCAAACATAATAAATGGTACTATATTGTTCATAAAAAATAGCACCATTTTAATTACATACACAAATAAGTTGAGCTATTTTTTTAACTTATAATTACCATCTAACCAACAAAGAGGTAAACTTTCACCAGAAGGAAATACTAAATCTTCTTTCTTAAAAAGCTCTGGAGGCTGTTCATTTTGACCTTCTTGCATTTGTCCAGATACTTCATCCTTAAAAGGATCGATTAACTCTGTTACCTCAGAAATTTCAATCAAACCGTCATCTTCTTTGTTTTTTAATAGCATTAAACTGCTCCCTTTTCTTTACTTGATTTTTGCAGTATTTTAAACAAGTCTAATTTTAAAATATTATTATTAGACTCCCATTCCATCTAACGGAAGACTTACTTTACTAATAAATATTCGACTTTTACCAAAAACTTATAATTTTTTACTTTTTACTTTTTACTTTTAAAGGTCGTAATATTGCTCTAGCCAAACCGCCATCACCATCTTTTAACTTAATTGGTAAACAAATTAATTCATATTCCCCTGGTTCTACTTGAGACAAATCTAAACCTTCGATCGCCCAGATTCCTGAACCCAATAAAGCCTGATGTACTTCTACAACATTACCCTGATAACCTCCAACAGAGAGATAATCAACGCCGACAGTACGGACTTTTTTCTCGGCTAAATATTGGGCTGCTTCTGTAGAAATATGCACAAAATTTTCGATAAATTTATCAGATTTTAAAGCGCGATCGCTATTTTGAGTTTTAAATAAAATTCTTTCGCCTGTTTGAATATTATGAGGTTCTATTTCTGCAACTTTAATTGATTCAGAATCTTGAATTTCAATAACCCTTGCCTTGCCAATAGTGGCATCCAAAGGTATTTGATCGATCCCCATGCCACCTTTAATAAAATGATTAATCCCGTCTACGTGTGTTCCTGTGTGCGTTCCAATCGTCAGTTTAGAAACATTGCACACATCCCCGTGTGCCAAACATTGACTAGGTTCAACGTTTACAGGCGGATTATCTGGCCAATAAGGCATTCCTGGATAAATCGTTAAAGAAATATCAATCCAATTATCTGATTGGTTCATTTATAAATTTTTGGTGACTGCTGACTGGTGACTGGTGACTAAAGACTGGTGACTGGGAATAAGTTATTTACTCATTACTCATTACTCATTACCCAATCCCTAATCCCCAATTACCATCACAATTTGATTAAATTAAATCCAATTTGTATTAGACTGTTGCTGGTTTAGGTTCTGGTTGGGGTGGTTGAGTAGTCGCGATCGCCTGTTGTATCTTATTTGCTAATTCAGGAGAAACGTTTTGCAATAGCTGCATCTGGTCTTTAATTACCTCTTCACTACATTTACCCAAGCTACCAGCAATATTTTTGTATAGACGTTCTTTTTCTCCATCGTCAAGCATATCGTAATACATACGTGCTTGATCGTAATGGTCGTTTTCGTCTAGTTCAATCCGCGCAGCCATACCAGAGACATGATATGGTGGATCTTCAGCACGCTTGTCTGGTTGGGGATAGGCTTCGTGAGAAGGATTATAATTAACGCGTCCACCTTTATTATCGTCAGTACGCATCAAACCATCACGATAAGGATCGTTGGCTTCAGTTGCGTGAGGTTTGTTAACAGGAATAGTATCGTAGTTAACGCTTAAACGATGACGATGAGCATCAGCATAGGACATAATTCGCGCTTGTAACATCCGATCTGGCGACCAAGAAATCCCAGGAACAACGTTACCAGGAGAAAAGGCTGCTTGTTCTACTTCTGCAAAATAATTTTCGGGGTTACGATTTAGTTCAAACTTGCCAACTTTTTGTAAGGGAAAATCACCATGAGGCCATATTTTAGTTAAATCAAATGGATTCCACTGGAAGTTTTGCGCCTGTTCGTCGGTCATAGTTTGGATATGCATTGTCCAAGAAGGATAATTACCTTCTTCAATGGCATTATACAAATCCTTAGTTGCCCAACGAGGTTCAACTCCCTCCATTTTGCGCCATTGTTCGTCAGTAAAGAACTTATTACCTTGATCGGTTATAAAGTGGAATTTAACCCAAATGCGCTCATTAGCTTCATTGATAAAACTAAAAGTATGACTACCATAACCATTCATGTGTCGCCATCCCATTGGCGCACCGCGATCGCCCATTAGCCACAATACTTGATGAATACTTTCGGGGGTTAATGACCAAAAATCCCACCACATTTGATCATGTCGCCAGTGTTCTTGGGGATGTTCTTTCTGGGAACGAATAAAGTCCATAAACTTCATCGGATCGCGCACAAAAAAGATCGGTGTATTGTTACCCACCATGTCCCAATTACCATCTTCGGTATAGAATTTAACCGCAAAACCTCTTAGGTCACGATAAATATCAGAACCGCCTTTAGACTTGGCTACGGTAGAAAAACGAGCAAAAACTTCAGTTTGCTTACCTACTTCTGAAAATAACTTGGCTTTGGTGTATTGAGTAATATCATCAGTAACAGTAAAAGTCCCATAAGCACCAGCACCAATAGCATGAACTACCCGTTCAGGGATACGTTCGCGATTAAAATGTGCCATTTTTTCTAGAAGGGTATAGTCTTCTAGTAGTAAAGGGCCTTGTTTCCCTACAGATTTAGATACTGTATTGCTGGGTACGGGGATACCAGCAGCATTAGTCAGAATCTCTTTATTATTATCAGTCACAAAATTCTCCTCTAGAGAGCCAAAAGCATCCCTATATTTATTGCTTTGTCTAGATGCTAGTAGGATAGGCGAAGTGAAAGCGTCTAACTTTGGACAGATAGATATTTTAAAAAGTCCATCAACTGTAGATTATCGATTTTAGATTTTTGATTGACTAAAATACAGTTAACTATGTTGAGAGTTTATATTCGCAAGTAACTATGGTCACAACTCCATCCAAACTCGTCACTTTAGAAGAATTTTTGGCAATGCCAGAAACCAAACCAGCCAGCGAATTTATTGACGGTAAAATTATTCAGAAACCAATGCCAAAAGGAAAACACAGTACAATTCAAGCAGAGCTAACTACTGCTATTAATGTTGCTTTGAAACCGCAAAAAATCGCTCGTGCTTTTCCTGAACTAAGATGTACTTTCGGAGGACGTTCTACTGTACCTGATGTGACAGTGTTTACGTGGGATAGAATTCCTCGTGACGAAAATGGAGAGATAGGAGATTTATTTAAAGCAGCACCAGATTGGACAATAGAAATATTATCTCCTGAGCAGAGCCATACTAGGGTTACTAAAAATATTTTGCACTGTTTAGATAATGGTACACAGTTAGGATGGCTAATTGACCCTAGTGAACAATCTATATTTGCCTATTATCCCCAGCAACAACCTGCATTTTTTGAAGATGCAAATAATGTTTTACCTGTCCCTGATTTTGCTAAATCTTTTCAATTAACCTTGGGAGAATTATTTGGCTGGTTATTAGAGTAATAACGCAAGTTGCTAGTTAATTATGCTGAATGATTTTAGGGGAAAAGTAATGAGTAATAAGCTAAGAACTAAAAACTAAGAACTAAAAACTAAAAACTGTCTTACTTTAAATTTCATACTTTCAATCAGCAACGCCCAATAAATAAAAAAGAGAAAAGGCATTAAAAATTAATTTCCCCTTTTCCCTTTTTGAACACTTTATTTATCATTTACTGTTGCGCCGTTTGTACGCCAATTTGATTACCAGGCGCACCTTTTCCTGGTTCTGTATCTTCGGGATTAGTTTTAGCTATTACTTTTGTGTTTTCGTTTTCCATGTTGATATTTTGCTTTGATGAAATAATTTTTAATTAGTTTTAAACTTGCGTAAGCTCTAAAACTATATTGATCCACCAGCTTTTGGCTCTGCACCACCACTAACTACTGCATCTCTGAGGAAAGTAATTTGCTGCTCGAATTCCATTGATTCAACTAGAGATAAAAGTTGAGTTACACTACCGCTAGGTTCATAGCCATCAGGTACGGGGATAATTGTTCCTGCTTCCATTCCCTGTGCTAAACGATACCAGAAGTATAGTTTGGTATTTTCGCTCAAAGAACCATATTCGCGAGAAATTAGGTTATCTTTATTTTCAATAATATTGCGCTGTACTTCCATTTGTTCCTCGAAGGACAAATCTTTAACTTGATTAAACAAACCTTCGGCAATTTCATCTGATGCTGCACCTGGTGCTGCAGGGGTTACAGAAGTTCCCATTTTGGTGTACACATACCAAAGTAAAGCTAGTTTGTCATCTGTAGATAAACTGTTGTAGCTGCTGAGTGCGCGAGAAACATTTTGTTCTGAAGTAGGTGTAGCCATATTATTTATTGATTTCCTTTTTGATTTAATTTCTTAGTAATTTAAGCAATTTATGCTCTTGATCTCTAGATTATTTATTGTTGTGAAAATGAGTAACTATATAAAGATAGATAACTATTTTAAGTAAAATGTGACTACAGATAGATTGGTTTTGAGTAATGAGTAATGAGTAATAAGTAATGAGTAATAAGTAATAAGTAATAAGTAATAAGTAAAGATTATTCCCTGTCACCAATCACCAGTCACTAATTATTTATCAGTAATCAGTTTCTTAATCCTAATAACTCTTGTGGTGATGCTAGTAATTTAATTTTAGCCTCAGTAATTTGTTGCTCAGAATTAAAATTAAAAAACCATGCGACATTAACACTAAATAAAGATGTTTTAACTTTTCCTGTAACTTTTATTTTATCTACATTATCTGCTGTTAATTCGCACATCTTTTTTTGAGGTAATAATTTCATACCCTTTGCTTCTTTCTGCAAATATAAAGCGATCGCATCTCTGCCAAGAATTGGCTCTTCAAAGGGTGCTAGTAATTTTCCATCTTCAGCAAAGAAAGCAGCAGTCTGCTCAAAGTCTTCTCGATTGATAGTGGCAAAATAATTATCAATAACTAAGTTTTTCTGGTTATCTTCCTTAGTTAGAGTAGAATCTCTCTCAAGTTCACTATAAATCATGTAATTAGTAGTTTGTTTCTTATAGCCAAAAGATAAATCAAAGTTAAAGGCGATCGCGTCTATCCCAAGATTTATTTAAATCTAACTATAGAAAGAAGAAAAAAAAAGGCGATCGCTATAAACTTAGAAGAATATATTTAAAAAACTGATATTTGATGAATGAAATTCAACAGTTAAAAAATCTTCAAAGGATTCGCAAGCTTGCCAATCTTTTAGATACAGCCATTGGTATTCCTGGAACTAAATTTCGTATTGGTTTAGATCCAATTTTAGGATTAGTACCAGGAGGTGGAGATTTAATTGCTGCGCTTATGTCTGCCTATATGATCTATCTCGCTACTCGTTTTAAATTAGAGAAAGAAGAAATCGGCAAAATGGTTGGTAACGTAGCGATTGAAACAGTTTTTGGCTCAATTCCTTTAGTTGGAGATATTTTTGATGCTTATTTTAAAGCCAATATCCGCAATCTGGAAATTTTAGAAAATCACCTACAAAAGTCAAATACTAGAATTCAAGAGCCAAAATTAGAGTCTCAAGTAGTTTCAAGTAATTAAAAAATAAAAAAATAATATTAATGGAGATAACAAATGCTTCAAGGAATAGAATTAATTAACTGTGCTAAGGCAAATGCCAAGCAAGGAATTGAAGTTGCTGCCAAACAGTCTGGTTACGAACACAATATTAATTTATTTCAAGACAATTTGCATAAAGCCTGTCAAAAAATTGGCGTTAACATTAATGAATTTGAAGATTTAATTACTGACCAAGAAATAGCTAAAACTACTAGATCAATGACAGAAATTGAAATTGCTCCCGAAAGCAATTCAGAATTGTAAAATTTATAGTAATAAGCTGTTATTGATTTAAATTGCATACCTAAAAATTCCCTAACCCCTATCCCCTAAACCCTAACCCCAATTACAACCAGTAAATTAATGCGTGACAGCTTAATTGCCTGAGAAAGACATTACCCAGCAAAAAACCGAAAATCAAGCGACAATAATTAAGTTGAGTCTTTAAATTAATCACAACGAGATTATTATCACAGCGTATGGGTCAAGTCGATTCTTGGGAAAAACGAAGTGCTACTTCCTTGTCGCGTTTACTGCCAAGATTAGAAGAACGTTTTAGCGATCGCGTTGAGGATGTAGAATGGCAAGGTTACATTCAGCGCATTAAAATTCATTTTCCCCGTTTGTTTAGGTTGCTTTATCAGTTATATGGCAATCAATACGATTTTTTTTATCATCTCGAAAATATCTTAGCCACTACTACCAAAATGTGGTTAAAGCGATCTGATGACCTGAAAGCTTTAGATGCCTTACGACAAGCCGATCCACAATGGTATCAATCTAATCGTATGGTGGGGGCAATGTGCTATGTCGATTTATTTGCTGGTAATCTTCAAGGAATTAGCGATCACATTCCTTATTTAACCGAATTGGGTATCACCTATCTACATTTGATGCCCTTGTTTAAATCTCCTGAAGGCGATAATGATGGTGGTTATGCGGTTAGTAGCTACCGCGAAGTTAGTCCAGCACTGGGAACAATGGAGGATTTGGAACAGTTAGCGACAGAATTAAGACAACACGGAATTAGTTTAGTAATTGATTTTGTGTTTAACCATACGTCTGATGAACACGAATGGGCAAAACGCGCTCTGGCAGGAGATCCAGATTATCAAGAATACTATCGGATGTATCCCAACCGAGAAATACCTGATGCTTTTGAAAGGCATATTAATTCAATTTTTCCCGATGAACGTCCTGGCTGTTTTACCTACAAAAATAAAATTCGCAAGTGGGTTTGGACAACTTTTTACAATTTTCAATGGGATCTAAACTACGAAAATCCTGTAGTCTTTACCAGCATGGTCGAAGAAATGCTCTTTCTTGCCAATGTTGGAGTAGAAATTTTGCGTTTAGATGCAGTCGCTTTTTTGTGGAAGAAATTAGGAACTAGTTGCGAAAATCTGCCCGAAGCCCATATTTTATTACAGGCATTTAACGCTGTAGTTAAAATTGCTGCCCCTGCTATGGCGTTTAAATCAGAAGCGATCGTTCACCCTGACGAAGTAACCCGTTATATAAGTCAAGAAGAGTGTCCCTTATCCTATAATCCTCAGTTAATGGCACTCTTATGGAATGCTTTAGCAGTCAGAAATGTACGTCTTTTGCGTCATGGGATGGAAAAGCGATTTGCTTTACCAGAAGGCTGTGCTTGGGTTGACTATATTCGCTGTCATGATGATATTGGTTGGGGAATTTCTGACGATGATATGCGCGAGTTGTATATTAATCCTTACGATCATCGACGCTTTCTGACGGAATTTTATACTGGTCGATTTCAAAGTAGTTTTGCCAAAGGTCTGCCTTTTCAAGAAAGGTTAGAAACAGGGGAGGCACGTATTTCTGGCACGACTGCATCTTTGTGCGGTTTAGAAAAGCTTACCAGTGAAAGCGATCCCACAGAAATAGATTTAGCAATTCGGCGCATTCTCTTATTGCATGGAATTATCTTAACTATTGGCGGAATTCCGCTAATTTACTTGGGAGACGAATTAGGAACTTTAAACGATTATACTTATAACGAACATCCAGAAAAAGAAGGAGATAGTCGCTGGGTTCACCGTTCAGCGTTTAATTGGGAACGGGCTGAAAAACGACGAGATAGTTTAAGTGTACCAGGTCAAATTTATCTTGGACTACTTAAATTAATTCAAATTCGTCAACAAAACCGAGCTTTTAGTTTAGCAGAAACCGAAATTGTAGATACTGGCAATGATTGTATTTTTGGTTATTTTCGTTCTCAACCAGAGCAAAATGTCTTAGTTTTGGCTAATTTTAGCGATCAAGAGCAAGAAATTTCTGCCAAGCGGTTGAGGTTATTGGGGATGCGAAAAATTCTTACCAATATTGTTTCTGGTAAAACCATTTCTACCGTTCAAAAACTCATTCTTGAACCCTATCAATTTCTAATTTTATTGTGATTCGGTATTAAGCTGTTACGCACTTAAATCAATAGTTGAGAGAGGAGTCACTTCATTTATCATTTATCATTTATCAACGAGGTTCAATGTTTAATGTTTAATGTTCAATGAAAGTATGTCTGAATCAATTGCTATACGTTTAGAAAAGTATACTCTCAAGCGTAAACAAGAAGTATTAATAGTCAACCTAGAAACTGCCTCTGGTGAATCTGATACTGTGATGATTTATGCTGGATTTTCTAGTTCTTTGGAGAGAGCCACTGCTTTTGATCCTGATGTGCCAATAATTGCCCCTGATTCTATTATTATTTCTATTGATCGCCTTGCTAGTCCTTATGATCCTAGTAATCCTCAATATCTGGCATCTGGGTTAACTTTAGAGGAAATGGAAAGTATTTTACAAACAATAAATCTTTAACAAAAACTATAAGCTCCTTACGACAAATAATAATACTTAGTGCGACAAAACAGAAATTAAGATTTTACCTACAATTGCAATTGATCGCTTATTTTATTGAATATAGCAATTTAAATTAGTCAGGAGTCAAAAAATAGAACTGCTATATATATAGTAAGGATGACTGCAAAAATCAGGTTTAGTAGTACAATTTTTGCTAATTGTAAAACAGCTTAGTAAAACAAAAAAACTATTTAAATTTGCTGTTTTTAACAAAGGAGTATATTGGGTGTGAGTAATTTAGCAACAAGCGCATTAGGTGTCAGTCAACTGTCTGAAACCCCTTTATTTGGAACAGATGGGATTCGTGGCAGAGCAGGAGAGATTTTAAATGCTTCATTTACGCTGCAATTGGGTTATTGGGCAGGTAAAGTTTTAGAAGCAGCATCTAGCAATAAAGGAGCTATTATTATTGGGCAAGATTCGCGTAATTCTAGCGATATGTTAGCATCAGCGATCGCAGCAGGTTTAACTTCCGCAGGTTTAGAAGTCTGGCATTTGGGTTTGTGTCCAACTCCCTGTGTAGCAAGTTTAACCAGTAATAGTGAGGCAATTGGCGGTATTATGATTTCTGCTAGCCATAATCCTCCTGAAGATAATGGGATTAAATTGTTTGGTAAGAAAGGGACTAAATTAGCTGATACTTTAACTCAAAAAATCGAAGCTCATTTAAGAAGTAATCAGTTAGAACAGCAAGATCAAGTCTGGGGAAAACATTATTACCGTCCTGAATTAGTTAAGCAGTACGTTCAATTATTAAAAGCTTCCCTACCATCAAATCTGAGTTTTAAGGGGATGCGAATTGTCCTAGATTTAGCCTGGGGAGCAGCAGTCAGAGTTGCGCCAGCGATTTTTCAACGATTAGGGGCAGAAGTAATTAGTCTACATCAATTAGCTAATGGCGATCGCATTAATGTTAATTGTGGTTCAACTCACCTAGAAATTTTGCAACAAGGGGTTAAGGAATATCAAGCAGATCTCGGCTTTGCCTTTGATGGAGATGCAGATCGGGTAATGGCGGTAGATAGTCAAGGCAGAATTATTGATGGTGACTATATCCTCTATCTTTGGGGCGATTTACTAAAACAAGAACAACGACTACCAGACAATTTAATAGTCGCCACAGTCATGGCAAATTTAGGTTTTGAACGGGCTTGGCAACGCTTGGGGGGCAAGATGGAGCGCACGGCTGTTGGCGATCGCTATGTGCAAGAGGCGATGTGGCTTACAGGCGCAATGCTGGGAGGAGAACAGTCAGGACATATTCTCTGTCATCATCATGGGGTATCAGGAGATGGTATTCAAACAGCCTTACATTTAGCTGCGTTAATATCCCAGTCGGGAAGTTCTCTAGCAGAATTAGTAGATAACAGCTTCCAGACTTATCCGCAAATTCTACGCAATATACGAGTAGAAGATCGAGAACGTCGTAGTAAGTGGCAGGAATGTGAACCTCTACAACAGGCGATCGCTCAAGCTGAGTCAGCTATGGGAGATCAAGGCAGAATTTTGGTTCGGGCTTCGGGAACAGAACCTTTGATTCGCGTGATGGTGGAAGCTGCTGATGAGCAGCTAACTAGCTATTGGACAGATAAACTGGTGCGAGTTGTCGAGCAAAATTTTGCTGTTTAATTACGTAGGGGCTTATGGCATAAGCCCTCTAAAATAAAAAATAAAAAGCTTAAAACTAATGTCGGAGTGACTTTGATTTGAATCAGCAGGATATTTGGCATCAGGAAGGAAAAGCGAAATTTCAAGTGGGGAATGCTTTTTATAACCCTCAAAGCAAGTTGGTTCGTGACTTAGGAGTTTTGGCTGCTACTGTTTATAAACAGGATTTTGGAAGTCTTAGAGTTTTAGATGCTTTAGCTGGTTGTGGAGTACGTAGTTTACGCTATTGGCAAGAAAGCGAAGCTGATTATTTGTGGGTAAATGAAGGCAATCCCAACAATAATTTTATTTTACAGCAAAACTTAAACTTAGAGATCGGGACTGGCTGTTATCAGATTACTCATTATGATGCCCATCGGCTGTTTTTTAGTTGTTATGAACGCCGTGACTATTATGATTTGGTTGATGTAGATTGTTTTGGTAATGCCGTCCCCTATCTCAATACAATGCTATGGGCAACGAAGATCGGAGGGTTGATGTATCTTACCTGTACCGATGGACGCACCTTAACAGGACATCCGCCAGAAAAAAGTATGCAAGTATATGGCGCGATCGCTCGTTCTCACCCCGCAGCCCACGAACAAGCTTTAAGAATTTTAATTGGCACAACTCAACAGCAAGCAGCCACCAAAGGTTTAGGAATTGAATCCATATTTTCGCTATTCACAGGCGAAACTTATCGTTTAATGCTACGTTTAGTTTCCAAACCTTGTTTAAATGATCTTAATTACGGTTTTCTTGCTTATTGTCATCATTGCGGTAACTATCAAACTATTACCTGGCGTAAATTAAATCAAATTCGCTGTAGCTGTACCGAGCCTGCTGTAACGGTCAGTGGGGCAATGTGGTTAGGTAGATTACATGAGCCACAACAGCTAAAACGCTATATAAACCTAGCTCAAGCATGGAGATGGCAGAAGCCAGTTAAATTACTAAGTTTAATGCTAGATGAAATCGACTTACCGCCTTATTTTTATACATTACGGGAAATTGGTCGCCGAGGAAAACTAGATCTCCCCAAGCGATCGCATTTAATCACAGCCTTACAAGCTCAAGGTTATCAAGCAGCAGCAACCCATATTAATCTTCAAGGAATCAAAACCAATGCCGATCTGCAAACCTGTATCGCGATCGCGCATGATCTAGCCGTACAAAATTAGGGCGTTGGTGATTTAGCGAACGCCCTAAATCTTTATACCGATACGTCCTGTATAATCAATGCGATTAAGAAGAATACAAATATTATTGTCGGCAATGTATTCATCTACAGCTTTTCTTGCTCCTTGCCAATAACCGTAATCATCAATAATTAAAACACCATTGGGCTGTATGAGTGGAAACAAGTGAGTTAGCTCGTGCTTGGTTGATTCATACCAATCAGTATCAAGTCTAAGTAAGGCAATTTTGTCAGGCAGATTTTCTGGGATGGTATTTTCTACTTTTCCCTTTATAAAGTGGATTTTGTCTTGTTGATAGCCAGTACTAAACACATTTTGCTTTACCTCCTCCAAAGAAGAAAAACACCAGTCTGATGTATCCTCAGAGACTTGAAACTTAGAAAATTCCTCGTAAGCTTTATTCCCTTGATATGAAACGTCCACATCTCCAGGCGCAGTCATTCCAGAGAAAGTGTCGTAGAGATAAAAGTCTTTAGTTTCATTCTGCAACTTTTTAAGGGCTAACATCATTGCCATTGTTGAACCACCCTTCCAGACTCCACATTCAACCATAGCTCCATCTATTTTGTTTGCCACAAGATAATCAACTGCATTGATTAAAGCATTAACCCTTTCTGGGGTGGTCATCGTATAAGGTTTTACAGCATTACATATTTCGATATTTCTCTCGCTGAAATCGAACGGGTACTTAACTGGGAGAAATTTTTTATCTCGATATCGTACAACATCAATTCCAAATCGCCGTATTGCTGAACGAATCGTGGTCGTAATTACTTTTTTCATCATTTTTACGTTTGTTTTCTTGGCAATTTAGCCTCCCAATCATACAAAAAAAAAGAATAAAACTTAAGTATATCTACTAAATCAAGTCTGAGATAATACTTTATCAACTCGATCTAATTCAATGTCTAAGAAATCATCAACTGTCCAATTAGCTTGACGCTGCAACATATGGAGAGGATAAATATAAGAAATACCTACAACTTGTATCTTTGCTCGTTTTGCTGCTTCAATACCGACAGGATTATCTTCGATCGCTAGACATTCTGAAGGTTGTAAATTTAGATTTTTAACTGCTAGTAGATAGGGATCTGGTTCTGGTTTACTATCTTCTAAGTCATCCCCTGCTACAATAACGTCAAAATAGGTAATTAGTTCTGCTCTTTGTAAGATATATTCAACTTCTGATCGCGGTGTGCCAGTTACTAAACCAATAGCCAGGTTTTCTGTTTTTAACTGGGTTAAAAATTCTGACAAATGGGGAGAAAGAGGTAATTCTAATAATTCTGCAATTCTCTGTCTGTAAGCTTGAGTTTTAGTAGTAATTAGTCGATTAAGATAAGCGTCAGGCAAAATACGACCTCGATTAGCTAAAATATCTTTTAAGCCAGCGCGATCGCTTCTACCACGACAATACTGAGCATATTCCTTCGCATCTGGACGCAAATTCTCAGTTAGCATTATGTCTGCAACTAATGCCTGATTAATCTCTTCATCATCAATGACTACACCACTAAAATCCAAAAAAACCGCTTTTAAGCCCATTTGTTGATTGTTGATTGTAAAAACTATTAATCTTAATTGGTAAATGATAAATGTTAAATGCTCAATGAAATGACCCCCTAAATAGATTAAAGTAAAAAGTTACTGAGTTTTACTATCCAAAAGGAATTCTAAGGCGATCGCGATGTCTGCTGTAACTACTGCCCCTAAAAATTTTAATTTTCCTTTAACTGCTGTTGTCGGACAAGAGGCAATCAAGCTAGCTTTACTCCTATCTGCTGTTGATCCTGAACTGGGAGGTGTAGCGATCGCAGGTCGTCGAGGTACGGCTAAATCGGTGATGGCACGGGCAATTTACAATCTTTTACCTCCCATTGAAATTATTAAAGATTCTCTTTACAATTGCGATCCGACCAACCCTCAAGAATGGGATGATGATACTGTTGCCCAATATGGGGATACTGCTTTAGAAGCTCTGCCTACTCAAATTATTCCTGCTCCTTTTGTACAGATACCGTTAGGAGTAACAGAGGATAGACTATTAGGCTCAGTAGATGTCGAAGAGTCGGTAAAGCGTGGTGAGCCGATATTTCAACCAGGACTACTTGCACAGGCACATCGGGGAGTTTTATATATTGATGAAATTAATCTTTTAGATGATCAAATTGCCAATCAACTTCTAACAGTTTTGACTGATGGACGTAATGTTATCGAACGGGAAGGCATTAGTTTTCAGCATCCTTGCAAACCAATTTTAATTGCTACCTATAACCCCGAAGAGGGAGTCTTGCGAGAACATCTTTTAGATCGAATTGCGATCGCTCTTTCTGCTGATAGCATCTTATCTTTAGAACAACGGGTAGAAGCCGTTAACCAGGTACTTGACTTTACTAATTCACCCAAGGAATTTATCACTGCTTATGAGCAAGATATCGATAGTCTCAAAACTGATATCATCCTGGCACGGGAATGGCTTAAGGAAGTTAAAATTACTCACGATCAAATTCTTTATTTGGTACAGGAAGCAGTTCGAGGTTCAGTCGAAGGACACCGAGCGGAATTATTTGCCGTTAGGGTAGCTAAAGCCTGTGCAGCCTTAGATGGTCGCGATAGCGTGACTGCGGATGATTTACGTAAAGCCGTAGAATTAGTGATTGTTCCCCGTGCAACTACGATTGAAGTCCCTCCCGAAGACGCACCCCAACCACCACCGCCTCCACAGCAGCCAGAGAATGAATCTAATCAGGATCAAGACGAAGATGAACCTGAAGAAGAACAGGAAGAACCCGAACAAGAACAAGAACCTCCTGCCATACCAGATGAATTTGTCTTTGATATTGAAGGGGTAGTATTAGATCCGAGTGTGCTGACCTTTGCTCAAACTATGCAGCGTCAAGGAAAATCGGGAGCGCGAAGTTTGATTTATTCTGAAGATCGGGGACGCTATATCAAGCCGATGATTCCCAAAGGAAAAGTTAAAAGAATTGCTGTTGATGCTACCCTGCGTAGTGCTGCACCCTATCAAAAAGCTCGAAGAGAACGTCACCCAGATCGTAAAGTAATTATTGAGCAAAGCGATCTACGTTCTAAACGCATGGCACGGAAAGCAGGCTCATTGATTGTGTTTGTAGTCGATGCCTCTGGTTCAATGGCATTAAACCGTATGCAGTCGGCAAAAGGTGCGGTAATGCGTCTGTTGACCGAAGCTTACGAAAATCGCGATCAAATATCATTAATTCCTTTTCGGGGTGAACGAGCCGATGTTCTCTTACCCCCTACACGTTCCATTACAATGGCAAAAGGCAGATTAGAAACCTTACCCTGCGGTGGAGGCTCGCCTTTATCTCATGGTTTAACCCAGGCGGTAAACGTGGGCATTAACGCTCAAATGTCGGGAGATATCGGTCAGGTAGTGATTGTCGCCATTACCGATGGTCGAGGGAATATTCCTCTATCTCGTTCTTTAGGTGAACCACCAGAAGAAGGAGCAGAAAAACCTAATATTAAAGAGGAATTACTAGATATTGCTGGTAAAATCCGCGCTTTAGGTATGAAACTACTGGTAATTGATACAGAAAGCCGTTTTGTCTCCACTGGTTTTGCCAAAGAATTAGCTAAACAAGCTGGTGGTATTTATTATCATTTACCCAAAGCGACAGATCAAGCGATTGCAGATATGGCAAGAGGCGCGATTAGTCAAATATAACCAGAACCCTGGTTAAGTAAGGAAGTAGGAAATAGGAAGTAGGAAATAGGAAATAGGAAATAGGAAATAGGAAGTAACCACACTAATTAATTGACAAAGCACTAGTATAATAATCAATCAGAAGGGGCTTGAGACATTGATAAGAAAATAATAAATTTCATCTATGTTTAAGTTTGCACAGGTATCTGAGCAACAAATGCACTGGGTTCGTTGGGTATTAGCGATCGCATGGGTGTTGATTATCGCATCGTTATTTTACGATCCTTGGACTCCAGTTTTAACTGAGCCAGATCATCCCTGGAGTCCTCTACGTTTACCAGATAGCTGTATTTCCGTACAGGGAGAATGCTTAGTCGAACAGCCATATCCTTTGAGTACTACAATATTTTGGGGTGCGGTTGTTCCTAGTGCGATTTTCATTTTGTTAGTGTTTGGACATGAAGTATGGCGACGTATTTGTCCTTTGTCTTTTTTATCGCAAATTCCTCGCGCCTTGGGTAAGCAAAGACAATTTAAGCGCGAAAATACCAAAACAGGAAAAGTCAGATATGAACTTGCCAAAGTAAAGCCTGACTCTTGGTTAGGTAAAAATTATCTCTACGTTCAGTTTGCTTGGCTTTTTGTGGGGCTATGCGGACGAATTTTGTTTTTTAATGCCGATCGCTTGGTCTTGGCGTTGTGGCTATTATTTACGATCGCTGCTGCTATATTTGTTGGCTATTTTTATGGTGGTAAATCTTGGTGTAATTACTTTTGTCCTATGGCTCCTGTACAGCGCATTTATAGCGAACCTGGGGGCTTATTGAGTAGTCAAGCACATACAAGCGAGCAAATGATTACTCAATCAATGTGTCGTACTGTTTTACCTGATGGGAAAGAGCAAAGTGCTTGTGTTGCTTGTCAAAATCCTTGTATCGATATTGATTCTGAAAGGGTCTATTGGGATGGGTTGAAAAAACCTGAAGAAGCTTGGTTACGCTACAGTTATGTTGGTTTAGTAATTGGTTATTTTGTTTATTATTATCTGTATGCAGGTAGTTGGGCTTATTATTTTTCTGGGGCGTGGGCTAGACAGAGCGATCAATTAGCGTCTTTATTAAGTCCAGGTTTTTATTTATTTGGACAGGCGATTAATATTCCGAAACTGGTTGCTGTCCCTTTAACTCTTGGTGGTTTTACTGCGATCGGATATCATGTAGGTCGCTGGATTGAACAACGGGCAAAAGTTTATAGTCGTAATCATGCTCTTAAAGCTACTCCAGATATTATTCGCCACCGAATTTTCACCCTTTGCACCTTTGGCATTTTCAATTTCTTTTTTATCTTTGGCGGTCGTCCCTTAGTTCAATTAATGCCTCTATGGGGTCAATACGTCTACGATCTCGGTCTGGTTTTACTGAGTACTCTTTGGCTTTACAAAACTTGGCAACGTAGTCCTGATTTATATTCACGGGAGAATTTAGCAGGTCGTTTCCGCAAGCAATTGGAGAAATTACAGCTTAATGTTGCAGAGCTTTTAGAAGGACGTTCTTTAAGGGATTTAAATACTCACGAAGTTTATATTTTGGCAAGAGTTTTACCTGGTTTTACGAGAGAGAAACGGCACGAAGCTTATAAAGGTGTAGTTAGAGAAGCTTTAGAAGAAGGATATGTTAATTATTCCAGTAGTTTGGGAGTTTTACAACAATTACGTCAGGAATTAAGCATTACTGATGACGAACATCGCCAGGTTTTAGAAGAATTGGGTATCGAAGATCCAGAATTACTCAACCCAGATCGCCAACGCAGTTTAGAGAATCAAATTCGCTTGAGTGGTTATCGTAAATCTTTAGAAAGGCTGATGCTTTTGCAAAGAAGACAAGGTGGTAGTAGGGATAATAATTTAGATATCTTAGAACAAAACCCAGCCGAAATTCGTGCTTTACGTAGCCAATATTCAATCACTCCTCAAGAAGAAAGCTGGATTTTAGGCGGAATTACTCCTGAAGAAGGAAACCTGCGCCGTGCAGAATTCTTACTTATTCAATTATCTCCTTTGATTGATTGCTATCGCGCCCTTCATCAACCCATACTGCGCCAACATGATGCTGTTTTAGCTCTATTGCGAGACAGTATCCATCACAAAAAAGAACTAATTGTCCGCACCATTTTAGAAATCCTCGAAACTTTACACAATGAGCCAGCAGCAATTAACATAGCGCAACAGTTAAGAGATTTAGCACCAATAGTTTTAGAAGAATTGTTAAATCAAAACTGGCAAAAACGCCTTTCTTCAGAAGTTTTACAAGTTTTAACTATTTTCCCAGAAAGCTCTAATACTTGCTCATTGGATTATTCTGTTGCCAATATTTTGAGTTCATTAGATCCCTTGCTTGACGATCGCAATCCTCTAATTCAAATAGCCTCTCTATATCTAATCGCACAACTAAATCTACCACAAAGTCAAGCGATTGGCGAAGAGCGCATCGCTCGTAATAATTCCCACACTCAAAATCCTTTATGGCAAGAAACTATTAAAATTCTGCTATCCCTTTCTGAGACAAATTTCTCTCTAACTACTTTTCCGAGGTTAGAAAAAGCAGTGCATCTATTCAATAGTGATTTCTTTAACCGAGTCCACAGCGAAACCTTAATTGGACTTGCTGAACGTGCTGAAGTAAGATCCTATTCCGCTAACGAAGTGATTACAGAAGCAGGGGATACTTGCCGAGAATTATTACTGTTAATCGAAGGAGAAGCAAAAATTCAATATTATTTAGAAAATCAAGAAATTCAACTAGAAAAACTCCACCCAGGACAAACCTTAGATGAATTAGAAGTCTTGGCACATAGTGACTCACAAAACACGATCATTGCCGATAGCAATACCACTCGAATTTTAGCAGTTCCAGTCGATACCTTTGATGATTTCCTCGAACAAGATCCCGATTTTGCCCGTCGTGTTTTAGAACTCGAAAGTCAGCAACTCCAAAGATTTATGCGATCGCCTCACGGGGTGACAACACACTCAAAAGGATGAGAGGATAAAGATTTGATGTCGAAATTGTGAAGATCACGAGGCAATAAATTACCTCGTATCGCCGTTTCTAAGTGCCTGTCTTTTGAGGAAACCTCAAAAGTTTATAAGGCACGTCCGTGCTATAAATAGACAAGGATTCCCATCTCTCGTTTTATTTATGGTGAAGATCTTGCAATTGAAGAGATCGCAATTTGTGCTAACCTGCTTTTTACTGCTATATTTTGCCCCGCATGAGTGAAGTTACCCTAGTTAATGAAAATGGATTCTCGCAAGAAGAAATTATTGCTGCTTTAGAAATTCCCGCAGATTTTAATTTTAATTTGCCCGATCCAGAGGATGAAGAGATTCAGGAAGCGGATTTTCAAAATCAATTAGATACGATCTGGAAAATATGCGATCGCTTTGATCTTCAGACAGATATCTGGCGAGGAAGGGTTTTACGCTCTATTCGTGATCGGGAAAAGAAAGGCGGTGAAGGTAGAGGGGCAGGCTTTTTAAACTGGTTAAAAGATCGCGAAATTACTAAATCTCAAGCCTATGCTTTAATTCAACTTGCTAATAGTGCAGATACTTTGTTAGCCGATGGACAGTTAGATCCTGATAGTATTAATAATTTTAGTAAACGAGCATTTTTAGAAACTGCTAAGGCTGCCCCAGAAATTCAACAGTTAGTCAGTGAAGCTGCTCAAAAAGGCGATCGCATTACCCGTCGGGAGGTTAAACAACTCTCGGATGAATGGACGGCGATGAGTTCAGAATTACTACCTGATGAGATTAAAGAAAAAGCAGCAGAAGGGTCGTTACCTGCCCGTCATCTTGCCCCACTAGTGCGGGAAATGGAAAAATTACCTGACTCGCATTTGATCGAAATTAAAAAGGAAATAACTGAAAGTCCCGATATCGATACAGTCAAATTAATGACCACCGAGGCAAAAAACCTGGCGAAATATTTGGATGCTGCTGCCCAAGTACAAACCCTGCGAGATAAGGCAGTAGACATGGAATTAGCACTAGAAGAAGCTTTAAGACTCGACTGTATTAACACGGCTGCGGATTTAGTTAAACAAGCGACAACCCTAGAGCAAACTGTCGGTAAACTCTATACTACTTGGAAACGCATGGGTAATGTTGCCGATCGCCTGTATGTTGAAACAGGAGCATCTAACCCTCACTTGCGATCGCTTTTAACCTGTTTGGAATCTCTAACCAATGACATTATTGAAGTACCGTTAGATGAAGACGGCGAGCAAGTTGTACGGTTGAAAGTAATTACCGAATCTCCTGAATCTTTAGCCAACTAAATTATACGCTTGGTGTGAATTAACTTCGTTTTGTTTATTGAGATTGACGGGGTGACGGGGTGATGAGGAGACAGGGAGAGAGTTTGATGGTTTGTTGTTTAATAGATTAATACACAATTTAAAAGCGTACAAGATTACCAGTGATCGGTTTTTCTTTACCCTAATTTATTCATTTTGATGTTTATAATGCCAAAAGACAATAATCATTAAAATTGTCGTAAAAAGTTGAAATATAGACTAGTAGGCTCAAATACTCAAGAATTTAATGCCTTTTTCCTGAGAAATGACATTGCTACTGATAAGTTACCAGAAGTTAGTGTAGAAAGTTGTCTTGGTAGTAATATTAACTCTCTGGATCAGGATACTGTTAACATGATTAGTCAATTAGAATGGGAAGAAGTATAGTTTTTTTATCTCAAAATTATTGGTGACAGATTTGCCCCTAATCGGTATTTGTTACTATCTCAAACCCAGAAAAGAAAATTAATTGAGCTTTTGGGAAAGTTTTTAACTTGCTTACATAATTTTTCATTCACTCACCCCTACCTATCTGAAGCACCTTATGGTGGTAGTGATTTTTGGAATGATTTATGGCTTTTGGTTAAAGATCAGCTTTCAGAAGCAACAAGAGATAAAGCCGAGAGTTATTTCATAAATACTTTTAAACAAATTAGTGCTATTCCTGTTAGCAAAACTTTAATTCACTCAGATCTAGGAACTAACAATATATTATTTAATTTTGAGCAAGGTGATCTAGGAGGAATAATTGACTTTGGCGATCTTTGTTTAGGCGATCCTGCTGCTGATTTTGCAGGATTTTATCGTAATTTTGGTCGTCAATTCGTCGAAGAATTACTTTATTATTATGAAAGACCAATAGAAGATAATTTTTGGGCAAGAATTGAATATGAATCGAAGCGGAAAATATTTTTTGTTGTTTATTTTGCTCTAAATTACGGCTTTGAAAGTCATGTTCCCAGTGTTTTAGAATATATTGAAAAGCTGTTCTCAACAGAAGTGAAATGAAGTTAACTGACTTACCTCAAGAAGTTATTACAGACCTCAGCCAACGCGAGCGATGGAGACTAGATGTTGACTATGGTTTTGATGCTAAACATGAATTTTTTCTAAGTTGGAATAGCTTTGTTACTTTACCTGAAAACAACTCTTTTTATCAAAGTACAGAAGAGGATTTAGCCGAATTTATTGAATACGAAAGTAGATTTATTTTATTACCAGTAGAACGAAACCACCATCCATTTCTGTCAATTATTAGAGCGATGCTAAGTATTGATGAACAATCAATTACCTTGCTTATTCATGATTCTTATCACCAAGATTGGTTTACCGAAGAATCTGATGCTAGATATGGATTTTTAGCGATCGCAGATCGATATCAAAAATTTGATTGTGATTTTTATTTAGCTAGCTATTATCATTTTTCCTATCTACTTAATGATGATTATGAAGCAGCCAAAAACATTTTAAGAAATAAATTAAATACTAATAATTCATAACTTTAAAACTACTAGTAATTTGAGAAATCCACCCTACATAGTTAGTTTTAACCTGTTCAAAACCTAAATCTTGCATCCAAGTATCGACACTTTCGGCAGCATAAACTTGAGAATAAGGTTCGCGAAATAATTTAATCAACCAATCAGTATGACGTAATCTTTTTTGATTACCATCTAAAATAATTATCTGTCCTCCAGGCTTTAGTAATCTTAAACATTCTTGTAAAATTGCTTGAGAAATATGCACTGGAGTTTCATGAAAGAGAAAAGCAACTGATATTAAATCAAACTTATTGTCTGGAAAATCTGTGGCTTCTGCTAATCCTTGTTGCCATAAAATTGCTAAATTTGCTTGTTTGGCTTTATATTCAGCCATTAATAACATATAAGGTGAAATATCTAAGCCAATCACCTCTGCTTGGGGAAATGCTTGTTTTAAAATTAAAGTTGAACTACCCGTACCACAACCGAGATCGAGAATTCGTTCTGGTTTATTTTTAATAGCTGCGATTACGCTAGTCGCGTACGCTTGCGCGATCGCTTGTTGACGTAATTTTGTTTCATTGGGTGGTGCAGCAAACCGAGTTACGGCATCATAAGTTACAGCTGCGATAGGATTTAAATATCCACCTTTGATCCCATGAAAATTTTTACTGGTATAGTATTCGGGATAGGTGAAATTGTTAGACCAACAGCGATCGCTTGTCTTTTCCCAGTCAAGGGTATCATATAGTCTGAGGTTTTCTTGACCTATAAATAGACCTACGACTAATCTCAAACAAAATAATAAAATCGGATTATCGTCAATCGCCACAATTATAAATTAAAAAATGAAGCAAAAATTATTCTATCTAATTAAAATAATATCTACTATCTTGATTACCTGCGCTTTGGGGTTAGAAATTTGGCAGATTTATTTACTCTCTACTAATGCTTCTTTACCCAGCCAACTCTATCCTGTTTTGTGGTTAGCCAGTATCGCTTTAATAGCGCATTTCATCGAAGGTGCGATCGCTGCATTCCAAGCCAATGCCTCTCAGAAAAATTTTATCACCTATGGCATTTATACTTTTTTTGTGGGATTTGTGGGCTTGTTGGAATTACAAGAAATCTTATCTAACGATCAGCCATAACAAATTAATATAAACGAATCAGGCGTATGTTACAGTGACAAAGATTAACAGCATGCAGGTACTAAACATTAGTCGTTAAAATTGTTGTAGTTGGCTAATCACAATACAATGGAATATAAACTAGCAACGAAACACCAGATAATGAATAAATAGTAATCGTTAGCGATGGTGGAACATAGTTGGCTTGATTCTCTAATCCATTCTGGTAAATTATGAATGAAATTAATGAGCTAAAAGAAGAACTCAAACAGGCACAGCTAGCCTATCAAATGGCAGCACAAATGAGCCAATTTAAGGCAGGTTTTTTAGCTCGAACTTCCCATGAACTGCGATCGCCTCTTAGTAGTATGATTGGATTGCACCAATTAATTTTATCGGATCTCTGCGAAAGTCCTGAAGAACAAAAAGAATTCATCTCTCAAGCCTATCAATCGGCTTTGAAACTAATGAAGCTGATTGACGAAATTATTGCAGTTTCTAAAACTGAATATGGTAGCGAACGCCTAAATTTAGAATCTCTTCAACTAGCAGAAATTTTTACTGAAATTGGTCGCTTGACTCATCTCCAAGCTGCTAATCGTAACTTGCAATTAGAAATTATTTCTCCTGATCTTTCATTATATGTATTTGCAGATCGTTCTCGCCTAATTCAGTTAATTTTTAATTTAATTGATAGCGGTATTGCCTTGATGACAACTGGGACAATTAAATTATCAACAACCCAGGTAACTTTGGAGAAGGTAACTATTGAAATAGATCTTGAATGTCCTATTGCTTTGTGGCAAGAAAATAAAACTATTGAACCCAATTTGGATAGCCATGATTTAGCACAAGTACGCCAGTTTTTACAGGATATTAGCTTGTCTGCCAACATGAAATTGTTGTTATCCCAAACATTATTAGAAACGATGGGAGGAAGTCTAAAGTTATTAGATCTTTCTGACCAAAATAACCAAAAGCCTCTAATGCGTATGGTTTTAACTTGTAATAAAGCTAAGTAATAAGTAATCAGTAATGAACGATGAACAATTAAAAAATATTCGTTTAGTCGCTACAGATATGGATGGTACACTCACTAATAATGAAAAATTTACTAGTGAAGTTATTAAAAGTATTGAAAAACTAATAGAGAATAAAATATTTGTAGTAATTGTTACTGGTCGTTCTGCTGGTTGGGTAAATGCGATCGCTAACTATTTACCTATTACTGGCGCGATCGCCGAAAATGGTGGACTTTTTTATAGCTATGATCTGAATAATTTAAAGTTAGTTAGTAAAGTTTTAACTTCGATAGGTGACCATAATTTACATCGTCAAAAATTATTTAATATTTTTCAACTTATTCAAAGTAAATATCCTCAAATCAAAGAATCTGAAGATAACATTTTTCGGATTACCGATTGGACTTTTGATGTTGAAGGCTTAACTAATTTAGAACTTCAAAATTTAACTAGAATTATTAACTACAAAATGAGATAAATAATTTAAATAAATGATTTTTGTTGAAAAAGATAAAATAATCTTTGATCCCTTATCTCCTAAACCATATCGTCGATTATCTGTGAGAGAATGTGCAAGAATACAAACATTTCCTGATAATTTTATTTTTAAATATGACCATATAAATAATTGCTATAAAATGGTTGGTAATGCCGTACCCGTTAATTTCGCATATGTTCTAGCTAAAAAAATATTTATAGATATTCAAGAATATTTAACTACAGGAACTTGTAATAATTTACGTAAGCTGGAATATCCAAAACAATTAACTTTGCTTAATTAAATTTAACTTTGTCAAGCGATCGCCGAAGGCGTGGCGAAGCCATTCGCGTAGCGTACCCGTTTGCGGAGCAAGTCCGTAGGACTCAGGGTAATCGCCTTTGACTTAAGTAAGTGGGTTAAATTAACAGATCTAGTGTCTTTGCGCCAGTCCTGGACTTGAAAAATTAAGTTTAGTTGATTTAAAACTACTTAAATTTAATTTTTATGTTGGTTGTTTACAAAGTGCATTATCAATTTCAATTTCTTTTATTATTTACTTTCAGTTGATTATTCTATAAAGAGTAAGTATTAAAAATCTAATCAATAACTGAACAAAACTTTCAGCTTTAAGAAATTGCGCTAGTAAACGCGGGCAGAAATTAAGTTAACTAGTTAGAAACAGGCAAAAAGTTTAAAAAGCAATACCCATTACCTATTAGTTAGCAAAGTTTTCAATTGTCCTAACTGTTACTCATTCCCCATTCACAAATTAGGAGTAATACCATGAATAATACCAGGATTAAATTTGCCAATATTACCACTTTAGATGAATTAGAAAAGCAAGCAATTCATAACTCTAGTTGGATTCAACCTCATGGGGTTATTTTGGTGCTACAAGAGCCAGAGTTAAATATAGTCCAGGTGACAACTAATTCCTATGGAGTGTTTGGTATTCATCCTGAAGATATGATTGGTCGTACTTTAGAGGAATTGCTTGATCCGTTTCAATTTGAAATTATTCAACGGGGAATAACTCAAGATAACCTAGATTTTATCAATCCGACGAAAATGTGGGTCAGAAAAGACGGGGATGAGTATGCGGTTTTTGATGGGGTTTTTCACCGTAATAAAGAAGGTATTTTAATTCTGGAATTAGAACCAGCAGCATCCCAAGAAAGTATTCCTTTTCTTAGTTTCTATCACTTAGCAAGAGCTTCTATTAATCAATTACAAGAAACCGCCAGTTTACAAGATTTCTGTCAAATTATTGTCCATGAAGTCCGTAAGGTAACTGGATTTGATCGGGTGATGTTGTATAAGTTTGACGAAGACGATCATGGGGCGGTAATTGCCGAAGAAAAACTAGATCAGTTAGAACCATATCTTAATTTACATTTTCCTGCTTCTGATATTCCTAAGCCAGCCCGTAAGCTATTTAGTTCCAATTGGATCAGATTAATTCCTGATGCTTATGCTGAACCTGTAGAATTGTTTCCTACTAACCATCCTCAAAGCGATCGCCCTGTAGACTTAACTTTATCGATCCTCAGAAGTGCTTATCCTTGCCATTTGGAATATTTGCACAACATGGGGGTCAAAGCCTCTTTAACTATCTCCTTGATTGAAAATGGTAAACTATGGGGACTAATAGCCTGCCATCATTTAACTCCTAAATATGTTCCTTATGAATTACGCAAAGCCTGCGAATTTTTAGGGCGAGTAATTTTTTCGGAGATTTCTAATCGGGAAGAAAGCGAAGACTATGACTATCGCATGAAATTGACCAATTTGCGATCGCAGTTAATCGATAATATGGCACAGTCGGAAAATTTTGTGACTGGCTTGGTTAAAGACGAGTCGGCGTTGTTAGATTTAACCGCAGCCCAAGGGGCAGCCGTATGTTTGAATGGTAAGTGGACTTTGGTAGGTGAAACTCCCACTGAAGAAGAACTTAATTTTTTAGTCCAGTGGCTATATAAAAATATTAATGAAGAGGTATTTGCTACTGATTCTCTAGCAGAAATTTATCCTGAAGCTGATGGCTATAAAAATGCTGCCAGTGGTTTAATTGCCATGACAATCTCTCGTCGTAACTATGTACTGTGGTTTCGACCAGAAGTAATTCAAACAGTTAATTGGGGTGGTGATCCTAGCAATGCCTATGAAACTATTAACTCTGAATCAGGACTGCGTTTATCTCCCCGTAAATCCTTTGAGTTATGGAAAGAAGAAGTTCGTTTAACCTCCTTGCCCTGGAAACAAGTAGAAATTAACGGTGTCACTGAATTAAGACGAGCCATTGTGAACATTGTACTACGCCAGGCAGAAGAATTAGCTTTGTTAGCACAAGATCTTGAACGTTCTAACGCTGAGTTAAAACGCTTTGCCTATGTTGCTTCCCACGATTTACAAGAGCCACTCAATCATGTTTCTAACTATGTGCAACTCTTAGAAATGCGCTATAGTAATGAGCTTGACGAAGATGCCAAGGACTTTATCGGCTTTGCTGTTGATGGAGTAAGTTTAATGCAAACTCTGATTGATGATGTGTTGATTTATTCCAAGGTTGACACCCAAGGCAGCGAATTTGCCATTACCGATTCAGGTGTTGCCCTAGACCAAGCTTTGACTAACTTACAAAGACGCATCCGCGAAAGTAATGCTGAAATTATCGTTGCTGATACGCTACCCACCTTAAAGGCAGATAGTACCCAGTTAATGCAATTGTTCCAAAATTTAATTGTCAACGCGATTAAATTCCGCAGTGCTGCAACACCTAAAATTGAGATCAAAGTTGAACGTCAAGAAGACGAATGGTTATTCTCGGTGCAAGATAATGGTATGGGTATCGATCCGCAGTATCGCGATCGCATTTTTGTAATTTTCCAACGTCTTCACACCAGAGATGAATATCCAGGTACAGGGATGGGTTTGGCAATTTGTAAAAAAATTATCGAATGCCATCGCGGTAAAATCTGGGTTGAGTCAGAATTAGGTAAAGGAGCGACTTTTTACTTTACGATCCCAGTAGGAGGACGTGAACGTGACCTTAGAAATGGACGCAAAGCCAAAAACTATTCTTTTAGTGGAGGACAACAAAGCTGATATTCGGCTGGTTCAAGAAGCATTAAAAAATAGTTCCATTACCTATGAAATGGTGACTGTTCGCGATGGTGTAGCAGCGATGGCATATTTACATCAAGAAGGTGAGTATGCCGACGCGCTGCGTCCTGATTTAGTTATCTTGGATTTAAACTTGCCTAAAAAAGATGGTCGAGAGGTATTGGCAGAAATCAAAACCAATCCTCAATATAAACGGATTCCCGTAATTGTTTTAACTACTTCAAAAAATGAAGATGATATTCATCAAAGTTACGACCTCAATGCCAACTGTTTTATTACTAAATCTCGTAATTTAAGCCAGTTATTTACGATAGTTCAACGCATCGAAGAATTTTGGCTATCTACGGTGACATTACCACCTCAGTAATCAGTCATTAGTCATTAGTCATTAGTCATTAGTCATTAGTTACTCAGGTAATAAGTAATGAGTTAAAAACTAAAAACCAAAAACTAAAAACTAGTAATCAATAATTAGTCAAAAACATTATGTCTGAAAGCTCTGTCAAAGTATCTTTAATACCCCTTGATACTCAACCAAAGCCGATCAAAATTTTGTTGATTGAAGACGATGTTGTCGAAGCTAGACTGATTCAAGAAATCCTCAAAAATTTTCATCTTAGTCAGTTCTACTTGACTCATGTTAAAAGATTACAAGTTGGTTTAGATAGACTGAGACAAGAACAATTTGATCTAATTTTATTGGACTTAACTTTACCTGATAGTCAAGGATTGGCATCGGTAGAATTAGTAGTAAAAAATTTTGCTCATGTACCAATTGTAGTTTTAACTAATACTAATGATAATCAATTAGCAGTAGCAGCAGTTAGACAAGGAGCGCAAGATTATTTAGTCAAGCGAAATATTAATATTGATGTTTTAGTCAGGTCAATTCAATATGCAATTGAACGACAGAAAGCTTCTGATTTACTAAGAGAAACCAACGAAAATTTAACTCGTCAAATTCAAGAAAAAACTACTGAATTATTAAAGGCAAAAGAAATTAATCATTTTCAGTCTGAACTAATGTCGATGTTTTCTCACGATTTTCGTAATCCTTTAACTACGGTACTTTCTTGCACAGAATTATTGCAAAATAGAAGCGATCGCCTGAGTGAAGATAAAAAGGTTTATTTGTTTCAAATGCTGCGTAGTGCCAGCAAAAATATGGTACAGCTTTTAGATGAAGTGCTATTAGTAGGACAGACTGAGGCTGATAGTTTTAACTGTAATCTTACTCCTCTAGATTTAGAGTTATTTTGTTTAGAATTGGTTGAACAATTACAATTTAATGCTGATAAAAAACAAATTCAAATTATATTTAATGCCCAAGGAGAAATTAAAGAAACGGCTTGGGATGAAAGTTTGTTACGACACATTTTAGGTAATTTACTTGCCAATGCGATTAAATATTCTCCCGAAGGTAGCCAAGTAAAATTTGATTTAATTCCCCAAGTACAAACCATAATTTTCCAAATCCAAGATTGGGGAATTGGAATTCCTACGGCAGATCATCAGAGATTATTTGAACCTTTTCAGCGTGCTAGTAATGTTGGTAAAATTCCTGGCACTGGTTTAGGATTAGCGATCGTCAAAAGCTGTGTAGAAGCTCATCAAGGTCAAATTGAAATTGATAGTCAAGTCGGCAAAGGAACAACTGCTACTGTAACTCTGCCTTTACTAAGTACGTGACATCTCCCAACGCTAATTGCTAAGAGCAATATAGCGTGGGCTTCCATTATCGCTAATGGCTCTTGCTCCCCTAACAGCCGAAGCTGAGTTGCGCCACTTATCTAGAACTAAGTTCCCCGACAGTACGACTTGAGAGCCAATTTCTTGCTTTTCGGGAGTCCCCCGATACGTTTCTTGTCCTCGGTTACAAATTTCTTGAGCCGAGGCTATATCCCTATCGACTACATAACCACACTCATGACATTCGTGCAGTCTGACACTTAGATCTTTCCTGACTGAGCAACGACAATTAGGACAAGTCTGAGAAGTTCCTCGATGATCTACGCGACCAACAAATACATTTCGCTTTTTGGCTACGTATTCTAAGATTGTTCTAAGCTGCCCAAAGCTAGCATCTATAGTATGCTTGCCCAACATTCCTTTAGCCATGATCTGAAAATCACAATCTTCTACGAAAATTGTATTTCCCATATCACATAGTTTATGAGCTAATTTGAATTGGTAGTCAGTACGTTTAAATGCTATGTGGTTATGTTGTTTGGCTACTTTGATTCTTGCTTTCTCGTAGTTTCCCCCTCGTTTTTGTTTCTTAGACAAGCGTTTTTGTAGCACTTTTAGCCGACGATACGCTGTCTTAAAAAATAAGGGTCGCCCTTCGGTATATCCGTCTGATGTTGCCACATAGGACAATAAGCCAACATCTACACCTATTGTATGACCATGAGGCACGGGACTAGGAAGTTCGATATCCGATTCAATCGCTACTACAGCAAACCAACCCATTGCTTTCTTGATTACCCTTACTTGTTTGACAACAAATCCCTCTGGTATTGGTCGATGCAGATTAATCTGAACTTTACCTATTTTGGGTAGTTGTATAGTCCAGTCGGTCAGCGACACAAAGCGGTCTTGGGGGTTTCCCCCATGAGCTATTGTGTCAAGAAGAGGATTAGTTTTGAACTGAGGAAACAACAAAGACTTCATCTGTCCATATTTTTTGAAACGAGGAAAACCATAACCTCTTTTCTGAAAGAAATCCCAGGCATCGTGCAAACGTCTAATATTGGTTTGGAGTACCTGCGAGGGTACTACTTTCAGTCTAGGAAATTCTTTCTTTGCTTTGGGTAGGTTGTTTTGTTGCTGGTGGTAGCTAGGAAACGGATAGTCCGCAGCCATAATATATTCTGATTCCAAACTACATCTGTCAATCGAGCATTTTCTAGACGCAATCCAATCTTTTAGTTCTCGTAGCGCATAGTTATAGCTTACGCGACAAGTTTCTAACCACTCGTTGAGTAGGTCAATTTGGCTGCTATCTGGGTAAATGCGGTAAACATAATTTAGTATCATGTTGATATTCTACCGCGTTGTATCCCAATTGGTAAATACTTGTTTTCAAGGCATCGTTCGCGTTTGCGAAGCTGCCGTAGGCATAGCGTCTCCGAAGGAGATGCCTTTCAACTCGTAGGCTTTTCATCCCGACGAAGATCGCATTGGGCGCGTATAGCACAGCTATATTTAAATCGCCCTCGCTTTATAGCGCGGGACTTCCCAGCCTAAATGTTAAACAAATTATAGTTGTGGCAACAACAGACAACGCAGATCCACTACCTTACCAATGACGACGATCGCTGGAGCTTGAAATTCTGTGGCTATTACCTGTTCAACAATTGTGTCTAAAGTTCCAATTAATTGGGTTTGTTCTGGTCTTGTTCCCCAACGAATCAGAGCTATAGGGGTATCTAGAGTCATTCCACCTGCCAATAACTGGGGAATTATCTGAGGTAGATTGTGTATTCCCATATAAATTATAATCGTTTCCGAACCTTGGGCGATCGCTTGCCAATTGACTTCAGGGCGATATTTTTCCGTAGCTTCGTGTCCTGTAACAAAAGTGACAGAAGAATTATAATGACGGTGAGTTACAGGAATACCCGCATAGGCAGGCGCAGCAATCCCCGAGGTAATACCTGGGACAACCTCCACCTCCACCCCTGCTTGTACCAAATCTGCCATTTCTTCTCCACCGCGACCAAAAACAAAAGGATCGCCCCCTTTAAGACGTACTACAATCGCCTTTGTTTCCGCTTTAACTCTTAATAGTGCTGTTGTCTCAGCTTGGGGGAGAGAATGACGACCTTTGCGTTTGCCAGCATTAATTTTTTCTGCCTGGGGATTAATAATAGCTAAAATTTCTGGGCTAACTAAGGCATCGTAAATCACCACATCAGCGTGTTCGAGGAGAGTTTTACCTTTAACAGTTAATAAGCCAGGATCTCCAGGCCCAGCACCCACCAAATAAACTTTACCGACATATTTTGTTTGTTTCATGCGCTAAATTTCTTCAACAATGAATTCCGCTAAGGTTTCTGTTGCCCCCAAAGGTTGAGCAAGAATTAACTCCACTTGGGGATGTTGTTTTTGTAATACAGATACTTCTTGGGCGATCGCCTCAGTAATCCTGCCAGGAAATAAAAAATAGGGCAAAATGGCAATTTGTTTCTGACCAGTAGCTATTTGAGCTTCTACCTGTTGAGTTAAACTGGGAGTAACTGACCAGTAGGCGATCGATGCCTTTAACTGTCTTGCCAAATTTTGATAGTAATGAACGACTTGCGGTGAGCGACTACCATGAGCAATTACAATACGTCCTGCCTGTGGTAATGTCGAAAACTTCTGGGCAAGTAGTGGTACTATTCCCGAATATTTACCTAGATATGGAGATAATTCTATTAGAACTTGATTATTGAGCTTTTTTATGGCTAAAGCAATTTCTGTGGGTATATCTTGTTGAACATGAATACCAGGAGCAAGAAATAAAGGTAAGACTTTAATTTTTCTAAAACCTTTTTGAACTGCTTCTTGGGCAAAAGCAACTAAACTTTCATTTAACGAAAGATCGGCAAATTCCAAGGCAGCAACTTTAACTAAAGGTATTTTTGGTAAATCCAAAGTCATCACTATATCTGGCTCAACAACAGCTAAACTTGTATTTAAATAATTTTGCTGAATTAAAATATTCTTAGATTTAAATTTAATAGTTAACAATTCCCCTAAGTAAGAGGCAAGAGAGTAAGCTCGAGGGTCTCGACTACCGTGGAAAATTAAGAAATAGGCGGAGGATAAAGTCAAAGAAATTTCCGAAAACGTATACAGGTTAAGTAGTAAGTTTAAAATTTTTAGCTAACTATCTTCAGAATTATAACGATTGCGACAGTTTATTCTGTAGTAAATGATATATCTTGAATAAAAGTATTGGTATAAAACTGGCAAACTGTCAAAATAACTAAAAAAGCAAAGTATCACCTGAAAAAATACAAAATTTTTTAACTAAAGATTGAATATGTTGAGTAATAACTCTAACGATCAAAACACCAATCCCGGCTATCCGTCAGCAGCTCCTTCAAGAGATTCCTTAGATGTAAATTTAAATGAATATTTATTAAAAGTAAAAAGACGCTGGAAACCAGCATTAGCAGTATTTCTTCTTACTGTAGGAGTAACAGGCGGTCTGAGCTTATTACAGACAAAAACATATCAAGCAGAAGGTAAAATACTGTTTAAACAAAAAAATGCAGCAACCTATACAGGTATAGGTCAAGAGTCAGGTACTTTAGAACCTATTTTAGCCGATCAAACTCCTTTAAGTACTCAGATTGAGGTATTAGAGTCGGAACCAGTGATACAACAAGTAATTGATCGACTCAAGTTGACTGACGATAAAAACGAGCCTCTAAAACCAAAAGATTTTAGAAAAAAACTGACTACAGAAGTAGTGGGCGGTACTGATGTAGTTGATATCAAGTATAAACATCCTAACGCCAAAGTTGCGTCGGAAATTGTTAACACCCTCATGGATGTCTATGTTCAGGAGCAGATTAGAGGAAATCAGTCCGAACCAGCAGCAGCCAAAGATTTTATTACCAAAGAACTGCCCTCAATCGAAAGTAAGGTTCAAGATGCAGAGTCGCAGATTTCAGCCTTTAGAACCGAAAATAACATAGTAGACATTGGTGAAGAAAAAAGAGGGATAGTTGGGACTTTAGGGGCATTAAATCAGCAAATATCAACCACTGGTTCAGAATTACAAGGGATACAAGCCCAAACCTCTGCACTCCAAGGTCAACTAGGATTAGACTTAAACCAAGCTGTTGCTGCTAACCAACTGGGTGGTTCTCCTGAGGTTCAAAGTATTTTAGATCAGCTGGCTCAAACTGAATCAGACTTGGCAAAAGAACGTCAAAGATTTAATGAAGCACACCCTAGTATCATTAGTCTCAACGAGAAGAAAAACGATTTAACTCAACAGTTAGAAGGGATAGTTGCTGATGCTGTAGGAGAAGGAGTAGAAGTATCTCAAGGTTTATTACAAAGCAAAGACGGTACAAAAGAAAACCAGCTAGAAAAATTTATCACTTTAAAAATCGACGAGTTGAGCAGGCAAAGACAAGTCTCCTCGTTATACCAATCGCAACAAGAATACCTCAAGCGAGCTAAAGATCTACCGAGACTAGAAAAGGAAGATCGAGAATTAGTTCGTGCTGCTGAAGCTGCGAGCAATACATACCAAAAACTCTTAGATAGCTTGCAAAAAGCCCAAATCGCTGAAAATCAGCAAAGTGGTAATACTGATATTGTGAATTATGCTTCAGTACCAGATCAAGGCAGTTCTGGTACACTCATGCTGATGGGTTTAGGAGTCTTTTTGGGCGTATTTTTAGCGAATTTATCGATTATTCTTCTAGAATTACAGGATCGTTCCTTGCAGTCCCTGGCAGAAATTAAAAAGAAATTTACTTACAATGTGATTGGGATAACTCCTCTAGAGCCACCAAACTATCAAGGCAGAATTATCACTCGCGAAGAACCAGATTCTTTTTCTAGTGAAGTTTATCGCATGATTCAAGCAAATCTCAAATTTTTGACAAGTGATAAACCACCTAAAGTAATCTTGGTTACTAGTTCTGTTCCCGAAGAAGGAAAATCAACAGTTGTAGCCAACCTAGCAGCAGCGATCGCTCAATTAGGACGTAATGTCTTGTTGATCGATGGTGATTTACGTCGTTCTTCTCAGCATGGCTTGTGGGGAGTTGATAATAATTTAGGGCTAAAAGACATTTTGACTAATAGTCACAGTCCTATATCGGTGATTAAACGACCCATGCCAAAATTAAGTTTATTAACTAGTGGTGTAGTTAATTCTAATCCTCTAGCTTTAATTGATTCTCCTAACATGAGTGATTTTGTAGGGCGATCGCGCCGAGAATATGATCTGATTTTCATTGACGCACCACCCTTACCTGTTAGCGCAGATGTACTAACTTTGAGTAAGCTAGTAGATGGTATTGTTTTTGTGACCAGACCAGGAGTGGTTGAACATGAAAGCGCAGAATTAGCTCAAGAAGTCCTGGCAACTACAGGACAAAAAGTTTTGGGGATGGTAATCAATGGAGTCAAACCCAATGACTTCGAACGTTATTCTTATCATGGTCGCTATGGTAAAAGCTATTTCAATAAAGGAAATATTAATCAACAAAGCTCAAATAAGTTAAATAGCAATCAAAATTCGTCTAATATACCTGAAGCTCAAAATTCTAATAACGGTACTGGTAACGTTAGCCGAGCCAAGCTATAGGTTAGAAGATGGTCTATGTGCTGACATGGGTTCAGCACTCTTTATTTAACCTCTCAAATTGCTAAAATAAATTAATTTTCACTACTTAATTAAAACTATTTTTACTCAGTTTCGTGGAATTCATTTGGGTTAAAAGCTTTGACTAGAAAGCGCAGACTTGTAGAATAACTATGTTAATCTCTTGATATCTTTAACATTTTTTCTGCACAGATAAATTTTGCTAATATGACTTTACAACTGCGCGTTTATGTTCCAGAACACCCTTTGATCAAACATTGGCTCTCAGTTGCTCGCGACGCTAGTACGCCATCTGTGCTGTTTAAAAGTGCTATGACTGAGTTGGGAAGGTGGTTGACTTACGAAGCAACCAGAAATTGGCTATCAACTATCGAAACGGTAGTGCAAACCCCTTTAACCGAATGTTCTGCAACTTTTATTAACCCAGAGATACCCATAGGTATAGTACCGATTTTGCGCGCAGGCTTAGTTTTATTAGATGGAGTACATAAAGTTTTACCCATAGCAGCAATTTATCATTTAGGTTTAGTTCGTGATGAGACGACTCTTGAGCCTAGCTGTTACTTAAATAAATTACCCGATCGCTTTAATCCTCAAACCAGAATTATTATCCTTGAACCAATGTTAGCTACAGGTGGATCGATTATGATGGCAATGAAGGAGATTATTAGTCGAGGTGTTGAGCCTGAACTAGTTCGTATTGTCTCTGTAGTCGCTGCTCCTCCTGCTCTCAGACAACTCAGTGAAACTTATCCTGGGTTAGAAGTGTATACAGCTATCATTGACGAGGGACTCAACAGCAAGGGTTATATTGTTCCAGGCTTAGGAGATGCAGGCGATCGCGCTTTTGGCACATAAATCTTATGAGTTTAAAATAATGAGAATTAGGTAGTTTGATCACTATGAGTAAACAAAATAGTTTTGGTAATGGATTTATCTTAGGTTCAATCGTTGGAGGGGTAGTTGGAGGTGTGTTAGGCACTGTCTTAGCAACCCGCAATGAAAAACAAATCTCAGACCAAAAGAATTCTAGCTTACAAAGCGGTACAGAAATTCCTTTCAGTAGCGAAGATAATATTGAATTAGCTCGTCATGGTTTAGAGGATAAAATTGCCCAATTAAATTTAGCAATTGATGATGTCAGACAACAATTAGGCTCTGTAAAAGCTAATTCTTTGGAACAAGAATAGGTGAATGATTATGGTGTATCTCCACAAGATTTAGTATTAAAACAATCATTATCTACAGCTAATCGGCTGACCAATTGAGTAATTATCTAATTATCAGTCTGAGAGCCACAACCTATATTCGGTTGTGGTTTTGCCTTTTTTCAAATGTCAAATAATTAAACTCTCTCCTAGTCTGTCTCCAAGTCACTTAGTCTCCCAGTCAGTCATAACAAGTAAATTAAATGATTAACAGCTTACTAACCCTTCGGGTTAAAAATAGGGAAATCTCAACTGGGAAAGATCATTAAACCGAACCTAGTCTTTCTCAAACTTTTCTATACTTATTGGTGTGAGTAAAGCATAGAACAATTACTCACCAATAAACTCTAAAAATATTCAATCAAATACTCTCTAATTCAATCTCAGTAATTAAGTTTTGGAGGGAATCAACATGACATTTGCATAACCATCTTAAGTTAATTCAATTTTTATTAATCATCAACTGTGAAACTCTAAAAATTGACAATTATTACTTTATTTAGGAGGACAAAATCATGTCGTTAATGCGTTGGCAACCTTTCTCAGAAATTGACAGTTTACAACAAGAAATGAACCGTTTATTTGATACTCTCGCCCCAAGAGATAGCGAAAAATTGAGTGCAGCTTTTGTTCCTGCTGCCGAAATGGAAGAAACTCCAGAAGCAATCCATCTTAAACTCGAAGTTCCTGGTATAAATGCTAAGGACATTGATATTCAAGTGTCGGCTGACGCTGTTGCTATTAGTGGAGAACGTCAAGAAGAAACTAAAACTGAAGACAAAGGTATGACCCGAAGTGAATTTCGCTATGGTAGTTTTCGTCGCGTAATTCCTTTATCTACTCGCGTCCAAAACACCAATGTTAAAGCAGAGTATAAAGATGGAATTCTCAATCTAACTTTACCTAAAGCTGAAGAAGAAAAAAATAAAGTCGTCAAAGTTAATGTTGGCTAATATTCTCAGTTACTTAACTTGTTCGTTAAATATATAACTAGTTGAAACTCTAAAATCGGGTTTCTAAAACTATATTTTTCTCCTTAAAGAAAATAGAAGCCCGATTATTTTTCATAAGTTTTTAGGAGGTAATAATGGCAAAAGTAGTAGGGATAGACTTAGGAACTACTAACTCTTGTGTTGCTGTTATCGAAGGCGGACAATCTACAGTCATTGCTAATGCTGAAGGTCAAAGAACTACTCCTTCTGTAGTAGCTTACACCAAAAATAAAGAAAAGTTAGTCGGACAAATCGCCAAACGACAGGGGGTAATGAACCCTGAAAATACTTTTTATTCCGTCAAACGCTTCATCGGTAGAAAATATGCTGAAGTTACCCACGAAACTACCGAAGTTGCTTATAAAGTAATTCAGGATGGCAACGGCAATGTCAAACTCAATTGTCCTGCATCGAGCAAACAGTTTGCTCCCGAAGAAGTTTCGGCGGAAGTTTTACGCAAACTAGCCGATGATGCCAGTAAGTATTTAGGAGAAAAAGTTATTCAGGCAGTCATTACTATTCCTGCTTACTTTAACGACTCCCAACGGCAGGCGACTAAAGACGCAGGTAAAATTGCTGGTTTAGAAGTACTGCGGATTATTAACGAACCGACAGCAGCAGCCTTGGCATACGGACTAGAGAAGAAAGGTAACGAAACCATTCTAGTTTTTGACTTGGGTGGTGGTACGTTTGATGTTTCGATCCTAGAAGTTGGGGATGGAGTTTGTGAAGTCAAGGCAACCAGTGGGGATACTCATCTTGGTGGTGACGATTTTGATAAAAAGCTCGTTGATTGGTTAGCTGAAGAATTTAAAGTTAATCAAGGTATCGATCTGAGAAAAGATAAACAAGCTTTGCAACGTCTAACTGAAGCTGCCGAAAAAGCCAAAATCGAGCTATCTAGTGCGACTCAAACTAATATCAATTTACCCTTTATCACCGCTACTCAAGACGGCCCCAAACATCTCGATCTAACTTTAACGCGGGCAAAATTTGAATCAATGTGTGCAGATTTATTAGACCGTTGTCGCCTTCCTGTAGAACAAGCTCTCAAAGATGCCAAATTGAGCAACTCTGACGTTGATGAAGTAGTTTTAGTTGGTGGTTCGACTCGTATTCCTGCGGTTCAGAATTTAGTCAGACAGATAACTGGCAAAGAACCCTGTCAGGGAGTTAACCCCGATGAAGTAGTTGCGGTGGGTGCAGCACTTCAGGCTGGCGTAATGGCTGGGGAAGTTAAGGACTTGCTCTTACTCGATGTTACGCCGTTATCTTTGGGTGTAGAAACTCTGGGTGGCGTGATGACCAAACTCGTTGCTCGCAATACCACTATTCCCGTACAAAAATCAGAAATTTTCTCCACTGCTGCGGACGGACAAACTAATGTTGAAATCCACGTTCTGCAAGGAGAACGGGAAATGGCGAGTGATAACAAGAGTTTAGGTACATTCCGTCTCGATGGTATTCCTCCCGCACCGCGAGGTATGCCCCAGATTGAAGTTAGCTTCGATATTGACGCTAATGGTATGCTGTCGGTTTCGGCAAAAGATAAAGCCACTGGCAAACAACAGTCAATTACCATTACTGGTGCTTCCACTCTTGACGAGAGAGAAGTAGAACGGATGGTACAACAAGCCGAAGCTCATGCAGCAGAAGACCGCCAGCGTCGAGAAAAAATCGATACTAAGAATCTGGCAGACTCGGCAGCCTATCAAGCAGAGAAACAACTCAAAGATTTAGGAGATAAAGTTTCTAGTGCTGATAAAACTCGTGTTGAAGGTTTGATTAAGGACTTGCGGGAAGCAATTAACCAAGATAATAGCGATCGCATGAAGTCTTTGAGTAACGATTTACAACAGGCAATGATGCAGGTAGGCAGCGCAGTTTACTCCCAGGCTGGAGCTACAAGTAGTGACAATTCTGGTAGCGGTAATAGCCCAGATGATGTCATTGATGCTGATTTTGTAGAGCATAAATAAGTTTATTGGGTGAGTAATACTCGCCCAACTTATCATCAGTAATTAATTATCTCCAGGAGGTGAAAGCAAGTAATGGCAGCAACCGATTTCAAAGACTACTATCAAATTTTGGGAGTAAGTAAAACAGCAACATCTGAAGAGATTAAAAAAGCTTATCGTCAACTAGCTAGGAAATATCACCCTGACTTAAATCCTGGGGATAAAACAGCCGAACAGCGTTTTAAAGAAATCAACGAAGCTCAAGAGGTACTATCTGACCCAGAAAAACGTGCTAAATATGATCAATTTGGTCAATATTGGCAACAAGCTGCTGCTGGAACACCACCTCCAGGGGCAGGGGGTTTTGATTATAGTCAGTACGGTAGTTTTGATGATTTTATTAACGAACTTTTAGGACGCTTTGGCGGTGGGGCTAGTAGAGGTTCTGCGGGAGGACGCAGAGTTTATACCTATAGTACTTCTAGTCCTGGGGCTGAGGGATTTGGTGGTTTTGAAGACATATTTGGCAGTAGCGGTTTTCAAGATATTCCCGCATCGGATACAGAAGCTGCCATTACCCTTACTTTTTCAGAAGCTTGGCACGGGACACAAAAACGCTTGCAACTAGATGGAGAAACTATTAATGTCAGAATTCCTCCAGGGGCAAAATCAGGTAGTCGGATTCGCCTTAAAGGTAAAGGGCGCATTAGTTCTTTTAGCCAGCAACGGGGAGATTTATACCTAACTATTGATTTACAACCCCATTCTTTGTTTAAGTTTGAAGGGGATAATATTGTTTGTGAAGTTCCCATTACTCCTGAAGAAGCAGCTTTGGGGGTAGAGATTAAAATTCCGACTTCTGAAGGCGGTGTCACCATGAAAATACCGTCAGGAGTAGATTCAGGACAATCTCTGCGTTTGAGGGGTAAAGGCTGGCGTGATGCTAAAGGTAGACGCAGCGACCAAATTGTGAAGCTTAAAATTGTCACCCCGAAAGAATTAACTCCCCAAGAAAGAGAGTGTTACGAAAAACTCCGTCAAGCTAGTAGTTTTAATCCCCGTCGCAGTATTGAGGAGGTGCGCTTATGAAATCAATGAGTTTATCACGGATAGTGGTATCGAAAGAGGGCGATCGCCTGTTAACTTTCGAGCAAGCTGCGTATCTTACTCAAACCTCGGTAGTTATTTTAGAACGCTTTACCGATTTGGGTTTAATTGAACCCGTAGAATCAATGTTGCGACTGTCTGACTTAACTCGCGTTCTGCAAATCATGCGTCTGCGACGAGACTTAGGATTAAATCTAGTTGGTGCAGCGATTGCGTAGCTAGCCGAAGGCATCGCTTTAGATCTCTCAGCCGAAATCGCCCAACTTAAAGCTCAAATAAAAGTTTTACAACACAAGCAGTTTTAATTAACCTATAACCTATAACCTATAACCTATAACGACTCTTGACTTCTGACCTCATATAAAAAGCTTTTTTGGTTTTAATTTTATTAAAATAATTACATATCTCATAAGGAAAACTTATTATGACTGACCAAAACAATACCCCTGAAAATAAAGAAACCAGTTTAGTACCTGTAAGCCCCGAAACCAATGCTTTAGTTGAACAAGAAATGGCAGGGGAAAGTGATCAACTCAAAGCAGAAACCAAAGCTTTAGTAGAAGCAATTAGAAAACGGGCGCAGTCGGAAATTGAAAATGCTCAAACTTTAACTCAAGATGCTTATCTCACTGCTATCCGTAGTGCCAGAAAAGCAGTTGAAAATAACTCATTGCTTGATCCGAAACGAATTGAACATTCAGTAGAAATGATTCAAAGAGATGCTCAGGAAAATTGGCAAAAAACAGCCGATGAAATTGCTGCTTTAGGCGATCGCCTCCAAGAAGCTGCTCAAGCTGCCTGGGATATTTTGATGGGCAAAGATAATTCTGGCACGAAGTAAGAATTTTATATTCCTAGTAAAGATCAGAACAACAAATTGTCATTTTTACGTGATCAAAGGGAACAATAAGTTGAGCAAGCGTGAGCAATATCACGTTTACTTGTGATCTGCTATTTAAGTTCCCATGAATCTAAAAGCCAAGCCCAATTTATCTGCCAAGACAACATTAGGTATACCTTTTTATTTAATTTTGGTCATACCATTTGTCCTGCAAATTTTTGCTGCTGTCAGTATTACAGGTTATTTATCGTTTCGGAATGGACAGAAGGCAGTTAGTAATTTAGCTACTCAGTTAGAAAAAGAAGTAAGCGATCGCGTTACTCTTCATTTGGATAATTATTTAAACACTGCCGTAAGAATTAATCAACTTAATGCGGATGCGGTTAACCTGGGACTACTAGATTTAAAAGACTATGAAAAGGCAGGATATTATTGTTGGAAGCAATTACAAGTATTTAAGGATGTTGGCTATATTTCCTATGCTTTACCTACAGGAGAATATGCAGGGGCAGGAAAATGGTTAGACAATGAAGGTATTACTATTGATGAGATTTCCCCCAACACCAATTGGGAATCTTATACCTATGCAACTGATGCTCAAGGGCATCGTACCAAGATTGTAGACGATAATCCTTATCATCCACTAGAAGAATCATGGTACACAGAGACGGTTAAACAGGGTAAGCCACTGTGGACAGAAGTTTATAACTGGGATGCTAATCCAGATATAAACTTCTGTCCCCGTTAACTATCCTCTTTATGATCGCCAGAATAAATTATCGGCTGTCTTAAGTGTTGATTTGCTGCTTAAAGGTATTAGCGATTTTTTACGTAACCTTGAGATTAGCCCTTCAGCCAAAATTTTTATCTTAGAACACAATGGTTTGGTTATTGCTAGTTCTAGTAACGAACAGCCCTATAAAATAGTCGATAAAGAAGCACAACGACTCAATGTAAAAGACAGTATTGATCCATTAATCAGAGATACTGCTAATTATTTAAGCAAACATTTTGGCAGTTTGGAGCGCATTGAAACTCAACAACAACTAGACTTTAACCTTGATAGCGATCGCGCAGCGTACCCAAAGGGTAATCGCCATTTTGCTCAAGTAACTCCTTACCATGATCAACTGGGTTTGGATTGGCTAGTAGTGGTAACAATGCCCGAATCGGATTTTATGACAGAAATCAACGCCAATACTCGCACGACTATTTTGTTGTGTTTAGCTTCTTTATTGGTAGCAACTTTACTGTCCATGCTCACTTCTCGTTGGATTACTGACGTTCTGCGAGGTTTGAGTCGCGCTAGTAGTGCGATCGCCAGTGGTAATTTAGATCAAACCGTTAGTGTTATTGACATTCATGAATTTAAGATCTTGGCTAATTCTTTTAACCAGATGGCAGAACAACTAAAATCTTCTTTTGCCCAACTCGATGCCACTAACCAAGTCTTAGAAACTACCAATACTGAATTAGATCTTACTAATAAAAAACTTGCGCAAACTAACCAAGAACTCGAAATTCGGGTTGAAGAACGCACTAAAGAGCTAAAAACAGCCAAAGAAGCAGCCGAAGTTGCTAATAAAGCCAAAAGTAGCTTTCTTGCCAATATGAGTCATGAATTACGTACTCCTCTCAACGCGATTCTAGGTTTCACGCAAATTATGCGCAGAGATCAAGGTGCAACGCGATTATCGCAATTGGAAAATTTAGCGATTGTTAATCGGAGTGGTGAACATTTACTGGCTTTAATTAATGATGTTTTGGATATGTCCAAGATTGAGGCTGGTTTAATCAATCTTAATCCCCAAAGTTTTGATTTATACCGACTTCTAGACACTACTGAAGAAATGTTGGAGTTTAAAGCCGAAGCTAAAGGTTTACAACTTCTATTTGAGCGTCATCCTGACACTCCCCAATATATCCGCACCGATGAACGCAAACTCCGTCAAGTATTAATTAATCTGTTGAATAATGCTCTTAAATTTACCGACGAAGGTAGAGTAACCCTCCGTGTCAGGGAGCAGGGGAGCGGAGGAGCAGAGGGAGCAGAGGGAGCAGAGGAGAGATATTTTTCCTATACCTTGATATTTGAGATCGAAGATACTGGTGCAGGGATTGCTGAGGAAGAGTTAAATCATTTATTTGAAGCTTTTACTCAGACTGAAACTGGCAGACAGTCGGAAGAGGGGACAGGTTTAGGTTTATCAATCAGCCGTAAATTTGTGCAGTTGATGGGAGGCGAAATAGGGGTTAGTAGCAAGCTAAGGGAAGGTACTGTTTTTAAATTTAGTATTATGGCTGAACCTGCTCAGATGGAAGAATTGCAACCTCAAGAAGCCAGCAAAAAGGTTATTGCCTTAGCACCTAATCAACCTAGTTATCGAATCTTAGCCGTTGATGATCGCTGGGAAAATCGTCAAATTGTCTTACAACTCCTTAAACCGATTGGATTTGAAGTGAAAGAGGCTGCTAATGGACAAGAAGCTATTGATATTTGGCAGGAATGGCAACCCCATTTAATTTGGATGGATATGCGGATGCCTGTAATGAATGGTTATGAAGCTACCAAATACATTAAATCACACCTCAAAGGTCAGGCTACTTATATTATTGCCTTAACCGCATCTACTTTGGAGGAAGAAAAAGCTGTAATCTTATCAACTGGTTGTGATGATTTTGTCCGTAAACCATTCCGCGAAGCAGTTTTGTTTAATAAAATGGCGCAATATTTAGGAGTAAGCTATATTTACGCGGATAACATTGAATCAACTTCAATTAACTCTGATGATGCTGCTGAATTTATTTTGGATTCTAATTCTTTACAAATAATGCCCAGTGAATGGTTAACCCAGTTAGAACAGGCTGCATCGACATTAGACAATGAAGCGATCGCTCTGTTACTCAGCCAAATTCCTGACGAACATACTTTATTAGCTCAAGTACTAAAAAATAAGGTCGATAATTTTGATTTTGATGAGATCGTCAACTTAATTCAGCAAACAGTCAAGGCTTAGTCAGTAATATGAATTTATCTGTTATAGAAACCCCAAATATTCTCATTGTTGATGATATTGCCGACAATTTGCGAGTTTTATCGAAGACTCTCAATGAACAAGGGTATAAAATACGCTGTGCTAAAAACGGTGCGACAGCAATTAAAGCAGCAAATATGATAACTCCCGATTTAATTTTGCTGGATATCAAAATGCCTGATATGAACGGTTACGAGGTATGTCAACAACTTAAAGCCCAAGCAGAAACTAAAGACATTCCTGTAATTTTTCTTAGTGCTTTGGATGATGTTTTAGATAAAGTCAAAGCCTTTGAAGTAGGAGCGGTTGATTATATTACCAAACCATTTCAGGTAGAAGAAGTATTGGTAAGAGTTAAAAATCATTTAGCTCTTCAGTCTGCGAAAGCTGAAGTCTGTCAACTTAATCAGATTTTAGAACAAAAAGTTCAAGAACGTACTCTGCAATTAAAGATCGCCAACGATCAATTAGCAACTACCAATCAAAAACTCAAACAGGAAATTGTCGAACGTCAAAAAGCTCAACAGCAACTAATACGGGATGCACTCTACGATGGCTTAACGGGGTTGGCAAATCGTACTCTTTTAATGGAAAGAATTGATTTTACTCTTCAACGGGCTAAACGCCACCACAATTACTTGTTTGCTTTACTGTTTATCGACCTTGATCGCTTTAAGATTATCAACGATAGTTTAGGACATTTGGTAGGAGATCAGTTATTAATTGCGATCGCGATTTTACTACAAGAAGACTTAAGAGATGTTGATACTGTCGCTCGTCTAGGAGGAGATGAATTTGTAATTCTTTTAGATGATATTCACGATCTTAAAGATGCTACCAAAGTTGGCGATCGCTTACAAGAAAAGCTCAAAACACCGTTTAATCTTCAAGGTCAAACTGTCATTACTAGTGCTAGTATTGGGATTGCTCTTAGTTCTACTGGTTATCAAAACAGTTCTCAGATTTTACGTGATGCAGATATAGCTATGTATCGGGCGAAAGAAAAAGGCAAAGCTCGTTATGAAGTTTTTGATCGTCAGATGTATCTGGAAACCTTAAACACTATTGAATTAGAACGTGATCTACGTTTAGCTTTATCAAAGCAACAACTGAGTTTACATTATCAACCAATTATTTCCCTGAAAAAAAATACTTTAGCAGGATTTGAAGCTTTACTGCGTTGGCAACATCCAGATAGAGGTTTTATCTCTCCTGGAGAATTTATTCCCATTGCTGAAGATACAGGCTTAATTTTATCTATTGGTGATTGGGTATTATCCCAGGCTTGTCAGCAGTTAGCAACTTGGCAACAACAATATTCTGATATACCCGAAATAGCTGCTTTAAAAATTAGTGTCAATGTTGTCAGTCAACAACTCCAAGAAACCGAATTTATCCCGAAATTAGACCAAATATTACTAAAAACTGGCTTAAATCCTAGTTGTTTGAGATTAGAAATTACCGAAAGAGTTTTAGTAGATTCGGGGATCAATACCCAAAATACTTTATTAGAAATCAAAAAAAGAAAAATAAAACTAAGTATTGATGATTTTGGTACGGGCTATTCTTCTTTAAGCTATTTACGCCGTTTACCAATAGATAACCTTAAAATAGATGGTTCTTTTGTCCAGGGAATCAATACCGATGTCGAAGATTTAGAAATTGTCAAAACTATTATTACCCTAGCGCATATTCTGGGAATGGACGCGATCGCTGAAGGGGTAGAAACTATCGAACAGGTGAAGCAATTACAAGCTTTAAACTGTGAATTTGCCCAAGGGTATTTATTTGCAAAACCTTTAGAATCTAAAGCGATCTCTTCATTGTTAAACAGTAGTTTAAAAAGTCTATTCTTGTGTGAAAGCTAAAATTTACCTCCTCTAGACCACCAGCCAAAAATAGTAGCAATAATTAATAATGCTATCTGCCTCCAATTTTTTAACTCTCCGAATTTTTCAGATATATTGGGCAACTTTTCTTCAAAGGAAGTAATTTTACCTTCTACTGCGGTCAAGCGTCGATCAACATTTTTCAGTTCTGTATCAAGATTTTTAATTTCTCCTTTAATTTCCGTTGTTTCTATCTTTACTTGATTAAACTGATTGTCTATTTTTCTTTCTAATTGATTAAACTGATTGTCTATTTTCTTTTCTAGTTCTCTAATCAAGTCTTTAACCTGAGTAAAATCTGTATTTTCTTTAGTAGTCATTACTATAATTTAATGAGTTTTTTTTACATTAACATTAAGCTTCTTTGCTTCAAATTTCTAGAAGCCTAATTATTTTTATTGTACTCTTATTGCACAAGTAAATAAGCAAAATTATTTGTATATTGACCTCAATAACTCATTTTTGATTACCTTTACTTCCTACTTTCTATTTTTTATTTCTTATTTCCTATTTCCTATTTCCTATTTCCTATTTCTTACTGTCGAACCACATTTAAGACATCTCGGCTATTAAGGGGATAAGCAAACAAATATCCTTGTCCATATTCACAACCCAAACCACGCAATATTTCTAATTGAGCTTCGGTTTCAATTCCTTCAGCAATTACATCTAAACCTAAACTATGGGCTAAGTTAATAATTGCCTTGATAATATCGTAGTTAGTATTATTGATTTCAGGGCCAATAAAAGAACGGTCAATTTTGACAGTATCTACAGGCAAATAACGTAAATAACTTAAAGAACAATAACCTGTCCCAAAATCATCTAAACACAGCTTAATTTCACGCTCTTTTAACTGTTCTAAAACTTTAGTAACAGCGGAGGTATTTTCGATGAGAGTACTTTCCGTAATTTCTAGTTTAAGATTCTTCCCCTGTAAATTTAAAGATTGCAAAAGCAGATCAATCTGGGGAATTAATTCAGGATGATAAATTTGAATTCGCGATAAATTAATACTTATAGTTAAAGAAACATCAGCAGCAAAAGATTTCTGCCAAGCTACTAATTGATAACAAGCTTCTGAAAGTACCCATTGACCAAGAGCAATAATTTGACCAGTTTCTTCGCAAATCGGAATAAATTTATCTGGAGGAATTGAACCCAAAGAATCATGTTGCCAACGAACTAATGCCTCTAGGCAATTAATTTTACCTGTAGTTAAAGAAACTATCGGCTGATAATTAAGATAGAGTTGTTTATTATTAATAGCCTGTTGTAAATCGTTTTCTAGCTGTAGTTTTTCTACTGCCTTACTTTGCATTCTTTGATCAAACAAAACCGAAGTTTTGACAAAATTAACTTTGGCATACTGCATAGCTGTATCTGCTGACTGCAATAGCTTTTCTGGTTCATGTTCATTACCTTGATAAAGAGCAACACCAATACTGACAGTTGAGCAAATTGTACTATTGTTAATATCAAAGGGTTTAATTAATTGATGGTAGAGTTGTTCTGCTTGAGTAAGAATGTCTTGAGAATTTTGGATATCTCTAAATAATAAAGCAAATTCATCTTCACTAATTCTGGCAACAATATTAGAACTATCTTCACTAAGATACTGTTCTAGCCGACGAGCGAAAGCAATTAATAATTGTTCACTAATTGCGTAACCTAAACTGTGTTTAATACTGCGAAAACGATCAATACTTACTAGTAAGACAGCAAATAAACTAGGTTTTTTCTGGCTAACTAAACTGGAATTACTATCAGTATTTGACTTTAATTCTTGGTAACGAGCTATTTCTTGACTCAGATACTCAATAAACAGAGTTCTGTTGGGTAAATTAGTTAATTTGTCATAAAAAGCTAAATATCTTAATCTTTTTTGAGCAGCGCGATATTCTTCGCGGAGTACAGCTTCTCTTAATTCTCGTTCGACAGCGGGGATCAGCCGAGATAATTGACCTTTAACTAAATAGTCATGCGCTCCTGCTTTCATAGCTGCAACTGCCGTATCTTCACCAATTTTGCCTGAGACAATTACAAACGGCAAGTCTAACTCACATTCTTTAAGTAGTTCTAAAGCTGCGATCGCGCTAAACTGAGGCATGGAATAATCTGCTAAGATAATGTCCCACGGTTGAGAATGTTGTAGCGCAGTTTGCATAGCTGCTTTATTGTCAACTCGATGGTGAACTATATTGTATCCACCACGTTCTAATTCGATAGCTAATAGTTCGGCATCATCTTCTGAATCTTCAACAATTAAGACTCGCAGAAGTTTACTCATTTAGGACTCCAAAAACAGGTGGAAGCTGATTAATAGTCAACCAATACGTACTTATTTCTTTAACAAAATTTTGTAGTTGTGTAAAGTGTATCGGTTTTCTAATATAACTGTTGCAACCATTAATATAACTGTCAATGATGTCTTGTGGCTCATTTGAGGAGCTAATTATTACGACAGGTAATAATCTCGTTTGAGGATGAGCGCGAATCCTCTGTAAAACTTCAATTCCGTTGATTCTAGGTAAATTTAAATCTAACAGGATCACGGCTGGCAGCGAAGTTAAATCGCGATTATTGCTCACATCAACAGATGAGTCCTCGCTCGATTCTGCTTGTCCTAATAAGTAATTTAAAGCCTCAATCCCATCAGATACTACAATTAAATTGTGAGCTACTTCTGCTTCAGCAAACGCTAGTTTCATCAACTCACGATCATCAGGATTATCTTCTACTAATAAAATATTTTTAATTGACATTATTATGGTCTATGTTTGTTTTACTCTCCTATCACTGCAAACCAAGTTAACTAATAACGAATATTAATAATTTTTATTTATTAAAAATGTATATTATACTCTCGAACTATCAATCAAATAGTAAATGCTAATGCTCTTGACTGTGGTTTGGCTTGCGTTTATGTATTTTATATTACATAAAAACATATTATAAGTAATGATTAAAAGTTTTTATTAACTCAGATAAAGTTTATCGAAATCATAAAGATAATATGAACAATAAGATAATTTACTGATAAGGAAGCAAGGAAGAAAGCTATAGATTTTGGCTTTTAATTTATTTTTGCCCGAAATCTACTAAATCAAGAGTCATAATAGAGGTAAATCAAAAATTTCGGACATTTAAATTTAATCATTTACAATAAAAGCTGAAAATGAACGATTATCCCAATTTAAACCCTTATGGATATAAAATTGATGCAGAATTGGGACGCAATCGAGAAGGCGGACGCATAACTTGGAAGGGAATTAAGCTCGACAATCAGCAAACTGTAGTAATTAAACAGTTTTGTTTTGCCCAAGTAGGCTCAACTTGGTCAGGATATAAAGCCTACGAACAAGAGATTAAAGTATTACAAACATTACATCATCATAGTATTCCTAAGTATTTAGATAGTATCGAAACAGAATCAGGTTTTTGTCTAATTCAAGAATACATACCAGCTTCTAAGCTTAGTGAGTGCGGTCAACTTAACTTATCTCAGGTTAAACAAATCGCTTTAAATATTTTGGAAGTTCTAATTTATTTACAACAACAAAATCCTCCTATATTACACCGCGATTTAAAACCAGATAATATTTTGCTTGATCAAGCGGGCCATGTTTATTTAATTGACTTTGGATTTGCTAGTTTGGGAAGTCAAGAAGTATCTGGTAGCAGTGTTTTTAAAGGTACTCCTGGATTTATCGCTCCCGAACAAATTATCCAGCCAACTTTAGCTTCAGATATTTACAGTCTGGGAGTGACTATTGTCTGTCTTTTAACCAACAAAAATATTACAGAAATACGTGGTTGGACATCGCCAGATGCTCCTTATCAATTAGATTTATCATCTCTTTTACCTGGATTAGAGCGACAATTTTTTGCTTGGTTAGCCAAGATGATTCAGCCTCAAGCTAGTAAACGTTTTGCTAATGCTATGGAAGCTAAAGAGGCTCTCATTGCCCTTGATTTAACTTCAGATATGACAGTAATGACTAGCTCGCAGCTACAGACAATTGTTCAACCCCAAATCGCTCTTGGTGGTTTAGCTATTTTGAGTTTGAGTACCATAGCTGTCTGGGGAATTAAATTTGCTTTGGGCAAATTTGAACCAACAATTATCAATATTACGATCGCTCTGGTAGCTGCGATCGCTATTACCATTACTGAGTTAGGTGCAGCAGCAATTGCCCAATCAGACCAACAGGCAAAATTACCAGCAATTACCCTGGGAATTATCATTCCTGCCTGCTTAACAATTCTTAGCGGTTGGCTATGGGGGACAGGTGAAGCAGTGAGTGTGGCAGCAGTGATCGCTGTGAGTGAAGTTATTACTCTCGCTTATTTTTGGTTACAAATCCCCACCTGGCAAGCAACAAGTCTAAAATTAAAGTTAGGCTTTTTGTTCAGTGCGATCGCTTTAGGTATGACTCTGGGCATAAAATTGATTTAGTTAAAACGTCAAAAAATGTTACGTTATGATTCGCTTTAAACTCCCTTTGAGGATGCAAAATAGGATAATACGGATACAATAGTTTGACGAAAAAACGGTGTTGTGGAGGGGACGGCATTGGATGAATTAAGAACAGGATTGGCTTTGGCCACAGAAGAAGAATTACAGCAAATCACACAAATATTATTTCGCCGTCGTTTTAATCCTCTTGATTATTGGCAAACCCCCGAACCTCTATATATTCAGAGCCAAGATTGGAATGTTCGGTTAGATTCTTTAGATCAGCGATTTCGTTACCTAGCAGCTGATGGTCTAACAGTCTTGCGGGGACGCACTCAAGAAGTAACTTATCGAGAAATTTTAATTAAAGTCTGTCATTATCTTAAGATTCCCTACTCTGGGAGCATGATCACTACAGATATTGAAGCAGAAATCTTCTTGCATTTAGTAAGTCAAGCCTGGGATAAACTACCATCTCAAGAAAAAAACTACCTGCAAGCTCAAATCGGTACTTCTTTGGCGATGGCACATCCTCCCGAACCTTTACCTGTACATCTACAACATAGCCCCCTCAAAATCCTTTTAAAAGGCGGTGGTATTGTCGCAGTTAGTGCAATTCTCAAATCCTGGTTACTCAAACATATTGCCAAACAGTTTGCGATTCACTTTGCTACTTATCAAGCAGCGAAGACAGCCCTGATTAAAGGTGGTACAACGGCGGTAGCTGGGTTAGGTAATCAACTGGCACTACAAGCAGCCAAAAGAGGGATGGCTGTTAACGCAGCCCGTTATGGAGCAACTAGAGGGGCGTTTAGCTTGTTAGGGCCAATCATTTGGGGGTATTTTGTCGCTGATGTCGGTTGGCGAGCGATCGCTACTAACTACAGTCGCGTCATCCCCATAATTTTTACTTTGGCACAAATTCGCTTAATTCGTGGCGATTATCTAGCGATCGCTTAGATGATTACTGATAATTAGTGACTAGGGAATAGTGACTAGTGAGACAGCGCGGTCTTGGGAAGCCAGTCCGTTGCGGAGGTTTCCTCCGTTGTAGGAACTGGCGTGGTTTCCCTCATGAGCGACTGTCGAACCCGTAAGGGTGACTGGGAATTTAAATATCCCTAATCCCTAATGCCCAATCGCTAATCACTGATGACTGATTCGTGATCCCCAGTTTTACAAAAAACCAGGCTATAAACAATTCATTAAGAAAGTCGAGAGTTTCACTAAATAGCTTAGAACATATAAAGATAAGTAAAAATATCTAATAAGATTTTTGCTCTTTCAGCATATGACACACTTTCCTTGGTTAACTACCTCAATCATTTTTCCGATCATCGCTTCACTCTTTCTGCCTATAATCCCTGATAAGGAAGGTAAGACAGTGCGTTGGTATGCCCTAATCATTGGCTTAATTGATTTCGTACTCATCGTCTATGGCTTTTATCTAGACTATGACTTTAGTAATCCCGACTTACAGTTGGTCGAAAGCTATAGCTGGATACCCCAATTAGATCTTAATTGGTCAGTGGGTGCTGATGGGTTATCAATGCCGTTAATTTTGCTGACGGGCTTTATTACTACCTTGGCAATTATGGCAGCTTGGCCTGTAACCTATAAGCCCAAGCTATTTTATTTTCTGATGCTGGCAATGTATGGCGGACAGATTGCTGTTTTTGCTGTGCAGGATATGTTGTTATTTTTCCTAGTTTGGGAATTAGAACTTGTACCTGTCTATCTCATCTTGTCTATTTGGGGTGGCAAAAACCGTCTGTATGCAGCAACTAAATTCATCCTCTATACCGCAGGTGGTTCGCTGTTTATCCTAATTGCTGGTTTGACCATGGCATTTTATGGTGATGTCGTGACTTTTGACATGAGGGCGATCGCCACTAAAGATTATGCCTTTAATCTGCAATTGTTTTTATATGCTGGCTTTCTGATTGCCTACGGTGTCAAGTTACCAATTTTTCCTCTCCATACCTGGCTACCAGATGCTCATGGTGAAGCAACTGCCCCTGCCCACATGTTACTGGCAGGTATTCTCTTAAAAATGGGAGGTTATGCCTTATTGCGGATGAATGCAGGTATGTTGCCCGATGCCCATGCCTTCTTTGCCCCTGTGTTGGTAATTTTGGGAGTAGTTAATATTATTTATGCTGCCTTAACCTCCTTTGCCCAACGTAACCTCAAGCGGAAAATTGCTTATTCGTCAATTTCTCACATGGGTTTCGTCTTGATTGGTATTGCCTCCTTTACCGATCTCGGCACAAGTGGCGCGATGCTACAAATGATTTCCCATGGTCTGATTGGAGCGAGTCTCTTCTTCATGGTCGGTGCTACCTATGACCGCAGCCATACATTAATGCTGGATGAAATGGGTGGTGTTGGTCAAAAAATGAAGAAAATTTTTGCCATGTGGACTACCTGTTCCTTGGCTTCTTTGGCATTACCTGGAATGAGTGGTTTTGTAGCCGAATTAATGGTCTTTGTCGGTTTCGCTACCAGCGACGCTTATAATTCCACTTTCAAAGTCTTGATGATTTTCCTGGCTGCTGTAGGTGTAATTTTGACTCCGATCTATTTACTATCTATGTTGCGAGAAATGCTTTATGGCCCAGAAAATAAAGAACTAGTTGATCACACTAACTTAATAGATGCTGAACCCAGAGAGGTATTTATTATTGCTTGTCTGTTAATTCCAATTATTGGTATCGGTTTATACCCCAAACTAGTAACTCAAATTTACGACTCTAGCATTAGTCAATTAACCGCTAAGCTTCGTAATTCAGTACCTAGCTTAGTACAACAAGCTAAAGCACCATCTGATATGTATTCAACGATGTCTTTAGCTGCACCTCCAATTAAAACAGTTAACAGCAAATAGATATACAGTCATTTGCTAGTAAGGGTTTGGCACTGCTAAACCCTTATTTTTAAATTCTTATTTCCTATTTCCGTCTTACGAAATTTCCTCAACGCGGGGAACCCGCGCAACGGAATTTCGCGCTATTTCCTATTTCCTATTTACGAGCCGATTACTATTAATGTCCTAATCTAATTTTATACGGCTATATTAACTACTTACATCTTGGCTAGGAGGAGAGAAAGAATTACCAGACTTGACTTCAGAGACTAAGAGATAGCTAGAAACAGTCAAAGCTACCAAAGTAAGCAGACTACTACCAATTAACCAATTACGTATCGTTCGTAGTTGTTTATCGACATCTCGAAAAGAAGCCCTCATAGGGTTAACTACAGACATTAATTCATGACGGTGTCTAGATTCATATTCTTCCATTGAAGGGCGCATTTCATCCCGTTGCACTGCCCATTCCTGTAAAGCTGCTCTTTGACGCGACCAATCATCTAAAGCAACAGATAACTTATTGTCCAAATCTTGTTTAAGATTATCAAGTTGCTGATTAAATTGCGAGGCTAAATTACGATTCGCCTGATTAGACTGACTGTTAACATTGATCAACTCTTGACGAATTGATTCCCAGCTAGATTGATTCTTAACCTCAATTTCGTTAATTTGATTGGTTTGCTTAGTATAAAGTCTATTTTCAATTTCCTGGAGACGTTGGATAAATCTCTGTTCTAATTCCTCGATAAAATTATTATCTGTAAAAGAGTTTCTATATTCTGCGATTGCGGTTTCAAATTGTTGGCGATAGTTTGCCATCAATTCTTGCATCTGGTTTTGTATTGATTGTAATGATTGTTCCTCACTGTCTGACTCCATTAAATTGATATTATTATATACGGAGCGTATTTTGAGTACTAGTTCCTCAGCAGTAGTGTTTTTTAAGAGATATCCTTTCGCACCTGCCCTCAAAGATCTACCCAAATAAGCATCATCATCATGACCGCTTAAAAAGATTACTTTTACTTGGGGAAAACGTTGAGAAATTATTTTGGTTGCATTTAAGCCATCCATTTGTGGCATATCAATATCCATCAATACAATATCAGGTTGCAACTTTTCTACTTGTTCAATTGCTTCTTGCCCATTATGAGCGACTCCCACCACTTGTAAATCTTTTTCGACATCAAGCCAAGTTTTTAAAACTTCACATAACAGAGCCTGATCATCTACTAACAATATATTAATCATTAAATATACCTAAATAACTTAAATTACTGCTACAACACAATTTAAATTTATATGTGAAATTATCTTAATCGATAATCTGGAAAAAAAATTATTACACTTCAACTCTTCAATTGATTGTAAAGAAGCGTTTGACAAGATGTAAATAAGTTGTTAATCGTATCAATTTTCGTGGCTTACGGGATAATTATACCTTTTCTTAATACGGTAGGATACGCTTAAAATATTTCGACATCCAGTAAACCAGTAAACAGCTAAGTCGTTTGACAGGGGGGGGATGCTTTTATTTTTATAACGAAACTTAGTCGTAGCATCCTTTTAAGATTTTTGCTGGACGAATCAGCAATTTTGCCTTACAAAACAGATAAGTAACAACTATCAAACAAAGAAACCTAATTTATCCTGTAATTTTGCTTTTAAGTAATTCTATGGAAATGCTGGGGTAAACAAGATCACCTAGGTAGATTATTAGCCCAATTTTTGCTAGTTTATCAACGCTTATGATTATCTCGGAACTATATGTTTATCCTCTTAAATCGTGTCAGGGAATTGAACTACAGCAAGCACAAGTCACAAATCAAGGTTTTCTCTGGGATCGGGAAATGATGCTGGTCTCTGGGAGTGGCAAATTTATAACTCAAAGACAATTTCCCCAATTAGCCAAAGTCAAAGTTGAAATAATTGAGTCAAATATTAGCTTACGGATAGAAGACGCAACTCTTCCGTCGTTAACTTTTTCCCCTACCCTAACTGGTAATTTAATTGAAGTAGAAATTTGGCGCGATCGCCTGCTCGCAATTGATCAGGGAGATGCTGTGGCTCAATGGTTTCAGCAGTTGTTAAATTTAGAACCAAATAAAGTTTGTCGCCTAGTTAGACAATCTCCTGAGCATCTTCGGCTTTTAGACAGGAAATATGCTAGTAATCAGGAAAATGCACTAAGTTTTGCTGATAATTATCCAATTATGCTGACTGCGACTGCTTCTTTAATTGAATTAAATCAGAGAATTGTCGAAATTCATCAACAAGCGAAACAGGCAATTCCGATGAATCGTTTTCGTCCTAATATTGTCGTAGAAACCATCGAGCCTTTTGTAGAGGATACTTGGAGTGTGATTCAAATTGGGGAAATTAGATTTACCGTAGTTAAACCCTGTAGTCGCTGTATTATCACTACCATTGACCAACAACAAGGAGCAAAAAACCAATTAAAAGAACCCCTTAATACACTCGGAACTTTTCGACAGTTAAGTGAACAAGGGGTAATGTTTGGTGTCAATATGATTCCCCAAAATGAGGGGACAATTAAAGTAGGCGATCGCTTAGAAGTCTTGCAAACCAGAGATTGAAGTTAATCTTCGTCAGATTCAACTATGGGCGTTGCTGCTGCATTTTGGGCTGCGATCATGGCGCGTTTTTTGGGTTTTAGGGTTAGATAGCGAATTGTATCTTCACTCAAGCGCATCATTCTCTCAAGAGGCGCGACTTGACTACCATCTGCTTGATAGTTCATTTGTACATAAATACCGTCAAGATATTTACCTACAGGATAAGCTAGTCTTCTTTTACCTTTAACCTGAATTTCTAGTTTGTCTGCGCCGTTTTCGTTGAGATAGTCTTTATACTTACCAACTGCTTCTCCTACCTGATCTTCTGACAAATCAGGACGCAGAATATACATCATTTCGTAGTTGTTGCTCATTTCAATTATTCTCCTTATGGACGATGTGGCTTCTCAAATTGAGATTAAACTCAAGAAGCAAGGGATTACAATCTTACTATTACTTGAGGGTTAATTACTAGTATTTTGATTTTATAGCAGCAGATTAACTTAAAATTGAATTTAATCTTGACCTGATAATAACTTTTGAAGTTTTGTATTGTTATGGCACAACGCTATGTCCGCATTAAAACTAATCGCGATCAAATTTACTATGGTTTGCTACAACCAAATCGTAGTGTAGTCGTGTATGATGCTCCACCTTGGTTGGGAGGACAACTAACAGATATTGAGCAGGAATTAGATACATATCAACTGCTTGCCCCATGTGTACCTTCTAAAATTATTGGAGTAGGCAAAAACTATGTCAAACACGCAGCAGAAATGGGTACTCCATTGCCAAAAGAACCTCTATTGTTTCTCAAGCCTCCTACTACCGTCATTGCCGATGGTCAAAATATCAATTATCCTCCCCAGTCTCAACGAGTTGATTACGAAGGAGAATTAGCTTTAATTATTGGCGATCGCTGTAGTCATGTGAGTCCTGAACAAGCAGCTAAAAGTATATGGGGATATACAATTGCTAACGATGTGACAGCTAGAGATTTACAGAAAAAAGAACCACAGTGGACAAGAGCGAAAGGATTTGATACTTTTTGTCCTTTAGGCCCTTGGATTGTTCGCGAATTAAGTTCGGAGGCAAAAATTCAGACTTTTTTTAATAACAGTGAGACTCCTTGTCAGTCTGCTTCTATTTCTGATATGGTGTTTCAACCCGATGTTATAGTTTCCTATATCTCGCAAGTGATGACTTTAACTCCAGGAGATATTATTTTAACAGGGACACCCGAAGGAGTTGGGGCTATGCAACCTGAGGATGCTGTGCGCATAGAAATTGAGGGGATTGGCAGTTTATCTAATCAAGTTACCGCACGGTAAACAGTAAACAGTGATCAGTTATCAAAGTAGCGAGTAGCAAGTAGCAAGTTTTCTTAAAGTAATTAAGTAATGGGTAATGAGTAAATAATCTATTCCCAATCACCAATCCCTAATCCCCAGTCCCTCGAACAGTTATCTAGACAGTTAAAGACTTTTAGCTCAATACGCTTTATCTTGGTATTTGAGTATAGACAACTTCAGAAATTGAAGGAATTTCAGGATAACGACCCAAAATACACTGCACTATACAATAAAAACAAGCAGCGATCGCGATAAAAAAGCCTGCACTACCAACCAAACCCAACCCACTTAAAGTTTGCAGAATAATTGCAACTAGAGCGATGAGAATACCGATTAAAATTGATTGCAAAGTGTTAAAACGAATAAAATAAGTGATTTTTTCATTTCTAACTACTGCTAACCATAAAATAAAAAAGACAACTAAACTACCTAGTCCGAAAGGCAGAACAGCATCAAAGATGCCATAGACAAAACTGATAGGCAATAATAATAAACTTAAGAAGTTAAATAAAGGAGCTAAAGCAGGAATCTGGGCTGGTAAAGCTCCCCCTAACATCATCGCATCATAGACAGCAAAAAGATAAACTGCTGCTCCAAAAAGACGGTCTTTATAATCTGCTGAACCTCGCCAGACCATAAAATTATCTCCTGATAATCAAAATTATGTTTTATTAGATCTCTCAACTTTAGAATAACGTAATTATTTTTTCGATGTTGTTCATTTGTTTGATTTTGGGAATTATAGTAATCGAACAACAAGCAATAATTTAGCGATCGCCTTGTCTAAAAATGTAAGTGTGTTAAAGATAATCCGACGTAAACAAATTCAACAATCTTTGGCAATTTCTGCAAGCTTGGCAATTTTAATGTCTGGTTGTGGTGGTAATTCTCAGATAGAAGAGCAACAAACACCAATTCCTGCCGATAATGGTGAGGAAAAAGTTGATGCCGTATTTTATGAAAACCTTGAACAATGCCAGGCAGATATAACTAGACAACAAGAAGAATACCAAGTTTTAGCTCAAGCTTTTGACAAAGGAGAACTGAAAACTAAACCTGTTGCGCCTGTAATGCAACCTCAAGACTGTCAAGCGCAGATGGAAGCTGCCCAACAAGAACACAACCGCCATGCGCCAGTTTATAGTTCTTTAGCAGCGTGTCAATCAGAAGGTGTGGTGTGTGAATCTACTCCTGTTAATTATTCTCCAGACGGCTATCGACCTGTATTTGGGGGAACATATTTTTATCCCTATGGTGGCAGTAATTTTATTTACATTAATACAGGTGGTAGAAGCCAGCGAGTTTATCACACCAGAACAGTTTATCGCAGTCTTAATGCAGGCGATTTAGTCACGCCGACAGGACGTACCGTTACTAAATCGCCTTCTGGTAAAGTCACTGTTCCCCGTTACACCACTACAACCGCCCCTACTCGTCCTAAAGGTGTTGCTGCGAAGGGTGCTATCAAAGGCAGAAGCTCTCAAGGATTTGGTTCAACTTTTAAAAGTTCTGGCAGTGGAGGCAAATAAATTGCAAGCAATTAAAGTCGTCCGTCGTCCTAACTGGCAGCGTCATATCCAAGAAAATGCCTATCAAGTTGATGCTTTATGCGATCGCTCTTTGAACTACTGGATTGAATCTTTACCCCAACCATTTGCCATTCAGTTTACCACTACTGAAGAACAGGCGATCGCGACTGCCACTGAAGCCTTAAGTCAGATGTGCTTGGAGTTTCTAGACTGGTTTTTTACTGACGAGAAACCAGATCAGGTAAATCAATGGTTACAACTGTTAAAAATTCCTCAACCCTATTGGCAAGCGATTAAAAATAGTTGGGATCGAACTGAACCAGTGGAAGATTTATCTCTGGCTACTCGGTTTGATTTAGCGGTAACGGAATTTGGCGAGATCAAACTGCTAGAAATCAACGGAGAAACCCCTCTTTTGGGCGCAGAGATGGTCTATCAATGGAACTGGTACGTAGATTATAAAAAGAACTATGGTTCTAGTAAACTTCCCTTGCCTAGTAATTCTGATCAGTTTAATCAGTATTGGGAATTAATTGCAGGACAATGGCGCAGAATTGTCGAAGATTATCAACTTCATGAACAGGGAATTTCTTTTTTAGTAGATGAAAAATTAGCAGAAGATCTGGAAATGGCATCACAACTAATTCAGATTTTGCACGATGAAGTGAGCGATCGCATTTACACCCAAATTGTCTATTTACGGGGTCTAAAGGATGAAAAGGGTCAAGAACTCCAGCGAGGCTTGGGTATAGACGAGGAAGGCTACTTTATTGATCATGTCAACGAACGTATTCCCGTCCTCTGGAAGATTTATGATTGGCTAGATATCCAAAATGATATGGCAAATAGCGGTTGTACAGAAATTCTTGCCCAGCGTTTAGCCACTGGAAATATCAAGGTTATCGAACCACTGTGGAAACAAGTACTTTCTAATAAAGGCGCGATCGCTCTAATGTGGCAACAATTTAAAGATACTGAATATGCTCAGTATCTCCTGCCAACTTATTTTGACAATGATATTTCTGCTGAAGCGACCAAACTAATCCTGGGAATGCACGTCAAAAAGCCAATTATAGGGGCAGAAGGAGTTGGAATTTCCATCGAATTTGAAGGTAGCACGTTAGCCAATCGAGAATCCTATGGTTATGGTCAAGAGGGCTACATAGTTCAAGAATATGTCAAACTCCCCGAAGCCTTTGAATATCATTACATGGTTGGAAGTTGGTCAGTTAATAGTGAAGCAGCAGGAATTATTATTCGTGGCGATCGCTCTCTTATTACAGGTCGTAATTGCTTAATTATTCCCCATATCATCGCTAATGATGGACTTTATATTCCTGATTAAAAATGACGAGTTTAAAGCTGAGACAGAATCAATGGCAATTGGATCAAGTTTTACCTAAAAATTATCGTATTTCTTCACAACTTTGGTCACAAGTATCTTCAGAAGTCAGTGAAAATTTCTTTCACCTATTAAGCCGTGATGTATTTTCAGAAGCCGATGCTCAAATTCTTTATGATTACCTACTCACACGCCAAAATGAAATGAGCGGTGATTTTTGGGCAATGTTCCAACTATGGCTAGAGGATGAACTTAAACACTATCAAGCTTTACGCCGTGTCTATCACTGTGTTTTTGGCGTTAGCTATAGCTCAATGGATCAGGTTTTTAAACAGCGAAATCCCAATTTTGAAGCAATTAAGATGGTTGTAGCCGATGAATTTACGATCTTAGTTACTTTAATGTTTGATGAGATTGGTTCTGTCTATTCCTATCGTCGAGATTTATGGGAATATTATCGGCATTTTGGGGGGAAAGTTGCCAAAATTGCTCATTATCTTGTGCAAGATGAGGGGACACATTTTAGCAATGCTGCTGAGATATTATTATGTCATCATCGCGATCGCTTGCCAGAAGTTAGAGAATTTTTACTAAAAATTGTTGATTTAGAAAATCGTCTAGGCAGATATTATCAGAGCTTTTTACTAGATCATGCTCAAGAACAACAGCGATTTCCTCCTAATTTTAACCAGTTAATAGTTCAAGTTGTCCTCGCTCGATTAGGACTAGCAAAATTACCTCCATCAAGAGAATTAAATCAACTTTGGCAATGGACTCCTCCAGGACACAACTTAACCCCTGTGTTTATTAGCTTGGCATCATCATAGAATGGTATCAATTTATATTGATAATTAAACCGCAATATTATCTTCTGAATGCACTGCAATATATTCAAGCACCGCATCTGCTAACAATCTAGAGCGAGTTTTATTTGAATTCTTAGCAAAAGTATCCACCTTAGCTAAAATTCGCTCTGCCATCGATATATTTATACGTTGAGTTTCTCCACCAAGCTTTGATATATCTACATCAACTATTGCCCATGTTCCGTCTTGGTATTCAGGCTCATGAGCATATTCTTCTATAGTTTTGCCAGCATTACGCAATCACCAACGCCATCATTATTAAACTATTTTGTTAAAGTTTATTGATTATGAGCTTTTGATTAGCGATCGCATTACCACCAATCTAAACCACCTGGTAATTCTTTTGAAGCATATTCAAGATGTATAACGCGACGGTTGCTTGGCTTTTTTGCTTTTAAAGAAGAATGTAAAATTAATGGACTCATAATTACTGCATCACCAGTATTTACAGAGCAAATTGTTGATTGTTTATTTGTTTTAATTTGAGTAATTGTTTCTTGAGTTAAAATTCCTAGCTTGTGAGATTTAGGTATTACTTGTAAAGCACCATTTTCTTCATTGGCAGCATCTAAATGAATGCGTAAAGTTACAATATCTTGCATTATTTCTAAAGGTGGCTGAACATGAACTATTCCTTCTTTAATCGACCAATTGTTAAAGCCAGCTATTTCAATTTTTTGTTTAACGGCAATAGTTTTGTCTTGATGCCAGGCAACTCGCCAATTATTTTCACCTGTTTTATTAAAATAAATTGCTCTAACTAGTTTAAGTTGAGTATCACAATAGTTTGCTAAAGTTTTTTGAATGCGATCATAATATGCTAAATCATAGATAGCAGAAACTTTATACTGTAAATGTCTTAAACCGCTAGCATTTTTGAAGTTTAGTTCTTTATTAATTTCAGTTTTTAAATAAGCGGTTTCTTGAGATGAAATAATTTGACGTTCGATTGTATATCCATTTATATATATCAAAATTATTCATTGCACTCTCACTATCCAAGCCTATATCTTGTAGGATTATATATCACCTTTATATAGACAATATAAAATAAATTTTATATAAGTATTTAACCGCTCGATTACCAAAAAATCGGCGTTGAGGATAATCTCAAGACAGTTTTCTTGAAAGTTGTTTATTCCCCCTCCTGGGGATAGGTATTTTGCGCTACTCAAAACTGAGCTAGTATCTGCAAAGAAGTTAGAAACGGTTTGGCGCTGTTGTGTGTTTCTGAATTTAACTACAAGCAAACGGTAACATTTCTAATTTTTACTAATAGACTTTTTTAGCGAGAGGACGAATTATTTATGGCTTATGAATTACCATCTCTTCCATACGATTACAAAGCTTTAGAACCCTTGATTTCTAAAAGTACTTTGGAATTTCATCATGACAAACATCATGCTGCTTATGTGAGTAAATACAATGATGCTGTTAAAGGGACAGAGTTAGATAACAAACCCATTGAAGAAGTCATCAAAATGGTAGCAGGAGATGAGAGCAAAAGCGGATTGTTTAATAATGCTGCTCAAGCTTGGAATCATACTTTTTACTGGCAATGTATGAAGCCTGGCGGTGGTGGTACTCCCACAGGAGAATTAGCTAAAAAAATTGATGCTGATTTCGGTAGTTTTGAGAAATTTGTCGAGGCTTTTAAAAATGCAGGTGCAACTCAGTTTGGTAGTGGTTGGGCTTGGTTAGTGCTTGATAACGGCACTCTCAAAGTTACTAAAACTCTCAATGCTGATAATCCTATAACTAGTGGACAAGTTCCATTACTGACTATGGATGTTTGGGAACACGCTTATTATCTCGATTATCAAAATAAACGTCCTGCTTACATTGATGAATTTGTTGGAGGACTAGTTAACTGGGATTTTGTGGCTAAAAATTTAGCTGCTGCATAAATAAACATTAAAACTAGGCGGATATTTAACTAGATATCCGCTTAACTTCGTGCTATTAAATTGTATTTTATGAGCGTAAATTAATGATCGAGCCTCATTATCCCAAGATTATTCTTTCTTTTGCTTATCGTGGCTATAAAGTTGAAATAGACCGCGATGAATTAGATGGACATTGTATTTATGCAGCTTGGGTTAATCATAATCACGGTAGTGCTGTTGCTGTACCTGTTGCTTCGACTTCTATGGATGCAGTTAAAAAAGCCAAGAAATGGATAGATAAAAGACTAAACGGCGTTGGTAATTGAAAGTATGATCTACAGAGTGTTTTTGTTCGTAGCTCTTAGCTTTTAGCTTTTAGATGGGTAATAACTTTAGAACAGTTCAGGAAATAACTAAATGGAAAAATTTCATAGCAAATGGTCAAACCTACGACTTATCCCATCTAGATGCACACTGGGCTGAATATTTTGATGACAGAGATTTAAATAAACCCATAACATATAAATTTGTAGTAACCTATGGCTTTCATTGTTTTACTAAAGCGTCAGATGATCTTACCCAGGAACAATCAGACTTATTAATGTATCATGCGCCAAAAGAGTCTAGACCGTTTAATTTTGAGAGATATTACCTCTCAAAGCAATTACCTAGTATTATTAAGGCTTTAGGTGCGCCAACAACGTTAGTCTTTCACGCTGGATACGGAAAATATGCAACTGTTAGAGTTTTAGATTCTAACGGTATTGAGGTTTATTATTTTGTTGCTTTTAAAGTTTTTAGAGAAGAAAAAAAGCTAAGATTACACGTAGCAAGTGCTTATCCTAAGTATGATGGTATGGGTAAAATTAAGAAAGTAAAATTTCTCACTATAGCTAGCAATTTATTGAGGAATAAAAAATTACCTAAACCATAAATAACAAAGACCCCTTAAGGGGTCTTCGCCAAAAAATTTCTTTTTGGTATTCAGAACGTCTTTACCGGTTTGGCCTCGACCCAGAGGGTAACGGGATGTCATATCTATTGATATGTCTGCTGCATCCTTTATTAGATCTACACAAAATAGATCAAACATTTGACCTATTTATTTAATAATAAGAGATATTTGTAATTAAGCCAAACTCCGAAAATAGCACTTTATAATTACTATTAAGAATAATATGCTTATTTAGCTTAAATAATTGACCAAGAATCAGCTTAGTTACTATAAAGCCTTTTAACTTTAATTTAATTCACTTGCTATTTTACATACTTTATTCTACCCTCCTAAAGAGCGATCGCCTTGAAAAGCAATCATTATTCAGCAACCATTGGTAACGAGTGAAGCTTAATTAGAGGATGCTGTAGACTAGCAAAGATACTGGTAGCTGATAATTATGGCGCAATTATTTATAGATCGACTAATTGAACAAATTAAGTTAAAAAAAACTCCTTGTATTGTGGGGTTAGATCCTGCTTTAGAACGAATGCCTGCTAGTTGGCTGCAACAACAAGGAATTAACCAAGAAAGTAGTTTAAATGACTGTGCTGAGGCGATTTATCAGTATAATCTGATGGTTTTAGATGCGATCGCCGATCTTGTGCCTGCGGTTAAACCTCAGTCTGCTTATTATGAGTTATATGGTTCAGCAGGAGTGGTGGCTTTAGAAAAAACGATTATGGCTGCAAGAGATCGCGATTTGTTGGTAGTTTTAGATGTTAAGCGGGGCGATATTGCTTCAACTGCCACAGCCTATGCTCAAAGCTACCTACCGTCGCAACCAAAGCGGACTTTAGAAGCTGATGCGATTACTATTGTTCCCTACCTGGGTAAAGATTGTCTCGATCCCTTTTTTGAAGAGGCGATTAAATGGGGGAAGGGAATTTTTGTTTGTGTTAAAACTTCTAATCCTGGGGCATCTATAATTCAAGAACAGCAAATCAATGACCGCTATTTATATGAAATTGTTGCCGATCTAATTCAAACTGCTGCTGCTAATAGTATTGGTGAATTTGGCTATAGTGGCATTGGTGCAGTAGTCGGCGCAACTTATCCCACAGCAGCCTATCGCTTACGTCAACAACTACCGAATAGTTTGTTTCTTGTACCAGGAGTGGGGGCGCAGGGAGGCGGTAATGAAGGTATTAAAGCTTGTTTCAATGCCGATGGGTTAGGAGCGATCGTTAGTAGCTCTAGAGCGATTATGTATCCTCATCGTTACGGTAGCTCGGAATCTGACAAGACAACAATTAGACAGGCTACTTTAGATTTAATTACTCAAGTAAGAGAAATAACTGGTGATGTTTAAATGTTCTGCCCCTAATTTAAGATAAATTATCACTCTCTCCCTCTGCTTGCCCAACTTACCTAAACCCATTAATTAATAATTAACATACTACTTTTGTTGAACGAGGTTTATAATAAGAGCCTGAAAATGAACAATAACAAAGGCAATTAGGTTAGAGCCTAATACGACATTAACATATTAATTGGGTTGGCGATAACCTAGCTTAATTTTTAAAATATCATAGAATATTTAGACTACCGACGGTTGATTATGAAGATTATTGATTCCAAAGGACGATTATTCGGTAAGTTAAGCCTTCTAGACTTAGCTGCTGCTGCTGTGATACTGCTTGTCGTTGTCGGTGTTTTCTTTTTTCCAGGTACACCTCTGACAAGTGGTCTTGTGGCTCAAACTAAGTTAAAACCGATAGAAGCGACAGTATTAGTTAGGGGATTAGGTGTAGCTGATTTGGATGCTTTGCTTCAGGAGTTTAAGGACGAAAAACAAGCTGATATTGTGATTCGTAATCAACCCGCAGGTAAGGTAGACATTATTGATAGTAAACGCTTACCAAGAACTACTGCTGTCCCTCAACCAGATGGTACAGTTAAAGCCTTACCAGATCCTCGCCCAGAAATCGTCTCAATTCAAGATCTACTCATAACTATAGGTGGAAAAGCAGCCGTTACGGATACTGGGGTAGTGTTGGATGGTAGTAAGAAAATCAAAATTGGTTCGCTAATTCAGTTACAAGGTAATTTTTATGACTTTAATGGTTCAGTTATTGGCATCAAAACTCTATGAAAAATAAATTGATTTATGCCTATTCGCATTCGCCAACACGTTAATCCTTTAAGTCGTAAGTTTCAACAAGCGATCGCCATACCAGATTGGCAGAAAGTTTATGCTCAAAGGGATTATCCGTTACATTTGGATATTGGTTGTGCGCGAGGAAAGTTTTTACTAGCAATGGCACAACTGTATCCAGCCAGGAATTTTTTGGGAGTTGAAATTCGTCAGCAATTAGTTGTTAGTGCTAATCAAACCAAAGATGAACTGGGTTTAACTAACTTGCATTATCTTTTTGGCAGTATAAATAGTTCTGTCTTAACCCTATTACAATCTTTACCCAATAATACTTTGAAAACTATTTCAGTTCAGTTTCCCGATCCTTGGTTTAAAAAACGACATAATAAACGTCGAGTTGTACAGCCAGAATTAGTCAAGGTTTTAGTCGATTATCTGGCAGTAGGAGGAGAAGTCTTTTTACAGTCAGATATTGAAGAAGTAGCGAAAGAAATGCGCGATCGCTTTGCTGTTCATCCTTCATTAACCCAAAAGCATTCAACAACCTGGTTGGATACAAACCCTTTTGCAGTACCAACGGAAAGGGAAGTATATGTACTGGAGCAAAATTTACCTGTATATCGAGTCTTATTCCAAACATCAACAAATTAATGTAAATGTAACCTGAGTTCGGGTTAATCGGACAATGATTATCTGGCTCAAGTTTTATCTGGTTGAGTATGCGTTTGCCCTGGGGTTACATCTTAGCCTGGCTAAACATCTATACTCTATTGCTCACATGCTCACAATGGTGAACGTTAATAGTTTTTGTAATGTATCCTATGTGATAAATAACTGTAATTTCTTGCCCTATATTAACCTCCTGATAGAATGTGTATTCAACTGGTATACTGATTTCTTCATTATTAATTCTAACCGTTAAATTATAGGTGTCATATTTTCTAGGAATCGCAACCCCCGCAGCTGTAGTAAATGTAAGAGCTTTAGCAGTTTTCTTCCCCACCACAACCGCAGTTTCAGACTGTCTCGGTTCGCCAACATAGTCAATTATTGCGAAAATAATGATTATAGCAATTATTGTAATTATTATAGGTAATATTACAGGAGATATGAATTGCAATAGGGGTAATATTACAGGAGATATGAATCGCAATAGGCATGTGATAACCAGAGAAAATAATGCGGTTATTAACAATCTACACATAGCCACCTCGTAATTTCTTTTAAAATAAACTTTTTGTAAATTAATTCAATTCTCGTAAATTCTCATAGCTTTGGCAGTCCCAAAAAAAATCCATATAAGTAGGTTTTATGTAGAATAAATCTTCCACTTAGGCAATAAAGCAAGTTTTTATTAACTGAGGAATTCTCTAGATAGCACAAACAATGTTTGTTTTTATAGCGACAGAATTTTAGCTAATGCCTATTAAGAAAACATATAATTATTGCAAATGTATTAAGAGTACGATTATGACTTGGGATACTTTTCTCGGAAAGATGGCTTTTGAATATGAGCTGACTCAAATGGAGGCAAAAGTCTTCAAGGAGATATTTCGTGAGGAGAATAAAGGCAAGACCGAACCGGAACTCGTCAAAATATTAAACCAATTAAACCAATCAGACAAAAAATCAGATAAAAAATCAGATAAAAAATCAGACATTAATGAGTCGTCCTTGAAAAAGCATAAAACTAAGATTTACAAGAAATTTGCCAAAGATTGTGAAATGCTTAATGATAAGAATTCACACAAAACTGAGATTTTACAAAAGTGGTTGGAAGACGAGTATCAGCAGCAACTACAGCAGTTAAGTGCGTCAGCTAATACAAATGTATTGTGGGAGTTTGGAACTATTATTTCATTTGAATGTTTAGGAGATCAACCTGGTCCTAAATATCTAGACGGTAAAACAGCCGACGGCTCTGTTGGTTTGGTATATAGTTTAGAAGGATTTACAGGTACTAGGTGGAGGGTGAATAAAAGGCAAAGCGCGGATGAAGAAATCTACTACACGTTTTATTGCTTGGATGATCAACCTGGTCCTAAAAAATATCTAGACGGTAGAACAGCCAACGGCTCTGTTGGTTTAGCACCTAGTTTAAAAGAATTTACAGGTACTGGGTGGAGGGTGGAGAAGAGGAAAAGCGCGGATAAAGGAATCTACTACACGTTCTATTGCTTGGGTGATCAACCTGCTGGTTTCAGATTTCTAGACGGTAGAACAGCCGTCCGCTCTGTTGGTTTAGCATGTAGTCTAGAAGGATTTACAGGTACTGGGTGGCGGATTCAGATGGCAACCTAATTGCCTGAGATGCCCATGCATCAAGCGCGAAAGCATCAAACGCTTGCACGTCTGGCTTGCCCCTGAGCAGGGGAAACGAGTTCGCCAGTGCTTCAATGCGCTCTGTGATAAATATAACAATCCTCAGTTAAATAACTAAGTGAACCCAAGCTAAAATATTTTTTACACTGTTAAATAATTTTTTATCAGAAGTGTAAAATTCAGCGTTAAATCTATTTGCTAGAGCAAGGTAATGAGCATCATAAGCAGCAGTAAGATTCAGACTTCTAGCTAAAGTTAAGGCTTCTTGATGCAAAGTTTTGTCACCATAAAAAGTTATACTTAGATTTAGAGCTTCTTCCAATAACTGTTCTGCTTCTTCTGGTGAAATTTGACCTGCTAAACTCATGCGGTAAAAGACGTTACTGACTTCCTAGCAATATATTGTCGGAGCAATTATTTGATTACCTGCATTTTTCCATTGTCTCCATAGATTGCCATAAGAGATGACATTGGGAGGATCAGACAGCAAACGTACAATAAAACTTGCGTCAGCACAAATAATTTTTGACACTACTACTCCTCTTCTTGAGGAAAACAAGCTTGCATTAGCTGTTTATCTCTTTCTTCTCGCATTTGATGGATAATTTCAGTTACAGATGGTTTAAAAGGTTGTCCAGCAAGACTTGCATGAATTTTTTCTCTTCGTGCTTCAATTCGTTCTAAGGTTTCTTCCCAACGATCATCACAATCTAATTGGAGTTGGAGTTTTTCCTGTAGCAGATTTTTTTCTTCTGAAGACAGAGAATTAATGACTTTAACTAAAGATTCAACTAACTGAGTATTCATAACAGTCTTGAAACAACAAAACAATATACAATATTCTACTTGGCAATACGGCAATAAATACATACAGAAAATGGTAGATTTAAACCCTAGTGCAAGCTTTAGCTTAAGAATCGAGTTGGAAATTCCTAATCGTCCTGGTGCATTGGCTTCTATTATGAGTAGTGTCGCTACCTATGGGGGGAGTTTGGGGGATATTGTACTGTTGCAACGTAATCTCAAGTTTACCCATCGAGAACTAATGATCGATGCTTCTAGTACTGAACAAGGAGATCAAATTATTGAAGCAATTAAAAACTTACCCAGCGTTAAGGTAATTAGCTACTGCGATCGCACTTTTGCCATTCATCAGGGAGGTAAAATTAGTGTTGAAAGTAAACTGCCTCTTCATTCTCAATCTGATTTAGCTATGGCTTATACCCCAGGGGTAGGGAGAATTTGTCGAGCGATCGCTGAAAATCCTGAGCGAGTTTATGATTTAACTATTAAAAGTAATACTGTGGCAGTGGTGACTGATGGTAGTGCTGTCTTGGGTTTGGGGAATTTGGGGGCAGAGGCATCTTTACCTGTGATGGAAGGTAAGGCTTTATTGTTTAAAAAGTTTGCAGGGATTGATGCTTTTCCCATCGCCTTAAATACTCAAGATACGGAAGAAATTATTAAGGCAGTTAAGCAACTTGCACCTGTGTTTGGTGGGGTAAATCTGGAAGATATTGCTGCCCCACGTTGTTTTGAAATTGAGCGCAGACTGAGGAAAGAGCTTGATATACCTGTGTTTCACGATGATCAGCATGGTACAGCCATTGTCGTCTTAGGAGCGTTGTATAATGCGCTGAAATTAGTTGGTAAAAATATAGCTGAAGTTAGAATTGTCATCAATGGTGCAGGGGCAGCAGGAATTGCGATCGCTCAACTCTTACGTCAAGCAGGAGCAACTAAAATTATGATTTGTGATTCTAAAGGCATCCTTTCTAGTCAACGTCACGATTTAAATCCTGAAAAACAAACATTTGCCGTGGAAACTATGGGTGATTTAGGAATGGCTATGGAAAATGCTGACATCTTTCTGGGTGTAAGTGCGCCAGGGGTTGTCACTCCTGAAATGGTACATAAAATGGCACAACAGCCAATTGTGTTTGCTATGGCAAATCCGATCCCTGAGATTCAACCCGAATTAATCTATGACAATGTAGCAGTAATGGCGACAGGGCGTAGTGATTATCCCAATCAGATAAATAATGTGTTAGCCTTTCCTGGAGTTTTTCGTGGTGCATTAGATTGTCGAGCTTCGGAAATTACTGCCAATATGTATCTGGGAGCAGCTAAAGCGATCGCTGGTTTGGTTGCTGAAACAGATTTAGATCGAGAACACATTATTCCTTCTGTTTTTGATCCACAAGTAGCATTGGCCGTAGCAGAAGCAGTATGTTTCGCTGCTAAACAAGATAATGTTGCCCGAAAACCAATAACTAGTTATTGAACACATAGTTGTTGAGGAAATTATGGATGAAATTGACATTCCAGAGGCTATTAGAAATGATCTTGAGTCGGCAAAATCATCAAGAAGATCGGCTCGCTTTCTTCCCTTAATCATTGGCGTAATTTTGTGTTTGGGAGTGGGAGGAATACTATTAATGTTGGTATTTTCTTCCATCAATAAATCTACTGAAAAATCAGTTGGCAGCCCGACTGTAGAACCAGTAGATCCTCAACCTGTGAAGCCCAAACCAGAATCAGTGGCAAATAAACCAGCAGTCAATAAATCAACTCAAGCCAAGCCAAGTTCAGAAAAACCAGAAAACCTTTTAGGGCATTTACCCTATGACATTGCTCCAGAATCAGAGTTGGAGACAATTACTGCTGATGGTAGTCTCAAAATGCGATCGCCTGCTGCCCAAAAATTTCAGCAAATGCAAGCTGCTGCCCAGGAAGATGGAATAAATCTCATTCCCATTTCCGCCTTTCGGACAACCAAAGACCAAGAACAGTTATTTTTTGGTGTCAAAGAGCAAAGAGCAGAAAACACGACTAAAAGAGCCGAAGTCAGTGCGCCTCCTGGCTATAGTGAGCATCATACTGGCTATGCGGTGGATATTGGAGATGGAAATGCCCCTGCTACTAATTTGGAACCACAATTTGCCGATACTGCTGCTTTTCGTTGGCTGCAAGAAAATGCTCCCAAATATAGTTTTGAACTATCTTTTCCTCCCAATAATGAACAAGGAGTTAATTATGAACCTTGGCACTGGCGTTTTGTCGGCGATCGCCAAAGTTTAGAAACGTTTTATAAAGCGAGGAATTGAATGAATATATAAGTAGTGGGACAAAACTCTCAATGTTAGAAACTCTCAAGAAAATATTAGGCGGATTTGGAACACTTGATGGTGTTACTTATCCTTTCAAAGCCTTAATAACCTTTATTAAAAATCCAGGGTTAATTAAATATATTGCTATTCCGATAATTGTTAATATCATAGTAGCGATCGCGCTTTATAGTGGTTTACTTTACTTTGGTTGGCAAATTGTCGATCAAATACAAGGTGATGTCACTATTTGGTTAAATCAATTAATTATGAATCTGCCCCAGTGGTTAGGATTTTTAGCTTATGCTGTTGCAGGTTTAATTATTATTGTGCGTTTTTTATTAATAATTTTTCTCTTAATTGCTACAGGTTTTTTATTAACTCAATTCGGGGTTTTATTAGGTGCGCCCTGGTATGGTAAACTTTCAGAACAACTCGAAAAACTACGCACAGGCAAAGTTGAATTAATTGAATTAAATATAGTTAGTGATTTAGGCAGAGCAATTTTATATGAATTAAAAAAGTTAGTATTAATAGCTTTAATAGGCATTCCTTTGTTAATCATTAATTTCTTTCCTGGGGTAGGAACACTAATTTCTACTGTTGGTTCTCTGATCTTAACCACTACAATTGTTTGTCTAGATTTTTTTGATTCTTGTTTAGAAAGACGGAGACTTCAGTTTCGTCAAAAGCTCCGTATTGTTTTAAAAAGTTTACCTGCTAGTGGAAGTTTTGGTTTGGTATGTTTGGGTTTAATTAGTATTCCTTTAGTCAATCTAATTACTATTCCTTTATGTGTAGCTTCAGGAACATTATTTATTTGCGATCGTGTACGCTTACGTGAAAGCGCGTAATCACTCGTTATAGTTGTACATGATTAGGTTAGATAAGATATTAGTATCTAGTAGTAAAAAAATAACTTTACACAGACTCTAAACCATGACGACAACTATACACTTTGATTTACCTATTAATATTTCAGAATCTCTCCATTCAGAAGCAGAACAACAGGCTAAGATAGCCTATATCATGACCTTATTAAAACATGGAGCAATTAGTAGCGGTGTAGTGGGACAAATATTAAAAATTTCTCGTTTGGAAGTTCTGGAATTAATGTCTCAGTATGAAGTTACTATTTTTCCTGAACAAAGTCGAGAACAGTTAGAACAAGAAGTTACAGAAACCCTCCAGCTATTAAAAGATTCTTCGGTGTGATTATTGTTTCCAATACTACTCCTTTAAGTGAGTTAGCTAAAGTCAATCAACTTAATTTACTCCAAAAACTCTTCGGCAAAATTATAATTTCTCAAGAAGTTTACACTGAAGTCACAACAGGAGATCATCCTGCTGTTTTGGCTGTTCCTTGTGCTAAGAAGTATTAGATCTGGCTAAAGAGAGCTAAAAGCGATCGCTCGTTATAACGTTTGCGTTAATTTAAATATAAAATACTATGATAAGGAAAAAACTCTTAAACTCTCTCCCAGTCTCCAAGTCACTCAGTCTCCCAGTCAGTCATAACCAGTCTATTAAATAATTAACAGCTTAGTTAGCTTATTTCCTTTCCCAGGCGTAAATAAGAGGATTATTAAGATCTAACAATTGATTAAGTGATTGCAATGCTGAAGGACAATTACGAACATAAGTATCAATAAAAAGTCCGATCAACTCAGCAAAGAAAGAACGAAGTTGCTCTTCAGGTTGAGTAGCTGGAAAATCGAGAAAAGACCTAGCGGTAGTAGTATCTTTTGGGTGCGCAATAGTAAAGTGATTAGCTCCTTCTAAAAGTACTAGATAGCTATCATTTCTGCCACCAGCAATAGCTTCAGAAAAAGTACGAGCGATCGGTATGGTAGCATTTTCATAATCAATACCGTAGCGTTGAGAACTCTTAAAAATAACGCCATCACAAGTTCCTCCCATGAGTAAGGTAGGAATTGAATTTGGTAAAGGTAAAATTGTACCAGGTTCAAAACCCAAATTTAAACCGCCAAGACTGTGAACGGCATAACCAAAAGCTGCTGCTAGTTGTGGAAAGAAACGAGGATTAGCACTTTCTAAAGCAACTCTCCCCCCAGCCGAATGTCCACCCAGTATAATCTTGTCTAAATTGAGCATTCCTGCCAAAATTCCTGATGTTTGCCAACTTTCTAATTTATCTAGTATGGCTGGTAAAGCGGTAGAAGTAGGCATATTTCCGTAGTTTTCTGGCTTACAAGCAGCTAAGTTAACTCCAGGACTGAGATTAGCTATTCCAGGAAAATCTTCTGTAATCCAATTATAGGTAACTACAACCAAGTCTCTTTGCGATAAAGCGATCGCCAACCAATTATACATTTCCGCACCACAATTAAAACCATTCATAAAAATAACTATAGGAAAAGGTGCTTTTTCATGATCGGCTGCAAAAGTGCCGAAATTATTTTCCATTTCACTATCCGATATCTTGGCTGGATAGGTAACTTTCAAGTAAATCGTATCGAAAGGAGGTTGAGCATCTTCAACTTTGGCAGCTTGGTAAAATGCACGAATAGTCATATTAATTTTTCTCTTTATTTTATTTAACATGTTATTTAACGTCAGTTCGACGAAAAGCTGTGATGACGCTATTGACTAAGAAAGTGGCAGATGAAATTGGCAAGAGTGCTGATCATGTGAATTGAGTTGATGAGGTTCATACTCATTCTAATCATGTTAATAATTTGGAGGACTCTAATAAGATACAATTTACTGTTACTAAAATGGAACGCATTTCCTCAAAACTAAAAATATCATTTAGTAATGTTGAAGTTCTTTCAAAAGACTTGGGATGGAAAATGCTTGCTGATGTTGAAGGAAGCTTAAAGATAACTATAGAAGACAAATTATTTTTTGATGAGGAATCTATTTTGCTTCTTGAGCTAGCATTAGCATTAATGAAATGGATAGAGATGATTGAATCTGGAAAAATGATTAATTTTTACTATGAATCTATGGATTATGAAGATCAACCTATTCTTGCATTTATGTTAAATGACAATAATAGTTGGCGACTTTATTCGATTTGGGAGATTTTTGCCGATAAAAACAACTTATCTCTGAAAGAAATTACTCATAGTGTAAGTCTATATATAGATGAATTATTAGTGCATCTAAAAAATAATTTTGAATTTGATTTTAGATTATTTTTGCAATCAGAAAAAACTTTAAAATTATAAGATAAGGCGATTAATGCTGCGACTGAAGCAGAGTTGTATACTGCTGGTGAATATTTAGCTAGTGCCATAGCTAAGATTGGTGTAGATGCAGTGATGACTCTGTTGACTAAGAAACGTAAGTTCGACAAAATTTTATTAATAAAATTTCTGATTCTTTTTTTATTACTTTAAATTTAAAATAACAATTGTCAGTTTAAAATATATACTCTTGAATATCAATTAAAAAATATTATTAAAAAACTTTCGGTTATCAACTACAATTAGTAGAAATAACTTAAAATAAATATAAAAAATATGGCTGATATTGTAGATATTGCTGTTAACACTGAGGGCTTTAGTACGCTCGTAACTGCTGTTAAGGCAGCAAATTTAGTTGATGCTTTAAAAAGCCCTGGCCCATTTACTGTCTTTGCTCCTACTGATGATGCTTTCGCTAAACTGCCTCCAGGAACAATTCAAACTTTGGTGCAAAATATACCTCAATTAGCCAGAATCCTTACTTATCATGTTGTTTCTGGTAAATTAATGCAAGAAGATCTAGCTAAAGTTAATTCAGTTATTTCTTTAGAAGGTTCACCAATTTCAATTGATTGTACTGATAATTTTGAAGTCAAAAATGCCACAGTAATTGCAGCAAATATTGAAGCAGATAATGGTGTGATTCACGTAATTGATAATGTCATTTTAATGGGCTAAGTTTCTAATTAATAATTGATAATGGATAATTGATAATTAGCTATTTATTTAGTACTTGTCAATTATCCACCTTACAAGCCGATTACTATTAATGTTTTATTACCGATAATCTGGGGATTGAATATCTCGTAAACGGGCTTCAGGACGCAAGAAACGATCCATTTGGGCTTCAAAAAATTGACGATTTTTAAGTAAATGTTTGGGATTCGGATCGTCTAAGGGATATAACAAAGCTTGACGCAAAGCCTGAATTACAGCCGAAGTTACGTTGTACATTGATCGCTGGAAAGTAATGCCTAATTGAACTAAAATATCTTCTTCCCCTCGACAATGTTTTTGATAGTATTCCTGAAGATAATCAGGCAGAAAATGATACATATCATCCATTAATAATGTGGGAGGAATACCAGCCGTGCCGACTGGGAAGACATCAGCGTATAAAATACCGTAATGGAAATCTTTTTGATCGTCGGGAACTTGTTTTGCCTGGGCATTATAAGATTTAGTACCACGGAAAGGGGCAGTACGATAAAATACAGCTTCTACATAAGGTAAAGCAGCTTCGTATAGCCAGGTAAAGCCTTTGGATTTAGGAATAATTTCATAGCATTCATCGCCAATATATACATGATGATAGATCGGACGACCTGCGATCGCAAATATGCCATTAACCAAAAAATTCATCGCATCGGGGACACCTTTAAATCCGCCTTCGTCATAGATATCAGACATTTCAAAGAAGACTGGTGCCATCACTTCCCAAAATAAACCCAAGTTGGAATAGTAGGATAATTGTCTGACTTGTTCGAGGAACATATCGGGAAAGACTTTATATAACCCCAACATGGCAGGATTATTTTTAAAATAGGCTTTGATTGCCTTATCTGCATTCGCTTTATACTCATCCGTATCCAGGTAAGCATCAAACTTACCCCAACCCATATCTCTACCATGCCAAAGCATTGCCCGCATACAAGCCTCAGCAAATTCCATGTTAATGCGATCGTGATAGAGATGATGGAAAAGTTTGGACATTTTGCCAGTTTTCCCCTTCTCCATGAATTCCAATAACTCAGGATGGGCAGTTGCGACTCCACGCCAGATTCTTAAATCAGCATCATCACCAGCGTAATGATTATGTAAGTCTAAATATTCTTGGGGTAAGAAGTATTTAAAGAAAGGCAATGGTTCTAAAAATACTCGTTCGGCAATATATAATAAGTCGCGCCAATAGAAATCCATCGGTACAGCATAGGCTTTATAAATACCGATAATCTGCATCAAGTTTTCTGGGGTATCGGGTAACATTGATCCACCAGCTTCCAGGCGATGTATAACTTCTGCAAATTGATGAGTAGAAGGAGGCAGTTTAGCTGTAGTTTTAATTGGTGCTTGTACCATGATTTGTTAATTGTTGCTCGTTAATTGTTAAGTGCTTATCTTCTTGAATTCCTATCTGTGTCTATCTACGTTTATCTGTGGACATTATTTCCCCAGAGTAAAGATTGCTGGTACATCTTGTAAAGCGACTTGTTCAGTTTGATTAGCATCTATTGCCAATAAATCCGTAGTCGGTTCAATCCAGCGTAATAACCAGTTTGGTTGAATGCCTAAGAAAAGAATAATTACAGTTAAAACAAAGGCAGGAATGGTTTCAGAACGCTTAACTTGGGGATAATATGCTAATTTATTGTCTAATTTGCCGAAACAAGTACGATTAAGCAGAATTACAAAGTAAACAGCAGTTAAACCCGAAGCGAAAATGCAAAATAGAATTGGAACTGGGAAAGTAGCAAAACTACCTTGGAAAATAATAAATTCAGCTACAAATCCGACTAAACCAGGAATACCTGCACTAGCCATACCCGCCATAATTAATAAGGCACTAGTTAGAGGTAAACCGCGAATGGGATTCATTAAACCATTGAGAACATCTAGATCACGAGTTCCAACTTTGCGTTCGACGATACCAACTAAATGGAACAATAAAGCCAGAATCAAACCATGAGCGATCATTTGTGCTACTGCACCTAAAATGCTTAACTCTGTACCAGCAGCAACAGCCACTAAGATATAACCCATGTGACCAATGGAACTATAAGCTACCATGCGTTTAATATCTTTCTGCGCGATCGCACTTAATGCTCCATAGAGTACACTAATTGTACCGACAATTGCCAATCCAGGGGCAACAATTGACCAAGCTTCAGGAAATAGTTGTAAACCGAAGCGAATTAACCCATAAGTTCCTAGTTTAGCTAGTATTCCGCCCAAAAGAATTGTTCCAGCCGAAGAAGCTTCAGTATAAGCATCAGGCAACCAAGTATGAAGAGGTACTAAAGGAATTTTGATCCCAAATCCTATTAATAAGACAGTGAGTAAAATCAGTTGTGTATTTAAAGATAAACCTTGAGTGGTGACAGTATCGTAATCGAAACTGGTAGCACCATTGAGAAAACCAATACCTAAAAATGCTGCTAAAACTAATAATCCTGATACGGCTGTATAGAGAAGAAATTTAATCGAAGCATAGCCTCTTTTTTCGCCACCCCAGATAGCAATCATCAAGTAAAAAGGGATTAATTCTAGTTCGTAAAAAACAACGAATAGTAATAAGTTTTGGGCTGCTAACGCTCCTGTAATTCCTGCATTAATTAACAGAATCAAAGAGTAATAAAGCCTAGGGCGATCAACATTTTCACCAATACTATAAATAGCAATAATAGTTAATAAACCATTTAAAGCTAAAAGAGGTAATGATAGACCATCAACAGCCAAACTATAGCTCAAACCAATTGGTTCAACCCAAGATAAATATTCGCTAAATTGCCAGCCAGTATTACTTATATCAAATTGAGTTAGTAACCAAATTGTCCAAGCAAAAGTAGCTACTGCAAAAACTGTTGTGATGTTTCTCAGGCGATCTGATTCAATTTTTCCTGGTAAAAAACCGATGGTAGTAGCCCCAATTACAGGTAACCAGAGTAAAAAACTAAGCATTTTTTTCCTTTATTTTTTTTATTTAGATGACTTAATCTTTGCGTTAGTAGTTTTTAACTTTACAAGATTTATTCAGTTTTTTAATTCATATTTTTACTTGTTCTACTATTTTTTTCGTAGTTTAGTCAATAATAAACTTTGATTTTAATATCTCATGTTACGCACTAACTTTTTTGAGGGTTAAAGTAGCAAGTAGCAAAAAGAAAATAACAATTATTTATGTCTAATGGCAAGCTCCGTGTTTGCTTTTCTTATGGGCAATACCACGTAGTTAATTGCTATTTACTATCTGCTATCTGCTACTTATACTCATGAGATACTTCTCGTAACAAAATACAAGATTAGCAAGTAATAAGGTTGATTACTTAAGCCTCAAGGATATTTAACTCTCCAGTTTGAAAATTAAAATATCCACCAACAATTTTCAATTGATTATTAGCAATTAATTCAGACAAAACAGGAGATTTTTTTAATTTATTCACTTGATAAATAACATTAGCTTCTGTCGCTTTTTTCATCGCTTCTTTATCGTCTTGTTGTCCTTTAAAATCTTTAACAGCAGGTTCAATTTGCGCCAAAACACTCTGAATTGATCCTGGTACTTCTTCCCCTGCTAAAGCAGCTTTGACTGCACCACAACCATAATGACCCATAACCATAATTACTTTAGCACCTAACACTAAAGTCCCAAATTCCAAACTACCTGTCTCTTCTGGTGTTGCCACATTACCAGCATCACGAACTACAAATAAATTGCCAAAACCTTGGTCAAAAACAACTTCCAGAGAGCAACGAGAATCAGCACAACCAACAATAGCAGCAAACGGTTTTTGATCTTCGGAAACTGATTGTAAATATTTTAAAGAGCGATTAGCATTGGTAGCTTTATTTTGAATAAAACGTTGATGACCCTCCATTAATTTCTCAAAAGCTTGATCAGGAGTCATATTGTTTTCTGCGACAGCAGGTTGGGGATCATTAAGTTCTAAGCCTAATACACTCGCTAAGGTGGCTGTACCGATAAAACCTGCACCAAATTGCATTAACTTGCGACGAGATAGTTCTTGGCTAATTTTTTGAGTATCGAGCAATTTATACCTTCCTATTTAAATTTTGGTTCAAGTTCTAGAATATATCAATATCTACCACTTAAAAGGCGATATTTACAGAAATTTGAGATAACAAAGGATAACAAATAACCCCAACAAATAAAATTATTCCTAACAAAATTGAAAGAAAATAAAATTGAGTTTGTCCTGAAACGTTATACTTTAAACTTTCTCCACTAAAGATGGTAGCTAATCCAAATAAATTAATTACTCCATCTACTAAATAGCGATCAAACCAATAGACAATTTGTGATACTAAACCGACAGCAAAAATCACTGTGACCCGATATAGCTTGGCAGTGTAGAGATCATAAGCAAAAAAGTCTTGTACTGCTTGGGGTTTTAATTTGATAGGTTTAGAAATTTTCTCATTGAGATAGATAAAAGCTGCTGCGGAAGCACCGACTAAAGTTGAGACAATTAAAGGAATAGCAACAGTTAAATTTAGATTCTCCCACTCAGGTAATAAATGCCATTGCTGTAATAAAATCGGTACGTGCAAAGCAAATCCCATCCCAAAAGTCATTGGTAACACCAATGCCCATAAAGCTTCGGGAGAACGAACTGTCATTTGTTTGGGTTTTCCACCAAAAATCAAACTAAATTCACGAGTTAGACTAAAGGCAGTCAAGCCATTGACGACAATCAATACCCCAACTAACCAAGGGTGAGTATTCCAAAGATTATTTGCCATTTCGGTAAGCGTCCAAAAACAGCCTAAAGGGGGAAAAGCAACTAAAGAAGCTGCACCTACTAGGTAAGAAAGCCCAGATATAGGGCGACGTGACCACAAACCACCGTATTGAGTTAAATTTTGGGTAATATTATTTAAAACTATACCACCAATACTCATCACTAATAGTGACATGGCGATCGCATAAGTAAACAATAATCTCAATGCCGTATCACCTTGTTGTGTCCCGACGGCAATAAAAATTAAGCCCATATAGGCACTGACAGAATAGGAAAGAGAACGTTTAATATCTATCTGGGCGATCGCAATTAAAGATGCACCAATAGCTGTTACTGTCCCAATACCAATCATGACTTTTAAAGCCGTAGGGGATAAAGCCAACACTGGTTGTAATTTAATTAGTACCCAAGCACCAGTAGAAACTACAATCGTATTCCGTAAAATTGTAGCGGGCATTGGCCCTTCCATCGCTTCATCTAACCAAAGATGTAAAGGAAATTGAGCGCATTTACCTAAAGGCCCAGCAATTAAGGCTAAACATAATAAAGTAGCTACTTTTGGATCAATTGTAGCGGTTGCTGCCCACTGGGCTAACTCAGTATAATTCCAAGTCCCTGCTAAGGGTAATAAGGCAACTACACCCATTAACAAGATCAAATCTCCTACCCGTTTGGTTAAAAAAGCGTCTCTTGCCCCAGTTACCACTAAAGATTGGTTGAACCACAATCCAATTAATAAGTATGTACAGAGAGTGAGAATTTCTAGCACTACGTAACTGAAAAATAGGGAATTACATAGTACTAAGGTAGACATCCCAGCCTCAAATAGGGCGATCATAGAATAAAACCTTGCCCAACCCCAATCCATTTCTAGATAGCCGATAGCGTAGATTTGGGCAAGAAAATTTAACCCCGTAACCAGAATGAGGGCGGAAATAGTAATAGTGGAAATTTCGATATCAAAGGAAATATTTAAATTAGCAGCATGAAGCCACTGAAAAGATAAGTATCTAACTGGTTTGTGCCAAGTCTCCATTAAAGCCAAAAGGCTATGAATTAAGGCGATAAACGTCATGAAGCTATTAATATAGCCCGATGGTCTGGGCCCTGTCTGGCGAATAATGCCTGGAGACCAAGGAATGGCAAATATTGCACCAGCTAAGGCGTAAAGAGGAACTAGCCAAATACTTTGGCTAAAAATTTCATTCATAGAGGTTTAGGTATTCTATGCTTTAGTTTGATTGACTACAGTCTATCATAGTATTAAGTCTATACAAAAGCAAAATACAATTGTTTTATTTCAATAATAAGAATACGTAAACTATCTTTAAAGTTAATTAAATATATTACCTGCAAAGCTTTATAAATTAACTATTTAGGGAGAAAGTGAGCAATTTGATCTTATTTTCGGGAAAACTTATAGTTATCAGTTACAAGTAGTATTTTCAATGATGTTGATGATGACTGGCAACTATAATTTCAGCTTGGTGACACTTTCCTTCGCGATCGCCTGTTTAGCTTCTTATACCGCCCTGGACTTGGCAATCAGAGTTAAAAGCAGTTCAGGTAAGCATCTTTGGCTTTGGTTGTTCGGTGGTGCAATGGCTATGGGAAGTGGTATTTGGTCAATGCATTTTGTGGCGATGTTAGCTTTGAGATTACCAATAGTAATCAACTATGATGTTTATTTAACACTACTGTCTTTAACCTATGCTGCGATCGCTTCAGGAATTGCCTTATGGTTGCTCAGTCGTCAGAGTTCGGACTTATTCCTATTATTCTTTGGTAGTATCTGTATGGGAACAGCGATCGCTTGGATGCACTATACAGGTATGGCAGCCATGCGGATGCAAGCAGCAATTGAGTATGATTTCTGGTTAGTCTGTTTATCAGTGGCGATCGCTATCGGGGCTTCGATGGCAGCTTTGTGGTTGGCTTTTCGGTTGCAGCAAAATACTTCCACTACAGTTAACTACCAGAAAATTGCTAGTGCTGTCGTCATGGGGATTGCTATAAGTGGAATGCACTATACAGGGATGTGGGCAAGCCATTTTCTACCTCAAACTAATTTACCGCTAGTGCCAAATCCCGAAATTAAGCCTGCTTTATTAGCTGTATTAATCGGTGCTGCGACATTATTTTTGTTGAGTATAACTTTACTATCTTCTGTTTTTGCTCAACGTTTAACCGCCCAGTTAATTCGAGAACAAGCTTTGCAGGAAAGCGAACAACGTTTTCGACTTTTGATTCGTGAGATGCAAGTAGGAGTCTTACTACTCAATGCTCAAGCAGAGATTATTATTGCTAATCAAGCTGCTCAAAATTTATTAGGTTTATCCTCAGCCAATCTAGAAAAGCAGGTTTTTGGAACTAATTTACAGTTTTGGGACGAAAATGACACCTTATTAAAAACCAAAGAACTTCCTGTGCAGCAGGCGATCGCCAGTCGTCAACCAGTTAGAAATATAGTTATAGCCATCAAGACTGACAGTACCAAAGGGGCAAAACGTTGGTTACTAGTTAATGCCGAACCACACTTTAAAGCTAATGGTAGTGTTGAGCAAGTTGTCTGCACTTTTAGCGATATTACCGAACGTAAACTCGCAGAAGCAGCCTTAACCATTGCCAAAGAAAAAGCAGATGCAGCTAATCTAGCAAAAAGCAAATTTCTCGCCAATATGAGCCATGAACTCAGAACCCCTCTCAATGGGATTTTGGGATATGCACAAATCTTACTACAATCAAATACCCTTATAGCAGAAGAGAAAAAAGGAGTAGAAGTTATTAATCGTTGCGGTTCACATCTATTGACGATGATTAACGATATTCTCGATATCTCAAAAATTGAGGCACAGAAAATGAAATTACAGACTAGTGAGTTTCATTTTCCTGCTTTTATCCAAGATCTGGTAGAAATCTTTCAAATTCAAGCAGAATTAAAAGGTATTCAATTTAGCTGGCAACAAAACGGACAATTGCCCCTTGCCATTCAAGCTGATCCACAGCGTTTACGTCAGGTTTTAATCAATTTACTCAGTAATGGGATTAAATTTACCGATCGCGGACAAGTAACATTTTCAATTACAGCCCAAAAACTTCCAGAATATTCAGATCGCGTCCGTCTAGTATTTCAAATCCAAGATAGCGGTGCTGGTATTAGTTCCCAAGATTTAACAACCATCTTTTTACCCTTTGAACGAGTCGGCAACACCATAAACCGTAAAGAAGGAACAGGATTAGGACTAGCGATCGCTCAACAAATTGTGACCTTGATGGACAGCAAATTACAAGTAACAAGTAAATTAGATGAAGGTAGCACTTTTTGGTTTGAGATTGAAGTTACCGAGATAAGCAATCCTGTCGATGCCTATAATTTTCAGGAGCAAAACAGGATCGTGGGTTTTCAGGGTCAAAGTCGCAAAATCTTGATTGTTGATGATAAACAAGATAATCGCTCTGTTTTAGTTAATTTACTCCAGCCTCTAGGATTTGAATTACAGGAAGCCGAAAATGGTCAAGTTGCTATAAAACAAGCTCTGCAATGGCAACCAAATTTAATTATTACCGATATATCAATGCCCGTTATGGATGGCTATGAATTGCTGCAAAAATTACGGTTTAACTCAAAATGTCAAAAAATACCAGCGATCGCCACTTCTGCCAGTGTATTTGAAAGCGATCGACAAAAAAGCTTAGTTGCAGGAGCAAATTACTTTCTGCCCAAACCTATACATCTAAATAGTTTATTAGCACTTTTAAAACAATATCTTAATCTAGAATGGATTTATGAATTTGATCAACAGCAACCAAAAGCAACCAAGCAAATCACTGCATTTCAAACCACCAAACTGCCCATTACTGAGCTAACAATTCCTGCTCTTGAAGATCTGCATATACTCCAAGATCTCAGCCGTAAAGGTTTGATTAGAGATTTACTACAAGAACTTGATCGCCTAGAAAATATAGACAAACAATTAACTTCTTTTACCCAACAACTACGTCAACTAGCTCAGGGTTATCAATTGCAAGAACTTAAAAAACTAATTGAACAAAATTTGTCGTAAAATACCTGATTTCCATAGCTTTTAGTCAATAATCTACTCTTTTATAAAATTCCGCCTTAACAGTTTTCGCTTCTTGGTTAATGGTTTCTAGATCGATTTCATTAGCTTTAAAAGCTTCCAATAATTCAGTTAACTTACGATCATAAGTCGATTTTTCTAGTTCTTTACTGAGTCGCAGCTGATCTGCTTGTGGCAATTGTTTGACCAACTCTAAAATTTGCTCAAAATTTAAAGAAATTTGGTAAGTATTCTGAGTCATATTTTTTCGCCAAGATTGATTTATTACTTATTTTAGTAATTTTCTCGATTTGTAGAATATTACGAAGCGCGATCACAACTTTTGTTTCACTTCCAAACAAAATAAAGAAAAATCTTTACAAACTAACCTAGATTAGATAAATTAGTTTGTAAAGAAAAAAATTGATAAAGTAAGAAAATTTTTATGCCTTCAAAAAAAGTGGCGATCGTAATCGAAAATTTGGGTTGAAAGCCCCGTCGTTTTACGACGGCTTTGTATGGGTTTTATGCTATAGTAGTTTACGTCAGATACAACGACGTAACTATGTTGGTATTCGAGGCAAAACTTGAGGGACTGAAAGAGCAGTATGGCAAGCTGGATGAAGCCATTCGTACTGCTCGCTTTGTCCGTAATTCTTGCCTGAGATACTGGATGGATAACCGCGACATCGGACGATATAATCTGAGTGCATATTGTGCTGTTTTGGCACTTGAGTTTTCTTGGGCAAACCAACTTAACTCTCAAGCTAGGCAAGCATCGGCTGAAAGAGCATGGTCGGCAATTGCTCGATTTTTTGATAACTGTAAGAAAAACAAACCAGGAAAAAAAAGATATCCACGGTTTAAGAAAGAACAAACTCATGGCTCTGTAGAATACAAGACCACGGGCTGGAAACTTTCTGAATGTCGCAGATACATCACTTTCACTGATGGTTTTGGTGCAGGTATTTTTAAGATGTGGGGTGAATTTTTGCCAGCAATACAAATATATTTTAGCCTTATTTACATTTTCTACACATATTTTCATTCTGTGTAGGCTAAAATATAACCATGCTTACATTAACTTACGAGTACAAACTAGAACCAACATTAGAGCAAATAGCAAGCATTGAGAAGACATTAAATGTATGTCGCTTTGTGTGGAACTTTGCCCTTGGATATCGTAAAGACTGGTGTAAGTCTCGATCGGCACCCATCAATGCTTGCTCAATCGAACATGAATACATCATGTCGGTTGACGAACCATTCCCTAATTACCACGTTCAGGCGCGTCTGCTAACAGAAGCCAAGAAAACTAATGAATTCCTAAAATCTGCCAATGCTCAGGTTTTACAGCAAACTCTCAGAACATTAGATAGAGCTTGGGATGACATGAAAGCTAGAGGCTTCGGGTTTCCGAGGTTTAAAAATAAGTACCGATTGCGGTCATTTGTCTTCCCTCAGTTAAATAAAGACCCGATATCAAAAAAATCGATTAAATTACCTGGCTTGAAAGATGTTAGATGGAGAATGTCTCGTCCCATACCTGATGGTTTTGTTCCTAAGCAAGCAAGGATAGTAAGAAAGGCATCTGGTTATTTTGTGATGCTCTCATTACAGCTAAATGTTGATGTTCTGGGTCCATTACCTCACGGACATCCGCGAGGCTTGGATCTTGGCTTTGACAAATTTGTAGCTACCAGTGACGGAAAAGAGATTAAACGACCATTGTTTCTCAAGACTCTACAATACAAGCTTAAATTGCTGTCCCGTAGGCTGAGAAACAAGCAAAAAGGTTCAAATAATCGACACAAACTTAATCAGAAAATAGCTCGACTACATCAGCGTATATCTGACACTCGAAAAGATTGGCACTTTAAATTAAGTCATCAACTAGTACAAGATGCTGGAATGATATTTGTAGAAGATCTCAATTTTGGATCCTGGCAAAGAGGTATGCTTTCTAAGTCTTCAGCCGATGCTGGATTTGGTCAGTTTGTAAGTATTTTGCAGTGGATGTGCTGGAAGACAGATACTTATTTTGCCAAGGTGAACAAAGACGGAACGAGTCAAACTTGTCCCAATTGTGGCGCACATACAGGTAAAAAAACTTTAGATGTTAGGGTTCACCATTGTGATGAGTGTGGATATACAACTACAAGAGATGTAGCAGCTAGTCAGGAAGTGAGAAATAGAGGTATAAAGGCGGTCGGGCAGGTCGTCTTACAAAATGTCTGTGGACTGGATGCGACGGGGAGTATCGGTAACGGTATTCTAGTTGGCACAGAGCGAAGCAGAAAACCTAAGTCGTGAGTCTTAGGAATCCCCCACTAAAACGCCTAAGCGTTTAGTGGTGGGAGGATGTCAATCTGCTGGTATTTAAATAGACCATACTAAAATTATTTGTAACAGCTTATGTCTCAAATTCCTTCTTTAGCTATTACTTTGGGCGATCCTGCGGGAATTGGTGGTGAAATTATTCTCAAGGCTTTAGCGGATAATTCTTATACGGCAAAATGCCAGATAACGGTGATTGGTAATCGTCATCTGTTGCAAACGACTTATGAACACTTATTACAAAATACTTCTTTAACTCCACAAGAGCTAGTCGATCCTCAGACTCTATCAGTCTTAGATATTCCCCTAGATGGAACAGTAACATTTGGTAGAGGAAGTGCTGTTAGTGGTGGTTTTAGTTTTCAATGTTTAGAACAAGCGATCGCTCTAACTCTTGAGGGCAAATTTCAGGGAATTGTCACAGCACCGATTGCTAAATCCCTTTGGAAAGCAGCAGGACATGAATATCCTGGTCAAACAGAAGTCTTAGCTCAAAGAGCAGGAGTTAGTAAATTTGGGATGATGTTTGTGGGACAGTCCCCTTATACAGGCTGGATATTACGTAGCTTATTGGCAACTACCCATATACCTTTAGCAGAAGTTTCTCAAGCTCTAACACCTCAACTAATGTCGCTGAAGTTAGATTTATTAATTCAATGTCTCAAAGAAGATTTTGGGATTGAACACCCAGAAATTGCGATCGCTGGTTTAAATCCCCACAGTGGTGAAGCAGGTCAACTAGGCACAGAAGAACAAGATTGGCTCTTCGACTGGCTTCAAAAAGCCCAAGCTAGCTATCCCCAGGCAAAACTAGTTGGTTTAATTCCTCCCGATACTATGTGGGTTAAGCCTGGACAAGCTTGGTATGGCAAATATCAGGTTAAACCCCATACTGCTGATGCTTATCTTGCCCTATACCACGATCAAGGATTGATTCCAGTAAAACTGATGGCATTTGAGCAAGCGATCAATACTACTATTGGACTACCATTTATTCGTACTTCCCCTGATCACGGCACAGCTTTTGATATTGCAGGTCAGGGGATAGCTAATGCAAGTAGCATGAAATCTGCTATCGAATTAGCTATTCAAATTAGTAAACAACGACTTCTACAGTTAACAGTGAGCATAGGATACAAGTAATGAATAATAAGTAATTATCAATCACTAGTTCCTAGTCCCTAATCACCAATCCCAAGTCACCAAATTACTTTTTAGCAATTTTAGGAGCAGGTTTGCTAACGCTGCTTCTTCTCCTGCGAGAATTAGAATTATTATTCATTTGGTCATGACTACTAAAATCATCAGATTTATTAGACTCATCGTCATAAATATCTAAAAAGACCGACTGATTATAAGCGATCGCTGCGGTTTCAATAGTAGTTCTAATTGCTTGAATATTACGACCACCACGACCAAAAACTTTACCGCGATCGCTTTTATCGAAAGCAACTCGTAGCCAAATCTTCTTTTGATTCTGATTGACTTCAGAATTAACACATAGGGATTGAGGATCGTTTAAAAAAGGTTCGATCAGAAAGCGTACTAATCTTTCATAATCAGGACTAGTAGCTAACTGATCGCCAGATAATGCGGTCTTACTTGGCATGAACTTGATCAAAAACTTGAGCTTTTTTGAGAATATTGCTAACAGTTTGGCTAGGCTGCGCTCCTTGTTCTAGTCTTTTAACGATAGCAGGAACATCAAGTCTAGTCTCATCAGTTCTGGGGTTATAAAAACCTAATTCTTCAATGGGGCGACCATCTCTGCGTGTTTTGCTCTCGATCGCGACGATACGATAGCTTACTTCTCTTTTTTTGCCGAAACGTTTCAAACGTAATTTAATCATAGGTTATTCAAATTTGTCCTTTACGATTTTAATCTATCTATCTATTTTGTCTCTAAGATCAACTTAGACAATCTATTAGTCTACAACGTTCCAAAGCCTTTTTTCTTTTTCTTTTTCTTTTTCCTGCTACCTTGTCCTGGATAGTCACCCATACCAGGCATACCCATACCAGGCATTCCACCGCCCATTCCTGGCATTCCCATACCCATACCAGGCATACCCATACCAGGCATTCCACGACCCATATTTTGCATCATTGAACGCATTTTGGTAAAGTCTTGAACTAATTTGGATACGTCTGGTTCTTCAAAACCAGAGCCTTTAGCAACTCGGCGACGACGGCTGGGAGATTGAGCTAATAATTCAGGATTTGTCTTTTCATCTTTGGTCATGGAATTGATCATCGACTCAGTACGTTTTAGCTGAGTTTCCCCTTTAGCTAAATCAGCACTACTGATTTTCCCCATCCCAGGAATTAACTTCAGAACTCCTCCCAAAGATCCCATGTTTTTGAGGAGACGCATTTGTTTCACAAAGTCATTAAAATCAAACTTTGCCTCCATGATCTTCGACTGCATCTTTTCGACATCAGCCAAATCCAGTTCTTCCTGAGCTTTTTCAACTAAAGTCAAGATATCTCCCATATTTAAAATACGAGATGCCAGTCTGTCTGGATAAAAGGGTTCTAAAGCCTCGACTTTTTCTCCTACCCCAACAAATTTAATCGGCTGTCCTGATACCTGTCTGACAGATAAGGCTGCACCGCCACGACTATCGCCGTCTAGCTTGGTTAAAATCGCTCCTGTAATCCCAATTTGCTCATGGAAAGTATAAGTGAGGTTTGCTGCTTCCTGACCTGTCATTGCGTCAACTACGAGCAAGATATCATCAGGATTGATAGTCTCTTTAATGCGAGACAATTCCCCCATCATGTCGTCGTCAATTTGTAGTCGTCCTGCGGTGTCAACGATTACTGTATCTACTCCTAATTCTTTACCCTTAGCAATCCCTTGCTTGGCAATTTCTACAGGATCGGCATCTGTTCCCATCTCAAACACAGGCACATCAATTTGCTTACCCAAAGTAAGTAACTGATCGATCGCAGCAGGGCGATATACGTCTGTCCCCACCATTAGACAAGAACGTTTTTGTTTACGCAGATATAATGCTAATTTTGCTGTTGCAGTTGTTTTTCCTGTACCTTGTAATCCAGCCATCAGGATAACGGTAGGAGGTTGATCTGCTTGGGCTAGGGGAACATTGCTTTCGCCCATGACCTTAACCAGTTCATCATAAACAATTTTGATAAACTGTTGACCAGGATTGACTCCAGAAATTACACCTTCCCCTAATGCCTTGGTTTCGACATCAGCAATAAACGCTTTGACTACTTGGAGATTAACATCCGCCGATAAAAGGGCGCGACGTACTTCCTTAAGAGCATCTTGAATATTGGTTTTGGTTATTTTGTTCTGACCACGCAGCTTTTTCCACGCATCATCTAATTTTTCTGCTAAAGCATCAAACATAGAATAATTTTTTGATATTGAGTTTTCTTTCTATCTCAACTATAAAATTAAATAAACTCAAAATGTTCAGGTTAATCTATAATTATGAGCGTTTTTCTCTATTAAAAATCGCTTTTCTCTATATAACCCCGAACATCATTTAAATCTATATAACGATCTGTGGCATTACGTAACTCTCTGGCGATCATTCCCTCTGTAGAAACCACGGTAATATGAGTATTCTTAGAACGTAATAATTCGATCGCCCGTTCAAAATCGCCGTCACCACTAAATAAGATTACGCGATCATATTGCTCAACTGTATTAAACATATCAACCACAATTTCTATATCTAGGTTGGCTTTTTGGGAATAGCGACCTGAAGCATCATCGTAGTATTCCTTGAGAATTTTGGTTCTGACTGTATAACCTAAGCTAATTAGAGCATCGCGAAAGCCTCGTTGATCTTGGGCATCTTTTAAGCCTGTGTACCAAAAAGCGTTAATTAAAACTACTGTGGGATCTTTAGTGAAGTATTCCAGTACTCTTCTGGGGTCAAAAAACCAGCCGTTTTTTTGTTGAGCATAAAACATATTATTGCCGTCAACGAATATCGACAGCCGATCTCTCACGTACTTGCTATGAGATTCCATTTAATCTTTACCTATAAAATTTAAATATATTTAATAGCTAAATTGCACAGCATAAGCGACTGCTATAGCAGTGATTCAGCCATAACAATTTAATGAATAGACCCGCAGTAATGACTACGACCAAATATTTTTTATAAAGATTGGACGATAAGCATCAATTTATCTAAGGGATAACCCGAATAAGATTTAATTTAGGTATATTTCATATACTTTCCAGTTTAAAACAAAAAAAACCCCGATAACAATTTAATTTACTTAAGTAAGATTTTTTTACATAATGCTGTTGGTAATCTAGCGAACAAAAAGTAAATTTTTTGCTAACCAATTGGGATAAATTTATTAAATCAGAATAAAAACAATGGTTCTAAAGTCCTAGTTAAGAGCGATCGCTTAATTATTAAGACATCAGAGAAAGATTATTTTTTAGGGATAATATTGACAGTTAAATCGTACAGGCGATCGCTTCTGTATCTTCTTCAAAACAGACATAATTAAGACAGTCAGGATTCTCTCTCAGTAATTTTGCTAGTAACCAACCAGCGATCGTCCAGGTTTGAAATTTGCGCGAGGATTTACCGATCAAACGCCCATTTTTGCCGTCATAATATTCGGGCCACTCATCACTCATCAAACGAATTTCTGCGATCGCCATTGCCCGATCTGCTAGGTCTTCTCGCCCCATTTTTTGACAAGCTGCCATCATCATCCACAATAATACGGGCCAACTCCCGCCATTGTGATAAGACCAAGGAGTATTTTTGGGATCACAGCTAGTAATAATTTTCCAGGTTAAGCCATAAATAGCTGGAAAACAAAGTTTTAGAGGCATTTGACCAACTAAATCTGACCAACGATTTTCAATCAAGGTTAGAATATCTTGAGATTGCTGTTCGGTAGTCAAAGAACCCATAATCGCTACTAAATTACCCAGGGCAAAAAAGCGAAAATCCATTTTTCCTGGGCCTAAATTGCCTGCTAAGTAACCACCTTGATCGGGTATCCATTCGGTTAACCAGTAAGGAATCGACTCAGGATAAATATTAAATTTATTGACTACTGACTCTCCAAATTGTTCAGCTTGATAACGATGAATTTGATTGAGTTTTTTTAGATCAAGCCAGTAATAGTCCCGTATATGAAATACTAAGCTACCTAAGCGGTTATTGATTTTGTCAATTAAAATTAGTCCCTCAGTATTTTTCACGAGCATTTCTCGCGCAGCCCTAAGAGCAACGTAAAATAATGACTGTATTTCCAAAGGATGTCCACTTAATCCCATCGGGCGATCAACCATACACGCACCATCGGGAACAAGTAGCGTTGGTGTCATCTCAAATTGTGGCCCTAGACAAATTTCTAAAATAAAAGTTAAGGCCTCTTGGAAACTATCGCTTTGTACCAAGGCTTTGTCTCCTGTTGCTTTAACATAAGCCCGTAATAAAATAACCCACCAGAGGCAAGAATCAATGGGCGTAACCCTACCAATTGCCTTATCACCAAAGTCAGCGTGTAAATATTGACTGTCTTTTTGAAACTCAACTTTAAAACTAGCTGGCATTAAACCAGTTGGAGGTTGATAACAATCGATTCGTCTTTTTTGTTTTTGTAACCCTACAGTTTCAATTAGAAAATTGTAAACAATCTCGGTTTTACCTTGAATTAGAAATACTAAAGCTGCGGGGATAAAATCGCGAATAAAACACTGATCATAGTTTAAGGCCTCTCTTTCGGAATCTGTGGCTGCAACCGTTCCCACAGGTTTATTTTGATAATAAATAATTGATTTTTCTAAAAGACGATTTGCTTGTTGTTCAATGGTTTTACTTTCTGTCGTCAGCATAAAAAATATCTCTTAAGAGAGATAACATTTTGGATATAAAAAATTAAGGTTGCAACAAGGTAACTCTAATCTTAATTTAAATTAATTCAGCCAAGATAACGCTAGTAAGAAATATAGTTTCATAATGAATTTCAAAACAATTAAAGCTCTATTGCCATGGTGGCTGAAAATTTTCTTTAAAATGATAGTTTACCGCCTACCACTTCCGTATCAGTTCTGGCAATCTATTAGTTTGTTCGATGATGGGAAAATGGAAGTACCAGATTACGCCTATAATGTTTTTTCAAGACATTTTAAGCAAGTATCTCAAGACAAACCTCTTCCAGAAAAGTTTGTGAGTTTAGAATTAGGGCCTGGAGATTCATTATTTTCTGCTCTTATAAGTCATAGTTTTGGTGGTGGAAAATCTTATCTAGTTGACGCTGGAGATTATACGATTCAAGAGCTTGAGCCTTATAAGCAGATGGTTGATTTTTTAAACCAGAAAAATTTACCGTTACCTGCTGGAATTGAGGAAGCTAATTCTGTGTCGGAAATCATGGATATATGTCATGCATCTTACTTAACTTCAGGTTTATCTTCACTTAAATCTATAGAGTCTAATTTGGTTGACTTTATTTGGTCTCATGCAGTTTTAGAGCATGTTAAACGCTCAGAATTCTTAGATATTATGAAGGAACTTCGTCGTATTGTTCGTGACGATGGTGTTTGTTCTCATGTAGTAGATTTACGAGATCATATAGATTGCTCTCTTAATAATCTTAGGTTCTCTGAAAAAGTTTGGGAATCGGACTTCATGACTAATTCAGGTTTTTATACTAATAGAATTCAATATCCTCTAATGTTGGATATGTTTAAGGAAGCAGGATTTGCGATTAAATCTACCAAAGTAGATAAATGGGAAAGTTTGCCTATTAAACGTTCTGAATTAGACAAGCAATTTGCAAGTTTCACCGATGAAGAACTTCGTGTTTCGGGGTTTTCGGTAATTTTACAGCCAGCTTAAATTTCATCAGTTAGGACAGTTTTTATCAGTTAGGGCAGTATGTTGAAAACAAATAGAGGAAATACAGCGTTCAAGACAAACCAGAATTAAATTACTATTCTAGCTTTCATAAATAATGGTCATGAAATGCTTACATAATATCTATACTATATAAATAGCAAATTTATTAGTACAGCAACCTAAAATAGTCAAATTGTGTTAATTTGCGATCGCCTCAACCTAGCAAATCATGTTTCTAACAGCCTTGTTTTTCTCTATTAGCAAGTCATAAAATATAACCATCTACTGCTAAATATTAATTCCAGGAGCTGTTGATACTGTGGTTGTTCAAGGGAAAACGAATTTAAGTACTAGCGATCGCTACGAAGCAAAAACTCAATCTATTGCTCAAGAATTAATTAAAAGTACCAGGGAAGGCAGCAATATTTTTAGTCGGATGCGCGATCAGATGCGCTGGGATGATAAAGTTTTGGACTGGACGATGGCTAACCCTGGCTTGCGAGTACAGATGTTTCGGTTTATTGATACTATTCCTGCCCTTCAGAGTAAAGCGGAGATCGCTAATCATTTTCAACAGTATATGAGTGCGGAAGCTGTAGAATTACCCAGCGCATTGAAGGGTATTCTTAATTTTAGCGATCCTGATTCATTCCCTGCTCAAACTGCTGCTGCTACGATTACGAAAGCAGTGGAAACTCTGGCATATAAATACATTGCAGGGGAAAATATTACTGAGGTAATGAAAACGATCGCTCGTCTGCGTAAAGATGGCATGACTTATACTATCGACCTTTTAGGGGAAGCGGTAATTACGGAAATTGAAGCTCAAGATTATCTCCAACGCTATCTAGATTTAATTGGACAGTTAACCCAACAAGCCCAGGGTTGGAAACGACAAGAAGGTATTGATCTGGCGGATGGGGAAGAATTACCCCAAGTACAAGTATCAGTAAAATTAACGGCTTTTTATTCCCAGTTTGATCCTTTAAATCCTGTAGGTAGTAAAAAGCAAGTGTGCGATCGCATCAGAATTTTATTACGTAAAGCAGCAGAATTGGGGGCAGCGATCCATTTTGATATGGAACAATATCGCTACAAAGATCTGACTCTCCAGATTCTCAAGGAATTATTGATGGAAGAAGAATTCCGCACCCGTACTGATTTGGGTATTACCCTTCAAGCTTATTTGCGAGACTCATATCAGGATTTACAAGACTTAATTGCCTGGGCAAAGGAAAGAGGACATCCTGTAACCGTGAGATTAGTTAAAGGGGCATACTGGGATCAGGAAACTATTAAATCTGAACAAAATCATTGGCAACAGCCTGTATATAACCAAAAAGCAGCCACAGATGTCAACTACGAACGCATGATCCAGTTATTGCTAGAAAATCATGAATATCTTTATGGTGCAATTGGTAGTCACAATGTTCGTTCCCAGGCTTTAGCTTGTGCGATCGCCGAAACTCTCCAAATTCCTCCTCGTCGCTTTGAAATGCAGGTTCTATACGGCATGGGGGATAAATTAGCCCAGGCTTTGGTTAAACGAGGACATCGGGTACGGGTTTATTCTCCTTACGGTAATTTATTACCAGGGATGGCATATTTAATCCGTAGACTATTGGAAAATACGGCTAATAGTTCTTTTTTAAGGCAAAATCAGGAAAATAGACCAATTGAGGAATTGATTGCTCCCCCAGTTGCCAACGAGAGTAAGGACGATATGCCTACGGCAGCTACGCAAACGCGAATCGCCCTTACCACATCTCAAATCGCCCCAACAAACGCTTTTCAAAACGCTCCAGATACAGATTATGCAGACACAGCCAAACGAACAAAAGCACAACAAGGATTAGAACAAGTAAAACAACAGTTAGGTAAGACCTATCTACCTTTAATTAATGGTGAATATCTAGAAACCGCCAATTATCTTGACTCAGTTAATCCTGCCAGAAACACAGAATTAATTGGTAAAGTCGGGCAAATTTCCGTAGAACAGGCAGAACAGGCGATGAATGCAGCTAAAGAAGCTTTTAACTCCTGGAAAACCACCCCTGCAACCGCCAGAGCCAACATCCTACGTAAAGCAGCCGATCTGATGGAACAACGGCGACATGAACTAAATGCCTGGATCTGTTTAGAAGTTGGTAAAATTATCCCCCAAGCTGACGGGGAAGTTTCCGAGGCGATCGATTTTTGTCGTTACTATGCTTCCGAGATGGAAAGATTAGCTGCTGGGGTAAATTATGACCTGGCAGGAGAAAACAATCGTTACTTCTATCAACCTAAAGGTATTGCTGTAGTTATTTCCCCGTGGAATTTTCCTTTTGCGATCGCGACTGGGATGACTGTTGCTGCTTTAGTAACAGGCAACTGTACTCTCTTAAAACCTGCTGCTACCTCTTCAGTAATTGCTGCGAAACTTACAGAAATTCTCGTAGATGCTGGTATTCCGAAAGGAGTCTTGCAATATGTTCCTGGTAAAGGTTCAGAAATTGGGACATATTTAGTCGAACATAAAGACACCCATGTGATCGCCTTTACAGGTTCGAGGGAAGTGGGTTGTCGGATCTATGCCGATGCAGCCAATTTACAGCCAGGACAAAAACACCTCAAGCGCGTCATTGCCGAAATGGGTGGTAAAAACGCCATCATTGTCGATGAAAGTGCCGATTTAGATCAGGCGGTAGTCGGAGTAGTGCAGTCAGCCTTTGGTTATAGCGGACAAAAATGTTCTGCCTGTTCACGGGTAATTGTGGCAGCCTCAATTTATGATGCATTCTTAGCCAGGTTGATTGAAGCCACTAAATCCCTGAATGTAGGTGCAGCGGACGATCCTGGGATACAAATGAGTTCTGTAATTGATGCCAATGCTCACGATCGCATTTTAGAATATATTGAACAAGCAAAACAACAGAGTGAATTAGTTCTTGAAATGCCTGTACCTGAAGGTGGTTATTATGTTTCCCCCACCATCTTTAGCGGAGTTGCCCCAGATCATACTATTGCCCAAGAGGAAATTTTTGGCCCTGTGTTGGCAGTTATTAAAACGGATAACTTTGAATCAGCCCTAACCATTGCTAACGGTACAGATTATGCCCTCACAGGTGGTTTGTATTCCCGTACTCCCAAGCATATTGAGCAAGCATCCCGCGAGTTTGAAGTCGGTAACTTATATATCAATCGCAATATTACTGGCGCGATCGTTGCCCGTCAACCCTTTGGTGGTTTTAAACTCTCTGGAGTTGGTTCTAAAGCAGGCGGTTCAGACTATCTCTTGCAGTTTTTAGATCCCCGTGTAGTGACAGAAAACATTCAGCGTCAAGGTTTTGCACCTATCGAAGGAGCAGAATAATCTTTTTGTTTAATCGTTTACTGTTGAATAATTGTGGGGTCGAGTTCTAAGCATATAGTCATCGTGTTTCTGTTCATAGCTATTAGCTTTTAGCTTTTAGCTTTTTAAATTTAATGAAATGTGACGATGTTAAAAAATCATACCTTGATTCACCAACGCCTATTTATTTACTGAATTATTGATAATTCAGTATAAATGCTTATTCTTATCTCAAAAAATTATTTATGAATTAATTAATGTGTCGATTAGTAATTACTGATTACTAATAATTAGGCATTAGGCACTAGGCACTAGGCACTAGGTGTTACTTCCTATTTCCTATTTCCTATTTCCTATTTCCTATTTCCTATTTCCTATTTCCTATTTCCTACTTCCTAAGCTATCCATTCCACCTTGTCTTGAATTGGATCTCGACGACTTTGGGTAGCAGGATAATCACTATATCCTAAATACAAATACCCAAGACATTTATCTTTTGCACCTAAACCCAAAAATTCCTTTAGTTCGTCAGTATAAGTAATACCTCCAGAACCCCAAAAACTACAAATTTGATAAGCTGCTGCGGTTAATGCCATATTTTGGACACTACAAGCTACGGCTTCTATCTCTTCTATCTCTAGTATTTTTTCTGATATTTGTCGTTGCATACAGATAACAATTACATGAGAAGACTTAAGAATATTTGTCTGCATGCGCTCATATTTTTCTGGTTTAAACTTCTCTGCTGGGGTAAGTTGTTGGTATAAATTTGCCTGAAAACTTGCCAATTTTTCTAAACCTGAATCAGTAAATACTTTGTATCTCCAAGGTTGAGTTAAACCGTGATTAGGCGCCCAATTAGCATTTTCTAGTATCTGCCAAATAATAGAATCTTCAATCCTTCTGCCATTAAAACACCTGGGTTTGGTAGAACGTCGCGATTTTATCAGTTCATTTAGATGTTCCAAAGAAATAACCATGTTTACTACATTAACTTATTTTTTGTTAATAAATGTTCTTAAAATATTATTCTTACTAGGTAATTATACTTGAGTAATTAAGATATTTGCTTAAGTATAAAAAAAATACTTTTAGGCATTATTAATAATCATATTTTAAATTCTTACTAACTAGAGTTTAAATCTAAACTATATTTCATATAAGAAAATAGTAAAAGGATGTCGAAAAATAAGATTAAGGTTAGATTAGATATTGTGTAATTCTACAGTTAAGTCAGCCAAGCATAGGTTTACTGCCCCCTAGTTGAATTAACATATTCTTAAAATTATCAATCAGTGTTCCCTCTAAGACTTATATATAAATTAGGAACACCTGCTTAAGTAGTCGCATAAACCAAAACTTACAGTTAAAGGCTAAACATTATTACCTATGAAAGACAATTCTCAGAAAGATAATAAAAAACTGCTGCTCATAGATGATGACCCAAATTTAATTTTATTAGTTAAAGACTATTTAGAATTTAGAGGCTATTACGTTGACACAGCAGAAAATGGTCGCGAGGCTCTAGAATTATTGGATAATAGTGTTCCTGACATGATCATCTGCGATGTGATGATGCCAGAAATGGATGGATATTCTTTAGTTAAACATATACGTGAAGAACCTACGACCAATAGAATACCAGTTTTGTTTCTTTCTGCCAAAGGTCAAAGCCAAGACAGAGTGAAAGGTTTAAATGAAGGCGCAGATGTTTATATGGTTAAGCCTTTTGAACCAGAAGAATTAGTTGCACAAGTAGAATCTTCTCTTAATCAAATTAGACGCTGGGAGCAGGGTCGTCCTAAAAGCTTAGAAGGTGCGCCAACAATTCATGTACCTCATAACGTAGAACTGACTCCCACAGAATTAAAAGTAGTTCAGTTAGTAGCTAAAGGTATGGCAAACCGCGAAATTGCCAAACAATTAAATGTTAGCCAAAGAACTATTGAGAGTCATGTATCTAATATGCTTAATAAAACTAGTTTGAATAATCGGACTGAATTGGCTCGCTGGGCGATTGAAAGCAGTATGGCATAGATATTGTTAGATATTGTGGGGTTAGAATGATCATAACCCCAAAAAAACTTGCTCAAATATTTAATAGTCTGCTATTATTATTTCTTAGTGCTGGCGTAGCTCAGTTGGTAGAGCAGCTGATTTGTAATCAGCCGGTCGCAGGTTCGAGTCCTGTTGCCAGCTTTTTCTCAGAGAACAAAATTATCCTCTTTTTTTTAGATTAGCTAGTAGTCAGCTTGACTTGCTAGCAATTAATAGTAATCAGTTCTGAGTATGTAAATAAACATTACAAAATCTCCAACTATACATAAAAGTTAAACTGGAAACAGAAGTATAAGTTAGACCATTATCAGAATTTTCCTCTAGATAGCCAGGTCTAATTGTAGGACGAGCAGTGTGGGAGTAAGATGTTTATCTTCTAGATAAATCTATACGGGGCTTGATTTGATAGAAGTGATTGGTCTGCTCAAATTAAGCACTGCTCGCCTTTTCTTATCTTGAGTCTGAAGAAAAATAGCTTGAGAAAACTACTTATATACTAATAGTAACTCAATTAAACAGTAGCGAGTAATCCATTATGTCTCAATAATGGTTCAGTTTTAGGTTCTCTGCCACGGAATGACTGAAATACTTCCATTGGATGTAAGCTACCACCAAGAGAAAGTACTGTATCGCGGAAACGTTTACCGACAGATTTAACCGCCTCTTCATCTTCTAAACCAGCCTCTTCAAAGGCAGCAAAAGCATCCGCGCTTAAAACTTCTGCCCATTTATAGGAGTAATAACCTGCTGCATATCCGCCAGCAAAAATATGTCCAAAAGAACAGAGAAAATTATCTTCAGCAAGAGGTTGGAAAACACTAGTAGTTTTTGCCAAGCGATCGCGTACTTGATTAGGAGTTTCGTTACCTCCTGGTTGATAATTAGAGTGGAGTTCCATATCTAACATCCCGAAGTGTAGCTGACGCAGCATCGCTGAACCACTCATATAGTTTTTAGCAGCCACTAATTTTAGATAATACTCTTCGGGTAATGTTTCGCCAGTTTGGTAATGTTTCGCCATACCGAAAAGAGTACCGCGATCATAACACCAGTTTTCCATAAACTGACTTGGTAATTCTACCGCATCCCATTCCACATTGTTAATCCCTGCTGCCCCTACATAATTAATCGTAGTCAACATATGTTGTAAGCCGTGTCCAAATTCGTGGAACAGGGTCGTTACTTCTCCAAAAGTCATCAGACTGGGTTTATCGGCGACAGGAGGAGTTTGATTACAAATTAAATAAGCAACAGGCAGACGAGTTTCAGTTTTACCCTCGACAGTCATTTTTGCCCTACCGATACAGTCATTCATCCACGCACCACCGCGTTTTTCCGCAGGACGAGAATAAGGATCTAAATAGAAGAAAGCAATAGCTTCTCCTGTTTCATCAGCAATTTGGAAATAACGGACATCATCATGCCATACAGGTGCTTTTCCATCGGCAGAAGTAATAGTTACTCCAAAGATACGGTTAGCTAAACTAAATAAACCATCTAGTACTTTAGGTAACGAGAAATAAGGACGTAATTCTTCCTCATTAAAGTCAAATTTAGCCTCTCTTTGCTTTTCTGCCCAATAACTAGTATCCCAATGCTTGATGTCTTCTGTCCCAGCAAAGACTTTTAATTCCTCAAATTCCTGCACGGCTGCATCATAACTTGCAACTCTTAACTCTTCCTGTAGCTGTTGTACCGCAGCGACATTAGGTGCCATTTTCCGCGCCAAACTCAATTCTGCAAAGTTAGCAAAACCGAGAATATTCGCTTGTTCTTTTCTTAATTCCAAAATGCGATCGATATTACCGCGATTATCTAACTCCTCACTGGCAGCACGAGATACAAACGCTTTGTATAATTTCTCCCGTAATTCCCTGTTAGTAGCGTATTTTAGAAAAGGAACATAGCTAGGATAATCTAAAGTTACCACCCAAGGGCCATTTTCGGGGGTAGCAGCTTCCTCGCCTTCAGCCTTGGCAGTCTGTGCCATCAAGCCTAAAGCACTCGGAGGTAAACCTTCTACATCCTTTTGGTCAGTCAACTTCAGTTTAAAAGCCTTAGTCGCATCCAAAACATTATTAGAAAACTTAGTCGAAAGTTCCGCCAATTCTAACTGAATCTGATTAAATCTCTCTTTGGTTTCTCCTTCTAAACCTACTCCAGACAAATCAAAATCACGGATAGAAGACTCTACAATCCTTTGCTGTGCAGGTTCTAATTTATCCCACTCTGCACCCTCTTTAATCCCTTTAAAAGATTCGTATAAAGGCTTACTCTGACTCAGTTTATTGTAGAACTTGACAATCTCTGGCTGCATTGTCTCATAAGCTTCGCGCAACTCAGGACTATTCTTGACACTCATCAAATGTCCCACAATCCCCCAACTCCAGCCTAAACGTTCTTCAATGGCTGTCAAGGGTTCAACCAAACCAGACCATGTAGGAGTTACATTCTCCTCTAGTTTACTAATTTCACTTTCTAACTCTTTTAATAGTTGCGTTATTGCAGGAACAACTTGTTCCGCCTTGATCTGGTCGAAGGGGGGTAATCCCTTGCCAATTAATAAAGGATTTTTGGTAATAGTTGCGTCTGTCATGTAATTAGATAATTGCTGATTGTATTTATATCTATTTACCCTAACGTTTTATCTGTATGTATTGCAGCAGTAAACAGGTTGGGATTACCGAAATTTTAATTTTGCGATCGCAAATGAATCAAATGTAGAGTGGTTGAAAAATTACTCTCAGCACAAAGTGTTTCAAGCAAATAATTTACTTACAATAATTAAAAGTCATTCAAATAGCCAATAGTTTTTATTTGTCAAGACTATTATTTATAATAATTGAAGTAAATTTCATATATCAACTATTTTAAGTTGTTGTTATGGCTACAATTATAAGTTATATAATTTTATTTTGGATTAGTTTAAGTTTTCTCTTTCCTCCTTTTTTTATTCTTCTTTTTGTTTTCATTTTTTTATTTCCTCAAGAAATTTCTAATTTAAAATTGCTTTCTGTTTATATGAGCATCACAGGAGTTACACTTTTTTTCTGGAATTATGAACTACACAAAGTTCCTGGAGAACAATTAGAAGATTTAGCCAGTTTAAGTTATGCAATTGCTCAGATATTTACTTTTCTTCTTAATGTATCAATAATTATTGGTGTAGTGGTTAGATTTGTACAACTTTCTATTCCACTATACAAAAAATATAGAAGAATTAAATATATAAAAAAATATCGTATATCTAGGAAAAGTTAGATAGCGAAACAAAACCTAACAAAAGTTTTACCATATTGATCGCACATACATTAATTATAGGGTGGGAAAAACAAACTTAATACTATATAGTTTTTATTTTTATGTTTTTTTCTAATTTGATACAACTTTTAATCTGTTTGAGTTTAGCTATTTGTTTTCTATCTGCTTATGTAGGAATCTGGAAAGTTTGCAATAAATTCATAAATAATAAAATAATAAAAGCAATAATAATTGGTATAATTACACCATTTTTATCTTTTGGATTTGCTATAAACTTAATTAGCTCTATAGTATATTTTTTTTATGTAACTGATAATTCTTCAGAAACAGATACTGGAGGTGCTTTACTTGGCTTGACATTTATGTTTGGTATTCCAGCTTCAATAATGTTTGGAGTAATTAATGCTTTTTTTGTTTTTTTAAACAAATCTTGGAAAGATGAAATGTTACAATCTATGAAAAATGATGTTTATAATTTTTTGCGAAGCATTAATTCTAAAAATAATAAGTAATCAACTAATATATAGTAAACCGTAGGGTGGGTAAAAAATAACTTTGAATAACAACATTTAAATAGAGAATTTTGCCCACCATCATCGAAATTTAATCATTGGTGGGCATTAACAAAATAATATTTTTTCATCCTAATTATTCAAGATGCCCACCTTACTATTACTATAATAGTTCACGCCAAATCATGACTTTGTCAAAGAAACCTGGTCTTAATTCTGCTGGAATTTGTCTTCTACCAATAGAAATAAATCCCAAACGTCTATAAAAGCTTTCTAATTTAGCAAAACAAAAAAGATAAATAGGTTTTTGAGCGTTTTCGGTCGCTTTGTATAATAAGTATGAACCTAGTCCTTGCTTTCGATGTTTCGGTTGTATTAATAAAAAAAGTAATTTTGAATAATGTTTTTCCATTTTTATCATCGTTACTCCGACGATTTTATTACGATATAGGATAATCCAGTAGTTGGGGTTATTTTCTTGATTTCTTAAAACAAATAAATTATATAAATGAGAATTTAATAAATAACTAATAAAAATAGATACAATAATAGTAATTACAACAAACATTAGTGACTGTGGTATTGCTCTAAATATTATAAAAATAAAACCAGTAAAATTTGGTTTCTCTAAAGGTTGTCCCCCCTCAAATTGAATCGACTTTTGTAGCATTTGCCAATCGCTGTAGCCTAATGGTATTGTAAAAAAAAGACTAATAAAAAAGGACAAAAAGCCTAAAAAATATACATTTTGCCCAATTGAGAAAAATTGCCGATATATTTTCGAGTAATCTTGTTTTCTAGCAGGTCGAATAGTATAACCAGAAGGTAAAGAATAAGATTGAAAATATTCTATGTTAAATTTATTCATTCTAAAGGTGTATCTAATTTTAATATGGTGTCTAAAAATGTTGACCTAACTTAATTCTTAAAATATCTATTCACTTATCTTTCCCCTTAATTTAAAAACTAAACATTCTCATTTTGGATAAAAAATGGGATTATATGATCGCCTGTAAGCAAACTTATTAGTGCGATCGCTTTGCACTCTAATTTTCGTCTCTTGAAAAGATAGAGTTTTTAGAGGCTAGGTCTAGATCGACTTGCTATCTAACACACGGCTTGTAGCCGACTTTCGCCCCTGGACTATATTGTAGTTGTAGTTAGTAATTTGGAAATTAATCTAATTTGCGATCGCTCTTTTTTTTACTAAACAAACTTGATATCAGATTGTTTTTCAATAGCTTTAAGAGTTCCAATAGGAATTATTTTACTGCTATGAATTGGAACAATTGCAGTACAACGAGTTTCCTGATTAAACAATTTTAGATGCGAACCAGTTTGACCTATTTCATCAAATCCAGCATTTTTCAATTGTTTGATAATTTGTTTCGCCGTTAATCTAGGAGTGCGAGGAGACATTAAATAGTTATTCTTATAAAACCAATTCTATTTGTTCAGCAGTTGAATTACTTGAATGTAAATTATCTGGAATCGGCTCAAGCATTAATTTAATTGCATCTTCTAAATTAGCGATCGCTTCTTGTTTTGTATCACCAAAAGAAGAAATAAAATTAAGTTCTGGACAAGTAGCAGAATAAGCTTGTGCTTCTTCATCCCATTCAATAACTACTCGAATATTCATTAATTTGCAATTTATATATTTTTTATTGATTTGTTCTACAGTTAATCCTAATTCATTTTCTTGTGCGATCGCACTCTTCAAACTTTCAAGCGATCGCATCTTTTATGCAGGAATTTGAGTTTCTATATATTTAACAAAACTAGAAGGTTGAGGAATTTCATCGCCATCTTCGATCATTCCCTCTAAATGAAACTCGATTGCTTCTTGTATTAGAGTTTTAACTTCTTCAACTGTATCCCCTACTGCAACACACCCTGGTAAATCAGGAATATATGCACCATAACTATTTTCTCCTTTCTCAATAATTACCGCATAGCGCATTACTCTTTCTCCTCATCTAACTGAGCTTGTTGTAAATTTTATCTTTTTCTCAATTAATTTGGCGATCGCACTTTGATCACAATGTAAAGTACATTAGAATCAAGAGAACTATATTTTAATAACTATTATTTATGATCGAAATTGTTTTTCTGGTAGAAGATGATCCCGATGGAGGCTATACAGCAAGAGCATTGGGTGAATCTATATTTACACAAGCAGATGATATAAATAGTCTTAAAGAAATGATCCGCGATGCAGTTAACTGTCATTTTTCTGAAGAACAAAAACCCAAAGTAATTCGATTACATATTGTTCGAGATGAGGTTATAGCCTCGTGAAGCTACCACGAGATATATAATGTAGTTAGTAATTTAAAACTTAGGAAAATTTGCGATCTGAAGGCTACGGGTAGCGCAATCGCACTCTTCAAAAATTAAAAGCGATCGCTTTTCAAGAAAAAACAGTTATACTTAGTACGTATCAAGTATAAGACAGCGAAAAAGCTGTGATTGAATCTTTTAAGTGCAAAGAAACCAAGCGTATTTGGAATGGTCGTCGTTCGTCAAATTTCCCAGATAGTATACAAAATAAAGCCTTAAGAAAACTGCGTCAATTGGATGCAGCGCAAACTCTCACAGATTTACGCAATCCACCAGGAAATAAGCTAGAAGGACTGAAGGGAGATAGAAAAGGACAGCATAGCATTAGAGTTGATCGCCAGTGGAGAATTTGTTTTATTTGGGACAACGGCAAAGCTAATAATGTTGAAATTGTTGATTATCATTAATCATTGAGAAATAAGAATAGATTATGGATAAAAAATTATTACACAACCCAAAAGTAGGTGAGATTTTGAAAGAAGAGTTTCTCGAAGAAATTGGCATGAGTCAGAATGCTTTAGCCAAAGCTATTGGCGTACCATCCAATCGTATTCATGCAATTGTTAATGGGACGCGAAGAGTCACAGCAGATACAGATTTAAGATTGTGTCGCTTTTTTGGACTATCAGAAGGATATTTTTTAAGATTACAAAATACTTATGAACTTATGGAAGCAAAGCGAAGTTTGGGAAAGGTTTTAACAGAAATTCAACCCTATGCTTCATAAAGCAAATTACCCCCTTAAGGAGATCATACTTGACCAGACTCTAAGCGATCGCTATTAATAAATTAGTTACTTAGTTGTTCTTGCCAATTAGCTAGGGAAGTATCGACAGTAGTTACGTAGGCTTGTTCTGCTGCGGTAATAGCTTCAGCATTTGCTTGTTGACTAGTAATCAAATCTGCTGTGGCATCGGAAATATCGCCTTGGCGTTTATTTAAGCGATCGTGCAGGATTGATACTGGTGCATTACATTGTATAATTTTTATAGGAATATGCTGGGTGTTCGCTTGCGAAATTGCTGTTTGACGTTGAACCAGGCGATCGTATTTAGCATCGAGAATGACAGTAAACCCTTCTGTTGCGAGAAGCAAACCTAATTCTAAGAGGCGAGTGTAGGTTTGTTGAGTCATTTCAGTTGAGTAGAGATTATTTTGTCCAGGCTCGTCTATAGGTATACCAGCTAAATGCTTACGAACGGCATCAGAACGAAGGTGAATCGCGCCTTGTTTTCTAGCAAGATACTGGGCAACTGTACTTTTACCTGAACCTGATAATCCAGACATTAAAATTAGACTACCTAATTTAGTTTGAGTATATTGATAGGCTTGTCGATAATAATCACTAGCTGTTTTTTTTGCCTTATCTTTAATATCTATATTGACTTCAGGATCATCGAGTAAAAATGAGTTTACTTTCGCTCTAACATACGCCTGTCTACTTAAATAAAAGGGTAATAAAAGTAAGCCTGTCCAGTCACCTGTATATTCTAGATAACTATTCAAAAAAGCGTTAGCTAAATCTGGTTTAGATCGTGCATCTAAATCCATAACAGTAAAGGCAATGTCGTAAAATGTATCGACAAAACGAAAAGACTCATTAAATTCGATGCGATCAAATAATTGTATTCTATTTTGCCACAAGCAGATATTTTTGAGGTGTAAATCACCGTGACATTCTTTAATTTTGCCTTGTTTAATACGAGTGTTAAATAAATCCTCTCGTTGATTCAAAAAATAATCAGTATAAGCTTTTGTTGCTTCCAGTTGCTCTGGCGTTTGAACTATACCAAGATACTTTTGAGATTGTTGATAATTTTGCTCGATCGCCACTCTAATATTAGCAACTGTACCAAAACTACTAATATATTCATTGGTGTCCGCCGTCTGATGAAACTGAGCTACTATTTTTCCTAATTCCATCAAGCGTAGCGGAGCCATGCCGTTAGGCTTATCGCTTGATAATTTGTTAGCTGCTAAAAGATTTGTAAATAAATTATCTTGGGGAAATTGACGCATTTGCAGCGCGTATTCGACTACTTCCCCTGTTCTTCCCAGAGTCAAGTTATTATTTTGACTAACAATAGGAAGAACTTTTAAATACAGGTCAGGTGAAATTTTTTTGTTTAAGTTTAATTCTGTTTCTAAAAAATATTTTCTTTTAGCTAATGTAGAGTAGTCAAGAAATCCAAAATTTACTTGTTTTTTAAGTTTATAAGTATATTCTCCTGTTAAAAAGACATAAGAAGCATGAGTTTGAATTATTTCTATTGGCTCAGTAACAGGATGAGGATAAAAACTCGCTACCTGCATTTGCTCAATTATCTTAGAAATATCAATTATTTCATTTAACATTTATCAACGATGTTTAATGTTCAATGAATGGTCATATGGCTTGTCACCAATGCTTATTACTTACTTTATTATTTCCGCGAAGCAACACTAACAGGCTCAGAAACTAAACAATTCTCAGCTAAGACACTACGATACATCTCTCCTAAATGAGCAATTACATCAATTAAAGTTAAACGATAATCGCTCAGGTATTCTGTATGTAAGCCTTCCAATTCTAGTTGTCGAGCTAAACTATCTATCAATTCCAGATGAACTTCTACAACTTTGTTTAGAGGAAGATTCACAAAAAAAGCTTGTTCAACAAATTGATCTATCTGATTATTAATTTGATTTTCTTCAATAAAATAACTAAGTAGAATTTGCGAGTACATTGCTTTAAGTTCTTGTAGCAAGCTCTCTTGTTCTAGAATTGTCAGATTATTAAAAAACTGCTGAGGATCTCGTTGAGAGTATATACCCAAATATCCCAATCTCTCTTTTAACTTATTATTAAGTCGGGTTTGATGATGATTGTGTTGATGTATTGGATGTTTTTTAATAGTTTCAGGCATAAACTCTCTTCCAGACTAAGTTTAAATTTACTATCCAACCTTCTCCCTGTCATGTCGTCTCCTCGCCACCCTGTCAATCTCAATAGACAAATTAAATAGTTGACAGCTTATTTATACTGCTACTACTTCTTTTAATTTAGGAAAACCAAAAGACAAATTAGTAACTTGATTTTGTCGCTCAAATGTTTTATCTTTATAAGCTTCTAAATCTGGCATCTCCTGCCAACAGTTACGACAAAACCAATATTCTCTATGATTACTAATATGGTGAAGTAAAGTGTGAGAACAGCAAGGGCAAATAGTTAAAAGACTCATGATTATTACAACTCGATATAAATAGATTTCAATTTAATTTTGAACAGGTGACAAATGACAAGGCTTATCACTGTTAATTTCATTCAAATCATAACGATGAAATTTGAAGAACCTGTGAGGAATTTAATATTTTCAGTATGCAACAACGTTACTTTAAATTAAAAAAGCTAAGGTATTTCTACCCTAGCTCGAAAGCAACATTAGATTGTTTTCAATTATGTAGGTTGGGTTAAGCGAGTATGTCTATAAAAATTTATCTTGAAGAAATTTGTGCTGTAACCCAACATAGTTTAGATACTCGACAAATCAAAAATTGCTCCACCTTCTATACCGAAAGCTTCAGCTTCATTTTGATATCTGCCTTGGACATAAACTTCAGTAGTTTCTTGGACTGGAAAGCTGACTCCAGTTTTAATTTGAAAATCAAACTCTGTCTCACTATCACCAAAGCCTGAAGCTCTAGACAAACCCAAACCAGGGCTAAGAAATGCAGTTAAGTTGCTGTTTTCAAATTGATACTCAAAACGAGGATTAAGATATAGACCCAATAAAGTAAGAGTTTCATCAATATCTTCAAACCCAGCAAAACCAAAAGTGAATTCTAGATCAGCACCAATATAATCATTAAACTTAGTACCACCAAAGATATGACCTTGAAAACCTAAGTCTAAGTTGTCTCCAAAAAATATACCTGCGCCTCCACCTGCATACCAGTTTTGAAAAGCTTGAGTACTGGTTCTAGTTCTTCTGGTTCGTTCAATTTGGGCTACTTTTTGATCGCCTTCTTCGTAAGTAACACCAAAATTATTACAAGTTGTCCCTGTTTCGCAGGAAACTTGATAATTCTTATACTCTTCTGTCTCAATAGTTTGGGCTGTAACTGCGTAGGGAAGAGCGAGAGCTAAAATAGTCGCTAAAATTGTAGTTTTGATCATTATCCTGACACCACACTTAAAAATCTTTTGGATATCAGTATAACTCTAAGTAGGAAGATGACAAATTAAATAATTAAGTAACTTTTTTTTATGGTTTATCCGTAAATATATCTATATTATTAACGGTTTCATACCTCAAATCAGCAACGTCATATTATTTTGTAGTAATTTGGTAGCCTCTTCAGCAGGTAAAGGTTTACTAAATAAATAGCCTTGAATGTATTCACAGCCTAAATTTTTTAATAGCTCTTTTAATTCTTCTGTTTCTACTCCTTCAGCTACAACATTAAGATTTAACCCTTGTCCTAGAGTCAATACAGCATCTACGATCGCAATATCTTCGGCAGAAGTAGGTAAATCTTTGACAAAAGAGCGATCTATTTTGAGAGTACAAAAAGGAAATTGTTTAAGATAGCTGAGTGAAGAATAACCAGTGCCAAAATCATCCATTGATAAACTGATTCCCATTTCATGCAGTTGTTTAAGTATAGTCTTCGCTAACTCAGTATTTTGCATAGTCACACTTTCAGTAATCTCCAATTCTAGAGACGATGGCGATAATTGAGTTTGTTGGAGAATATTACCAATAACAGTAACCAAGTTAGGCTGTTGAAATTGACGAACAGATAAATTAACTGAGATTTTAATAGGAGTTAAACCCATTTGTTGCCAGGTTTTATTTTGAGTGCAAGCAGTTTTTAATACCCATTCTCCAATAGGAATAATTGAACCATTCTTTTCCGCTAAAGGGATAAAAATATTAGGAGCAACCAATCCAAGTTGAGGGTTATGCCAGCGTAATAAGGCTTCCATTTTGACAATTTTGCCTGTAACAATATTCACTATGGGCTGATAGTAAAGTAAAAATTCATTATGTTTTAAAGCGGAGTGTAAAAAATTTTCTAGAGTTAGTAATTGTTGAATTTTAGAAGCAAAGGCTGGATCATAATATTGATAACTATGATTTAAATCTTGTGCTTGAGATAAGGCAGAGTCAGCATTTTTTAGTAGAGTTTCTGCATCTGTACCGTGTTCGGGATAAATGGCAATACCAATATGACTATTGACGTAAACAGATTTATTTTCGATGCTAAAAGGAGACTTGAGCGCGGTTGAAATTCTTTGAGCGATCGCGCCAACACTTTCTTGATTATCAACTTTCGGCACTAAAATAGTAAATTCATCTCTACCCCAACGAGTAATTAAATCTTTCTCTTGCAGACAAGCTTTGAATCTTTGAACTATATCTTTTAACAGGCGATCGCCTACTTGATGACCTAAAGTATCGCTAATCAATTTAAACCGATCTAAGTCAATAAACATGACTGCTAGCTGATAGGAATTATGTTCTGCTTTAGTTATGGCTGCTGATAATTGACAAGTTAAAATAGTACGTTTTGGTAATTCGGTTACAGTATCGTGAAGTGCTTTATGTTCGACAAGTGCTTTCGCTTGTTCTTGTGCCGTTATATCTCTAAATCTCCACACTCTACCCACAACTTCTTCGTCGAGCTTTTGAGGTTGAAAATAGGTTTCTAAAATTTTACCGTTTTTTAGTTTTATATCATATTTATCAGAATTATTTTGAGAAATATTACTTAAAATTTCGTAAGTAAGAGGTTCAATTAAATGATGTGAAATTAAATCCAAAACATCATTTATATTTTTTAACTCCATCTCAGAATTAATTTTCCAAAGTAAGGAGAACTGTTGATTAAAAACAACTATTTTACCTTGATTATCTAAAATTAAAATACCGTCATCCGCAGCTTCAAAAGTTGCTAAGAGTAAATTAAAAGATTTAGATAGTTTTTGATTAGTCTGTTGTAATAAAATATTTTGCTCGATTAATTGTTGTTCTTGCCCATAACGTTTTAAAGCTTCTTTGACAGTTAAAATTAAATCAGTCTCGTCCCAAGGTTTAGCAATATAACGATAAAGAGCAGCAGCATTAACTATATTACCCACAGAATCAGCCTTGGCTTGACCTGTTAAAAGAATTTTGAGAGTTTTGGGGTAAGAAGCATGAAGTCTGATTAATAATTCATCTCCTGACATTCCTGGCATCATTTGATCAGAAATAACCAGAGCAATTTTAATACCTTCTGCCTCTAATTCAGCACAAAGAGTTAATGCCTCCCAAGCACTTGAAACTAACTCAATATCATAATGTTTACTAATATTTCTTTTTAGTTGTTCTCCTAAACTCTTAAGAATAATTTCTTCATCATCAACACAAATAATTGCTGCTTTGTTCATTTTTAATACTAATTAATATATTAAGTTAATGCTGTGTTAATAATTTGTACTAATTCTGTTTCTGTCCAAGGTTTATATAAACAAGCATGAAGATTAGCTTCTTTTTTAGCTCTTTCGATAGCAGCTTCATCAGCTTGTCCTGTAAGCATGACTGTTGTTAAATGAGGAAAACGTTGATGAACTTGAATTAAAAAATCATCTCCTTTCATCCCTGGCATCAACCAATCAGAGACGATAACAATAATATCAATATCCTCAGCTTGTAATTCTTCAATTACCTCCCAAGCCTCTTCAGCACTTTCCGCTACTTCATAGATAAAAAGATCACCAAATTGACGTTTTAGTTGCTCTTTTAATGAATCCAAGATAACAACTTCATCATCGACACAGAGAATTGCAGATTCAGACATAATATTTGATTGTTGATTGTTGATTGTTGATTAGGCTTTATTTACCCATTACCTATTACCCATTACCTACTACCTACTACCTACTACCTATTCATCGGTAGCCAAACACTAAATATAGTTTTTCCTGGTTGACTGCTAAGGCTCAGATTTCCTTGATGTTTATCAATAATTTTTTTACTAATATACAAACCCAAGCCACTACCTTCTCCTAAAGGTTTAGTAGTAAAAAATGGCTCAAAAATTTTGTTTTGAATATTTAAAGGAATACCACATCCAGAATCCTCAATTATGACTTGTACTTCCTCATTTTCTTGTCGAGTAATAATAGTTAATTTTCCATTATTATTCATCGCCTGAATACTGTTATGAATTAAATTAGTCCATACTTGAATAAGCTCATCTGGATAACACCAAATTTCAAACTTATCTTGATAGTTTCGTATAACTTCAATATTGTGTTTTAAGCGATTATGATAAATTTCTAGGACAGTTTCTAAACCTGAGCTTATTTCTATTAATTTCTTTTCGCCACTATGATCAAAATGCGTATAATTTTTAAGAGCAAAAACAACTTTTGAAGCTTTTTCAACTGAAGTAATAATGGTTTGATTGTTAACTAATAAACGAGTGAGATTATAAGCTAAATCTAAAATCCAATCTACTTTAGGATGCTGAAGTAAGGGTAAGAAACAATCAATTTCATGATAAATACCAATATCAATCAAGAGATCGGCAGTATTTCTGGCATTAGTAATATTATGTTCTTGAAGTTGTAGAGAAATCTGGCGTTTGAGAGGACGTTTTTCACTAGAAGAAAATAAAGGCTTACTCATAATGGCGCAATCGAGTAAGTTAAAGAAAATATCTTCTGCTTCTTGATCGAGATGATGAGATAATTTTGGTAATTCCGCGATCGCATTTATTAAAGCCTTATTAATATTACCAGCAGAGGCTTGTATTGCTCCCAAAGGCGTATTAATTTCATGGGCTATTCCAGCTACTAATTGCCCCAAGGCTGCTAATTTTTCTTGTTGAATTAATTGTTGTTGCGCTAGTTTAAGCTCTTGAACAGTTATTTCCAGACTTTTAGTCTGTAATTCAAGCTGATGAATATATTCTGCTTGCTGCAAAGCTATAGCTAACTGATTAGCAACCTGCATCATCAGATCAATGTCCATCTCCTGCCAAACTCGCACACCATCGTTTTGATACGCGCCAATTAAGCCCCAAAGTTGTTCGTCTTGAAAAATTGGTACGATTAAATAAGCCCTTGCCTGATATTTTTCTAAAGACTGAATGTAACAGTCGGAAAAACCTTTAGCATATATATCATCGACAACAGTAAACTTCTGACCAAAAGCATAGCTTCCCCCCTGGGTTTGAAGTAAATAACTATCGGGTTCAGTAATATCCCCCTGTTCACCTTTTGACCAATCTCTGAGAAGACAACGATCTAATTGAATGCGATCGCCACTAAGAACATCATCGTTATTTTGCTCGACTAACAAAGAAATCCAACCAGCACCCACCGACTCAGCTACTACTTGACCACTCCAGTCAAGATTAAATTCATAAATTATCAAGCGATCGCTCTCTAAAACTCGACGTATTTCTTGCGTAGCTACCGTAAAGATTGTCTGAACATCTTGAGAACGACGAATTTTATCAATAATAGTAGCCGAAGCCTTTGCCCGTTCAGCAACTATGGTTTCTAATTGCGCTTGTGGTTGGTTCATTAATCATAGCTAGCTAAATATTGCATCTAGTTTGTCTTAGCTTGCTATGAATGGCAATGGAAAATTGAAGTCAGAAGTCAGAAGTCATAAATATTCAACTTTGCCTTTCATCTCTTCAAGAGTAAATACTTCATAGATTAAAATCAAGCTACGAATAATTTCTCCAATTGAACGAGTACCCTTGTTGCAAAAAGCAATCCCCCAATGATCGCTGCTTTGAATTGCTAAACGAAAGAAATCTGTATCATGAGTCACGATAACCCTTTGCTGACGATAAACAAAATCAAACTGAACTTCATCTGGTTGTCCTAACAAATTCATTTCAACCGTTGTTGTGACATCAATTCCTCGACGGCGCAATCCTTTAGCTACATCTGGATCGACATTCTCATCAAGATGAAAACGAATCTGCTTATTCACCTCTCAAAGCCTTTAACTTTTCTTGTAACCTAGAGGGATTATTGCGCATAAACGCATCGACAAAAGCCTCGTCATCCTGAATCTGACGATCCACTAACGCTTTATTGTCATAATAAAATGCGATCGCTGCATAAACGGCTGCCAGCGACAACTGATATTTTCCAGCAATTTCTTCCAACGACTGTCCCATTTTAAGGTACATAATTGCCACATCTGCTACAGTGATTCGCGTTCCCGCCAGGCGTGGTTTTCCGCTTCGCACTCCTGGGGTAATTTCAATATGTCTATTTAAAGTAATTTCCATAAAAAATTTAAAACCAGCTTATAGCTTATAGCTTACAACTTATAGCTCTGTTAAACGAAAAGTATTGAAAAACGATCGCCCTTCTTCAAGAAAAAGCGATCGCGCAGCGTACCTGAAAGGTAATCGCCTTAAAAATTACAGATTACAAGCATTTAGGTAAGACTAAACACTAAGACAAATCCCAAGACTGCTGCAAAGACAATCAAGGCATAGAATTGAGCGCGACCATTTTCGAGGTATTTTAAGCCTTCGCCACTGAGGACTGTTGCCAAACCAGTTAGGTTAACTGCACCATCCACGACGCGGTAGTCTACTTCCATAATTTGTCGAGCTAGACGACGGCAACCAACAACAAACACTTTGTTGTATATATCATCGATATACCATTTATTGAGAGAGAAACGATAGAGAGTCGGAACTTTTTTGGCAATACTATTAGGATCGATAGTTTTAGTTCGATACATCAAGATAGCGACAATAATGCCTGTAACTGCGATCGCCACAGACAAACCTGCCATAATTAGAAATTCATTCCAATCAAAAGCATGATGAGCTTCAGCCAGTACTTCCCCTGGTGCGTGAATAAACTCTTCAAAGTAATTTTCCCAAGGACGACCAATCAAACCAATTCCCACTGAAGGGACAGCCAAAACCAACAGAGGTAAAGCCATTGTTAGCGGAGATTCATGGGGAGATTCACTGTGACCATGACTATGAGCTTCTTCCACATTCATTGCCCCAGGCCCAAAAGCCAAACCTGCTTCAGTCATTAACTGTTGCTTGATTCCAGTATCATTACCGCGAAACTGCCCTTCAAAGGTCATAAAGTACATACGGAACATATAAAAGGCGGTTAAACCAGCAGTTGCCCAACCCACAAACCAAAGAGCAGGATTAGCCTCAAAAGCTTGTCCTAAAATCTCATCTTTTGACCAAAAACCAGCAAAGGGAGGAATACCACAGATGGCTAAATTACCAATCAAGAATGTACCAGCCGTGATCGGCATATACTTTCTCAATCCACCCATTAAGCGCATATCTTGAGCCAAAATAGGATTATGTCCTACCACAGCTTCCATACCGTGAATTACTGACCCCGAACAAAGGAACAGCATGGCTTTAAAATAAGCATGGGTCATCAGGTGAAACAAACCTGCACTATAAGAGCCAATACCCATTGCCATTACCATATAGCCCAGTTGGGAAACGGTAGAGTATGCCAGACCTTTTTTAATATCATTTTGAGTCAGAGCGATACTTGCACCCAAGAAGGCTGTAAACGCACCTGTCCAGGCAATAGTGGACATTGCTAAAGGTACATGTTCAAATACGGGATACATCCGTGCAATCAAGAATACCCCAGCAGCTACCATAGTGGCAGCATGAATCAATGCCGAGATTGGAGTAGGGCCTTCCATCGCGTCTGGTAGCCAAACGTGCAGGGGAAATTGAGCGGATTTAGCAGCAGGGCCTAAAAAGACTAAGATAGCAAATAAAGTGGCGAGAAAAGCACTTAAAGACCCAGTAGAGACTAACTCTCCCAGGCGATCGCCCATGACTCCAAATTCAAAACTACCTGTTGCCCAGTAAAGCCCAAGCATCCCCAACAATAAACCAAAGTCACCGACACGGTTAGTTACAAAAGCTTTTTGACAGGCATCAGCAGCAGGCTGGCGATCGTACCAAAAACCAATCAGGAGATAAGAACACATCCCCACAAGTTCCCAAAAGATGTATATTTGTACGAGGTTAGGACTAATAACCAATCCCAACATCGAAGAACTAAATATACTCAAATAGGCATAGAAACGAACATAGCCAGGATCATGTGCCATGTAGCCATCAGTGTAAATCATCACTAAGAAAGCTACAGTAGTAACAATCACCAGCATCAAAGCACTGAGATGATCAATGGTATAACCCATCGTTAGATGAAAATCTCCTGCCGAAGCCCACTCAATAGTGCGAGTAAAGGTTTCGTGTCCGTGAATTTGACTCCACAGAATTGCAAAAGACATCACCATCGTTGCCCCCAGGATGGAGACGATAAACACAGCAGCTATCTGGCGTAGACCATTAGTTGCTTTGTTTACAGAAATTAAACCAATTCCCACCAACATTGCCCCTAATAGAGGCAGGAAGGGAATTAGCCAAGCGTACTGATAAAGGGATTCCATTTTTATTATCTAAAGTATAAATTGCTTAACTACTTTGATGATTACCGCTAATTATTGTGACACATACAATTCCTTAAGAATATGTTTAGGTATACAAGTTGGAAATTATTGATTACTGATTATTTGGAAAAGAATAATCTGCGATCCCAAACTACAGGTTGGTTCAAACTAGTAGTAATAGTCGAGAATTGAGGATGTGATTCATTAATTAAAATATTATTTTCTACAGGCGCGATCGCACTGGGGACGATTAAAATACAGGAACGATTAGATAAAAGCCAATTATCACCAAAGTTTTTACTGACAGATAATTCTTTCCACTCAGATAAACTATAAGTAGTAACAACTTCATAGGTCGTGCCAACTGGAATAGTAATCTCAATCCACTGCTGATACTCTGGCAGATCTCCAGTATTGCTATGAACTAATTTTTCTAGCATAGCTAGAGAATAATTTTCTCCGCAGTAAATAACTGAATAATTTTCATTCCAACGACCTGGATAGAGTTTTGCACCAGTACCATCAAAAATTGGATAACGATTGTTATGGATGCCAATACGATAAGCTTTGAGAGTGCGATTTAAAATTGAAGTAGTCATCAAGCACTAATTCCAAACATCAATCTACCCAATATTTGCTCAACTTGCCTCGCACCAAGTTCGTTTAAACTGGTTTCAAAAGGAGTACGATCTTCTAACATCGGATGAGGTTTTTTCATAAACTCTCTAGCTTTAGCCTCATCACCCCATACTTCCACGGCAAAAGAGAAAATTCTGGCTATTCTTTCAGCTTTTTGACTTTCCTCTAGGCTTAATGATGATGCTTCTTTCTGTCTTCTAATTAAAGTACTACGAGGTACTAACTGATAGTACTTATCAGTTTCACCAGGATAAATTCGCTCGATTATCTTGGTAACAGCACTCGTTGGCAAACCATTTAAAATGATTTTCTCTAAGTCGCGCTCATTTTTGACTTCAATTCCTAAAACTGTTGCACCGCCTAACATCTGAGCGGTAGAAATTGGATTAACAGCCATACTTCTTTGTTGTCTATTTGGTTAAATATATTGTACCATCTGAACAATTGAGAAAAAGGTACGATATACGGTACGCAATTAAATGACTAATAACTAATGACTGATAACTGGGAATTAATACAATGACTAGCAATAACCGTATAGTCAGTATCTTGAAATACAGTACATTGATCTTGAATACGGTCAAGGAGAGGTTGTTTTCCTTGTTTTAAATCTTTAATTGCCTTTTGTGTGACTCCTTGATGATCTGTTAGCCAGCGATTTTGTTCTAAGTATTCTGGAATAAAGCTAGATTTTTCCAGCAGCCAAAAATCGACTTTATATTTAGTAATAAAGTTTTGAACAATTTGACTATTTGTAGTGTATTGAGCCTCAATTAAATCGACGACTCGTTGCCGAAAAGGTCGATAGTAACCTATATGATATGGAATAGCGTGTTCTGGACTCACTAAAATTGCTCTTTTAGTTAGACTTGGTAAGGCACTGGCTTCTGCTGCTAAAGATGCAATCATAATATCTTTGGGCTGTTGTTGGAAGAATTGATAGAGTTGAGGATGTTTACCGACTTGATAACCTGTATGGATAAAATCATCACGTCCAGCAGGATAAGCAACTAGAACAACAATAAATAGTGTGGTAATACCTAGAGCAAGCGATGATTTAAAGGCACTATAGGGTTGGCTATTAATTGCCCATTGTAAAATGCTTGATACAAGTAACATTAAAGTTATACTCGCAGAGATAATTATGACAATTTTTAAAGTCTGCTGGGTATAACGACTAGGAAGATATAGTTTAAATAACAAAGCGTGAGCAGCAAAAAATAAGCCAAACGAAACTAGTAGTAAATTATTAAAATAACCCAGTCTAGGTTTGATTTTTTGAGTTAGAGGAAATTTAATCGGAAATTTAAGCAAAAATGGTAGTAATAGACTGCCATAAGCTAAATCTGGCATGAGTGCTGAAGGTAATTTAATCCCACTACGACTAGCATTAAACCAAAACCTCCAAGGGTCATCATCGTGAAAAAAACTAGCTCTCCCTCCTGAAATAAACTCTGGTAATTGTCTTGCTTGTTCTAAAGTGGTAGTAGGCCCAAATTCAGATGAAGACAAAAGATAAGGTAACAGCAACACCAGAGAGACTAATAAGCCAACACAACTAAAAACATAATTTTTTTTATCTTTATTCAGTTTTGGTAAATAGCCATCCATACGCCATAGTTGCACGAATAAAACCCCTGCAAAAATCAAGACAAAGGAAGGATAAAACCAAGACATTAATACAATTGCCAGACAAACTCCTAGGAGCGATCGCCTGAGCCAATAATAAAGAAAAATAAAGAATAAAGGATAAGCAAAAGCTCTAGAAGTTGCTGATGCTACCCCATCTTGTAACCAAATATTTTGATTAAACAATAAAGCAGCCACAAAACCAGCAAAAGGAATGGGCAGAATTTCTAGAGTCACTGCAAAACAATAACCCGTCATAATTAAACACAGAATGCCTGGGACAAACTTACAAAAAACGAGAGGCTCAACTCCCAACCAGGCGAATAGATGATAGAAATTCTTATATCCCCAAGGAGCGATCGATTGATAATAGTCAGCAATTAAATCTCTAGGAAATAATTCCGAGTCTACAAAACGACTCATCCAAAATATATGCTGCCTAGCATCATCTTGAACAATATACTCATTGCTAAAAGCTTCTTGTAGTGCAATTAAGCTGTAAATAAAAGCAAAAATTAAACTAAGACCCAACCAAAAAAGCGATCGCTTGCTGTATATTTTAGTTTCAGTAGTAAAAAGAAAGTTGTATATTCTAGTTGTTAACATCTGAGCTTACATTTAGGCGATGTTTAAACATAGTACCTTCTTTGAGCTTCAATTCTCCCAGCTTTAATATACTGATGCATCCAGAATCAAATCCTGCTGTTTCTATTGTTATCCCTGTCTACAATGAAGAAAAAATGATTGCAGCTACTGTAGATCATCTTCATCAAATATTACAGTCGAGCAATTATCAATACGAAATTATTGTCATTAATGATGGATCTACTGACTCTACCGCCGAAGTATTAGCTGTCGTCAATAACATTTATTTAGTTGAACACAATCGTAATCGAGGCTATGGTGCTGCCTTGAAGACTGGTATAAGACTGGCAAGATATCCCTTTATAGTCATTACCGATGCCGATGGCACTTATCCTAATGAACGAATTCCCGATTTACTATCCCTGGCAACTCGTGCTGATATGGTTGTAGGGGCAAGAATTGGTCAAAATGTTACTTATTCCCGTCTGCGCCAAATTCCTAAGTGGTTTTTAGTTCGTTTTGCTCAATGGGTAACCAAAACCAAAATTCCTGATTTAAACAGTGGTTTAAGAGTCTTTCATCGCGATTTAATCATTAAATTTTTGCCGATTCTACCCAATACTTTTAGTTTTACGACTACAATTACCATTGCTATGCTGACTAACAATTATCTGGTTCATTATGAGCCGATAGATTATTACCATCGAGTTGGTAATAGCAAAATTAAACCCATTCGAGATACTCTTGGTTTTGTGCAATTAATTCTCCGCATGGGAGTTTATTTTGCCCCCTTAAGAATCTTTTTACCTGTAGCAGGATTATTTTTTATTGGTTGTTTGATTACTTTATTTCAAGATCTATTTATTAGGCGAGATTTAACCGAAGCCACTCTAATTCTGTTTGTTGCTGCAATTCAATTTGGAATGTTTGCATTGTTAGCAGATATGATTGATCGGCGTAGCAGTAGATTTTAAGAATACTAATTTTAATTCTATCAATTAAAATCAAGGTGTCACCACCAAACTAAAAGTCAATTTCTCTCCCTCATCAAAATCATCTGGCAAGTCAGCTTCAATCAAGGGAATTCCATAATCTAATCTGGCATTTAAAATTTCAGCTATCTCCAAACTCACACCCAAGCCAATAGAAAAAAGTGTACTATCATCAATTTCCTCGTCTTGATTATTCCAAAGAGATCCCCCATCAATAAAAGGATTAAGTTTAACTACAGCATCATCAAATCTTAAAAACTCAAACAGTGGAATTTGCAACTCCACACTACCAATCACCCCATTATCCCCAATACTCAGATTTTGACGATAACCCCTGACACTATTTACTCCTCCAACAGAAATTTGTTCAATCGGTAAAAGTTTATCTGGTGTTAGTTGAATATCTAAGTTGGATGCTAAAATTAAACCATCATCAAGTTCCTTCAACCATTGCGCTTTACCCAGCCAACTCCAAAATAAACCATCGATACCAGCCTCCGTTACTGTCGCATCAAGTAAATCTATTCCGAGTGAAAATTGCGATCGCGCTAAAAATGAACTTGTTTCTCCTCTATTAATATATTCCGTCCCCAGACGTAAGGCAGTTATCTTACTTTGACCATCAGGTAATCCAGAGGTAAAAGCAAATGAAAAATCGTTATCTATAAAAGTTTCACTTTGAATATGCTCTAGTCCTAACTCCAAAAATAACTGTTCACCTCTACTTAAACTAATAGGTTGTCTGGCTGTAAATTGA